>NZ_JBIVFL010000011.1:0-241651 GCF_044748125.1 Streptomyces sp. NPDC090025 | reverse complement strand
GGGTTTAAACCCCCGCCTCAATTTAATACCGGTGGTAGGGGGGGCCCCCCCCCCCGGGGGGGGGGCCCCCCCCGCGGCGGCCCCGGGGGGGGGGGGGCCCCCCCGGGGGGCCGGGGGGGGCCCCCCGCCTCCTCGGCTCGGGCCCACGATCCGTCAGCCGCGAGCAGCCACACCACACGCCCACCGTCCGGGTAGGTGGCCGCGCGCGTCTCGACACCGGGGGTGTCCAGCTCGTACAGCCATCGGAGCGACCATTCCTGCCACAGATCGGGAATCGGCCCGTTCGGGCTCCGTACGTCGTCGCCCTCGCGCACACGGGCCGACACGAAGACGTTGTTCAGCTTGGGCGGGTAGTCCGCGTTCTGCCGAGTCTCCATGAACGTTGCCGGATCCGGTTGGACGCTGCCCCGGGCGACTCCGTCCGGCCCCATGTCCGCCGTGATCAACAGCGCCGTGTGAGCGATCGTCGTGACGAGCCGACCACCGGGGCGCAGTGCGCGCAGCCACGATGCGGGAACGGGGCGCACAGACACGGTCGCCATGATGCGGTCGTACTCGTCGTCCGGGAGTTCCCCCGTGGCGTCAAGTGCTTCCAGGCGGGGCGCGCGTCCGAAGTCGGCGAGCCGGGCGCGGGCGGCTTCCACCACGTACGGGTCCACGTCGACGCTGGTGACGGACTCGTCGCCGAAGCGGTGCGCGAACAGAGCGGCGGAGTAGCCGGAGCCGGTTCCTACGTCCAGCACCCTGTCTCCAGGCCCGACGCGGAGCCGGTCAGCCATCGAGACGATGAGCCCCGGCAGCGTGGAAGACGACGTGGGTTCGCCCTTCCCGCGCTCCCCGTGTTCGGCCTGGTCGGCGTGCAAAGGGCCGACGCGCGTCACCAGAGTGGCATCCGTGTACGCGGCCGCCAGCCGTTCGGCGGAGTCCTCGGGCGGACTGACGAGATCCCATTCCCGCGCGGGGCTGCCCGGGATCGATCGCCACCAACGGGGGACGAGCTGATGCCGCGGGGTGCTGCTCACCGCGTCGTGCCACGCGGGCGCGTCGGCGGTCACCTTGTCCGCGAGTGCCTCAGCGGCGGTGGTCCAATGGGGTACGTCGGTCACGGGCGGTCTCCTTGCAGGGCATCGGCCATGGCTTCAACGAGCGGGACACCGGCTTTGACGGCAAGCCAATGCCACTGTCCGTTGGGGTTCACCTCGAAGAACACCCACCGCCCGTCCGGCGTGACGGCGAAGTCCAGGGCGCCGAAGTGCAAGCCGAGTTCGCTCATGAGTGCGCGTACGGCCTTCTTGACCGCCAAGGGCATGGTGGTCGGCTCGTAGGTGAGAGAGCGGTAGTCGGTGCGCCAGTCGAGTCGGGCGGTCTCGCTGCCCGCGTGAATGGCAACGGGGAACATCCGGTCGCCGATGACCGTCAGCCGTACCTCATACGCTTTGTCAACGCACTCTTGGAACAGATGGGCCGTGCTGCCTACACCGTCGTCGACCTGGTCGGCGGAGACGAGCGCGACCGGGAGGAACTGTCTCCCCTCGGGGCCGAGCACCCCGCCTCCGAGTCCCTTGTAGACAACCGTGTCGTCTCCCATGAACGTACGGGCGTGCTCGGGGTCCGATGTGATCACGGAGCGGGGCACGTCGAGCCCGCAGCGGGCGGCGGCCGCGAGTTGAACGGGTTTGTAGTTCGCGGCAGCATCCCGTGAGGGGTGGTTGATGGCGGACATCCGCCCGGGTGTGACGGGCGGTCTGACGTCGAAGGTGGAGACGGTGGAGCGGCACCTGGCCGGCTGGCGGCCGTCAGCGGGCGGTGCCGCCGTGAGGTGGTGCCGCCCGGATGTTGTCCGCCGCCGTGGTCCACTCGACGCCGGATGCGGGGCGGATGTGGGCCAGTCGGACCGGATGGCCTCGCTCCCCGAGTTCATGGGTGACGGCGACCAGCTGGCCGAGTCCACGCGAGGCGACATCGCGCACCAGGGTGCCGAGCAGCGGGTGTTGCTCGTAGCCGTCAGGGCCGGTCTCGGGTGCGCCTTCGTCACCGGCCAGGGTCTCGGCGCGTCGCATGAACCGTTCCCAGCCGTCGGCGGCCCGCACGCGCAGGGCGCGGCTCGGTTCGCCGACGTGGGGGTCGGGGGGTGAGGCGGGCATGCGAGTGCTCCTCTCGGCGGAGGGGGTCGCTCGTCAGGTGCGCTCCGCCGTCACTAAACTGGACCGGTCCACCGGTCCAGTCAAGCGTCGACCCCCATCGAATATGTGTCCATGCGCTCCCAGATCCCTTCGGGTGTGACGCCCTCCTCGCAGACCAGCGGCCTGTCCTCGGCGTCGTAAGCCGTGTGCAGCACCACGGCCACGGCGCAGGGGCGCTTCACCTGGAGAAGGTCCGCCTCAGCGCTGGTCGCGAGACGGACCGAGGTGAGGTCCGCGCCGCGCACCGGGCTCCGCCCGGTCGTGCGCCGGACGTAGTGGGTCGTCCCTTCGGCGATCGGCCCGCTCTGGCCGAGCCGCGGGCAGGCGTCGGCGATGTCGGGCGGGAACCAGGCCGTGGTCAAGGAGTGCGGCCGGTTGTCCTCCATCAGGGTCAGCCGGGCCCGGTGCAGCGCGCGTACGCCGCTCGCCAGTCCGAGCGCCTCGGCGACGTGCGACGGCGGCACAAGCGGTTCCGGAGTGCCCAGCCGCCGGTACGGCATCGCGCCCTCGACGCGGCGGGTGCCCGTACCGCGTCCTCCGGCGGGCCTGGCGACGGGCGTGTCCGCCACGGAGAATCCGCGTCCCTGGTGCGGTGTGACCAGGCCATCGGCTCTCAATGTCTCCATGGCCTTGATGGCGGTGGCGCGCGAGACGGACCACTGTTCGCAAAGATCTCGGCTGGACGGCAGGAGCGAGCCGGGCGGGAACTCCCCGTCGGCGATGCGACCGCGCAGGCTCTCGGCGATCTGCTCGTACTTCAGGAGCGGCATGTATGTTCCTCGGCGTAGGAGGTATTGACCGGTTGACCGGTCAGGCTAAGGGGCTGTCTCTGCCTCCCGCCAGCGGCCACAATCACTCTCATGCCCACACCTTCCGTAGGTCCCGAGATCATCGCCTTCTACAGCGAGACCATCAACGAGTCCGAGCGGCTCACCGGAAGCGCCGATGGCGCCCTGGAGATGATCCGTACGCAGGAGCTGCTCCTGCGGCATCTCCCGGTCGCGCCCGCCCGTGTCCTCGACATCGGCGGCGGACCCGGTGCACATGCCCGATGGCTGATCAGGGACGGGTACGCGGTCGATCTCGTCGACCCGGTGCCCCGCCACGTCGAGGAGGCGAGGGCTGCCGGGGTCCCCGCCGAACTCGGTGATGCCAGGGCGCTGAGCGCGAGCGACGACTCGTACGACGTGGCCCTGGTCCTCGGCCCGCTGTATCACCTGCTCGATCGCGCCGACCGTATCCAGGCGTTGCGGGAGGCGGCCAGGGTGGTCCGCCCCGGCGGGCTGGTCGTGGCGGCGGCCATCGGCCGCTATGCCTCGGTGTTCGAACATGTCGCCACCACGATGCTCACCGTTGACCGCGTACGCGATGCGGTCGCCGACATCCTCGTCACCGGCATCCACGAACCCGGGCGCAAGGGGTTCACCAGCGCCTACTTCCACACGGGCGAAGGGTTGGCCGTCGAGCTGCGGGACGCCGGTCTGGCGGACCCGGTGGTCTACGGGATCGAGGGGCCGGTGTGGGCCGCTCTCAAGGCGACCGAGCAGCACACCAAGGAGAGCCTGATCGGCTCGCCCATGTTCGAGGCGGCGCTCACGGCGGCCCGTCTCGCGGAGCCACACCCCGATCTGCTGGCGGCGAGTTCGCACATGCTCGCCGTCGCCACCGTCTGACGTCGAAGGCCGACCCTTTCGGGTCGGGGCGCGGTCCGTCAGACCGCCTGGACGTGCACGTCGGCCGGGTTCGGTACGGCCAGGTACGCCGTGATGTCCCCCGGGTCGCTGGTGAAGATGACCGCGCTGTCGTGCTTCGCCGCGGCCAGGGCCACGCGGGCGTCCACCGCGTCGGGGTGTTTCCTCGCGGGCAGTTCGGCCCGGCCGGGCATGGTGCCGATCCGGCGCCGGTCGGTCAGGTCGAAGCCCGTCGCGCAGGCGATGCACTCGGTGCGGCCCGCCCGGGGCGGGGGTCCGCCCGGTCCGGGCCGTAGACGAGGTCCAGGGCGGCCTCGATCTCCTGCCGCTCCTGTTGGGTCATCTCCTCGGCCCGGCCGTCCGCCTCCCGGGCCTGTGCCTCCGTCGCCGCGATCACGGCGTCCACGTCCGCGAACTGTGCCTCCATGGCCTCGGTCTCCGCCATCTGCCGGGTGGCGGCGTGCACGAGATACGCGGACACATCCAGGCCCGCCCGCTCGGCGTGCCGTCTGATGCGCTCGGCCTGCTGCTGTTCGAGGCTGATGCTGATGCGCGTCTTGGCCATGGGGCCAGCGTATGACGCGTATGACGTCTGGCCGAGCGGTGCCTGGTCCGCAGCTGCTTGAGCGGTCGCTCAAACTCCCCCTCGTCTGCTCTTGAGCACTCGCTCAAAACCAGCTACTTTCCTTCTGGGCGCCGTTTTGAGCGGTCGCTCAAAGAGGGGGAAAGGGCAGGTCGCATGGGTATCTATGTGGAAGCGCGGGTGCGGGCGGAGATGGAGACGCTCTGGGAGCGGACCCAGGATCCGGCCGAGCACCAGCGGTGGGATCTGCGGTTCACCGAGATCTCCTACCTGCCGGGCGCCGAGGGCGCGCCCCGGCGTTTCCGGTACGCCGTGCGCGTGCTGCCCTTCCTGGCCGTCGCCGGCACCGGTGTCTCCGCGGGGGAGCGCCACCGGGCCGGCGGCGACCGGGTCTCGGCGTTGCGGTTCGCCTCGGCCGAGTGGTTGTCGCCGCTCGCGGAGGGCAGCGGGTACTGGCGGTATGTGCCGAGCGGGGACGGGGACGGGGTGCGGTTCCTCACCGGGTACGACTACCGGCCGCGCTGGGGCCGGTTCGGCGCGGTCGCCGACCGGCTGCTGGTGCGGCCGCTGATGGGGTGGGCCACCGCCTGGTCGTTCGACCGGCTGCGGCTGTGGTGCGAGGAGGGGGTCACCCCGGAGCGGGCCCGCACCCACTGGCTGCTCGAACTGGCCGCCCGGATCGCCCTGGTGGCGGTGCCGCTGATCGCGACCTGGCTGCCGCTCGGCGCGGTCTCGCTCGTCGCGGTGCCGCTCACCGTGCTCGGGCTCGCCGCCGCCGTGCTCGTACCGCCGGCTCCGCACACCCCGGCCGCGCGCCGCTGTCTGCGCACCCCGCCCGGGCGGTCCCGTCCGGCGCCGCGCCTTCTCGCCACCCTGGAGCGACCGTGACCACGACCACGACCACGACCACGACCACGACGGCCACCTCGATCTTCCGCACCGCGATGGGGGAGGAGCAGTTCGGGCGGCTGCACCCCGAGCTCCAGCGGCGTTTCTCGGTCGGCCTCGACAGCGGCGAGCTGTGCGTCGGACGCGGTGTCATGGACCGGATCTGGCACGCGGGCGGTGCGGTCCGGCCGCTGATCCGGCCGTTCCTCGCGCTCGGCGGGACCCGGAACATCCTGCTGCCGCGCACCGGCCGCCAGGTCCCGTTCACCATCGAGAACGTGCCCTACCGCGACTCGTACGGCCGCGAGACCGTCACCTTCGTGCGCACCTTCGCGATGCCCGGCGGGCCGCGCCGGTTCGACGCGACGATGGTACACAGCCCCGAGCGCGGCTGCGTGCTCGACTACCTGGGCACCCATCAGCACCTCGCCAGCGAGCTGCGGATGACCGCCGAGCCGGACGGCTCGCTGCTCATCCGCTCCGGCGAGCACCGGTTCCGCGAGGGTCCGGTCGACGTCCGCGTGCCGGACCTGATCGGCGCCGACGCCGAGGTGCGGGAGTCCTTCGACGAGCGCACCGGCCGGTTCCGGATCCGGGTCCGGGTGGTCAACCGGTTCGTCGGCCCGCTGTTCGGCTACGAGGGTTCCTTCACCGCCTCGTACGCCGACGTCCGCCGCTGCGGGGTCCGTCCCGGCCTGCGCCCGGTGCGCGAGGAGGCCAGGGCGTGAGCGCCGAGGACACCAGGACCCGGCTGCTCCAGGGCGCCCTGCGCACCCTGGTCGAGCAGGGCATCGCCAAGACCTCGGCCCGTTCGGTGGCCGCCACCGCCGGGGTCAACCAGGCGCTGATCTTCTACCACTTCGGCTCGGTCGACGAACTCCTCGCCGCCGCCTGCCGGTTCGGCTCCGAGCAGCGGGTGGCCCGCTACCGTGACCGGCTCGAAGGGGTCGGCAGCCTCTCCGAACTCCTGTCGTTCGCACGGGAGATGCACGCCGAGGAGCGGGCCGCCGGGCACGTCGCCGTGCTCGGCCAGCTGCTCGCGGGGGCGCAGACCCAGCCGCGTCTGGTGACCGCCACGGCGGCCGGTCTCGATCTGTGGATCACCGAGATCGAGCGGGTGCTGCGCCGGGTCCTGGCGGGCGGGCCGCTGGACGGCCTTGCCGATCCGGCCGGGCTCGCCCGGGCCGTCGCGGCCTCGTTCGTCGGCATGGAGCTGTACGAGGGGGTCGATCCGGCGGGCGCCGAGGCCGCCCTCGACACCCTCGAACACCTGGGCGATCTGCTCGCCGCGCTCGACGAGCTGAACCCGGTCACCCAGCGTGCCGTCCGCTACGCGTTGCGCCGAAAGGGTCGCCTTCCGTAAAAACCCTCGCACGGACGCCTCCAGTCGACACGCCGATGAATGTCCCTTTTCGTGGGGCTATCGACAGGTTCGAAGACAGCTGGAGGCACCGTGCGGCCGGGAGGCTACGACTACGACACCTACAGCCGACTCGCCGGTCCCCTCACGGAACCGGACCCGGCGAACGGGCCCTACCGGGTGCAGTACCGGAGTCTGCTCTCGAAGGAGCCGCACCGAATACGCGCGATCCTCCTGATGGGCCTCGCGCCGCTGCTCTCCGCGCTGCTCCTGGCCTACCTCGTGTGGCCGACCCACTGGACGGTGCGCGAGGGCGACGACCGCTGGCGGGTCCCGTACGACACCGTGATGCTGGTCTCGATCGGCCTCATCTGCTTCTTCATGCTGGTGAACGTCACCTCGATCGCGCACGCCACGCTCGTGGCCAGGGATCCGATACCGGTGCGCGCCCAGCGCGGCACCCGGGTCGCCTTCCTCACCACGTACGTGCCCGGCAAGGAACCGCTCGCCATGGTCCGGGCCACCCTCGAAGGCGCGGTGAAGCTGCGCCACGAAGGACCGCTCGACGTCTGGCTGCTCGACGAGGGCGACGACGCCGCCGCCAAGGCGCTCTGCGCCGAACTCGGCGTCCGCCACTTCACCCGCGCCGGTGTCCCCGAGTGGAACCGCAGGAAGGGCGTCCACAAGGCCCGCACCAAGCACGGCAACTACAACGCCTGGCTCGCGATGCACGGCGACGGCTACGACTTCTTCGCCTCGGTCGACACCGACCACGTGCCGCTGCCGAACTTCCTGGAGCGGATGCTCGGTTACTTCCGCGACCCCGACGTCGCCTTCGTCGTCGGACCGCAGGTGTACGGCAACTACACCTCCGCCGTCACCAAGGCCGCCGAGTCCCAGCAGTTCCTGTTCCACTCGCTGATCCAGCGCGCCGGGAACCGCTACCGCGCCCCCATGTTCGTCGGCACCAACAACATCGTGCGGATCACCGCCCTCAAGCAGGTCGGCGGCCTGTACGACTCCATCACCGAGGACATGGCGACCGGCTTCGAGCTGCACCGCCGCAAGAACCCGGGCACCGGGCACTTCTGGCGCTCGGTCTACACCCCCGACGTGCTCGCCGTCGGCGAGGGTCCCGCCTCCTGGACCGACTTCTTCACCCAGCAGCTGCGCTGGTCCCGCGGCACCTACGAGACGCTGCTCAAGCAGTACTGGAAGGCACCCTTCCGCACCCCGCCGGGACGGCTCCTCAACTACACGCTGATGCTCGTCTACTACCCGATGACCGCCGTCAACTGGCTCCTCGGGATCCTCTCCTGCGTGCTGTTCCTGTGGCTCGGCGCCTCCGGCACCCAGGTCTCCTCCGCGGTCTGGCTGATGATCTACAGCGACGCCGTCGCCCTGCAGATCGGCCTCTACCTCTGGAACCGGCGCCACAACGTCTCGCCGCACGAACCCGAGGGCTCCGGCGGCCTGGCCGGCATGGTGATGTCCGCGCTGTCCGCGCCGATCTACCTCAAGTCGCTCGGCTCCGCGGTGCTGCGCACCCGCGGCCGGTTCGTCGTCACCCCCAAGGGCGGCGAGGCCAGCCCCGACCGGATCCTCACCTTCCGCATCCATCTCTACTGGGCCGCGGTGCTCATCGCGTCCCTGGTCGCCTCCGTGCGCCTCGGCCACACCCACGCGGCCATGCGCACCTGGGCGGTGCTCGCCCTGGTCATCGCGCTCGCCCCGGTCACCGTCTGGGCCGTCACCCGGCTGCGCGAGCGGCGCGGGCTGCGGGTCCGGGCCGCCGCCCGGGCCAGGACCCGGGACCGCGCCCTGGCCAGGGTCGCCGCCGACGCGGTCACCGTGGTCAGCACCCCCGCCAAGACCGGGCCCACGCCCAGCACCGCCCCCGCGCCCACGACGACCGGAGGGAACTGAGTCATGGCCTACCGGCCGTCCAAGCAGTTCAAGAAGACCCTGTTCGGCAGCGGCGCGGTGCTCGTCCTCGCCGCCCTGAACGCCCCGGCCGCCGTCTCCTTCGCGACCGAGAAGTACCACGCGTACAAGATCGCCCAGCCCGGCTACCTGAAGAAGTACGGCTCCTGGGCGGTGGTCGACGTACCCGAGCAGTACAAGGTCAACGCCATCCACGCCGCCCTGCTGCACACCGGCAAGGTGCTGCTGATCGCGGGCTCCGGCAACAACCAGAAGAAGTTCGACGCGGGCACCTTCGACACCGTCCTGTGGGACCCGGTCGCCAACACCTTCAAGAAGATCCCCACCCCGGAGGACTTCTTCTGCTCGGGCCACAGCCAGCTGCCCGACGGCCGCCTTCTCGTGGCGGGCGGCACCGCCCGCTACGAGGTCCTCGACGGCGAGGTGAAGAAGGCCGGCGGCGGGATGCGGGTCAAGAACGAGAGCCCCGACCGGGCCGTCACCCTCAGGAAGGGCACCGTCTTCCGGTCCCCGTCAGGCGTCGAGTACATCTCCAAGGTCGACGTCACGGTGCCCAAGGCGAAGCGCGAGTTCGAGATCTCGTACTTCAAGAGCGGCCAGATGAAGCCCTGGAAGACCAAGGTGACCGCCGCCGAGGCGCGGGTCTTCGTCGAGGCCCTCAAGCCGGGGCCGCAGGCCCTCACCACCGAGGCCGCGCAGTACGAGGTGGTCGGCCTCAAGGGCGACGACGCCGACAACGTCTACGGCCTCGCGCAGAAACTCACCACCGAGAAGCAGGACTTCCAGGGCATCAAGGCGGCGTACGAGTTCGACCCGAAGGCCGAGCGGTACGTGCCGGTCGCGCCCATGAAGGACGCCCGCTGGTACCCCACCCTCGTCACCCTCGACGACGGCAGGGTGCTCGCGGTGTCCGGGCTCAACGACGTCGGCGACGTCGTCCCCGGCGACAACGAGCTGTACGACCCGAGGACGAAGAAGTGGTCGAAGGGCCCGTTCCGCTACTTCCCCACCTACCCGGCACTGTTCCTCACCAAGGGCGGCAAGCTCCTCTACACCGGCTCCAACGCCGGGTACGGGCCCGCCGACAAGGGCCGCGAGCCGGGCCTGTGGGACCTGGAGAAGAACTCCTTCACCAAGCTCGGCGGGCTCACCGACCCCGACCAGCTGGAGACCTCCGCGTCCCTGCTGCTGCCGCCCGCGCAGGCGCAGAAGGTGATGGTGCTCGGCGGCGGCGGGGTCGGCGAGTCGACCGCGGCCACCGCCCGCACCTCGATCATCGACCTCTCCAAGGACAGCCCGGCCTTCAGCGACGGGCCGACGCTGCCGCAGGGCACCCGCTACCTCAGCAGCGTCCTGATGCCCGACGACACGGTCTTCACCAGCGGCGGCTCCGCCGACTACCGGGGCCGCAGCGGCAGCGACATCCTCAAGGCCCAGTTCTACGACCCCCGGAGCAACGCCTTCAGCGAGGCCGCCGAACCCACCGTCGGCCGCAACTACCACTCCGAGGCGCTGCTGCTGCCCGACGGCCGGGTCGCCACCTTCGGCTCCGACCCGCTCTTCGACGACGCCGACAACACCAAGCTCGGCACCTTCGAACAGCGCATCGAGGTCTTCACGCCGCCCGCCCTGCACCGCGCGGGCACCGACCGGCCGACCCTCGGCGAGGGCCCAAGGGAACTCGACCAGAACGGCCGCGCCACCTTCAGGACCAAGGACGCGGCCCGCATCACCAAGGCCCGGCTGATGCGCCCCAGCGCCGTCACCCACACCACCGACGTCGAACAGCGCTCCATCGACCTCGCGCTCACCAAGGCGCCGGACGGCCTCACCGTCACGGTCACCGTGCCCACCGACCGCACCCTGGTGCCGCCCGGCTGGTACATGCTGTTCGGCACCGACCAGGACGGCATCCCGTCCGAGGCGCGGTGGATCCAGGTGAGCTGACGCCCGAGGACGAAGACCAGGCCGGAGTACGGGCCGACGGCCCCGGCTCCGGCCCCGGCCCCGGTCAGGACCGGGCGCGCCGGGCCAGGCCCAGGGCGTAGTCCGGCCACCAGGTACCGGCGGCCGGGCCGCCCCGGCAGGGGCCGTCCGAGTCGCCGGGCCGCTTGATCCACAGATACGCGTCGACCAGGTCGTCGCCGGTCCGGTCGGTGGGCGGCACGCCGAGCGCCCGGCCCGGCGGGTTGCACCACGCCTCGGCCCGGTCGCCGGGCAGCGGGCCGTCGCCGTTGCGGCTGGTGTCGACCGTGAAGTGGGTGCCGCCGAGCAGCCGGGAAAGACCCGCGCCGAAGCCCCGTACGACGTCGTTGGTCTGGAAGTTGGAGACGTTCAGGGCGAAGCCGTCGGCCCGCTCCACGCCTGCCCGGCGCAGCGGCTCCACCAGCTTCGACGGGGTGTCGATCCACGCCGGGTTGCCCGCGTCCAGATACACCTTGGTGCGCGGCTGCCGCTTGAAGCGGTCCACCGCCTCGCCGAGCAGCGCGAGCCGCTCCTCGTGGTACTCGCCCGGCGTGCAGCCGTCCACGATGTGCGGCACCGCGTCCGGCTCCAGGACCACGATCGCGGGCGCGTCCCCGATCGCCGACGCGAACTGGTCCACCCAGCTCCGGTACGCCTGCGCGTCGTGCGCCCCGCCCGCCGAGTACATGCCGCAGTCGCGGTGCGGGATGTTGTACGCGACGAACACCACGGTACGGAGGTCGGGCGCCGCGCCCTTGACCGCCCGGGCCACGTCGGGCCCGGGGTGGTCGCCGGCCGGCCAGTCGGCCACCGGCCGCTCCGAGATCCGCCGCAGCACCTTGGCGTCCTCCGCCCGGCCCTGCGCCTCGTACTGGCGCACCTGGCGCGCCGCGTCGCTCTCCGGGTCCACCCAGAACGGCGAACCGCCGGTCGGCGGGGCGGCCTCGCCGCGCGCGGACGGCGGGCCGACGGGCGAGCCCGCCCCCTCGTCGTCCCCGCCGCAGCCGGTGAGCAGCAGCGCGGCGGCGACGGTGAGCGAGGCGAGCCGGACGGTGACGGAGCGACGGAACATCCGGCCCCCAGGGTCGGGTCACAGGACGGCGCCCGCCGACGCGCGGCGCAGCCGCACGGGCAGGGCGATGAGTCGGGCCTATCGTGACATAACGGTCAGTCGGCGTCCGGCTGCGACACCGCGAGCGCGATCCCGAGCGGCGTCCGCTCGTACAGCACCTGGTGCCCGTACCGCCGCGAGGTCAGCAGCCCCGCCGCCCGCAGCACCGACAGATGCGCCGACACCGAGGAGGGCGCGAGCCCCAGCCGGTGCGCGAGCGCCGAGGTGCCCGCCGGGTCCTCAAGGGCGCACAGCACGTCCGCCCTGACCCGGCCGAGGAGCCGGGTCAGCGCCTGCGGCGTCCGCTCCCTGGCCTCCGTCCACAGCCCGCCGATGCCACGCGCCGGATACGCCACCATCGGCTGCCACGGCGCGTCGAAACCGCTCACCACCTCCGGCCAGATGAACACCGAGGGCACCAGGACCAGGCCCTTGCCCTCCAGGGTCCGCACATGCTCGCCCCGGTAGGCCACGCTCAGCGTCGAGGACTCCGCCGACCACGCGAACGCCGGGTGCAGCTCGGTGAAGAGCCGTTCGAGACCGCCCTCCGCGAGCCGCCGCGAGTGGTACGCGAGATCCGCCTCCAGGAGCGCCCGCAGCCGCGGCCACTCCGGCTCCACCAGCCGCTCCCACGCCTCCTGGAGGAGATCCGCCAGCCACTCCACCGCCCCCGCCGGATCGGCCAGCATCCGCCGCCCCTCCGCCGTCCGCGCCGCCCCCGGGGTGTCCGCGAGGGCCCGCGCGAGATCGGGCCCCGCCACCTCGGGCCGTACCGCCCGCACCCGCGCGATCTCGTCCTCGAACGAGGCGGCGGGCCCGATCGGCGGCGGGTACAGCGAGTCCGGGCTGTGCCCGCGCAACGGCATCAGCAGGTGCAGCGGCGTCAGGTCGAGCCCGCGCGCCGCCTCGGCGATCCGGCGCAGCCAGGGCAGGTGGTAGACCTGCTGGCGCGGCCGGATCAGCACCCGTACCGCGCTGTGGGTCTCCCACAGCGGCGAGATCGCGAACCGGATGCGCAGCGGATCGGCCTCGCCGAAACGCAGGTGGTACGGCACGGGACCTCCGGAGGTGAGGGCGGTGCGGCCGGGGGGCAGGGCCTGGGCCTGGGCCGGGGCAGGACGGCAACATTCGGCTGGAGCCGAAAGTCTAGAGCCCGGTCGCGCCGCGCCCGAAGCTCTTGCCATGCCCACGCAGGACACCCAGGCGCCCCCGACCGCGCCCGCACACCCCAGCCCCGCGCCCACCCCCGGCCCGGCCCCCGCCGCCCCCGCCGCCCCCGCCGGATCTCCCGAGCCCGCCGACGACGGCCGGTCCGACGCCCGGTCCGCCGGCTACGGAGCCGTCTTCGCCGTCCGCGAGTTCCGCCGGGTGTTCGCCGCCCACCTCTGCTCCCTCCTCGGCGTCGTCGTCAGCGAGCTCGCCCTCACCGTCCTCGTCTACGACCTCACCGGCTCGCCGCTGCTCTCCTCCCTCACCTTCGCCCTCGGCTTCCTGCCCTACCTCCTCGGCGGCACCCTGCTCGCCGGGGTCGCCGACCGCATCCCGCCCCGCCGGGTCCTCGTCGGCTGCGACCTGATCTGCGCCCTGTGCGTGTCCCTGATGGTGCTCCCCAGCACCCCGGTCGCCGCCCTGCTCCTGCTGCGCTGCGCCGTCGCCGCCGTCGCGCCCGTGTTCCAGGGCACCCGGATCGCCACCCTCGCCGACATCCTCGGCGAGGGCGAGCTCTTCGTCCTCGGCCGCTCGCTGCTGCGGATCGTCACCCAGAGCACCCTGGTCGCCGGTTTCGGCGTGGGCGGTCTGCTGCTCACCGTGCTCACCCCGCGCGGCGCCATCGCCGTCACCGCCGCCACCTTCGTCGGCTCCGCCCTGATCCTCCGCTTCGGCACCGCACGGCGTCCGGCCCGGGCCGCCGCCGGGGACCCCCGCCAGGGCGTCCGGGGCACCTGGGGCATCCTCAAGGACCGCCGGATCCGCGCCCTGATGCTGCTGTTCTGGGTGCCGCCGCTGTTCGCCGTCGTCCCGGAGGCGCTGGTCGCCCCGTACACCGCCGCCATCGGCGCCGGGGGCGTCGCCGTCGGCCTGCTGATGGGCGCGCTGCCGCTCGGCACCGTCGTCGGCGAACTGTTCGCCGGATCCGCGCTCAGCGCCCGCACCCGCTCCCGGATCGTCGTCCCGCTGCTGCTCACCGGCTTCCTGCCGTTCCTGGTGTACGGGCTGCGCCCCGGCCTGGCCCTCGCCGCGCTCGCGCTCGTGGTGGCCGGGGCGGCCTCCGCGTACACCCTCGGGCTCGACGCCTGGTTCGTCGCCGCCGTCCCCGAGGACCGGCGCGGCCGGGCCATGACCCTGATGAGCGCGGGCATGATGACCGTGCAGGGCCTCGGGATGGCCGGGGCCGGGCTCGCCGCCGAGTTCGTCCCGGTGCACCTGGTGGTGGCGGGCACCGGGGTGCTGGCCACGGTCTGCGTCCCGCTGCTCGTCCTCGAACTGCGCCGCGCCGGGCGGGCGGCCTGACGCGGAGCGGACCCGGGCGACCGAAAGGCGAGACACGGCTGACCGTCATATGACCAGTGGGTAAGGTCGACGCGTGCCGAAGCCGCTCAGTCTCCCCTTCGACCCCATCGCCCGCGCCGACGAACTCTGGCAGAAGCGCTGGGGCCCGGTCCCCTCGATGGCCGCGATCACCTCGATCATGCGCGCCCACCAGATCCTGCTCGGCGAGGTCGACGCCGTGGTCAAGCCGTACGGGCTGACCTTCGCCCGGTACGAGGCCCTGGTGCTGCTCACCTTCTCCAAGGCCGGTGAGCTGACCATGTCCAAGATCGGCGAGCGGCTGATGGTGCACCCCACCTCGGTGACCAACACCGTCGACCGCCTGGTCAGGTCCGGTCTTGTCGCCAAGCGCCCGAACCCCAACGACGGGCGCGGCACCCTCGCCTCGATCACCGAGAAGGGCCGCGAGGTGGTCGAGGCGGCCACCCGGGACCTGATGGCGATGGACTTCGGGCTCGGCGCGTACGACGCCGAGGAGTGCGCGGAGATCTTCGCGATGCTGCGCCCGCTGCGGGTCGCGGCGGCGGACTTCGACGAGTCCTGAGCCCCGCGCCCGCCCGAGGGCGACCCGCGCGAAGATCGCCCGGAACGTACGGTTACGCTCGACGGCATGAAATCCAGCGTGCTGACCCGCTACCGCGTCATGGCGTACGTGACCGCCGTCATGCTGCTCGTGCTCTGCGGCTGCATGGTCGCCAAGTACGGCTTCCACACCGGTGAGGACCTGACCTTCGCGGTCTCCCAGCTCCACGGTGTGCTCTACATCATCTATCTGATCTTCGCCTTCGACCTGGGCTCCAAGGCCCGCTGGTCGATGGGCAAGCTGGCGTGGGTCCTGATCAGCGGCACCATCCCGACGGCCGCGTTCTTCGTCGAGCGGAAGGTCGTCCGCGAGACGCTGCCGCTGGTGAACGGCGCCCGGCCGGAGCCCGTCAAGGTCTGAGCCCCCCACCTCCGCACAGATGTGCGGAGGTTCGCCATCGACATTTACTAGGACGTCCTAGTAAATTCGAAGCATGGACGCTGACGCCATCGAGGAAGGCCGCCGTCGCTGGCAGGCCCGTTACGACAAGGCCCGCAAGCGCGACGCGGACTTCACCACGCTCTCCGGCGACTTTGTGGAGCCGGTCTACGGGCCCCGCCCCGGAGACGCCTATGAGGGGTTCGAGCGGATCGGCTGGCCCGGCGAGTACCCCTTCACCCGCGGTCTGCACCCGACCGGCTACCGGGGCAGGACCTGGACCATCCGCCAGTTCGCCGGGTTCGGCAACGCCGAGCAGACCAACGAGCGCTACAAGATGATCCTGGCCGCCGGCGGCGGCGGCCTCTCGGTCGCCTTCGACATGCCGACCCTGATGGGCCGCGACTCCGACGACCCGCGCTCGCTCGGCGAGGTCGGCCACTGCGGCGTCGCCATCGACTCCGCCGCCGACATGGAGGTCCTCTTCCGGGACATCCCGCTCGGCGACGTCACCACCTCGATGACGATCTCGGGCCCCGCCGTCCCGGTCTTCTGCATGTACCTGGTCGCCGCCGAGCGCCAGGGCATCGACCCGGCGGTGCTCAACGGCACGCTGCAGACCGACATCTTCAAGGAGTACATCGCGCAGAAGGAGTGGCTCTTCCCGCCCGAGCCGCACCTGCGCCTGATCGGCGACCTGATGGAGCACTGCGCGGCGGGCATCCCCGCGTACAAGCCGCTGTCGGTCTCCGGCTACCACATCCGCGAGGCCGGGGCGACGGCCGCGCAGGAGCTCGCCTACACCCTCGCCGACGGCTTCGGCTACGTCGAGCTCGGCCTCTCCCGCGGCCTCGACGTCGACGTCTTCGCGCCCGGCCTGTCCTTCTTCTTCGACGCCCACCTCGACTTCTTCGAGGAGATCGCCAAGTTCCGCGCCGCCCGCCGGATCTGGGCCCGCTGGATGAAGGAGGTGTACGGGGCGAAGACCGACAAGGCCCAGTGGCTGCGCTTCCACACCCAGACCGCCGGCGTCTCGCTCACCGCCCAGCAGCCGTACAACAACGTGGTGCGCACCGCGGTCGAGGCGCTCGCCGCCGTCCTCGGCGGCACCAACTCGCTGCACACCAACGCCCTCGACGAGACCCTCGCGCTGCCCAGCGAGCAGGCCGCCGAGATCGCCCTGCGCACCCAGCAGGTGCTGATGGAGGAGACCGGCGTCGCCAACGTCGCCGACCCGCTCGGCGGCGCCTGGTACGTCGAGCAGCTCACCGACCGGATCGAGGCCGACGCCGAGAAGATCTTCGACCAGATCAAGGAGCGCGGCCTGCGCGCCCACCCGGACGGGAAGCACCCGATCGGTCCGATCACCTCCGGCATCCTGCGCGGCATCGAGGACGGCTGGTTCACCGGCGAGATCGCCGAGTCCGCCTTCCGCTACCAGCAGTCCCTGGAGAAGGGCGAGAAGCGGGTCGTCGGCGTCAACGTGCACCACGGCTCGGTCACCGGCGACCTGGAGATCCTGCGGGTCAGCCACGAGGTCGAGCGCGAGCAGGTCCGGGCGCTCGGCGCCCGCAAGGGCCACCGCGACGACGCCGCCGTACGGACCGCCCTGGCCGCGATGCTGGCCGCCGCCCGCGACGGCGCCAACATGATCCCGCCGATGCTCGACGCGGTACGGGCCGAGGCCACCCTCGGCGAGATCTGCGACGTGCTGCGCGACGAGTGGGGCATCTACATCGAGCCCGCCGGGTTCTAGGGAGTACGACGAGGGCGCCCCGTACCGGATCCGGTACGGGGCGCCCTCGCGCGCGTTCCGTACCCCGCTCCCGCTACAGCTCGGCCGCCGCCGCGAGGCCGCCGAGCAGCAGCGCCGTCAGGCGCCGTACCCAGGCCGCGTCCACCGGCTCGGCGCTCACCAGGGCGCGGTGCACCACCGCGCCCGCCACCACGTCGAAGATCAGGTCGTCGATCGCGTCCACCGTCGCCGGGTCGCGCTCCTCGGGCAGCTCGCCGCGCGCCTGCGCCCGCTGGCGGCCCTCCAGGACCAGCCGCTTCTGCCGGTCCACGATCGAGGCGCGGATCCGGGCGCGCAGCGGGGCGTCCCGGGTGGACTCGGCGACCACCGCCATCAGCGCCGTCCTGGCCTCCGGGCGCTCCAGGAGCGCGGCGAACTGGCTGACGACGTTTTCGATGTCGGCCTGCAGGGAACCCAGATCGGGCAGTTCGAGTTCGTCGAAGAGGACGGCCACCGCGTCCACGACGAGTTCGTTCTTGTTGTTCCAGCGGCGGTACAGGGTGGTCTTGGCGACCCCGGCCCGGGTCGCCACGTCGCCCATGGTCAGTTTCGACCAGCCCAGCTCCACCAGGGCCGCCCGGGTCGCCTCCAGGATGGCCGTGTCGGCCTCGGCGGAACGGGGGCGTCCGGTACGGCTGCGGGGGCTGGTACGACTGCACATGGACGTCGACCATACCCGCCGGTAGGTATCGCGCCAGAGGCTGGAGATGTGAGGCAGTTCACCCTCCGGGGAGCCCCACGGGTCCGGGCCGACCCTTACGCTACGAGGCGTAGCGAAACGGCTGCCGAGCGGCCGCCCTCGCGACAACCACAGCGCCTGGTGGGGACCCGGCGCACCTGAACAGTACGGGCGAACGGCACGGTTCGGCCATGGCTTACCGGTTACGCGCGCGGAGGGGGGAGGATGTAGGCATGCAGCCCCGAAACATGTCCATGAGCGGCGTCGTCGACCTCGCCGCGGTGAAGGCGGCCGGAGAGGCCAAGGCGAAGGCCGAGGCCGCGCGCGCCGAGGCCGCCCGGCACGGCGGAGCGCCCGCCGTCGCCCCTTCCGCCCTGGTGATCGACGTCGACGAGGCGGCCTTCGAGCGCGATGTGCTCCAGCGCTCCGCCGAGGTCCCGGTCGTCATCGACTTCTGGGCCGAGTGGTGCGAGCCCTGCAAGCAGCTCGGCCCCCTCCTGGAGCGCCTCGCCGTCGAGTACAACGGCCGCTTCCTGCTGGCCAAGGTCGACGTCGACGCCAACCAGATGCTGATGCAGCAGTTCGGCATCCAGGGAATTCCGGCCGTTTTCGCGGTCGTCGCCGGTCAGGCGCTGCCGCTCTTCCAGGGCGCGGCCCCCGAGGCGCAGATCCGCGAGACCCTCGACCAGCTGGTCCTGGTCGCCGAGGAGCGCTTCGGTCTCACCGGTCTCCAGGTCGACGCCGAGGCGGACCCGGCGGACGCCGGTCAGGCGCCGCTCCCGGCCGGTCCTTACGACGCCCTCCTGGAGGCGGCCATGGTCGCGCTCGACGCGGGTGACATGGCCGGTGCCGTCCAGGCGTACAAGAACGTGCTCGCCGACGACCCGGAGCACCCGGAGGCCAAGCTCGGTCTCGCGCAGGCCGAACTCCTCGCCCGGGTCCAGGCGATGGACCCCGCCGAGGTGCGCAAGCACGCCGCCGACCGGCCGGCCGACGCCGACGCCCAGATCGCCGCCGCCGACCTGGATCTGGTGGGCGGTCATGTCCAGGACGCGTTCGGGCGGCTGGTGGACGCGGTGCGCCGGACGGCCGGTGACGACCGGGACCGGCTGCGCGTACGGCTGCTCGAACTCTTCGAGGTGATCGGCTCCGACGACCCGCGGGTCACCGCGGCCCGGCAGGCCCTGGCGAGCGCCCTGTTCTGAGTCCTCGCCCGGCCGCAGCCGGGGCGTCCGCGGGCCTCGTGGACGCCGGTGATTTGGCGACACAGTGACAAGCGGCGGCCGCGCTTTACCAAAACTTGGTAATCGCGGCCGCTGTTACTTGCAGTAAATCGAACCCCGGAATCTGTCCGGTTTCCTTCCTCCTTCTCCCTCTTTGTCGTGTCACGCGACGGCACCCTGTGTGGCCGCCCGGTACCGGCGCGTCGTGTCGTGGTTATCGGGCCGTTACTAGTGAGTAACGAACCCCCTTGTGCGAGCGCCCGGAATCGACCACGATCGGCGACGCTCGGTCCGACACCGCACCAGCCCGGCTCACCCGCCGACTGCGCGCGGCGAAGGGTCCCCACCGAGCCGGCCGGTGGCGACGCCTCCGGCCGTGGACAGGGGGGTTCCTGCTCTCATCGGCAGGGCCTGTCCAAAGCCGGCCGCGCCCACCGCGCGGTCAGTGGTTGTCGCTCGGGGGTGATCGCCGGTGATTGGGACGTGCGTCGTGCGGCCTGAGCCCTCGGCGCTCCCCTTCCCGAGGACGTAGCACTTCTCCCATCCCAGGGCGGGCCCCGGGCCCCTCCGGAGATGTACGTCCGAGAAGGAGGAATTCTCATGAAGTCCCAGGTTCGTGGCGGGACCAGATGGAAGCGGTTCGCCGTCGTCATGGTGCCGAGCGTGGCCGCGACGGCCGCCATCGGTGTCGGCCTGGCCCAGGGCGCGCTCGCCGCGTCCTTCAGCATCTCCGGCCAGGATTTCAAGGTTCGTGCCGACAGCCTCGTCGGTAAGGACTTCGTCCAGTACGGCAGCGTCGACGCGGGCAAGACCCTCGACGACAAGTCGTTCGCGGAGCCCGTCGCGGTGTCCGGCTTCTCCGAGGCCTGGATCACCAACATGTGCCAGTCCGTCGTCACCCCGAAGGTCCCCTTCGTCGGCGACGTCACGCTGGTCCTGAAGGCCGGTACCGAGGACAACAAGCCGGTCTACGCGAAGGGCATCTACCTCGATGTCGCCGAGCTGAAGGCCGACGCCGAGTTCGGCAACATCGACATCGGTGTCGCCGCGGGCGCGCTGCCCAAGTCCCCGGGCAAGCCCGGCATCCAGCCGGGCACGCAGGCCAACCTGAACGGGTTCGCCCAGCGCGCCGAGGACGCCACCCTGAAGGACGTCCGCCAGCGGGCGTGGGCCACCACGGCCGCGACCTTCAAGCTCCCGAACCTCGACCTCTCCCTCAAGCGGGGCAAGGGCGCCGGGGTCGAGTGCTACTGATGCCGACGTCCGTCGAGGACTGATGGCCCAGGGGTGGCGGGGCCGTCGCGTGCGGCCCCCCACCCGCTTCGGCGGCGCGCGTCCGCGCGCGCCCCGGACGCCCTTCGCTCAGCCTCGCCGATCCCCCCGGCCCTGCCGCCGGGTCCTCAGCGCCGCTGAGACCTCATCATCTCTGTCTTTCACAGCAACACCGCTTTCAGGGAGCTGTTTCCATGAGCGCCGAGACCACTGCTTCCAGCGGAGTCCCCAAGAAGGAGAACGCCTTCAAGGTCTGGCGGCAGACCCGGCCGTTCTGGGCGGGCCTGCTCACCATCATCGGCGGCATACCGATCGCCTATCTCCCGTACGGGGACATGCGGCTCGGCAACATCACGCTCGCCATGAAGACCACGGCCGGGGCCGGTGCCCTCATCATCGGCGTCCTGCTGATCACGCTCGGATTCACCATGTGGTTCCAGCCCCTGGTGCGGGTCTTCGCCGGAGTCGCGACCATCGTGCTCGGCCTGGTCTCCATCCCCGTGTCGAACTTCGGCGGTCTGGTCATCGGCTTCCTCTTCGCCCTCGTCGGCGGTGGCATGTCCGTGGCCTGGGCCCCGGCCGAGGAGCGGCCCGCACCGGAAGAGGCCGAGGCGCCCGAGCGGACCGGCACGACCGACGGATCCGAGGAACTCGCCGGGCCCGAGGGATTCGAGGGGCCCGAGCGGGAGTACGCGCACGACGGCACGACCGGCACGACGCAGCCCGTGATCCCGGCGCAGGGGACCGAGGCTCCGGAGGCCGGCAGGACGATCGAAGCCAACGGCGGGAGGAACAGTGCGGGGTGACGAAGCACAGTCGGACGGGACGACGAGAGGGCCGCGCCACGCGGCCCCCCGCAAGTCCCTTCTGAAGCAGCTCCACGCTCCGGTCGGCAAGGCGATGGCCCTCGCGGCCATGCCCACCGCCGTGATCGTGGGCATGGGCCTGGCACCCCGGCTCGCCCTCGCCGACGACGCGGGCAAGGACATCCCGTTCGCCAAGGGCCCGTGCGTGACCCGCTCCGACGAGCCCACGCCCGACGCGTCCGGCAAGCCGGACGACACCAAGGAGACGGCGAAGCCGACCGCGACGGCGACCCCGAGCGCGACCCCCTCGGCGACGGCGAGCCCGTCGGCGACCGGCACGCCCACGCCGACCGCGACCGCGACCGGCGAGGCCACCGCGCCCCCGGCGGGCCGGGCCGCGAAGCCGGGCACCACCGGTACGGCAGCCAAGGACACCGCGCCGCAGGCGAAGCCCTCGGCCACCACCGCCCCCGCGGCGACCAAGCCGGTCAACCCGCTGGACCCGCTGGGCGTCGGCGACAAGCTCCGCGAGCTGTTCGGCATACCGGACAAGGCGACGGCTCCCACCCCGAGCCCGTCGGCCACCACGAAGGCCCCGACGGCCGCGCCGACGACGGCCAAGCCCGTCACGAAGCCGGCCACGAAGCCCGCCACGAAGCCCGCCACCGAGCCGGTCGCGAAGCCCACGGCGGACAACCCGGCCGACAAGGCGGCGGACAAGGCGGCGGACAGCGCCGCCGAGCGGACCAAGAAGGCCGTCAAGGCCGCCGCCGACAAGGCCGGGGCCACCACCGAGGAGCTGGCGGACGGCGTCAAGGGACTCGACGCCGTCAAGGACACCGACATCCCGGCCGGTGCCAAGCCGTTCTTCCCGTGCCCCGAGCCCGACCCGGAGGCGCTGGCGGCGGCGGAGCTGGAACCCGGTGTCCCGCTGCTGCCGAGCGACCCGTGGATCCTGGAGAGCACCTGGCTGGAGCTGCGCGGGCTCAAATACCACGGCATCGTCGAGGTCAAGACGTACGACGGGAAGATCAAGAAGGTCCTGAAGTTCACCGCGAGCGAGGTGGACATCTGGAACCTGCACCAGAAGACGGCGCACTCGCCCGGCTACACCGGGCACGTCCGCTCGGACCAGGGCTCGAAGTCGACCATGCGCAAGGGCACGGTGACGATGTACACGGAGGAGCTGAAGGGCAACCTGTTCGGTTTCCTGCCGGTCACCTTCAGCCCCGCGACCCCGCCGCCGCTCGACGTGCCCTGGGCGTTCTTCACCGACGCCAAGGTCAAGCAGGCCGGTCAGTTCGGCGGCACCCTCACGGTGCCGGGCCTGCGCAACACGGTCGAGCCCAGCAGCTGAGACCGCCGCGCGCCGCGCCGCGCACGGCGAAGCCCCCGCCCCTCCGAGGAGGGACGGGGGCTTCGCCGTCGTACGGGACGGCCGGGCGGACCCGGCCGGGGCGGGCGTCAGTCGCGCTCGCCGCCGCCGAGGTGGTGCACCCGCACCATGTTGGTGGTGCCGGGGACGCCGGGCGGCGAACCGGCGGTGATGATCATGGTGTCGCCCTCGGTGTAGCGCTGGAGCTTGAGCAGCTCCGCGTCCACCAGGTCCACCATCGAGTCCGTGTTGTCCACGTGCGGGACCACGAAGGACTCGACGCCCCAGCTCAGGGTGAGCTGGTTGCGGGTCGAGGCGTCGGTGGTGAAGGCCAGGATCGGCTGGGCCGCGCGGTAGCGGGACAGCCGGCGGGCGGTGTCGCCGGACTGGGTGAAGGCGATCAGCGCCTTGCCGCCCAGGAAGTCGGCGATCTCGCAGGCCGCGCGGGCGACCGAACCGCCCTGGGTGCGCGGCTTCTTGCCCGGGACCAGCGGCTGCAGGCCCTTGGACAGCAGCTCCGCCTCGGCCGCGACGACGATCTTCGACATCGTCTTCACGGTCTCGATCGGGTAGGCGCCGACCGAGGACTCGGCGGACAGCATGACCGCGTCCGCGCCGTCCAGGATCGCGTTGGCGACGTCGCTCGCCTCGGCGCGGGTCGGCCGCGAGTTGGTGATCATCGACTCCATCATCTGGGTGGCGACGATGACCGGCTTGGCGTTGCGGCGGCACATCTCCACGAGGCGCTTCTGCACCATCGGGACCTTCTCCAGCGGGTACTCCACGGCGAGGTCGCCACGGGCCACCATCACCGCGTCGAACGCCGCGACGACGCCCTCCATGTTGGCGACCGCCTGCGGCTTCTCCACCTTGGCGATGACCGGGACCCGGCGGCCCTCCTCGTCCATCACCTTGTGGACGTCCTTGACGTCGTTGGCGTCACGGACGAAGGAGAGCGCGACCATGTCGCAGCCCATCCGCAGCGAGAACCGCAGGTCCTCGACGTCCTTCTCGGACAGGGCCGGGACGTTGACCGCGGCGCCGGGCAGGTTGATGCCCTTGTGGTCGGAGATCACACCGCCCTCGACGACGATGGTCTTCACCCGCGGGCCGTCGACCTCGACCACCCGCAGCTCGACGTTGCCGTCGTTGATCAGGACCTGGTCGCCCTTGGACACGTCGCCGGGCAGGCCCTTGTACGTGGTGCCGCAGATGGACTTGTCGCCGGGGACGTCCTCGGTGGTGATGGTGAACTCGTCACCGCGCACCAGCTCGACGGGGCCCTCGGCGAAGGTCTCCAGACGGATCTTGGGGCCCTGGAGGTCGGCGAGCACACCCACGGCGCGGTTGGTGTCGGCCGCGGCCCTGCGGAGGCGGTCGTAACGCTCCTGGTGCTCCGCCTGGGTCCCGTGGCTCATGTTGAATCGGGCCACGTTCATGCCGGCCTCGATGAGAGCCTTCAGCTGCTCATAGGAGTCGACGGCGGGGCCCAGCGTGCAGACGATTTTGGAACGGCGCATGAGGCGGATCCTATCGGTTTGTTTCACTGCGGAATATTCCGTCTGGTGGAAAGTACAAATGGGCGGGGTGGTGCTCAGGCGTTCACTTCTCCGAGTGTCGACCGGACTGCCGGTCCGGCCGGCGAACGCCCCGGGGCTCAGGCCCCCTGCTCGCCCCGCACCAGCGCGTAGCTCTGCCGCGCGATCTCCAGCTCCTCGTCGGTCGGTACGACGGCCACCGCCACCCGCGCGTACTCCGGCGAGACGATCCGGGCCTCGTCGGACCGGACCGCGTTGAGTTCGGCGTCCACCGCGAGGCCCAGCTCCTCCAGGCCCGCGATGGCAGCTTCCCGTACGGCGGCGGCGTTCTCGCCGACCCCGGCCGTGAAGGCCACCGCGTCCACCCGGCCGAGGACCGCGTAGTAGGCGCCGATGTACTTCTTCAGCCGGTGGATGTAGACGTCGAAGGCGAGGACGGCCTTCTCGTCACCCTCCTCGACCCGGCGCCGGATCTCCCGCATGTCGTTGTCGCCGCACAGCCCGACGAGTCCCGACCTCTTGTTGAGCAGCACGTCGATCTCGTCGACCGACATGCCCGCCACCCGCTTGAGGTGGAAGGTGACCGCCGGGTCGACGTCGCCGGAGCGGGTGCCCATGACGAGGCCCTCCAGCGGGGTGAGGCCCATCGAGGTGTCGACGCACCGGCCGCCCGCCACCGCCGAGGCGGAGGCCCCGTTGCCGAGGTGCAGCACGATCACGTTCACCTCCTCGGGCTCCCGGCCGAGCAGCTTCGCCGTCTCCCGCGAGACGTACGCGTGCGAGGTGCCGTGGAAGCCGTAGCGGCGGATCCGGTGCGCGTCCGCCGTCTCCACGTCGATCGCGTACCGCGCCGCCGCCTCCGGCATCGTGGTGTGGAAGGCGGTGTCGAAGACCGCGACCTGGGGCAGGTCGGGGCGCAGCGCCATCGCCGTACGGATGCCGGTGAGGTTCGCCGGGTTGTGCAGCGGGGCCACCGGCACCAGCCGCTCGATCTCCGCGAGCACCTCCTCGTCGATCACGGTGGGCGCGGTGAACCGCATCCCGCCGTGCACCACCCGGTGGCCGATCGCGGCCAGTTCGGGGGAGTCGAGGCCGAGACCGTCGGCGGCCAGCTCCGCGGCCACCGCCTTCAGGGCCGCCGCGTGGTCGGCGATCGGGCCGGTCTGCTCCCGCTTCTCGCCGCCGCCGCCGAGCAGCGGGGTGTGCACCAGGCGCGAGGTGTCCTCGCCGATCCGCTCCACCAGGCCGACCGCGAGCCGGCCGCCGTCCTTCATGTCGAGCAGCTGGTACTTCACCGACGACGAGCCGGAGTTGAGGACGAGGACACGGCTGGGGGCGCCGGTGCCGGCCGGGTCGGCGGCGGGGTGGGGGGTGGTCATGCGGGGAGCTCCTGACCCTGTGCGGGGACCTGGGACTGGATCGCCGTGATGGCGACGGTGTTCACGATGTCGCTGACGAGCGCGCCGCGCGAGAGGTCGTTCACGGGCTTGTTCAGGCCCTGCAGGACCGGTCCGACGGCGACCGCGCCGGCCGAACGCTGCACGGCCTTGTAGGTGTTGTTGCCGGTGTTGAGGTCGGGGAAGATCAGCACGCTGGCCTGGCCCGCCACCTCCGAGCCGGGCAGCTTGGTCGCCGCCACCGAGGGCTCGACGGCCGCGTCGTACTGGATCGGGCCCTCGATGCGCAGCTCGGGGTGGCTCTCCCGGACCAGCTTGGTGGCCTCGCGCACCTTGTCGACGTCGGCGCCGGAGCCCGAGGTGCCGGTGGAGTACGAGAGCATCGCGATCCGCGGCTCGACGCCGAAGCGGGCGGCGGTGGCCGCCGACTGCACGGCGATGTCGGCGAGCTGCTCGGCGTTGGGGTCCGGGTTGACCGCGCAGTCGCCGTACACGAGCACCTTGTCGGCGAGGCACATGAAGAAGACCGAGGAGACGATGGAAGCGTCCGGCTTGGTCTTGATGATCTCGAAGGCGGGGCGGATGGTCGCCGCGGTGGAGTGCACCGAGCCGGAGACCATGCCGTCGGCGAGGCCCTCCTCGACCATCAGGGTGCCGAAGTAGTTGACGTCCGACACCACGTCGTACGCCAGCTCCACGGTGACGCCCTTGTGGGCGCGCAGCCGCGCGTACTTCTCGGCGAACGCGTCGCGCAGCTCCGAGGTCTGCGGGTCGATCAGCTGGGTCTGGCCCAGGTTCACGCCCAGGTCGGCGGCCTTCTTGCGGATCTGCTCGACGTCGCCGAGCAGTGTCAGGTCGCACACGTCACGGCGCAGCAGCACATCGGCGGCGCGCAGCACCCTCTCCTCGGTGCCCTCGGGGAGCACCACCCGGCGCCGGTCGGCGCGGGCCTGCTCAAGGAGCTCGTGCTCGAACATCATCGGGGTGACCCGGCCGCTGCGGTCCACCGAGAGCCGCTTGAGCAGGTCGGCGGAGTCGACGTGCCGCTCGAACAGGCCAAGCGCGGTCTCCGCCTTGCGGGGCGTCGCCGCGTTCAGCTTGCCTTCGAGGGCGAAGAGTTCGGCGGCGGTCGGGAAGCTGTTGCCGGGCACCGAGATCACCGGGGTGCCGGGCGCGAGCCGGGCGGCCAGGGTGAGGATCTCGTCGCTGGGGCGCTCGTTGAGGGTGAGCAGCACCCCGGCGATCGGCGGGGTGCCGGCCGAGTGCGCGGCGAGCGCGCCGACCACCAGGTCGGCCCGGTCGCCGGGGGTGACGACGAGGCAGCCCGGGGTCAGGGCGTTGAGGAAGTTCGGCAGCATGGCGCCGCCGAAGACGAAGTCGAGGGCGTCGCGCGCGAGCCCCGCGTCGTCGCCGAGCACCACCGAGGCGCCGAGCGCGTGGGTGATCTGGGCGACCGTCGGCGCCGCCAGCGCGGGCTCGTCGGGCAGCACGTAGCAGGGCACCGGCAGCCGGGCGGTCAGCCGCTCGGCGATGACCTCCCGGTCGTCGCCCGCCACCCGGTTGACCACCATGGCGAGCACGTCGCAGCCGAGCCCGTCGTAGGCGCGGAAGGCGTTGCGGGCCTCGGCGCGCACCGATTCGGCCGTCTGGCCCTTGCCGCCGACCACCGGGATCACCGAGGCGCCGAACTCGTTGGCGAGCCGGGCGTTGAGCGCCAGCTCGTCGGGCAGCTGGGTGCCCGCGAAGTCGGTGCCGAGGACCAGCACCACCTCGTAGTCGCGGGCCACCGCGTGGAAGCGGTCGACGAGCCGGGAGACCAGCTCGTCGGTGCCCTGCTCGGCCTGGAGCGCCGATGCCTCGTGGTAGTCCATGCCGTACACCGAGGCCGCGTCCTGGGTCAGCCGGTAGCGGCTGCGCAGCAGGTCGAACAGCCGGTCGGGGCCGTCGTGCACCAGCGGGCGGAACACTCCCACCCGGTCCACCTGGCGGGTGAGGAGCTCCATGACTCCCAGCTCGACGACCTGGCGGCCGTCACCGCGGTCGATCCCGGTCACGTACACGCTGCGCGTCACGCCGTGGTCTCCTGTCCGAATGTTCGAATGCCCGCATCTCTACGTATGCCCGCATCTGTCCGCCTGACGGCGCCGCACGGTCCCGGCCGGATGTGACGTCAACCTGGCGTGCGAAGAAAGCACCGATAGGGCGGCAATGCCCTCTTGACAATACCCCTGTGGATGGTTACGACGCCCGCTGGACGAAGGGCCTGTCAGGGTGGGACCAAAGGCCCGGGAAGGCCCACGGGCGGGCGACGCGCGGAGCAGCAGCGAGCGCGCCCGCACCGCCGACCGTGTGAGAATCGACGCGGCTCACACGTACCACTACCGAGCAGGAGAAACAGCACGATGCGCATCGGAGTACTGACAGCGGGCGGCGACTGTCCTGGCCTCAACGCGGTGATCCGGTCGATCGTGCACCGGGCCGTGACGCACTACGGCGACGAGGTCATCGGCTTCGAGGACGGCTACGCCGGACTCCTCGACGGGCGTTACCGCCCCCTCGACCTCAACGCCGTCAGCGGCATCCTGGCCCGCGGCGGCACCATCCTCGGTTCCTCCCGCCTGGAGCGCGACCGGTTCCGCGCGGCCATCGACAACGCCCGCGAGCTGGTCGACAAGAGCGGCTTCGACGCCCTCATCCCGATCGGCGGCGAAGGCACCCTGACCGCCGCCCGGATGCTGTCCGAGGCGGGCATCCCGGTCGTCGGCGTCCCCAAGACGATCGACAACGACATCTCCTCCACCGACCGCACCTTCGGCTTCGACACCGCCGTCGGCGTGGCCACCGAGGCGATGGACCGGCTCAAGACCACCGCCGAGTCCCACCAGCGGGTCATGGTCGTCGAGGTGATGGGCCGTCACGCCGGCTGGATCGCGCTTGAGTCCGGCATGGCCGGCGGCGCCCACGGCATCTGCCTGCCCGAGCGCCCCTTCGACCCGGCCGACCTGGTCAAGATGGTCGAGGAGCGGTTCGCGCGCGGCAAGAAGTTCGCCGTCATCTGCGTCGCCGAGGGCGCCCACCCCGCCGAGGGCACCATGGACTACGGCAAGGGCGCCATCGACCAGTTCGGCCACGAGCGCTTCCAGGGCATCGGCACCGCCCTCGCGTACGAGCTGGAGCGCCGCCTCGGCAAGGAGGCCCGCCCGGTCATCCTCGGCCACGTCCAGCGCGGCGGCACCCCCACCGCGTACGACCGGGTGCTCGCCACCCGCTTCGGCTGGTACGCCGTCGAGGCCGTGCACCGCGGCGAGTTCGGCAACATGACCGCGCTGCGCGGCACCGACATCGAGATGGTCCCGCTCGCCGAGGCCGTCACCCAGCTGAAGACCGTGCCCGCGGACCGGATGCGCGAGGCCGAGTCGGTCTTCTGACCCGACCGGCGGGTCGGCGGCGGTGGTCGTACGACACGGCCGAAGGTCCCGGCGACACGGGACCTCCGTCCCGAGTTGTCCCGGCCGCGCCCCGGCCCGTACCCCTCCTGACCCGCCCTCGGCACCCCGCAGGACCCCAGCGGCCCCGATCGTCCCCCCGTGGACGATCGGGGCCGAATCCATGCTTGAGCCCCGCCGCGCGATCAACAAGGCTGGAGCCTGTCCCGGACATGTCCGGGACACGACCGAGCGGGGGGACCGGCGTGACGACCAGGGCTGAGACGGCTCCCGACCCGGGCGAGGCGCGCGACCCGGCCGAGTTCGTCGTCCGCCTCCAACGGCTCAAGAACTGGTCGGGCCTCACCTACCGCGAACTCGCCGCCCGCGCCGCCGCCCTCGGCGAGGTGCTGCCCCGCTCCACCGTCGCCACCATGCTGACCCGCCCCACCCTGCCGCGCCCCGAACTCCTCGCCGTCTTCGTCCGCGCCTGCGGCCTGGGCCCGGAGCGGGCCGCCGACTGGGAGGCGGTGCGCGGCAGGCTCGCGGCCCGGGGCGGGGCGGTGGCCGAGCGGGAGGCGGGGGCGGTCGCATGGCAGCAGGAGGACGCGCCGGACCCGGGCGGCGCGGAGCCGGACGGTGCGGAGCCGGACGGTGCGGAGTCAGGCGGTACGGGACCGGGTGGTGCGGAGCCGGACCGTCCGGGTCCGGACGGGGCGGGGCCCGGCGACCCGGCCGTGGGTCCGTCGCCGACGGTGTGGCCGAGGGCCGTCGCGCCCGGGACCGGCGGGCCCGAGGACCCCGATCCGGCGGGCCGTCCGGCCGGACCTGGGTCCGGCGGCGGGGCCCGCACCCGGCTGCACCGCGCCCTGGTCGGCGCCGTGGGCGTCACCGCGCTCGTGCTCGCCACCGTCAGCGTCGTCGCGTACGTCCGCGACGACACCCCGCCCGCCGGCCGCGCCAGGCCCCCGCACCTCACCGCCCCGGCCGAAGGACCGGTGCGGATCCGGGTCGTCGGACCCGGACTGTGCCTGGGCGAACGGCCCGGCAGCCGGTCGGGACAGGTCCTCCAGCGCTCCTGCGCGGTCGCCGACCTGCCCCGCTACACGCTGCGCCGCCTCCCCGGCGACCAGTGGCGGATCGACACCGAGCACCCCGACTTCGGCCCCGGCTGCTCCGGCGTACCCTCCGGCGGCCGGATACCCGACGCCGCGCTCGAGGACTCCGAGTGCGGCGACGCCACCCGGATCGAACGCTTCACCCTGGTGCCGTACGGCAGCCCCGTCACCGGCTACCGGATCGCCCCGGCCGGATCCGCCACCGGCCCCCTCGGCCCCGAGCGCTGCGTCACCGTCACCGGCGACCGCGCCGCCGCCTGGACCCCGCTGGCCCTGGCCCCGTGCGCCGCCGACGCGGCGGGCCAGCTGTTCTCCTTCGACCGCAGGTAGCACCCGGGGGTGCCCGGCCGGTCAGCCCTCGGCCCCGGCCCTCAGCCCTCGGCTCCGACCGCCGTCCAGAAGTGGTCGATGATCTCGTCCAGGTACGCCCGGCCCTCGTCGCCCGTCGCCCCCGAGGCGCCCCAGCTGCTGGTCGCCGCCATCCGGCCGTGGTAGTCGGTGTGCAGCCGCTGCAACGCGTCCTCCACCGCGGGCCGGGGCAGCGGGAGCAGCTTCACCACCGGTTTCACGTACGCCTGCCAGCGGGTGGTCGCCGCGTCCCGCAGCAGCCCGGACAGCTTGGCGTCGCCGCCGGTCGCGGTGAGCAGCGCGCGCGGCCCGAGCCCGAGCGCCGCGGCGAGCGCGGCGGTCTGCCGCTCGTTGCCGCGCCACTCGCCCGACTCCTCCATCCGCAGGTACGCGCGGGGTTCGAGCCCGGTCCGCCGGGCCAGGTCCTCCGGCGCGAGGCCGCGGGCGATCCGGTGCTCGCGCAACGTCGAGGCGGCCACCAGGAGTTCGGCGGGGGAGCACCACAGCACCCCGGCGAGCGCCGTGAGCTCCTGCGCGGTCGGGGCGGCCCGGCCGCGTTCCCAGGCGATCACGGTCTCGGGCGGTACCGGCAGGCCGTACTGGGCGTGCAGCCCGTACGCCACATGACCGGGGGCCATGCCGAGCGCTTCGCGCAGGCGGCGCGCGGCCAGGGCGTTGAAGGGTGGGGAGGGTTGGTGCACGCGGCCACGGTAGAAGCGGAGGGTGACTCCTGGCTACGGTGCGTTCACCCAACGCCTTGGTTCGTGGGAACGTGGGAACCGGCAGGTAACCGCCGACGGTCGGTTCCGCCGTCCGGGCGCCGGTGGCCCGCCGGGCGGGTGGGCCACCCGCTCAGCCGGTGGCGCCGGGCGCGGGGGCCGCGCCGAGCCAGCGGTACTGCAGCTCCGGGCGGCCGATCTGACCGTACTGCGGGGCCCGGGCAGCCCGGCCCGCGGTCACCAGATGTTCAAGATAGCGGCGCGCGGTGATCCGCGAGATGCCGACCGTGGTGCCCGCCTCCGTCGCCGTGAGCCCGTCCGGCGCCGCCCGCAGCGAACGGGTGACCGCTTCGAGGGTCGGCCCGCTCAGCCCCTTCGGCAGCGCGGCGGGCTGCGGGGCGCGCAGCGTGGCGAGCGCCCGGTCCACCTCGTCCTGCCCGGACGCCTCACCGGCCGACGCCCGGAACTCCGCGTACCGCACCAGCCGGTCCCGCAGGGTGGCGAACGCGAAGGGCTTGAGCACGTACTGCACCACCCCGAGCGACACGCCCTCCCGCACGATCGCCAGATCGCGCGCCGAGGTCACCGCGATCACGTCCGCCCCGTGCCCGGCCGCGCGCAGCGCCCGCAGCAGCTGCAGGCCGTGGCCGTCGGGGAGATAGAGGTCGAGCAGCAGCAGATCGACCGGGGTGCGGTCGAGCAGCCGTACCGCCTCGGCGCGCGAGTGCGCGACCCCCACGACGGTGAAGCCGCGCACCCGCCCGGCGTACAGCGCGTGCGCGTCGGCGGCGACCGGGTCGTCCTCGACGACCAGCACCCGGATGTCCCTCACGGGCCGATTCCCGCTCATGCGCGCACCTCCGTCGCGGCGGCCGTCCCGCCGTCACCGTCCCGTTCACCTTCACGTCCTCGCGGCCCGCCCGGTTCGACGGCACCGCGCGCCGCCGCCCGGGCTCCCGCCCCGGCCGCGAGGCCCGTGACCAGACCGGTGACCAGCCCGGTGACCGGCTCCGCCCGCGCCACCGGCACCCGGGCCGGGCCGCCGAGCGGCAGCCGTACGGTGAACTCGGCGCCGCCCAGCGGGGATTCGGCCACCGTCAGGGTGCCCGACGCCCGCTTCACCGCCTGCTGCACCAGGGCGAGGCCGAGGCCCCGGCCCTGTCCCCGGGTCGACCAGCCGCGGTCGAGCACCGCGAACCGGTCCTCCACCCGCACCCCCGGACCGCTGTCGCCGACCTGGATCAGCAGCTCACCGTCCTCGGCGAGCGCGGTCACCGTCACCCGGGCGCCCTCGGGCCCCTCGGTCAGCGGATCGGCCGACGGATCGACCGGCGGATCGACCGAGGGGTCGGCAACCGGGTCGAGCGCCGGGTCCGCCAGCGGGTTCGCCGCCTCCACCGCGTTGTCGACCAGATTGCCGAGGATCGTCACCAGATCGCGCGAGGGCAGCGACACCGGCAGCACCCCGTCGTCGATCCGGCTGTCCTCGGTGAGCACCAGCTCCACGCCCCGCTCGTTGGCCTGCGCCGCCTTGCCGAGCAGCAGCGCGGCGAGCACCGGCTCGGCGACCGCCGTCACCACCCGGTCGGTCAGCGCCTGCGCCAGCTCCAGTTCGGCCGTCGCGAAGCCCACCGCCTCGTCCACCCGGCCCAGTTCGATCAGCGACACCACCGTGTGCAGCCGGTTCGCCGCCTCGTGCGCCTGCGAGCGCAGCGCCTCGGTGAAGCCACGCTCCGAGTCCAGCTCGCCGGAGAGCGCCTGGAGTTCGGTGCGGTCCCGCAGGGTCACCACGGTGCCCCGGTGCTCCCCGCCCACCACCGGGCGGGTGTTGACCACGAGCACCCGCTCGTCGGTCAGGTGCAGCTCGTCCACCCGGGGCTCGCTGGAGAGCAGCGCCCCGGTCAGCGCCGCGGGCAGCCCGAGCCCGGCCGCCGGGCGGCCCACCACGTCCTCGCCGTAGGCGACGCCGAGGAGCTGCCGGGCGCCGTCGTTGATCAGCGCGATCCTGCGCTGCCCGTCCAGCATCACCAGACCCTCGGACACCGCGTGCAGCGCGGCCTCGTGGTAGTCGTGCAGCCGGCTGAGCTGGGTGGCGTTCAGGCCCTTGGTGTGGCGGCGCAGCCGGGCGTTGATCACGTACGTGCCCGCGCCGCCGAGCGCGAGCGCCGCGCCCGCCACCAGGAGCAGCGCCGTCACCTGCTCGCGCATCTGCTGGCTGATCCGCTCGATGGTGATGCCCGAGCTGACCAGGGCGATCACCCGGCGCCTGTCGGGCCCGTCGAAGACCGGCGCGACCGTGCGCACCGAGGGGCCGAGGACGCCGAGGTGGGTCTCCGAGAAGGTCTCGCCGCGCACCGCCCGGTCGATGTGCCCGAGGTAGGTGCGGCCGATCTGCTCCGGCTCCGGGTGGGTCCACCGGGTGCCGTCCGGCGCCATGATCACCACATAGCTGACGCCCGCGTCGCGCCGCAGCGCCTCCGCGTACGGCTGGAGCGCCGCTGTCGGGTCGGTGGTGGCCGCCGCGCGGGCCGCGGCGACGACACCGGGGGAGTCGGCGACGGCGGTCGCGGTCGCGGTCGACTGCCGCCGCGCGGTCTCCTCCGCCTGGGCCCGGTCCGTCACGTACGCGAACACGGCGCAGCCCACGACGATGGCCGCCACCAGCACGACCTGCATGGCGAAGAGCTGGCCCGCGAGGCTGCGGGGGCGGGGGAGGCGGAAAGACATGCGGGACAGTCTGCCTGGCCGGATCCGTACGGCCGCACCCGGCTGACCGAATCGTTCCGCTACCGAAACCGGGGCGCGCCCGGACGCTTCGGCCGTGAACGAAACGTACGCAAGGGTGACCCGGGTCACAGTCTGGTGGATAGTCGCGGGGATCCACAGGGACGTGGACATCCGAGTACGAGGAGGACCCCGTGGCCGCACGCCGGGACCGCACCCATTATCTGTATCTGGCCGTGATCGGCGCCGTCCTGCTCGGCATCGCCGTCGGGTTCCTGGCGCCGGGCGTCGCCGTCGAGCTGAAGCCGCTCGGCACCGGCTTCGTCAATCTGATCAAGATGATGATCTCGCCGATCATCTTCTGCACGATCGTGCTCGGCGTCGGCTCGGTCCGCAAGGCCGCCAAGGTCGGCGCGGTGGGCGGGCTCGCCCTCGGCTACTTCCTGGTCATGTCGACCGTCGCCCTCGCCATCGGCCTGGTCGTCGGCAACATCCTGGAGCCCGGCTCCAGCCTCCATCTCACCAAGGACGTCGCCGAGGCCGGTGCCAAGCAGGCCGCGGGCGCCAGCGAGGGCACCGTCGACTTCCTCCTCGGCATCATCCCGAAGACCATCGTCTCCGCCTTCACCGAGGGCGAGGTGCTGCAGACCCTCCTGGTCGCGCTGCTCGCGGGCTTCGCGCTGCAGGCCATGGGTTCGGCAGGGGAGCCGGTGCTGCGCGGCATCGGGCACATCCAGCGCCTGGTCTTCCGCATCCTCGCGATGATCATGTGGGCGGCGCCGGTCGGCGCGTTCGGCGCGATCGCCGCCGTGGTCGGCGCGACCGGCATGGACGCCCTGAAGTCGCTCGCCGTCATCATGATCGGCTTCTACATCACCTGCGCGCTGTTCGTCTTCGTGGTGCTCGGCGCGCTGCTCCGGCTGGTCGCGGGCATCAACATCCTGGCGCTCCTGAAGTACCTGGGCCGCGAGTTCCTGCTGATCCTGTCGACCTCGTCGTCCGAGTCGGCGCTGCCGCGCCTGATCGCGAAGATGGAGCACCTCGGCGTCTCCAAGCCGGTGGTCGGCATCACCGTCCCGACCGGCTACTCCTTCAACCTCGACGGCACCGCCATCTACCTGACGATGTCCTCGCTGTTCGTCGCCGAGGCGATGGGCAAGCCGCTGTCGGTGGGCGAGCAGATCTCCCTCCTGGTCTTCATGATCATCGCCTCCAAGGGCGCGGCGGGCGTCACCGGCGCCGGTCTCGCCACCCTGGCCGGCGGCCTCCAGTCGCACCGCCCCGAACTGGTCGACGGCGTCGGCCTGATCGTCGGCATCGACCGCTTCATGAGCGAGGCCCGCGCCCTGACCAACTTCGCGGGCAACGCGGTCGCCACCGTCCTGGTCGGCACCTGGACCAAGGAGATCGACAAGGACCGCGTCACCGAGGTCCTCGCGGGCCGGGTCCCGTTCGACGAGACCACCCTGGTCGACGACGGCCACGGCGCCCCGGCGGTCCCGGACCAGCGCACCGAGGGTGCCGAGGGTGCCGAGGGCGACGCGGACAAGGCCCGCGCCGCCGTCTGACCTGTACACCGAAGTCCGTACACCGAAGTCCGTACGCCGAAGTCCGTCCCGGAGTTCGTACGCCGACGCCCCCTGGTCATGAGCCGGACCGGGGGCGTCCGCCGTCGTACGGGACGGGTGCCCGTGTCGTACGGGCCTGACGGCCTACGCCCCCAGCTCCGCCAGCTCCTCCGGGGTCAGGTCGAGCCCCGCCGCCGCGGCGGAGTCGCGGGCCGTCTCGGGGCGGCTCGCGCCCGGGATCGGCAGGACGTGGCCGCCCGTCGACCGTCCAGCCGCCGTCGGCGGACCGCCCGCGCCCGCCCTTGGTCGCGACCAGGACGGCGTCGCGGTCGCCGCCGTACCCGGCGAGGGCGCGGGCCACCAGGACCTCGTTCGCACCGGCCGGGCCGCCCGGCGGGTGGTAGGAGTCGGCGGTGTCGAGCAGCGTCACCCCCGCGTCCAGGGCGGCGTGCACGGTGGCGAGCGCGCGGGCCTCGTCCGGGTGCCCCTCGATCGACAACGGCATCGCGCCGAGCCCGATCGCGGTCACCTCGACGTCGCCGATCAGCCGGGTCCGCATCACGCCGCCCCGCCCAGGTCGCCGTCACGGCCGAGGGTCTCGGCGACGGCCGTCCGCAGCCAGTCCGAGGCGTTCGAGAACCGGAAACCGAGGCTCTCGGCGCGGGAGTTGTCCATCGCGTAGGCGCGGGCGAAGGAGAACGGCGACAGCTCGTCGGTCGTGGTCTCCCGGAACTCCACGGAGCCGCCGGTCGTCTCCTGGACCGCCGCGCAGATCTCCGCCGTCGTCAGCTCCCCGTGGGAGTGCGCGTTCACCGGCCCGGTGAACTCCGCCCCGGCCGCCCAGGCCAGGAAAGCGGCGATCTCCTCCACGTACACATAGGTCGCCGGACGGTTCACCGGCGGCACCGCGACCGGCTCGCCCGCCCGGATCCGCCGCGCGTAGTGCTCGACCCGGCCGGTGAAGTCGTCGGCGCCGCCGATGACGTGCGCCACCCGCACCGACACCCAGGGCAGCACGGGCAGTCCCGGCCCAGCCGCCGCGAACACCGCCTCCGCCTGCCGCTTGCCCTCCCCGTAGTGCGCGTCCCGGAACTCCGGGTCCTCCCACGGCAGTCCGAGGTCGACCGGCACGGCCGCCGGGTCCACGGCGGACTCGGCCACCGCCGCGCCGGGCGAGTCCAGGTCGCCGTACACCTCCACCGTCGACGTCATCACATAGCGCCGGGTCCGGCCCGTGAACACCCGGCGGGCGATGTCCGCCTGGCGCGGGGTGTAGCAGACCTGGTCCACCACGACGTCGAAGGTGCGCCCGGCGACCGCCCGCTCCAGCGCCCGCTCGTCGTCGCGGTCGGCGACCAGGGCCTCGGTGCCCGTGGGGGCGGGGGCGGAGCCGCGGTTGAGGACGGTGACCCGGTGGCCGGCCGTCAGCAGCCGGGTGATCAGCCGCTTCCCGAAGTAGCGGCTGCCGCCGATGACCAGAATGTCCATGCCGTTCTCCCCGCCGCTTTCCCCGTCGTTCTCCATGACCACCAGTGTTACGGTGGCGCGCCATCCGACGAAGGGGGAAACATGGGAGTCCGCGCCGTTCCGCCGAAGGAACCTCGGTCCACGCGGCTGGGCGCCGTCGAAACCTCGGCAGGGGTCGGTTCGGGTGGATTCGACCCCATCGACCGGCAGATCCTGGAGCTGCTGCAGAGCGACGGACGGATCAAGCTCAGCGAGCTCGGCCGCCGGGTGAACCTCAGCCCGGCCGCCGTCACCGAGCGGGTGCGCCGCCTGGAGAACTGCGGCGCGATCACCGGCTACGGCGCCCTGGTCTCCGCCAACCGGCTCGGCTACGGCATCCAGGCGTTCATCCGGGTCGACCCGCACGGCGGCTACACCCTGAAGCACCCCCGCACCCTGGAACTCCTCGACCGCCCCGAGGTCCGCGAGGCGCACCACGTGGTCGGCGAGGACTGCTGGATCCTCAAGGTCGCGGTGACCGACACCGTGCACCTGGAGGAGATCCTGGAGCAGACCTCCGCGCTCGGCCGCACCACCACCTCGATCGTGCTGACCTCGCCGGTGGAGCGCAAGCCGCTGCTGCCGCCCGGTCCGCGCTTGCCCTGACGCCGACGTCAAGGCGTACGTTCGGGGACATGCGCATCGGCGAGCTGGCCGAGCGGGCGGGCACCACCACGCGGACTCTGCGCTACTACGAGTCCCGTGGACTGCTCTCCGCTCGGCGTACGGAGAACGGGTACCGCACCTACGACGAGGCCGACCTGCGGCTGCTCCAGCAGATCAGGACCCTGCAGGACTTCGGGTTCGAGCTGGAGGAGACCAGGCCGTTCGTGGACTGTCTGCGGGCGGGCCACCCGGCGGGCGACGCCTGCCCCGCGTCGCTCGACGTCTACCGCCGCAAGCTCGCCGAGCTCGACGGTCTGATCGACCAGCTCCAGGGCATCCGCGCCCAGGTCGGCGCGCAACTGCTGCGCGCCGAGGCCGAGCAGGCGGGCGGCCCCGAGCCGCGCTGCGAACTGACGCACACGGACGGACCCGTGGAAACGGGTCGAACGGGAGGGCGAGACACATGATCAAGGCGAAGGGCGTGGCCGAGGTCACCGACGCGGACTTCGAGGCGCGGGTGCTCGGCGCGGAGCTGCCGGTCCTGGTGGAGTTCACCGCCGACTGGTGCCCGCCGTGCCGCCAGCTGGCCCCGGTGCTCAGCGCGGTCGCCGAGGAGGAGGCGGGGCGGCTCACCGTGCTCCAGATCGACGCGGACACCAATCCGGCGACCGTGAGCCGGTACGGGATCCTCGCGATGCCGACCCTGCTGGTGTTCCGGGACGGCGAGCCGGTGCGGTCGATGGTGGGCGCCCGGTCGAAGCGGCGGCTCCTGGAGGAGCTGTCCGACCTGAGCTGAGGGGAGCCGCCAGGGGCCCGGGGCTGAGCGGCCGGGGCGGGGAAAATGCGGCGCGGGCCGCCGTACCCCGTCGGCATACTCGTTCAGGTGTACGAGACGCATGTGACGGTCCGTTGCCGGACCGAGGAGGAGCACGGCCGGCTGGCCGTGTGGGCGGCCGGCCGGTCGTTGAAGCTCACCACGATCGTCCTGGCCCGGGGCCGGACCCCGGTCCAGCCGATGCTCACGCTGCCCGACCGCACCGGACACCCGGCGGTCGTGGCGGGGCTGCGGGCGGCCGGGTTCGAGCCGGTCCGGGTGAAGGTCGAGACGGTGCCGTGGAGCACCGAGCCCGCGGGCCCCGGCGGCGGCTACTTCGAGCACCACCTCAAGCTGGCGCTGCCCGCCGACTTCGACCGGGCCGCGCTCGAGGACCTGGTGGTCCCGCACGGCGCCCATCTCTCCTGGAACCCGCGCCGGGTGCTGCCGGGCCCGGACGCCCGGCACGAACGCTTCGTCACCCAGCGGCACCCGGGCCCGGCCCCGGCCGCGTCCCTGGCGTGCGACGCGCTGGTGGCGGGCCTGCGGGCGGCGGGCCACGCGATCCTCTCCGAGGAGCGCGAACGGGTGCTCTCGGACAGTGATCTGTCGGTGGACGAGGGCTGGCTCGATCAGGGCCGGCCGGACGAGGAGGCCGTGCGATGAGTGGGAACAGGGTGCCGGGTGCGCTGCCGGGCGGGAGCGAGGAGACCCGCGAGCAGTGGGCCCGCCGGAAGGACGGGCCGCCGCGCACGCTGACCGCGGGACTCGGCCAGGCGGCCCGCCGCCACCGGGAGTTCGACCCCGCCCTCAAACACTTCGACGCGGCGTACGGCCCCACCGACGGCGTGGTCACGGACCCGGCGCTGCGGGCCCGCTGGCAGACCGCCCGGCGGCACGCCCTCGACCTGGTGCTCGCGGCGGTGGCGAAGTCGCCGTGGGCGGACGCGCTGGTGCTGCGCGGCAGCATGCTGATGTCCGCGTGGTTCGGGGCGGCCGCCCGGCCGCCCAAGGACATCGACTTCGTCGTGGTGCCCGACACCTGGCGGATCGACGAGCCGCGCACCGAGCAGCTGCTCGACGGCATCGCGCGGGCCGCCGAGCAGGAGGCCCGCGCGCACGGCGCGGACGGGCTCGCGTTCGTGGCGGCCGACGCGGTCGCCGAGTACATCTGGACCTACGAGCGGGTGCCGGGCCTGCGCCTGGCCGTCCCGTGGACCGTGCCGGGCCTGCCCGGCGGGCAGGTCCAGATCGACCTGGTCTTCCAGGAGCGGCTGCCGCGGCCCGCGGTGCCGGTGGAGGTCGCGGGCGTGGTGGTCGCGGCGGCGAGCCCGGAGCTGTCCCTCGCCTGGAAACTCCTCTGGGTGTCCTGCGACATGTACCCGCAGGGCAAGGACCTGTACGACGCGGTGCTGCTCGCCGAGCGGTTCCCGGTGCCGCTCGACCTCCTGGAGCGGGTGCTGCGGGAGGCCGACGAGTGGCCGGGCTCGTACGACGAACCGCTGCACGCGGGGATGTTCGCCGACGCGATCGAGGAGAGCGACCACCCCGACCCGGCCCTCGGCCCGCGCCTCCTGGCCGCCCTGGCCCCACTGTTCGAGGAGTCGGCGGCGGCCAAGGCGGCGGACCGGAGCTAGTCCGCAACCCCCTCCGGCCACAGCTCCGCCGCATGCGCCGCCACCGCCGCCCGGATCCGGTCCAGGACCGCCCCGGCCGGGAGCGGGCCCGGGCGGCGGCCGTCGCGCAGCCGGACCGCGACCTCGGCCGCGGCGGCCTCCTTCGGGCCGAGGACGAGCTGGTACGGGACGAGCCGGGCGGCCCGGATCCGGGCGCCGAGGCTGCCGTGCTCGGGGCCCGCGACCTCGGCGCGCAGGCCGAGGGCGGTGCAGCGGGCGGCGAGTTCGGCGGCGGCCGGGTGTTCGGCGTCGGAGAGGGGCAGGACGATGGCCTGGACCGGGGCGAGCCAGGCCGGGAAGGCGCCGGCGTGCCGTTCGATGAGGTGGGCGACGGCCCGTTCGACGCTGCCGACGACCGAGCGGTGGATCATCACCGGGCGGTGCCGGGCGCCGTCAGGACCGATGTACTCAAGGCCGAACTGCTCGGGCTGGTGGAAGTCGACCTGGACGGTGGACAGGGTCGACTCGCGGCCCGCCGCGTCGGCCACCTGCACATCGATCTTCGGCCCGTAGAACGCGGCCTCGCCCGGCGCCTCCTCGTAGCCGAGCCCGGACGCGTCCAGGACCTGCCGGAGCAGCGCGGTCGCCCGCTCCCACTTCTCCGGCGCGGCCACGTACTTGCCGCCGGGCCCGGGCAGCGAGAGCCGGTACCGGACGGCCTCGATGCCCATCGCCGCGTGCGCCCGCCGGATCAGCTCCAGGGCCCCGGCGGCCTCCTCGGCGACCTGGTCGAGGGTGCAGAAGATGTGGGCGTCGTTGAGCTGGATCGCCCGGACCCGGGTCAGCCCGCCGAGCACCCCGGACAGCTCGGACCGGTACATGCCGCCCAGCTCGGCCATCCGCAGCGGGAGTTCGCGGTAGCTGTGCGGGCGGGAGCGGAACATCACGGCGTGGTGCGGGCAGAGGCTGGGCCGCAGCACGAACTGCTCGCCGCCGACCTCCAGCGGCGGGAACATGTCGTCCTGGTAGTGCGCCCAGTGCCCGGAGATCTCGTACAGCTCCCGTTTCCCGAGCACCGGCGAGTACACGTGCCGGTACCCGGCCCGCCGCTCCGCCTCCCGTACGTACTCCTCCAGGGCGTGCCGCACCGCGCCGCCGTCCGGCAGCCAGAACGGCAGTCCGGCCCCGATCAGCGGATCGGTGTCGAAAAGGCCGAGCTCTCGGCCGAGCCTGCGGTGGTCGGCCTGCCCGGCATTCTCGCGTACCCGCATGGTCACTCCTCGTGGATCGCCGGAGCGGACCGCCACGAGAAAACGCCGAAGCCCCGGGGCGACCGCCCCGGGGCTTCGGACAAAGACAGCTGTCAGCGCGCCGGGGACCTCACCGACGTCGTCGTGTCGACCTGCACAGCGCGCTTCATGGGGCACACCCTAGGCGGCCGTCCCGCCCGGTGTCAGCCGCTTTTCGCGCGGGGTCCGTCAGCGGGCACAAAAATACCCCGACCGGTAAATTGAAGTCGGGGTGAAAACTCGCGTATATTGTTGGGTTCCGTGTCTGGAAAAACAAAAGACACGAAGCAGTTCAACAAACGCACTGTATCGCGCCGGGAGTCGAATTGTCAACCGAAGAATTTCGGAAAGAACAGGAATTCATCACCGAGCTCTACGCACGACTCGACGACCTGCGGGACCAGGCCGAGGCGGGCGTCGCCGACGCGCTCGCCACGCCGGGGGAGGGCAGCGCCCAGGCGCGCCTGGAGCGGGACGTGGTGGTGGCCGAGCAGTCCGGGCTGCTCGCCGCGCTGAACGCCGGGGAGACCGGGCTCTGCTTCGGGCGGCTGGTGTTCCGGGACGGACGGGACCACCACATCGGGCGCCTCGGCATCCGCGCCGACGACGAGCGGCGCACCCCGCTGGTCGTCGACTGGCGCGCCGAGGTCGCCCGGCCGTTCTACCTCGCCACCGGGTACGAGCCGATGGGGCTGCGCCGCCGCCGGCACCTCACCACCCGCGGCCGCGAGGTCGTCTCGCTCCACGACGAGGTGCTCGACCTGCGCGACGGCACCCGCACCGGGCACGAGAACCGCGACGCCGACGAGGTGCTGCTCGCCGCGCTCGACGCCGCCCGCACCGGCCGGATGCACGACATCGTGCAGACCATCCAGGCCGAGCAGGACGCCATCATCCGCTCCCCGCACCGCGGTGTCCTCGTCGTCGAGGGCGGCCCCGGCACCGGCAAGACCGCCGTCGCCCTGCACCGCGCCGCCTACCTCCTGTACGCCCACCGCGAGCAGCTCGCCCGGCGCGCCGTCCTGATCGTCGGCCCCAACCCCGCCTTCCTCGGCTACATCGGCAATGTGCTGCCCTCGCTCGGCGAGACCGGCGTCCTGCTCGCCACCCCCGGCGAGCTGTTCCCCGGCGTCCGCGCCACCGGCACCGACACCCCCCGGGCCGCCGCCGTCAAGGGCGCCGCCCGGATGGCCGAGGCGCTCGCCAAGGCCGTCGCCGACCGGCAGCAGGTGCCCGAGCGCGGCGCGCCGCTGCTCGTGCCGCACGAGGACGGCGAGCTGCGCATCGACTGGGACATGGCCCTGGAGGCCCGGCACAAGGCCCGCGAGACCTTCCTGCCGCACAACCTGGCCCGCCCCTACTTCGTCTTCCACATCCTCGACGCGCTCGCCGAGCAGCTCGCCGACCGGATCGGCGCCGACCCCTACGGCGGCCCCAACTTCCTCGGCCCCGACGACCGCGCCCTGCTCGCCAAGGGCGTCGCCGCCAACCCCGAGGTGCACGCCGCCCTCGACACCCTGTGGCCCGCGCTCACCCCGCAGGCGTTCCTCGCCGACTACCTCGCCGAGCCCGCCCACCTCGACCCGGCGGACGAGGCGGCGATCCGCCGCACCGGCGGCCCCTGGACCTCCGGCGACGTGCCGCTGCTCGACGAGGCCGCCGAACTCCTCGGCGCGGACGACTCCGCCGCCCGGGCCGCCGAGGAGGCCGAACGGCAGAAGCGGATCGCGTACGCGCAGGGCGTCCTCGACGTCTCGTTCGCCTCGCGCACCTACGAGTTCGAGGACAAGGAGGAGCTCGACAAGGACGCCTCCGAGGTGCTGTCCGCGCACGACATCATCGACGCCGAGCGGTTCGCCGAACGCCACGAGGAGGCCGACCACCGCAGCGCCGCCGAACGCGCCGCCGCCGACCGCACCTGGGCCTTCGGCCACATCATCGTCGACGAGGCGCAGGAGCTGTCCGCGATGCTGTGGCGGCTGCTCATGCGGCGCAGCCCGACCCGCTCGATGACCCTGGTCGGCGACCCGGCCCAGACCGGCGACCCGGCGGGCGTCGGCGACTGGCGGGACATCCTCGGGCCGTACGTGGACGACCGCTGGGAGCTGGTCAGGCTGGGCGTCAACTACCGCACCCCGGCCGAGATCATGGCGGTGGCCGCCGCCGTGCGCCGCGAGTCCGACCCGGGCTTCGAGCCGCCGAGCTCGGTGCGCTCCACGGGCGCCGAGCCCTGGGACCGTACCGTCGAGGACCCGGTCAAGGAGACCGCCGACGCGGTCGCCGCCGAACTGCGCCCGGAGGGGCGGCTCGCCGTGATCGCGCCCGAGGAGCTGCACGCCGCCCTGCGCGCCGCGCTGCCCGAGGCGGCGTACGGGGCGGCGCCGGACCTCACCCGGCCGGTGGTGCTGCTCGACCCGCGGCAGGCCAAGGGCCTGGAGTTCGACACGGTCCTGGTGGTCGACCCGGACGGCATCCGGGCCGGTGCCGCGCACGGGGTCAACGACCTGTACGTGGCACTGACCCGGGCCACCCAGCGGATGGGTGTGATCCGGCGGGCCGGCTGACCGGCTCGCGCCGGACCGTGGCTCGGGCCGGCGCTCAGGCCGGCCTGAGCCAGACCGTCGCGAGCGGCGGCAGCGTCATCCGGACGCTCGCCGCCCGGCCGTGCCACGGCACCGACTCGGTCTTCACCGGGTCGGTGCCGACCACGTCACCGCCGCCGTACCGGGCGGCGTCGGTGTTCAGGACCTCCGCCCAGGCGGCGCACGTGTCCGGCACCCCGAGCCGGTAGTCGTGCCGCACCACCGGCGAGAAGTTGCAGACCGCGAGCAGCGGTTCGCCGATCGCGTCGAAGCGCAGGAACGCGAAGACGTTGTCCTCCGCCGCGTCGCCGACGATCCACTGGAAGCCCTCCGGCGAGGTGTCCCGCTCCCACAGCGGGGGCGTCGCCGCGTACACCGTGTTGAGGTCGCGCACCAGGTCCCGCACCCCCCGGTGGTCGGCCTCGGCGCCGTACGACGGGTCGAGCAGCCACCAGTCCGGGCCGTGGTCCGCCGACCACTCGGCGCCCTGCGCGAACTCCTGCCCCATGTACAAGAGTTGCTTGCCCGGGTGGGCCCACATGAAGCCCAGGTAGGCCCGGTGGTTGGCGCGCTGCTGCCACCAGTCGCCGGGCATCTTCGACACCAGGGAACGCTTGCCGTGCACCACCTCGTCGTGCGAGATCGGCAGGATGTAGTTCTCGCTGTACGCGTACACCATCGAGAAGGTCATCTCGTGGTGGTGGTACTTGCGGTGCACCGGCTCCTTGGCCACGTAGCCCAGCGAGTCGTGCATCCAGCCCATGTTCCACTTCATGCCGAAGCCGAGCCCGCCGAAGCCGCCGGGGCCCACCTGGTCGGTCGGCCGGGTCACCCCGTCCCAGGCCGTCGACTCCTCGGCGAAGGTGATGACGCCGGGGCAGCGCTTGTACACGGTGGCGTTCATCTCCTGGAGGAAGGCCACCGCGTCCAGGTTCTCCCGGCCGCCGAACTCGTTGGGCAGCCAGTCGCCGTTCTCCCGCGAGTAGTCCAGGTAGAGCATCGAGGCGACCGCGTCCACCCGCAGCCCGTCCAGATGGAACCGCTCGCACCAGTACACCGCGTTGGCCACCAGGAAGTTGCGGACCTCCTTGCGGCCGTAGTCGAACTCCAGGGTGCCCCAGTCCGGATGGTCCGCGCGGCGCGGGTCGGCGGGCTCGTACAGCGGCTCCCCGTCGAACCGGGCGAGCGCCCAGTCGTCGCGCGGGAAGTGCGCGGGCACCCAGTCCATCAGGACGCCGATCCCGGCCCGGTGCAGCGCGTCGACCAGGAAGCGGAAGTCGTCGGGGGTGCCGAGCCGGGCGGTCGGCGCGTAGAAGCCGGTGACCTGGTAGCCCCAGGAGCCGTGGAACGGATGCTCGGCGACCGCCATGAACTCCACGTGCGTGAAGCCCAGCTCGCGGACGTAGTCCGGCAGCTGCTCGGCCAGCTGGCGGTACGTCAGACCCGGCCGCCAGGACGGCAGATGGAGCTCGTACACGGACAGCGGCGCCTCGTGGTGCGGCCGGGCGCCACGCCGTGCCATCCACTCCTCGTCCTGCCAGACGTGGTGGTCGGCGGTCACCACCGACGCGGTGTTCGGCGGGCACTCGGTGCGCCGGGCCATCGGGTCGGCGCGCAGCGTGTGCGAGCCGTCCGGCCGGGCGATGTCGAACTTGTACGCCGCGCCCTCGCCGACGCCCGGCACGAACAGCTCCCACACCCCGCTGGAGCCGAGCGAGCGCATCGGCAGCGCCTGCCCGTCCCAGTACGTCCAGTCGCCGGTGACCCGCACCCCGCGCGCGTTCGGCGCCCACACCGTGAACCGGGTGCCGGACACGCCCTGGTGGGTCATCACCCGGGCGCCGAGCGCCGTCCACAGCTCCTCGTGGCGGCCCTCGCCGATCAGGTGCAGATCGAGCTCGCCGAGCGCGGGCAGGAAGCGGTACGGGTCCTGGAGGGTCAGCTCGGAGCCGTCGTAGCGGACCGTCAGCTCGTACGAGGGGATCTTGCGCAGCAGCGGCACGAACGCCGAGAACAGTCCGTCGCCCTCGTCGCGGAGCTCGACGCGGCGGCCCTTGGGCAGCACGGCCGCGACCTCCTTCGCCCACGGCCGGAGCACCCGGATCACCACCCCGCCCTTCACCGGGTGGGCGCCGAGCACCCCGTGCGGGTCGTGGTGCTCCCCGGCGAGCAGCCGCGCACGGTCCCCGGGGTCGAGCGGGGGCGCCGTGCGGGGCGTCTTTCCGGCCGTCTTTCCTGCGGGTCGGGCGGTCACGGGGGTGCCTCCTGCGGGGTAGGGGGTTCGGGTACGGAACGGCGGTACGGGGTACGGGGAAACTCCGCCGAACGGGGGCGCGCGGCGTCCGCGCAGGCCGGAGCGGCCGACCGGCCGCCACGCGCTGCGCCGAACGGGCGGCGGGCGGCGGGCGGGGGAGTGGCCGGGACCGGGGGTGCGGGCGGGCGTACGGGTACGGGCCGGGGCGGCGGGCACGGTCGGTCCGCCGTCCCGCCCGCTCCCGCGCCTCACGCCCCCGCACCTCCCGCGAGGCGTTCGATCGCCGACATCGGGACCGGCAGCCAGTCCGGCCGGTGCCGGGCCTCGTACACGACCTCGTACACCGCCTTGTCGGTCTCGTAGGCGCGCAGCAGCGCCGGGCGGTCGCGCGGATCGGTGCCCGCCGCCTCCGCGTAGCCGTCGCAGTAGGCGGCCCGGCAGCGGGCGGCCCAGTCGGGGTTCCACGGCCGGTGGGTGCGGGCCGCGTAGTCGAAGGAGCGCAGCATCCCGGCGATGTCCCGGACCGGCGGCTGCGGGCTGCGCCGCTCGTCGAGCGACTTGGCGGGCTCGCCCTCGAAGTCGATCACCGCCCAGGCCCCGTCGGAGCCGCGCAGCGTCTGCCCGAGATGCAGATCGCCGTGGATCCGCTGCAACCGCCCGGCCGCCGCCGTGTCCCCGGCCGACGCGAACACCGCGCGCAGGCCCGGCACATGCGGCAGCAGCGCGGGCACCGCCTGCGCGGCGGCGTGCAGCCGGGCGTCCATCGCGGCGGCCAGCTGGGCCGCCCGGTCCGGCCGCAGCCGTTCGGTCGGCAGCGCCCCGGCGAGCGCCAGGTGCACCTCGGCGGTGGCCCGGCCGAGGGCCCGCGCCTCGGTGGTGAACTCCCGCCCGGCGGCCAGCGCGTCGAGCGCCAGCCGCCAGCCGTCCCGGGAGTCGCGCAGGAACGGCTGGAGCACCCCGAGGGTCGCCTCGCCGCTCTCGAACCAGGCCACCGGCTCCGGGACCCGGGCGCAGCCCGCCCTGGCCAGGGCGAGCGGCAGCTCCAGATCCGGGTTGGCGCCGGGGCTGACCCGCCGGAAGATCTTCAGGATGAACGAATCTCCGTAGACCAGGGACGAGTTGGACTGCTCGGCGTCCAGCATCCGGGGCGCCAGCGCGGGCGGCAGCGCCGTCGTGGTGTGGAAGCGCAGCGGGCCGCTGCGGCCCGGGGTGCGCAGCCGCTCGTACAGCAGTCCGGCGAGTCGCGGGTCGCGCAGCCCCTCGTACACCGCGCGCCCGGCCAGCGGGCCCTGCCGGAGCCGGCCGATCAGCGCGGGCGCGAGCCGGGGCGGCAGTTGCGGGCGCACCCCGAGGAGCAACTGGTAGCAGTCGGCGGGCGTTCCGGCCGGGCGGCCGGGCTGCTCGACCCGCACCAGCAGATGCAGCAGACCGGGCCCCGGGCCGTCCAGCGGCAGCAGCTCGGTGGCCGCGGCCAGGGTGAATCCGGTGACCCGGCGGCCCTTCCCGGCGAACCAGCGCTGCCGGGGCAGCCAGCTGTGCAGCAGCGGGGTGAGCGACGGGAGGAGGGCGTCCGGGGCCCGGGTGGTGGATGCGGTCTCCGGCATGGCATCGCGTCCTTTCCCCGGGGTGCGCAAAGGCAGTTCGTATGCGTTCAAATGCGCAGAGTGTCCCGGATGGCGACTTCGGCTGTCCGGCTGTGCGGGACGTGTCGGAAGGGGAAGATCCGTATGGGCCCGGCAAGAAGGCCCATATGGACCTCCCCGTGCGAGGCGGTCGAAACCGCCTCACATGGGATAGAACTGAATTGACGGTACTTCAGGATCGCTTGAGGCGGAACCAGTAGAACCCGTGCCCGGCGAGCGTCAGCAGATACGGCAGCTGACCGATGGCCGGGAACTTCACCCCGCCGATCAGCTCCACCGGCTTCACCCCGGCGAAGCTGCGCAGGTCCAGCTCGGTCGGCTGGGCGTGCCGCGAGAAGTTGTTCACGCACAGCACCAGGTCGGCGTCCAGTCCCTCCTCGGGAGTGGCCTCCCTCAGGAAGGCGAGCACCGCCGGGTTGCTGGAGGGCAGTTCGGTGTACGTGCCGGTGCCGAAGGCACGGTTCTGCTTACGGATCTCGATCATCCGCTTCGTCCAGTGCAGCAGCGACGACGGCGACGCCATCCCCGCCTCCACATTGGTCACCTGGAAGCCGTGCACCGGGTCCATGATGGCCGGCAGGTACAGCCTGCCCGGATCGCAGGACGAGAAGCCCGCGTTGCGGTCCGGGGTCCACTGCATCGGGGTGCGCACCCCGTCCCGGTCACCCAGCCAGATGTTGTCGCCCATGCCGATCTCGTCGCCGTAGTACAGCACCGGGGAGCCCGGCAGGGCGAAGAGCAGCGCGGTGAACAGCTCCATCTGCTTGCGGTCGTTGTCGAGGAGCGGGGCGAGCCGCCGCCGGATGCCGATGTTCGCCCGCATCCGGGGATCCTTGGCGTACTCGGCGTACATGTAGTCGCGCTCCTCGTCGGTGACCATCTCCAGGGTCAGCTCGTCGTGGTTGCGCAGGAAGATGCCCCATTGGCAGCCGGAGGGGATCTCCGGCGTCTTCGCGAGGATCTCCGACACCGGATAGCGCGACTCGCGGCGCACCGCCATGAAGATGCGCGGCATCACCGGGAAGTGGAACGCCATGTGGCACTCGTCGCCGCCCTTGCGGAAGTCGCCGAAGTAGTCGACCACGTCCTCGGGCCACTGGTTGGCCTCGGCGAGCAGCACCGTGTCCGGGTAGTGCTCGTCGATCTCCCGCCGCACCTCGCGCAGGAACGCGTGGGTGGCGGGCAGGTTCTCGCAGTTGGTGCCCTCCTCCTGGTAGAGGTACGGCACCGCGTCGAGCCGGAAGCCGTCGATCCCCAGGTCCAGCCAGAACCGCAGCGCGGACAGGATCTCCTCGCGCACCGCCGGGTTCTCGTAGTTGAGGTCCGGCTGGTGGGAGAAGAACCGGTGCCAGTAGTACTGCTTGCGCACCGGGTCGAAGGTCCAGTTGGACGTCTCGGTGTCGACGAAGATGATCCGGGCGTCCTGGTACTGCTTGTCGTCGTCGGCCCAGACGTAGTAGTCGCCGTACGGGCCCTCCGGATCGCTGCGGGACTCCTTGAACCACGGGTGGGCGTCGCTCGTGTGGTTCATCACGAAGTCGATGATCACGCGCATCCCGCGGGCGTGCGCCGCGTCCACGAACTCCACGAAGTCGGCGAGGTCGCCGAACTCCGGGAGCACCGAGGTGTAGTCGGCGACGTCGTAGCCGCCGTCCCGCAGCGGGGAGTTGAAGAACGGCGGCAGCCAGAGGCAGTCCACGCCCAGCCACTGGAGATAGTCCAGTCGGGACGTGAGGCCCTTCAGGTCGCCGACTCCGTCGCCGTTGCTGTCCTGGAAGGAGCGGACCAGGACCTCGTAGAACACCGCCCGCTTGAACCAGTCGGGATCACGGTCCTTGGCGGGGGTGTCCTCGAAGGTGTCGGGGACGGGTTCGTTGACTGTCATGATGTGGGTGACCCTCCGGTCTGCGGGGACGGTCGCAGGACCAGCACGTGCGCGGGCGTGACACCCGGCTCGAGGCGCACATAGGCGGCCCTGCCCCAGTGATAGGTCTCACCGGTGAGCTCGTCGCGCACCGGCACGGTCTCATGCCAGGCGAGGCCGAGTTCCGGCATGTTCAACGAGACCGTGGCCTCCTGGGTGTGGTGGGGGTCGAGGTTCGCGACCACCAGGACGGTGTTCGGCCCCGAACGCTTGCTGTAGGCGATGACGGCGTCGTTGCCGGTGGCGTGGAAGGTCAGGTTCCGCAGTCTGCGCAGCGCCGGGTTGCGGCGTCTGATCCGGTTCAGGGTGGTGATCAGCGGGGCCAGCGAGGCGCCCGCACGCTCCGCCGACTCCCAGTCGCGCGGCCGCAGTTGGTACTTCTCCGAGTCGAGGTACTCCTCGCTGCCGTCCCGCAGCGCGGTGCCCTCGCACAGCTCGTACCCGGCGTACATGCCCCAGGTCGGGGAGAGCGTCGCGGCGAGCACCGCGCGCACCTCGAAGGCCGGCCGGCCGCCGTGCTGGAGGTAGGCGTGCAGGATGTCCGGGGTGTTCACGAAGAAGTTCGGCCGCATGTGGGCGGCGGCCTCGCCGGACAGCTCCGTCAGGTACTCGGTCAGCTCGTCCTTGGTGTTGCGCCAGGTGAAGTACGTGTACGACTGCTGGAAGCCGATGGCCCCGAGGGTCCGCATCATCGCGGGCCTGGTGAACGCCTCCGCCAGGAAGATCACGTCCGGGTCGGCGGCGTTGACCTCGCCGATCACCCGCTCCCAGAACACCACCGGCTTGGTGTGCGGGTTGTCCACCCGGAAGATCCGCACCCCGTGGTCCATCCAGTGCCGCAGCACCCGCACGGTCTCCGCGACGACCGCGTCCATCGTGCCCGGCGCGTCGAACGCGATCGGGTAGATGTCCTGGTACTTCTTCGGCGGGTTCTCGGCGTACGCGATCGAGCCGTCCGGCCGGTGCGCGAACCACTCCGGGTGCTTCTCCACCCACGGATGGTCCGGCGAGCACTGCAACGCGAAGTCCAGGGCCACCTCGAGCCGCAGTTCACGGGCGCGCGCCACGAACGCGTCGAAGTCCTCCAGGGTGCCCAGATCCGGGTGCACCGCGTCGTGCCCGCCCTCCGGCGACCCGATCGCCCACGGCACGCCCACGTCCTCCGGGCTCGCCGACAGCGAGTTGTTCGGGCCCTTGCGGTGGGTCACGCCGATCGGGTGGATCGGCGGCAGGTACACCACGTCGAAGCCCATCGCGGCGATCGCGGGCAGCCGCTCGGCCGCCGTGCGGAAACTGCCCGGCACGGTCCGCCCCCGCACGGTGCGCACCCCCTCGGAGCGCGGGAAGAACTCGTACCAGGACCCGAACAGCGCCCGCTCGCGCTCCACCCGCAGCGGCAACGCCGGGGACGCCGACACCAGTTCGCGCAGCGGATGGCGCTCCAGGGTGTCCAGGACCCGGGGGGTGAGCGCCGCCGCGAGCCGGACCGCCGCCGGGCGGGACTCGTCGCGCAGCGCGTCCGCGACCGCGAGCACCGCCTCCCGGCCGCCGCCCTTCTTCGGCACCCCCTTCGCGGCCCGCTCGTGCAGCTCCGCGCCCTCGGCGAGGACCAGTTCCGAGTCGATCCCGGCCGGAATCTTGATCTTCGCGGTGTGCCGCCAGGTGGCCAGCGGATCGCTCCACGCCTCCACGGTGTACGACCAGGCGCCCTCGGCGTCCGGGGTCACCTCCGCGCCCCACCGGTCGGAGCCCGGCGCCAGCTCCCGCATCGGGGTCCACGGCCCCGGCCGGCCGGACGGGCCGCGCAGCACCACATTGGCGGCGACGGCGTCGTGCCCCTCCCGGAAGACGGTGGCGGTCACCTCGAAGGTCTCCCCGGCCACCGCCTTCGCTGGACGGCGGCCACAGTCGACCAGCGGGCGGACGTCGAGGACGGGAATGCGTCCCATGAGCGGATTCACGGCATCACCTGACGGTTCGCGAGGGTGCGGGTGGTGTGCGCTCTTTCTAGCTCCGACGACGGCGGGTTGGTCGCGGGCATCGCCGCGCCCCTGCGCGTTCACTCGGATGGGGTGTCTAGAGGGATGACAGCGGGGTACGAGGAGGAGCCTTCCCACGGTTTTCGGGTGGGCAATCCGGCGCTTTGTTAACTACTCGGGCGTAGCCGTCGAGGCAAGCGCCCCGGTACGAGAAAACCGGCCCCGTCGTGAGGGACGGGACCGGTCTCCCACCCGGCCCGGGCCGTGGCCCCGGACCGGGAGGTCCGTACGGAAGTGCCGCGCGGCGGCGGACATGACGTATACGGCGGACGGGACGGACGCGCCGGATCAGGCCGACCTGACGGATCGGGGGGACCTGTCGGCCGGACCTGACGGATCAGGGCGAACCCGCGGATCAGGCGGGCAGGTCCTCCGTGTCGTTCGACCACACCTGCCAGGGCTGCCGGGTCACCCACTCCTCGACCGGCGCGGGCGACACCCCCAGCGCGTCCGCCGACTCCCCGTCGTCGCCCGCCATCAGGAGCGGGTCCCCGCCGGTCGCCAGATAGTGGTAGATGCCCGCCACCCCGGCGGCCGTCTCCGGGCCGAGCAGCCGGGCCAGACCCCGCTCGAACAGTTCGGGCCGCAGCGGCACATAGCGCACCGCACGGCCCAGCCCGCGGCCGAACGCCGCCGCCAGATCGGGACCGGTCAGCGACACCGCGCCACCGATGTCGAACGCCCGGTCCTCAAGGCCCGGCCGGGTCAGCGCCCCGTGCACCGCCTCCGCCAGATCCCGGTGCGAGATCCACGCCACCGGGGCCGCCGCGGGCAGCGGATAGCCGAGCACCCCCTCGTTGACCAGGCCGGGACCGTTCCACGGCGAGAACAGGTTGTCCAGGTACACCGGCGGGCGCAGCACCACGAGCGGCAGCCGCCGGTCCCGGAACACCTGCTCCGCGATCCGCCGGGTCTCGAACGCCGGGACCGTCGTCGACGCCTGCGGCACCCGGGTGTTGGTGTTGAACACCACCCGCTCCACGCCCATGCCGAGGGCCGCGTCGGCCAGCGCCGTCGCATAGCCGCGGACCCGCTCCGCGTCGTACACCAGCGGCATCGTCACCACCAGATGCGTGGCGTCCTCCAGGAGCTGCCACACCGCCGCCTCGTCCGCGAGCGACCCCGGCACGAAGTCGGTGCCCGGCAGCGGCGGCCGGTCGCCCGCCGGGCGCCGGGTCAGGGTCCGCACCCGGTGCCCGCGGGCGGCAAGCAGCCGGGCCATCGCCCCGCCCTGGAAACCGGTCGCGCCCACGACCGCCACCCGCATCGGATTCTGACCGCCCATGTCTCGCCGAGGCCCTTCGAATAGGCTGTGCCCACTGCCGTCACCGGATCTCCTCCAGGCTGGTCGCGGCGTTTCATCCGTTCAATTAACAAACAGGGGCGGAAGTTGAAGGATCGTCCATGGACATCGTGGGTACCCAGGGCACTGACCGGCACGTTCGGAACAGGACGCCCCGCAACGACACCGAACCCGACGACCTGCTCAGCGAACTCCTCAAACCCCTGCGGCTGACCGGCGTCTTCGACAGCCGCTGGAACGTCCGCGCCCCCTGGGCCATCGAGGGCGACGCCGAACAGAGCTGCGCCGTCCTGCACTACCTCACCGAAGGCGACTGCTGGATCACCGGCGCCGGGCACACCCCCCTGCACCTGCGCGCCGGCGACCTCATCGTCTTCCCCACCGGGGTCGCGCACCGGCTCTCCGACAGCCCCGACCGCACCGGGCTGCCCCTGAAGGCGGTGCTGCCCGAGCGCCAGCCCGGCACCTCCGGCGAGATCAGGATCGACGGCACCGGCGCCGTCAGCAAGCTGCTCTGCGCCGGACTCCACTACGACGCCAGCGCCGCCACCGGGCTCTACCAGGCACTGCCCTGGGCCCTCGTGCTCGACGGCGCCCAGGTCGACCGGGAGCCGCTGCTGCGCGACACCCTGCGGCTGCTCGCCGCCCCCGACCGGCCCGTCGGACCCGGCGACCGGCTGATCACCCTGCGCGCCTTCGAGATGGCCCTGGTCCTCGCGCTGCGCCCGCTGCTGCGCGAACTCGCCGCCAGCCCGGCCGCCCTGCCCGTCCTGCGCCACCCCGGCATCCGGCGCGCCCTGGTGATGATCGCGACCCGGTTCGCCGAGCCCTGGACCATCGACTCGCTGGCCCGCGAGGTCGGCATGTCCCGGTCCGCGTTCACCGCCGCCTTCCGCGAACTCGTCGGCGAGTCCCCGGCCCGCCACCTCACCGCCCGCCGGATGCAGGAGGCCGCCCGGCTGCTCACCGAGACCTCGCTGCCGCAGTCCGCCGTGCCCGCCCGGGTCGGCTACCAGAGCGCCGTCGGCTTCCACCTCGCCTTCCGCAAGTGGTACGGCCGTACCCCCGGCGAGCACCGCGCCGGGGTCGCCGACGCCGCCTGAGCGCCGCCGCGCCGGGGCCGCGGCCCCGCCCACCGCCCGCCGGGAGCGCCCCGGCGGGCTGGCCGGTTCTTAAGGACCTCTGGACGGACGTTCATTGCCGTACGTCTGTACGGCATGGAGGCTCAAGGCGGCACAGCCGCACCACCACCCCCGCGCATCCCGTACGGCATCTGTGCGGCCATCCCGTACGAACCATCCGAACGTCCCCGCACGCGGACCGCGTGCGCGTCCCGCGCGGGGCGACCCGAGGAGAGGCGACACCGGTGACGAGGTCCGGGCAGGACTATCTGGAGGCCCTGCGCGACGGGCGGGAGATCTGGCTCGACGGCGCACGCGTCAAGGACGTCACCACCCATCCCGGCTTCCGCTCCGCCGCCGCCTCCTTCGCGCACCTCCACGACCTCGCCGCCGACCCCGCCCACCGGGCCGTGCTGCGCACCGCGGACGGCGTCCACCGGGCCGCGGCGGTGCCCCGCTCGTACGAGGACCTGGTGGCCAGGCGGCGCGCCTACAAGCGGTGGGCCGAGGCCGGATTCGGCTTCCTCGGCCGCAGCCCCGACTACATGGCCTCGGCCGCCGCCGGGTTCGCCGCGCTGCCCGCCGCCCTCACCGGCGAACACCACGACGGCGCCGGACCGGCCCTCGCCCTGCACCGCAGGATCGCCGAGGACGACCTGTTCTGCGCCTTCACCCTCACCGACCCCGCCGGGTCGGCGCCGGGCGACGACCTCCGGGTCCGCGCCGTCGCCGAACGCGACGACGGCATCGTGGTGCGCGGCGCCAAGACCGTCGGCACCGGCGTCGTCTTCGCCGACGAGGTCCTGGTCGGCACCATCGAACCGCTCGCGCCCGACGACACCGAGCACGCCCTCTCCTTCAGCGTCCCGGTCGACACCCCCGGCCTCAGGCTGATCTCCCGCACGGCCTACGCGCAGGGCGCCCGCTCCGTCTTCGACCGGCCGCTGTCCGCCCGCTACGACGAGAACGACGCCCTGCTCGTCTGCGACGACGTGTTCGTGCCCTGGGAACGGGTGCTCAGCTACCGCGACCCGGCCACCACCGCCGCGATGTGGTGGCGCACCCCCGCCTATCTGCACGCCGCCCACCAGTCCGCCACCCGCTTCTGGACCAAGCTGGAGTTCCTCACCGGCCTCGCGATCCTCATCGCCCGCTCGAACGGCACCGACACCCTGCCCGCCGTCGCCCAGGCCACCGGACGGCTGCTCGGCATGGTCGCCCAGGCCAAGGCGTTCGTGCTCGCCGCCGAGGCCGACTGGGAGCCGGTCGACGAGGGCCGCGGCGGGGTCCGGCCGGGCCAGGAGATCTCCTTCGCCCAGCGGATCATGGCCGGGGAGCTGTACCCGCGCGCCCTCCAGGACGTCAAACTCCTCGCGGGCGGCGCCCTGATCCAGCTCCCGGCCTCAGGACACGACCTCGACCACCCCGAACTCGGGCCGCTGGTACGGCAGTACGTGCGGGGCGGCGGCGCACCGGACGCCCACACCGCGCCCGAGGAGCGGATCAAACTTCTCAAACTCGCCTGGGACGCGCTCGGTTCGGAGTTCGCGGGCCGCCACGAGCACTACGAACGCTTCTACCAGGGCGCCCCGCACGTCTACCTCACCATGCAGACCTGGGCGGGCGGCGCCGACGACTGCGAGGCACTGGCCCGCGCCTGCCTCGACGGCTACGACCTCGGGACCGCCCGGTGAGCACCGCCGCCGCGCCCCGGGGCGCCCTCGCGGTGCTCGCCGCGACCCAGCTGCTGCTCATCATGGACACCGCGATCGTCAATGTGGCGCTGCCGTCGGTCGGCGCCGAACTCGGCGCGGACCGGGCCGGTCTGTCCTGGGTCGCCAACGCGTACCTGATCACCTTCGGCGGACTGCTGTTGCTCGGCGGCCGCACCGCCGACCTGCTCGGCCACCGCCGGGTGCAGCTCACCGGCCTCGGCCTGCTCGCCGCCGCCTCGGCCGCCGGAGCCCTCGCCGCGCACCCGGCCGCGCTGATCGCCGCCCGCGCCGCCCAGGGCACCGGCGCCGCGCTCGCCGGGGCCGCCGCCTTCGCGCTGCTCCTCGCGCTGTTCCCGGACGGGCCCGCCCGGCACCGGGCGCTCGGCGTGTTCGCCGCGACCGGCGGCCTCGGCGGCGTCCTCGGCACCACCCTCGGCGGCACCCTGACCGGACTGCTCGGCTGGCGCGCCACCTTCTGGCTGAACGCCGCCTGCGCGCTGCTGCTCGCCGCGCTGGCCACCCTGGTGCTGCGCCGGACGGCCGCGCCCACGTCCGTCGCGCCGAAGTCCGGTGCGCGGGCCTTCGACCAACCGGCCGACGCGGAACCGGCCGCCGGGGTACGGGACATGGCGCACCGCCCCGCCGCCCGCTTCGACCTCGGCGGCGCCGTCACCGGCACCCTGGGCCTCGGCCTCCTCGCGTACGCCCTGGTCGGCACCGGCGCGCACGGCTGGACCGGCCTCCCGACGCTGCTCGCGGGCGGCCTCGGCGCCGCCCTGCTCGGCCTGTTCGCCCTCGTCGAACGCCGGGCCGCCGCCCCGCTGGTGCCGCCCGAGGTGCTGCGCCGCCGCGCCCCGCGCCGGGCCAACCTGCTCGCCGGGCTCGCCCAGACCACCCTCTTCCCGATGTTCTTCCTGGTGAGCCTCTACCTCCAGCAGGTGCTCCACCACTCGCCGCTCGGCGGCGGCCTCGGGCTGCTGCCGCTCAGCCTGGTCGTCGTCGCCGTCGCCCCGCAGACCGGGCGGCTGATCTTCCGGCTCGGCCTCACCCGGGCCATGACCGCCGGATTCGCGCTGCTCGCCGTCGGCACCGGCTGGCTCGGGCTCGCGCTCACCGCCGACGGCGGCTTCGCCGGCACCGTGCTCGCCCCCAGCCTGCTGCTCGGGGCCGCACTGCCGCTCGTCACCGTCACCACCAACGTCGCGGCCACCGCCGACGCGACCCCCGAGGAGACCGGGCTCGCCTCCGGACTCGTCAACACCAGCCAGCAGTTCGGCTCGGTGCTCGGGCTCGCCGTCCTGGTGGCCGTGGCCACCGCCGTCACCGGTACCACCGGCACCCCCACCCCCGCCGCCGAGACCGGCGGTTACCGGGTCGCGCTGCTCTGCGGCGCGGCCGTCGCAGCCGTCGCCGCGCTCCTCGCCGCCCGGCTGCGGATGCCCGCCCCGGTCACGGCGCCACCGCGCCGGGAACGGGTGGGCGGACCGCACTGACCGCCGCCCCAGCGGCCCGTGCCACCCCGACACCTCACCTCACCTCTCCCGAGGGGGCTCCCGTGACGCCGTACGACCTCGTCGTGCCCGGACTCGACGCACGCACCGACCCGCGCTACCGGATGGCCGACATACGCGCCGCCGACCCGCTCGGCGCGGACGCCGTGCTCGCCGCCGTGCCCGCCATGAACGCCGACGCCGACACCGCCGCGCTCACCGTCGCGCTGCGCGCCCTGGTGCCCGAACCCGAACGGGCCGCGGGCTGGAGCGTGGTCGACGCGCTCGCCGCGATGCGCGACCTCGGCCTGCTGCTCGGCTCGCTGAAACGGCACGGCGTGCAGCCCGTCGCCGCCGTCCCCGAAGTGCTTCCGGTGCTCGAACTCCTGGGCCGCCGCACCGACATGGTGCCCCGCGACACCGTCCACCACTACACCGCCTGGAACCCGTCGGGCCCGCGCCGCCGCAGCTACACCGGCCACCGGATGGAGGCCGAGCTCCAGGAGGCCGTCCGGATGTCGTTCCCCGCCCTGGTCGCCGCGCTCGACGCCTGCGGCCGGATCGCCCGGCTGGAACCGTACGACCCCGGCTTCGCGCTCGCCCTCGACCGCACCGCCCACCACCTGCAGATCCTCATCGACGCCATCGACCTGACCGTCGCCGAGGTCACCCCCGAATGGTTCGCCCGCACCCTGCGGCCCTACTTCGAGGAGATCGACGTCGCCGGGCGCGACTACCTCGGCCCGGCCGCCGCCCAGGTGCCGCTCTGGCTGGTCGACCTGACGCTCTGGCAGTGCGACCGCTCCGACCCCGCTTACGACGCCTTCCTCGCCGAGTCGCTGCCGTACGCGCTGCCGTCCTGGCGGGAGTTCCACACCCGGCACCGCGGCGGGGTGTCCGCCGTCAGCAAGCTGTCCGCCGCGCTCAGCTGGGAGAGCGGCACCCCGCCCGCGCCGCTCACCGCCGCCGCCGAGTCCCTGGTCCGGGTGCTGCGGATCCTGAAGTCCTTCCGCGCCCGGCACATCAACCTGGCCCGCAAGGCGTACCGCGACGAACTGCGCCTGTACGACGAGGGCAGCGGCGGCGCGCCCGTCGCCCTGCTGCGCACCGTCCTCGACCTCACCCGCGACAACGAGACCCTGGTCCGCCGCGCGGTCTGACCCCGCCCGGCCCGGCCCCGTCCGGCCCCCGCCCCGGGCCGCCCGGCCCCCGACCCCGTAGCCCTTCCGGAGACCACCCCCATGACCCCCCACATCCCGCACGCGCCCGCCACCCCGCACGTCGTGATCGCCGGCGGCGGCATCGCGGGCCTCACCGCCGCCCTCGCGCTGCACGCCGCCGGACTCACCCGGATCACCGTCGTCGAGGCCGCCCGCGCCACCCGCCCGGTCGGCGCCGGACTCAACCTGATGCCCGGCGCCGTACGCGAACTCGACGCCCTCAGCCTGCTGCCCGACCTGGAGGCCGGGGCCGCGCTGCGCACCCGCGAACTGCGCTACTACCACCGGTCCGGCGCCCTGATATCCCGCGAACCGCGCGGCCTCGGCGCCGGATACCACTGGCCGCAGCTGTCCGTGCACCGCGCCCATCTGCAGAAGGTGCTCGGTGCGGCGGTACGCCGACGGCTCGGCGCCTCGGCCGTGCTGCACGGCGTCCGGGTCACCGGCGTCGGCACCGCGGCCGGGGCGGGTGCGGGGGCCGGGGCCCGGGGCGCCGGGCGGCCGTTGCTGCGGCTCGAACACCGCGGCTCCGGCGTCCGGTCCTGGCGCGCCTCGCTCGAACCCGACGTCCTGATCGGCGCCGACGGCATCCGCTCCGCCGTCCGCGCCGCCCTCCACCCCGGCGAGGGCGCCCCGCCCTGGAACGGCCTGGTGATCTGGCGCGGGGTGACCCGGCTGCCGGCCGCCGCCGCGCCCCGCTTCATGCTGATCGCCGGGGACGACCGGCAGAAGGCCGTCGTCTACCCGATGAGCCGCCCCGCCGACGGCGAGGTGCTGGTCAACTGGGCGCTCGCCCGCCCCGCCGACGGCGAGCAGGACGAGCGGACCTTCGGCGACTGGCGGCGCCAGGTCGCCGTCGACACCTTCCTGCACCACTACGCGGGCTGGGAGTTCGACGGCGTGCGGATCACCGACGTGCTGCGCACCACCGACACCGCGCACGCCTACCCGATGGTCGACCGCGACCCGCTCGACCGGTGGAGCCACGGCCGCACCACCCTGATCGGCGACGCCGCCCACGCCATGTACCCGATCGGCTCCAACGGCGCCAGCCAGTCCATCGTCGACGCCCGCGCCCTCGCCCACGCGCTGGCCGCCCACCGCGACCCGGTCGAGGCGCTCCGCGCGTACGAGGCGGACCGGCGGCCGGTCACCACCGCGCTCCAGGAGGCCAACCGGCGCCAGGGCCCCGAGGTCGTCATCGACCTCGCCCACCGCCGCGCCCCGGACGGCTTCCAGGACGTCCACCAGGTCATCCCGGCCGAGGAACTCGCCGCCATCGCCGGCCGCTACGCCGCCACCGGCGCGTTCGACCCGGCCACCGTCAACCAGGGCTCCCCGTACGGCGCGACCTATCCGCCCGGCGCGCCCCGACGCCCCCTGGCCGAACCGGTCCGCGTTCCCTAAGGTCCGTGGACACGAGGGCGGAAGCACAGCGTGGTGCTTCCGCTCCGGTCCGTCACGGCCTGCGAAGGTGGAACACGTGAAGGCTATCCGTCGATTCACCGTGCGTCCCGTCCTCCCCGACACCCTTCGACCCCTCGCCGACCTGGCGCGCAACCTGCGCTGGTCCTGGCACGAACCCACCCGGGAACTGTTCGAGGCGGTGGACCCCGAAGGGGTCCGCGCCGCCGAGGGCGACCCGGCCCGCGCGCTCGGCGCCATCGACGCCGGGCGGCTCGCCGCGCTCGCCGCCGACTCGGACTTCCTGGCCCGGCTGCGCGCCGCGGCCGACGACCTCGACCGCTATCTGACCGAGCCGCGCTGGTACCAGCGGCGGCCAGGACCCGCCCCGGCCTCGATCGCCTACTTCTCGCCCGAGTTCGGCGTCACCGCCGCCCTGCCGCAGTACTCCGGCGGCCTCGGCATCCTCGCGGGCGACCATCTGAAGGCCGCCAGCGACCTCGGCGTCCCGCTGATCGCCGTCGGACTGCTCTACCGGCACGGCTACTTCCGGCAGTCGCTGTCCCGGGACGGCTGGCAGCAGGAGCGCTACCCGGTGCTCGACCCCGCCGAGCTGCCGCTCACCCTGCTCCGCGAACCCGACGGCACCCCGGCCCGGGTGGTCCTCGCGCTGCCCGGCGGCCGCAGCCTGCACGCCCACATCTGGATCGCCCAGGTCGGCCGGGTCCCGCTGCTGATGCTCGACTCGGACGTCGAGGAGAACGCGCCGGGCGAACGCGAGGTCACCGACCGGCTGTACGGCGGCGGCAGCGAGCACCGGCTGCTCCAGGAGATGCTGCTCGGCATCGGCGGCGTCCGCGCCCTGCGCACGTACTGCCGGCTCACCGGCACCCCCGCGCCCGAGGTCTTCCACACGAACGAGGGCCACGCCGGGTTCCTCGGCCTTGAGCGGATCCGCGAGCTGGGCGAGCCCGCCGCCGCCGACGCTTCGGCCGCCGGTACGGGTACGGGTCCGGGCGCGGCCGTCGGTGCGGGCACCGGCACCGGCTCTGGTTCCGGCTCCGGCACCGGCTTCGGGCAGGGGCTCGACTTCGACGCCGCCCTGGAGGCGGTGCGGGCCGGGACGGTGTTCACCACCCACACCCCGGTGCCCGCCGGGATCGACCGCTTCGACCGCGCGCTCGTCGCCCGCCACCTCGGCGACGACGGCGCGCTGCCCGGCGTCGACACCGGCCGGATCCTCGCCCTCGGCGACGAGACCCCGCTCGGCGGCGAGCCCGGCGTCTTCAACATGGCCGCCATGGGCCTGCGCCTGGCCCGCCGCGCCAACGGCGTCTCCACCCTGCACGGCAGCGTCAGCCGCGCCATGTTCGCCGGGCTCTGGCCCGGCTTCGACGCGGGCGAGATCCCGCTCACCTCCATCACCAACGGCGTCCACGCCCCCACCTGGACCGCCCCCGAGGTCGCCGGGCTCGGCCCGGACGCCTCCGACCGCGAGCTGTGGGAGCTGCGCCGGGCCCTTCGCGAGCGCCTGGTGCAGGACGTCCGGCAGCGGGTGCGGGCCTCCTGGCGGCAGCGCGGCGCGGCCGCGGCCGAACTCGGCTGGACCGACACCGTGCTCGACCCCGACGTCCTCACCATCGGCTTCGCCCGCCGGGTCCCCTCGTACAAGCGGCTCACCCTGATGCTGCGCGACAAGGACCGGCTGCGGGCGCTGCTGCTGCACCCGGAGCGGCCGGTGCAGCTGGTCGTGGCGGGCAAGGCGCACCCGGCCGACGACGGCGGCAAGAAGCTGGTGCAGGAGCTGGTGCGGTTCGCCGACGACCCGCGGGTGCGGCACCGGATCGTGTTCCTGCCGGACTACGGCATGGGCATGGCCCGCGGCCTCTACCCGGGCTGCGACGTCTGGCTCAACAACCCGCTGCGCCCGCTTGAGGCGTGCGGCACCAGCGGCATGAAGGCCGCGCTCAACGGCTGTCTCAACCTGTCGGTCCTGGACGGCTGGTGGGACGAGTGGTTCGAGCCGGACTTCGGCTGGGCCATCCCGACCGCCGACGGCGCCGCCGCGCTCGACGAGGAGCGCCGCGACGACCTGGAGGCCAACGCGCTGTACGAGCTGATCGAGCGCCGGGTCGCCCCCCGGTTCTACGACCGGGGCCCCGACGGCGTCCCGGCCGGCTGGACCGCGATGGTCCGGCGCACCCTCGCCGACCTCGGCCCGAAGGTGCTCGCGGACCGGATGGTGACCGAGTACGTGGACCGGCTGTACGCCCCCGCCGCGGCGGCGCACCGGGCGCTCGGCCCGGCCGCGGCCCGCGAACTCGCCGCCTGGAAGGCCCGGGTGCGTTCCGCCTGGCCGAAGGTGTCGGTCGACCACGTGGAGGTCGGAGACGGTCTGACCGGCACCGACGCCGAGCTGGGCGCGACCCCGGCGGTCCGGGTCCGGGTGGCGCTCGGCGAGCTGCGGCCCGAGGACGTGGAGGTGCAGGCGGTGACCGGGCGGGTGGACGCCGACGACCGGCTGCTCGACCCGCGCACCAGCGTCCTGAAGCCCGCGGGCGGTCCCGACCTGGACGGCAGGCTGCCGTACGCGGGCGCGCTGTCGCTCGACCGTACCGGGCCGTTCGGCTGCACGGTCCGGGTGCTGCCGGCGCATCCGCTGCTCGATCAGCCCGCCGAACTGGGCCTGGTGGTGCTCCCGGCGGAGAGCACGGGGGAGGGGGCGGGGCTGCTGCTGCGCTGAGCCCGGCGGCCCGCGGGTCTCCCGGGCGGCGCGACGGGGGTGAACCGGGTTGTGAGCGCGGGCCGTTCCTGTCAGGGGAGCGGTCCGCCGCGCGCTGTCCGAGGACCTCGACCGGGTTGATGTGTCCATGGGGTGCTGGGAGAGTTCCGCGCGCGTGCGGGGTTCGCTTCCCGGACCCCGGTTCACATGGACGAACGGAAGGCATCCCTCAGCCATGCGCCTCAAGCCCCTGGTCGCCACCCTCACGGCCTCCGTCGCGGCCGCGGTCGCCCTCACGGTGACCACCGCCGCCGCGGGACCGGCGACCGCGCCCGCCCCGGCCCCGCGCCCGGCGGCGAAGCCCGCCGCCCCCGCCTTCACCCACCCCGGCGTGCTCGTCGGCCGCGGCCAGCTCGACTTCGTCCGCGCCAAGGTGCAGGCGAAGCAGCAGCCGTGGAAAGGCGCCTTCGACAAGATGATGGCGAGCCCGTACGCCTCCCTCTCGCGCCCCGCCAAGCCCCGCGCCGTCGTCGAGTGCGGCTCCGGCTCCAGCCCCAACAAGGGGTGCACCGAGGAGCGTCAGGACGCGATCGCCGCGTACACCCAGGCGCTCGCCTGGTCGGTCACCAAGGACCCGAAGTACGCCAAGAAGGCGATCCAGATCATGGACGCCTGGTCGGGCGTGATCAAGGACCACACCAACTCCAACGCGCCGCTGCAGACCGGCTGGGCCGGGTCCGCCTGGCCGCGCGCCGCCGAGATCATCAAGCACACCTACCCCGGCGGCTGGGCGGGCTCCGGCCGCTTCGCGACCATGCTGCGCAAGGTCTACCTGCCCGAGGTGGTGAACGGGGCGCCCACCAAGAACGGCAACTGGGAACTCATCATGACCGAGGCGGCGATCGGCATCGCCGTCCACCTCGACGACAAGGCCGTGTACGACAAGGCCGTCGCCACCTACCTGGCCCGGGTCCCCGCGTACATCTACCTCAAGACCGACGGCCCGCTGCCCAAGGGCCCCAAGGGCACCGGCATCGACACCCGCGCGGAGCTGGTGAAGTACTGGCAGGGCCAGTCCACCTTCGCCGACGGCCTCACCCAGGAGACCTGCCGGGACTTCGGCCACACCGCGTGGGGCCTGGCCGCCGCCGCGCACACCGCCGAGACCACCCGGCTCCAGGGCAAGGACCTCTACCCGAAGGTCGCCGAGCGGCTGCGGCAGGCGTACGGCTTCCACACCAGGCTGGAGAACGGCGCCGCCGCGCCGTCCTGGCTGTGCGGCGGCAAGGTGAAGCGCGGCATGGGCGCCAACACCGAGGTCGGCTACAACGCGCTGCAGTTCCGGGCGGGCATCTCGATGACCCAGACCGGCGTCTTCACCGAGCGCCGCCGCCCGGCGGGCACCGACAACTACTTCGTCGCCTGGGAGACCCTGACCCACGCGCGGAACCCGAAGTAGTCCCCCCGAGGGGGGCGGGTCAGGGCAGCTCGGCCTTCCCGGCCAGCCGCCCGTCGGCGTAGCACAGCCGGTACACCGGGATCGCCGCCAGCATGGTCGAGCGGTAGTACAGACACTCGTCCATGCCGGGCGGCTCCGCCGGCAGCCCCTTCGGCGGACCGTCCAGATGCTCGTCCGGCACGAACTCGGCCACCTCGGCCCGGGACTGGCCGACCTGGATCCGGGCGTAGTCGTCCGGCTCCAGATACGTCTGGTGCTGGGTGTACAGCGCCACCCCCGCCATCAGCAGCCCGAGCCCGGCCAGCAGCGCCAGCGGGATCCAGATCGCCCGGGCAAGGCCCCGCCGCACCTGGCGGCGCGCCAGATCCAGCTCCCGCGCCGACCGGGGCGCCGGACGGGACGCGGCGGGGGTCAGCGGCAGCACGGCGGACAGCGTGAAACCGCCGTCCTCGGTGGCCCGGTGGCGCAGCGAACCGCCCGCGAGCCGGACCCGCTCGTCCAGGCCCACCAGACCGGTCCCGCCGCCCGCCAGACCCGACGCCGGGGCGGCCGCCGGGCCGCTGGTCACCCGGACCCGCACCGCGCCCGGGTCCCGCTCCACCACCACCGCCACCGGCGCGCCCGGCGCGTGCTTGGCCGCGTTCGTCAGGCCCTCCTGCACCACCCGGTGCAGCGCCCGGGCCGCCATCGCCGCCGCCGGTTCGGCCGCGTCCGTGAGCGTCACCGCCATCCCGGAGTCCCGGGCCCTGGCGACCAGTTCGGCGACCGACTCGTCCGGCGGCGCCACCGGCGCGACCGCCGCGTCCTCGTCGCCCTCGCGCAGCACCCCGATGATGTCCCGCAGCCGGGCCGTCGCGTCGGCCGCCGCCACCCGCAGCTCGCCCGCCGCCCGCTGCTGTACGGTGCCGAGCGCCGGGTCCAGCTCCAGGGCGCCCGCGCGCAGCGCGAGCAGCGCCAGCTCGTGCCCGAGCGAGTCGTGCATGTCCCCGGCGATCCGGGACCGCTCCCGCAGCCGCTCCCGGTCGGCCACCGCCTCCTGCTCCCGCTCCATCCGGTCGGCCAGCTCCCAGCCGCTGACCACAAGCCGGTCGTACTGGCGCACATAACGCCCGATCAGCCAGGGCGCGACGACGGCGAGCGCCATCGAGAGCAGCAGCCCGAACCAGTACGTGAGCGAGTCGCCGCGCACCAGGACGAGTACCAGACCGGCCACCGGGACGGCGGCGAACAGCGCGAGCGCGGGCCGGGTGCCGGGCTCGCGGCGCCCGGCGAGATAGCCGAAGGCGACCAGCGCGAGCACGTACGAGGGGGTGAACAGCTCGGGCGCGAGCACCAGCGAGATCACCGTGGTCAGCGCGAGCGGCACCAGCGGCCGCCGCCGCCCGAGCGCCACCCCGACACCGAGCAGCACCACGCCGACGGCCACCCGGGTCCAGGACCCGCCGTCGTTCGGGTCGGACTTCAGCAGCACCGGCACACAGAGCAGCAGCCACAGCAGCACGTCGAAGGCCCGCTCCAGACGCCGGTCCGCCGGGTCGCGCCCGCCGTCACGCATCGGGGACCAGCCCGGCCTCGTACGCGAGGACCGCGAGCTGCACCCGGTTGCGCAGCCCGGCCCGGCCGAGGACGGCGCTGACGTGCGCCTTGACGGTGGCCTCGACGACATGGAGCCGGGCGGCGATCTCCTGGTTGGACAGCCCGGCCCCGACAAGGCCGACCACCTCCCGCTCCCGCCCGGTCAGCGAGGCGAGCCGGGACCTGGCGTCGGCGGCCCGGCTGAACCGGGCGCCGCCGAGGGTGTCGATCACCCGCCGGGCCACCGCGGGCGACAGGAACGCGGCGCCCTCGGCGGCCGCCCGTACCCCGGCGATCAGCTCCCGCGGATCGCCCGACTTCAGCAGGAACCCGCTGACCCCGCTGCCGAGCGCCCGCTCGATGTACGCGTCCTCGGAGAACGTGGTGAGCACCACCACCGCCACCCCGGGCACCGCCCGCCGCAGCTCCTCGGCGGCCCCGAGCCCGTCGAGCCGGGGCATCCGGATGTCGAGCAGCACCACATCGGGCCGGTGCAGCCGGGCCAGCTCGACGGCCTGGTGCCCGTCCCCGGCCTCGGCGACCACCTCGATCCCGGGATCGGTGGCGAGGATCGCCCGTACCCCGGCCCGGATCATCGTCTCGTCGTCGGCGAGCAGAACCCTGATCATCGCCCCAGCCTAAGACGCGGACGCCCGGAGGGATGATCCCTCCGGGCGTCCGTCTCTGCACTGCTTCAGTTCACCGGTTCAGTTCACCGCTTCAGGGCGTGAGCCCGGCCCGTCGGTTACGGGAAGGTCAGCTTGAAGCTGTTGATGTAGCCGGTGTCGATCGCGGCCTTGTCCTGCACCCGCAGCTTCCAGACGCCGTTGGCGACCTCGGAGGAGGCGTTCACGGTGTAGGTCTGGTTGATGTTGTCGGCGCTGCCACCGGCACGGTTGTGCAGGTTGTAGACCGAGCCGTCGGGGGCGACGAGGTCGACGATCAGGTCACCGATGTAGGTGTGGACGATGTCCACGCCGACCTTGAGGGTGGCGGGCGCGTTGCCCGTGACACCCGAGACCGTCACCGACGAGGTCACCGCGGCGCCGTTGTCCGGGATGGACACGTCGGCGTCGTTGGTGAAGACGGTGCCGCCGCCGGGGCCGCCGGGGCGGGAGCCGACGTTGATCGCGGCCCAGGCGTTCTCGACGGCCGTGACCTCGGCGCTGCCCGCGCCGTAGAGGTCGGTGGCCGCCGCGACGGTGCCGGTGCGGGCGCTCGCGTAGTTGGTGTTGGAGCTGAACTTGGTGGTCAGCGCCTTGAACCAGATCAGCGACGCCTTGTCACGGCCGATGCCGGTGACGGGCAGGCCGTCCGAGGTCGGCGAGTCGTAGTTGACGCCGTTGATGGTCTTGGCGCCGCTGCCCTCGGAGAGCAGGTAGTAGAAGTGGTTCGCCGGGCCCGAGGAGTAGTGGACGTCGATGCCACCGAGGCCGGAGTACCAGGCGTCCTTGGACGCGCCGTCCTTGCTCGGCTTGTCCATGTACCGCAGCGGGGTGCCGTTGCCGTTGATGTTGATCTTCTCGCCGACCAGGTAGTCACCCTGGTCGTTGGCGTTGTTGGCGTAGAACTCGACGGCCGCCGCGAAGATGTCCGAGGTGGCCTCGTTGAGGCCGCCGGACTCGCCCGAGTAGACCAGCTTGGCGGTGACGGAGGTGACGCCGTGCGTCATCTCGTGCGCGGCCACGTCGATGGACGTGAGCGGCTTGGTGTTGCCCTGGCCGTCGCCGTACGTCATGCAGAAGCACGAGTCGGACCAGAAGGCGTTGACGTACGCGTTGCCGTAGTGCACCCGGGAGTACGCGCCGACGCCGTCGCCGCGGATGCCCGAACGGCCGTGCACGTTCTTGTAGTAGTCCCAGGTGAGCGCGGCGCCGTAGTGGGCGTCGGCGCCGGCCGTCTGCCGGTTGGACGGCAGGCCGTTGCCCCAGGTGTCGGTGGTGCTGGTGAACAGCGTGCCCGTGCCGGAGCCGGTGCCGCCGTTCAGGTCGTACGTCTTGTGGTTGCCGCGCGTGGTGTCGGTCAGCGAGTACGAGGGCGCGGTGCCGAGGGTCACCTGGCCGCTGTACATCGTGTTGCCGACGCCGGTCTCGATGGCCTGCCACTCGAAGAGCTTGGCACCGGACTTGGCGTCCGTGATGACGTGCAGCTCGTTCGGGGTGCCGTCGTGCTGGAGGCCGCCGACGACGGTCTCGTACGCGAGGACGGGGGTGCCGTTCGCGGCCCAGACGACCTTGCGCGGGGCGCGGTTCGCCTTGGCGGACTTGGAGCCCTCGGCGTTGGCGCGGCCGACCGCCTGCTTCTCGGCGGCGGCCGGGGCCACCGTCGCGGCGGCCACGTCGACCTTGGTGATGTCGGCGCGGGTGGCCTTGGTGACGTCGCCGGTGACACCGGCCTTGCTCTGCTCGACGATGAGGTCGCCGCCGAGGACCGGCAGGCCCGCGAAGGTGCGCTCGTAGCGGGTGTGGGTCGAGCCGTCCCGGTCCTGGATGACGTCGCGGACGACCAGCTTCTCCTGGGCACCGAGGCCGAGCCGCTTCGCGGCGGCGGGGGTGTCCGCCTGGGCGGCCTTGATCAGCGCGGCGCGCTGGGCCGGGGACAGGTCGGCGGGCAGCTTGCCGGGGTTGGCCTGGCCGGCCGCCTGCGCCTTGGGGGCGTCGGCGAACTGGCCCGCGCTGGCGGAACCGGTCTGGACGCCGACGGCGATCATGGCGGCAGCGGCTATGAGAGCGCCGGTCGCGGTGGCGCGACGGCTGGGCGTGGATCTCACGCAGACTCCTTTTGCGAGGGGGGTACCGGGCGGCCGGGTGGCGCCGCCCGGGCAGGGCAAACAGAGCTGTGGAGCACGAACGGGTGAATCCCTGAACGTTGTTGCGAAGAGCCGGGGGAGACAGTGGCAGGTGTGGACGATGTCTGTCAGGAGCGCGTCAACAAGTTGGCCGGAAATCGTCCGTTGCCCGATGGTCGCTGTTCGTTAAGCGGACGTTTCGCCGATGAGCCTGGCGACCCCGTCGAGGGTCCGCCCCAGTGCGAATTCGAAGAGCGCGTCGAGATCCACTTCGAACCCCTCGGTCTCCGTCAGAGCGAACAGCCGGGGGTAGGAACCGGTCGCCTGCGCCGCCTCGTAGCGTGGCTCGTTCCGTTCCATCCACTCGTCCCCGGACATCCCGGTGTCCTGCCGCGCCTGCTCCTCCACGTCGTCTGCCAGCGCGATTCCCTGCACGCACGCGAAGATCGACAGATGCGCGTACATCCGCTGCTCACCCGTCAACGGCGTCCCGCGCAACGCCGTCAGCGTCCACTCCGTGTACGCCATCGCGTGCGCCGAGGCCACCGGACGGGTCAGTGACGCCATCGCCTGGGGCATCCAGCGGTGCCGCGCGTACACCCCGCGCAGCCACCGCGCCGACCGCTCAAGACCCGTCCGCCATTCGGACGGGACAGGCCCCAGCGGGATCTCCGCGCACACCGCGTCCGTCATCAGCCGCACCAGCTCGCCCTTGCCCGGCACATGCCGGTACAGCGCCGTCGTCGACACCGCGAGCGCCGTCCCCAGCCGCCGCATCGTGAGCGCCCCGAGCCCCTCCGCGTCCGCGATCTCCAGGGCCGCCCGGACGATCCGCTCCCGGGTCAGCCCCGTCGACGCCCGGTCCGCCGCCCGCTCGGCCGCCGACCCGGCGGCCCGCGCCGCGACCACCGTGCCGACCCCCGGCTCCGGCCGCACCAGACCCTCCTGGCGCAGCGCGGCGAGCGCCTTGGTCGCCGTCGCCATCGCCACCCCCCACTCCCGGGTGATCGCCCGCGTCGACGGCACCCGGTCGCCCGGGGACAACTCCCCGGCCCGGATCCGCCGCTCGATCTCGGCGGCGATGACGAGGTAGGGCGGGCGCAGGGTCATGGCCGGGACTGTACTAGTACGCCGAGCGCCCCGTACACCCCGCTGAACAGGCAGTTCACCGGACAGCGGGCCGGTGCACTAGGGCGAGGGTGGCCGGTGTTCCCGCGCCGCTGCTTCGCTCCCGTCATGACCCTCACCGAGAACCCGCGGGGCCCGCTCCCCGGCCCGTCGCACCCCACCGCCCCCGAGCGCGCCGGACGCCGCGAGTGGACCGCCCTCGCCGTCCTGATGCTCCCGCTGCTCCTCGTCTCCATGGACGTCTCCGTCCTCTACTTCGCCCTCCCCGCCATCGCCGCCGAACTCCGCCCCGGCGCCACCGCCCAGCTGTGGATCCTCGACATGTACGGCTTCGTGCTCGCCGGACTCCTCATCACCATGGGCGCCCTCGGCGACCGGATCGGCCGCCGCAGACTGCTGCTCGGCGGCGCCGCCCTGTTCGGCGCCGCGTCCGTCGCCGCCGCCCTCGCGACCAGCCCCGGCACCCTGATCGCGGCCCGCGCGCTGCTCGGCGTCGGCGGCGCCTGCCTGATGCCGTCCACCCTCGCCATGATCCGCACCATGTTCCGCGACGCGGCCCAGCGGGCCAAGGCCGTCACCCTGTGGACCACCGTCATGGCCAGCGGCATCTCGCTCGGCCCGGTGCTCAGCGGCGCCCTGCTCGACCACTTCTGGTGGGGCTCGGTGTTCCTGGTCAACCTGCCCGCGATGGCCCTGCTGCTGATCGTCGGCCCCGCCCTGCTGCCCGCCGCCCCCGGCACCGGCCGCCGCCACGGCCGCTTCGACCTGCTCAGCGCGGTGCTCTCGCTCGGCGCCGTGCTGCCCACCGTCTACGGCGTCAAGGAGTTCGCCAAGAACGGCTTCGCCGCCGGACCCGCGCTCGCCGTCGCCGCCGGGCTCGTCGTCGGCGCCCTCTTCCTGCGCCGCCAGACCCGGCTCGCCCACCCCATGGTCGACCTCGGCCTGCTGCGCCGCCCCGCCTACGGCGGCTCCGTCCTGGTCAACCTGCTCGCCATGGCCGCGACCGTCGGCTTCGCCGTCTTCCTCACCCAGTACCTCCAGTCCGTCCTCGGCCAGAGCGCGTTCGAGGCCGCGCTGTGGAGCCTGGTCCCGGCCGTCGGCGTGATGGCCGCCGCCCCGACCGCCGCCGCGCTCGCCCAGAAGCTGCCGCGGGCGTACGTCATGGCGGGCGGCTTCCTCGTCTCCGCCGCCGGGTTCGGCTGGCTGGCCACGACCGAGCTCACCACCCCGCTGTGGGTCGTGCTCACCGGCTGCGCCTGCTACGCGGCCGGTCTGGTCTCCGCGATGACCCTCGGCAACGAACTCGCCCTCGGCGCCGCCCCCGCCGACCGCGCGGGCGCCGCGGCGGCCGTCCTCGAATCCGGCCAGGAACTCGGCGGCGCCCTCGGCATGGCCCTGCTCGGCTCGCTCGGCACCGCCGTCTACACCGCCGCGATGCCCGCCACCGCCCCGGCCGCCGCCCGCGAGACCCTGACCGGCGCCCTCACCGCCCCCGCCCCGGTGCTTGAGGCCGCGAAGAGCGCCTTCGTCGACTCCCTGGGCGCGGCGGCGGCCGGCTCGGCCCTGCTGATGCTGCTCGCCTCGGCCCTCTCGTACGGCCTGCTCCGCAGGCGTGCCTGAGGCCGCGTCCGGCGCGTGCCGGGAACGGTGGCGGCCCGCCGCCGGTACCTCGCCCCACGGGGGTGGCCGAGGTACCGGCGGCGGGCCGTCGTGTACGGGGACCTGGCATGCGGGTCCGGGCATGCGGGTTCAGGCGCGCGGGTCCGGGCATGCGGGTTCAGGCGCGCGGGTCCGGGCATGCGGGTTCAGGCGCGCGGGTCCGGGCGGTCCGGGCGGTACGGGTCCGGGCGCGCGGGTCCCGGCGGGTCAGCCGACCAGGCTGTCCCGCCAGGCCCGGTGCAGACCCGCGTAACGGCCCTCGCCGCCCACCAGTTCGGCCGGGGAGCCGTCCTCCACGACCCGGCCCGCCTCCATCACCAGGACCCGGTCGGCGACCTCCACCGTGGACAGCCGGTGGGCGATCACGATCGCCGTACGGCCCGCGAGGACCGTGTCCATGGCCCGCTGGACCGCCCGCTCGCCCGGCACGTCCAGCGAACTCGTCGCCTCGTCCAGGATCAGCACCGCCGGATCGGCCAGCAACGCCCGCGCGAAGGCCACCAGTTGGCGCTGGCCCGCCGAGATGCGGCCGCCGCGCTTGCGGACGTCGGTGTCGTAGCCGTCCGGCAGGCCGGTGATGAAGTCGTGCGCGCCGATCGCCTTCGCCGCCTGCTCGATGTCCGCGCGGCTCGCCTCGGGCCGGCCGATCGCGATGTTCTCCGCGACCGTCCCGGAGAACAGGAACGCCTCCTGCGTCACCATCACCACCCCGCGCCGCAGCTCGGGCATCGCCAGCTCGCGCAGATCGACCCCGTCGAGCAGCACCCGCCCCTGGGTCGGGTCGTAGAACCGGGCGAGCAGCTTCGCCAGCGTCGACTTGCCCGCGCCGGTCGCCCCGACCACCGCCACCGTCTGCCCGGCCGGGACGGTCAGGTCCAGGGTCGGCAGCACCTCGCCGCCGGTCCGGTACGCGAAGCGCACCCCGTCGAACACGACCTCGCGGCCCGGCGCACCGCCCCGCCGCTCCGGCAGCGCACGCGGCGCCGTCGCCTCCGGCACGCTCGGCTCCTGCGCGAGCAGCCCGGCGATCTTGGCGAGCGAAGCGGCCGCCGACTCGTACGAGTTGAGGAACATCGCCAGCCGGTCGATCGGGTCGTAGAGCCGCCGCACATAGAGCACCGCCGCCGCGAGCACCCCGAGCTCCAGGGTCCGGTCGGCGACCCGCCACGCGCCCCACAGACACATTCCGGCCACCGCCGTGTTCGCGACAAGCCGCGAGCCCACCACATAGCGGGCCATCTCCAGGAGCGCGTCCCCGTTGCTGCGGGCGTGCCGCGCGTTGAGCCTCGCGAGTTCGGCGTCGTTGGCCCGCTCCCGGCGGAACGCCCGTACCGGCCGGATGCCGTTCAGCGTCTCCGCGAACTTCACGATCACCGCCGCGATCGCCGACGACCGCTCCCCGAACACCCGGGCCGAGCGCCGCCGGTAGCCGCGCACGAGCACGTACAGCGGCCCGAAGGAGGCGACCGCCACCGCGCCGATGCCGAGGTCGAGCCAGAGCAGCATCACCGAGATCGACACGAAGGACAGGGCCACGCCGATGAGTTCCTGCAAGCCCTCGGCCAGCAGCTCGCGCAACGACTCGACGTCGCTGGTGGAGCGCGAGATCAGCCGCCCGGAGGTGTAGCGCTCGTGGAAGTCCACGCTGAGCAGCTGCGCGTGCCGGAAGATCCGCCCGCGCAGGTCGAGCAGCACGTCCTGGCTGATCACCGCCGCGACCCGGACGAACGCGTACTGCAGCAGCCCGCCGCCCGCCGCGCAGCCCAGATACCCGAGCGCCACCGCGAGCAGCGGCCCGTGGTCCCCGGCCCGCAGCGCGGGCACGCCCCGGTCGATCGCGTACGCCACCAGCAGCGGCCCGGCCTGCAGCGCGGCCTGCTGGAGCAGCAGGACAAGGGCGGCGACCGTCACCCGCGCCCGGTGCGCGCCGAGCAGCGAGCGCAGCAGCCGCCCGGTGGCGCCGGGGGCGGTGGGCAGGTCGTCCTGGTCGAAGGGGTCGACGGCGGGTGCCTTGGTGCCGGGCGCGGGTGCGGGTGCGGGTGCCGCTTCCGCACCCGGGGTCGCTTCCGCACCCGGCGCCGGGCCCGGGACCGGGACCGGGCCCGGGACCGTAGCCGGACCTGTGCCCGGCCTCGTGTCCGCCTTCGCGTCCGGCTGCTCCGTCATCGGGTCTCCTCCCGCTCGCCGGACATCAGCCAGGCGTACTCGGCGCTGTCGCGCAGCAGTTCGTGATGGGTCCCGACCGCCGTGATCCGGCCGCCGGAGAGCAGCGCGACCCGGTCCGCGAGCAGCACCGTGGACGGCCGGTGCGCCACCACCAGGGCGGTGGTGCCGCGAAGCACCTCGCGCAGCGCCGCCTCCACCCGGGCCTCGGTGTGCACGTCGAGCGCGGACAGCGGGTCGTCGAGGATCAGGAAGCGCGGCCGGCCGGCCACCGCGCGGGCCAGCGCGAGGCGCTGGCGCTGACCGCCGGAGAGACTGAGGCCCTGCTCGCCGACCTCGGTCGCCGCGCCGTCCGGCAGCCGGTCCACGAAGCCGTCGGCCTGGGCGACGCCGAGCGCCCGCCGCAGCTCCCCGGAGTCCGGCCCACCGGCCGCCGCCCCGTCGGCCGCCCCTGCCACCCCCATCAGGACGTTCTCGGCGACGCTCGCGGAGAACAGCGTCGGCTCCTCGAACGCCATCGACACCAGGGTCCGCAGCCGCTCCCGGGGCATCCGCGTGACGTCCTCGCCGTCGAGCAGGATCCGCCCGCCGGTCGCCTCGTGCAGCCGGGGTACGAGCGCGGTCAGCGTGGTCTTGCCGGAACCGGTCGCACCGACCAGGGCCATCGTCTCGCCCGGCCGGACGTGCAGATCGATCCCGTCGAGCACGGGCGGCGCGCCGTCCGGCGCGTCCGGGAAGCGGAAGGTCAGGTGCTCGAACCGGATGCCGTCCGCGGCCCCGGGGGCTTCCGGGGCCCCCGGCCGCGCCGGAAGGACCACCCCAGGGGTCTTGTTCTCGTTCCCGGCCTCGGTCTCCTCGGCCGCGTCCATCACCTCGAAGTACCGCTGCGTCGCCGTCGCCGCCTCCTGGCTCATCGCCAGCAGGAAGCCGATCGACTCCACCGGCCAGCGCAGCGCGAGCGCCGTCGACAGGAACGCCACCAGGGTGCCCGCCGACAGCTGCCCGTCGGCCACCCGCAGGGTGCCGATCACCAGCGCCGCGCCCACCGCGAGCTCCGGCAGGAAGGTGATCAGCGCCCAGATCCGGGCGAGCAGCCGGGCCTTGCCCAGCTCCGTGGTCCGCAGCTGCCCGGCGAGCTTCTTGAAGGCCGCCGCCTGGCTGCGGTGGCGGCCGAAGCCCTTGATGATCCGGATGCCGAGCACGCTCTCCTCGACCACCGTGGTCAGATCGCCCACCTGGTCCTGGGCCCGCCGCGCCACCACCGCGTACGACCGCTCGAAGGACCAGCACAGCACCACCATCGGCACCACGGGCACAAGCAGCACAAGGCCGAGCGCCCAGTCCTGGGCGAGCAGCACCGCGTAACCGACCACGATCGTCACCCCGTTGACCAGCAGGAAGGTCAATGGGAAGGCCAGGAACATGCGGACCAGCATCAGATCCGTCGTGCCGCGCGAGAGCAGCTGCCCGGAGGCCCAGCGGTCGTGGAAGGCGATCGGCAGCCGTTGCAGCCGGGCGTAGAGCTCTGCCCGCATCCGGGCCTCCACCCCGGCCAGCGGCCGGGCCACCAGCCAGCGGCGGATGCCGAACAGCACCGCCTCGGCGATGCCGAGCAGCAGCAGCCACAGCGCGCCGAGCCACACCCCGGTCATGTCCCGGTCCGTGACCGGGCCGTCGACCAGCCACTTCAGGACGAGCGGGATGACGAGCGAGAGGCAGGAGGCGACGACGGCGACGGCCGCCGCCGTGAAGAGCCGGGCGCGCACCGGCCGGACGTACGGCCACAGGCGCAGCAGTGAACGCACGGCGGAGTGCGGGGGAGCGGGCGCGGGCGCGCTCACCGGCCCGGGTATCGGCCCGGGCCCGGATATCGGTACGGGGTCGGTGGCCGGGCCGGCGGGCGGGGCTTCGGCGGGGGCGGAATCGTTTTCAGGCATCAGGTCCGAGACTAGGGTTCGGGCCTGTCCGCGCTCACCTGCTTTTCCGGCCACCGGCCCCGGCCACCGGACTCGAACGCCGGTCCGGGCGCAGGTCCGAGCACCCGCCCCGCCCGGCGGGGTCGTACTCCGGGGCCGGACCGCGGGGTCGTACCGCCCGTCAACCGATCGGCTGATCCCGGTTCGAGCGCGATGGCCGATACCGCCGCGCCCCGCCCCGGCCGAACCTTGACCCATGCCCATGATCGAGGTTCACGACCTGCACAAGAGCTACGGCGGACGCACCGCCGTCGACGGCGTCTCCTTCACGGTGGAGGAGGGCGAGATCTTCGGCGTCCTCGGCCCCAACGGCGCCGGGAAGACCACCACCGTCGAGTGCGTCGCGGGACTGCGCGTCCCCGACTCCGGCACCGTCCGGGTCGCCGGGCTCGACCCGGTCGCCCGGCACACCGACGTCACCCGGCTGCTCGGCGTCCAGCTCCAGCAGAGCGAGCTCCAGGCCAAACTCACCGTCCGCGAGGCCCTTGAGCTGTACGCCTCCTTCCACGAGCGCCCGGCCGACTGGCGCGGGCTCGCCGAACGACTCGGCCTCGACGCCCAGTTGGGCACCCGCTACGCCAAGCTGTCCGGCGGCCAGCAGCAGCGCCTGTTCATCGCGCTCGCCCTGATCGGCAACCCGCGCGCGGTGATCCTCGACGAGCTCACCACCGGGCTCGACCCGCGCGGCCGCCGGGACACCTGGGCCCTGGTGGAGTCCGTCCGGGACAGCGGCGTGACCGTGCTCCTGGTCACCCACTTCATGGAGGAGGCGCAGCGGCTCTGCGACCGGGTCGCCGTCATCGACCGGGGCCGGGTCACCGCGCTCGACACCCCGGCCGGGCTGATCGGCCGGGCCGCCCACGGCAGCACCGTCTCCTTCGACGCGGCCACCCCGCTCGCGGCGGCCGAGCTGCTCGCGCTGCCCGGCGCGGCCGGGGTCGAGACCCGCGACGGCCGGACCGTGCTCACCGGCAACGACGCCACCGTCGACGCCTTCGTCCAGCTCCTCGCCCGCCGCGCGGTGACCGCCCGCGGCCTGCGCGTCACCGACGCCACCCTCGACGACGCCTACCTCGACCTGACCGGAGCCGACCAGTGACCACCACCGCCCCCACTTCCCCCACTTCCCCCACTTCCCCCGCCGCTCCCGCCCCGACCGCTTCCGCGTCCGGTGCCGCCCGCGCCCTGCTGCGCACCGAGGTCCGGCTGTTCCTGCGCGAACCCGGCGCCCTGTTCTGGGTGATGGCCTCGCCGACCGTGCTCCTGGTGGTCCTCGGCTGCATCCCCTCCTTCCGGGCACCCTCCGCCGACCTCGGCGGACGGCGGGTGATCGACCTGTACGTCGCCATCTCCGTGCTGTTCGCGCTGATCATGGCCGGTCTTCAGGCCATGCCGCCGGTCCTGGCCGGGTACCGCGAGCGCGGCATCCTGCGCCGGATGTCCACCACCCCGGTCCGCCCCGGCGCGCTGCTCGGCGCCCAACTGGTGCTGCACGGCGGCGCCGCGCTGGTCTCCGCGCTGCTCGTGATCACCGTCGGCAGGGTCGCCCTCGACGTCCCGCTGCCCGGCAACCCGGCCGGCTATCTGCTCGCCCTGCTGCTCGCCGTCGCGGGCGCCCTCGCGCTCGGCGCCGCCGTCTGCGCGGTCTCCCGCACCCAGAAGATCGCCACCGCCGTCGGCTCGGCGGTGTTCTTCCCGAGCATGTTCACCGCGGGGGTCTGGCTGCCGGTCCAGGCCATGCCGGATACGCTGCGCCGGATCGTCGACTTCTCCCCGCTCGGCGCCGCCTCCCAGGCGCTCGACGCGGCCACCGGCGGCGGCTGGCCCGGCTGGGCGGCGCTCGGCGTGATGGCGGCCTGGGCGGTGCTGCTCACCGGGGCGGCGGTCCGCTGGTTCCGCTGGGAGTGAGCGGCGGTGTTGTACGGCGGCGAGGAAGAGGTACGAGGAAGAGGCACGAGGAAGAGGTACGGGGATGAGCGAGCCGGAGACCGGCGGCGGGGCCGGTGCGGCCGAGGCGGCGGCGCCCGTCCCGCCCGTCGCCACGACGACGGTCGAGGAGCGCTGGCGGCAGTTCTTCCGCTGGGGTCCTTACGGCCTCTTCGCCGTCGGCGCGGCCCTCGTCGCGGCCTCCGCCGACGAGATCATGACCGCCCGGCGGGTGGCCTTCGCGGTCGCGCTCGGCGCCGCGCTGCTGCTGCTCCAGCTCTGGTGGACCCGCCACCAGACCGTCGCCGCCGCCCGGCCGGCCACCGCGGACACCCGCACGGCCGGGGCGGTCACGGCCGACGCCGGCGCGGCTCAGGCCGTCACCGCCGCGGAAGCGCTCGCCGCCCGGGACGCGGGCGCCCCGGTCAGCCTGCTGCCCGGCGCCCCGGGCCCCGCCGCCACCTGCTACTTCGTGCTGCGCAGCGCCCTGGCCTTCGCGCTCACCTGGCTGAACCCGTTCTTCGCGGTCTTCGCCTGCATCGGCTACTTCGACGCCCACCACCTCCTGCCGCGCCGCCCGGTGGTCACCCGGGCCGGGCTGCTGGCCGTCGCGCTGACCCTGTCCGGTTCGCAGTCCGGCGGGCTGCCGCCTCGCTCGACCATGCAGTGGGTGGCGTTCGGCGGTCTGTTCGCGCTCAACGCCGGGCTCGCGGTGGGGCTCTCGCACCTGGGCGAGAAGGAGGCCGAGAAGGCCAGGACGCTCGTCGAGACCAACGTCCGGCTGGAGCGCGCCCTCGCCGAGAACGCCGCCCTGCAGGCCCAACTCCTCGTCCAGGCCCGGGAGGCGGGCGTCGCCGATGAGCGGCGGCGGCTCGCCGCCGAGATCCACGACACGATCGCGCAGGGGCTCGCCGGGATCATCACCCAGCTCCAGGTGGTGACCGTGACCACCGACCCCGAGGTGGCCGGGACCCATCTGCGGCGGGCCGCCGACCTCGCCCGGCACAGCCTCGGCGAGGCCCGCCGCTCGGTGCGCGACCTCAGCCCGGTCGCGCTCGAACACGACGCGCTGCCACGGGCGTTGGCGAAGACGGTGACCGCCTGGTCCGAACGCACCGGGATCGACGCCCGGTTCACCGTCACCGGCACCGAACTCCCGCTGCACGGCGAGATCGAGGCGTCCCTGCTGCGGATCGCCCAGGAGGCGCTGGCCAACGCCGAACGCCACTCCGGCGCCGCCAGGGCCGGGGTCACCCTCTCCTACATGGGCGACGAGATCACCCTGGACGTCCGCGACGACGGCCGCGGCTTCACCGCCGACGCGGTCCCGGCGCCCTCCCGGGCGGGCGGGTTCGGGCTCGGCGGGATGCGGGCCAGGGCCGAACGGCTCGCCGGACGTCTCACGGTGGAGAGCGAACCCGGCCATGGCACGGCGATCAGCGCTCGCGTACCGTTGACCGGCGACAACGACGAGGACAACGGCGATGGCGGGGCGACGACGGCAGCGATGGGCGACGACGGGCGATGACGGCGATGCGTGAGACCCCGGCGATCACCCTGCTGCTCGTCGACGACCACCCGGTCGTCCGCGACGGCCTGCGCGGCATGTTCGAGACCGACCCCGGCTTCCGGGTGCTCGGCGAGGCCGCGAACGGCGTCGAGGGCGTCGCGCTCGCCCTCGCGCTCGACCCGGACGTGGTCCTGATGGACCTGCGGATGCCCGGTGGGGGCGGGGTCGACGCGATCGCCGAGCTGGTCCGGCGGGGCGCCAGGGCCCGGGTCCTGGTCCTCACCACGTACGACACGGACACCGACACGCTGCCCGCGATCGAGGCGGGCGCCACCGGCTACCTGCTCAAGGACACCCCGCGCGAGGAGCTGTTCGCGGCCGTACGGGCCGCCGCCGAGGGCCGTACGGTGCTGTCCCCGGCCGTCGCGGGCCGCCTGGTCAGCCGGGTCCGCACCCCGGCCGCCCCGGCCGACGAGTCGCTGTCCGCGCGCGAGCGCGAGGTCCTGGAACTCGTCGCCAAGGGCACCTCCAACCGGGCCATCGCCGCCGAGCTGTTCATCAGCGAGGCCACCGTGAAGACCCATCTGACCCATGTCTTCGCCAAGCTGGGCGCCAAGGACCGCGCCGCCGCCGTCGCCCTCGGCTACGACCGCGGCATCCTCGGCCGCCCCACCTGACTCTCCCGGGCCGCCCGGCGCCGTCAGGCCCGTACCCGCAGCAGCACCACCGACCGGCCCGCCACCGTGAGCGGCGCGCCGCCCGGGTGCCGGGTGCCCGGGGGAGCGGACTGGTCCTCCAGGGCGGTGTCCAGGACCCGCTCGTACGACTCCGCCCAGGGCGGGCCCGGCAGCCGGAACTCCACCGGCCGGGCCCCGGTGTGCAGCACCGCGAGGAAGCTGTCGTCGGTGACCTGCGCGCCGCGCTCGTCCCGGCCCGGTATGTCGCGGCCCGACAGATACAGGCCGAGGCTCTCCGCGGGCGCGTACCAGTCGGCCTCCGTCATCTCGCCGCCCGCCGCCGTGAACCAGGCCAGGTCCCGGAGCCCGTCCGCGCCCTGCGGGAGGCCGGAGAAGAACGCCCGGCGGCGCAGCACCGGATGGTCGTGGCGCAGCGCGACGAGCCGCCGGGTCAGCGCGAGCAGCTGGGCGTTGCCCGGGTCGTCGGTGAGGCTCCAGTCCAGCCAGCCCAGCTCGTTGTCCTGGCAGTAGGCGTTGTTGTTGCCGCCCTGGGTGCGGCCCATCTCGTCGCCCGCGACCAGCATCGGCACCCCGGTCGAAAGCAGCAGCGTGCTCAGCAGGTTCCGCAGCTGGCGGCGGCGCAGGCCGGTCACCGCCGGGTCGTCGGTCTCGCCCTCGGCGCCGCAGTTCCAGGACCGGTTGTCGTCGGTGCCGTCCCGGTTGCCCTCGCCGTTGGCCTCGTTGTGCTTGCGTTCGTAGCTGACCAGGTCCCGCAGGGTGAAGCCGTCGTGCGCGGTGACGAAGTTGACCGAGGCGTACGGGCGGCGCCCGCCCCAGGCGTACAGGTCGCTGGAGCCGGAGAGCCGGTAGCCGAGGTCGCGGACGTCCGGCAGCGCGCCCCGCCAGAAGTCCCGCACGGCGTCCCGGTAGCGGTCGTTCCACTCGGTCCACAGCGGCGGGAAGGCGCCCACCTGGTAGCCGCCGTTGCCGACGTCCCACGGTTCGGCGATCAGCTTCACCCGGCGCAGCACCGGGTCCTGGGCAATCACCGCGAGGAACGGCGACAGCATGTCGACGTCGTGGAAGGAGCGGGCGAGCGCCGCCGCCAGGTCGAAGCGGAAGCCGTCCACGCCCATCTCGGTGACCCAGTAGCGCAGGCTGTCGGTGATGAGCCGCAGCACCTGCGGCTGCACCACGTGCAGGGTGTTGCCGCAGCCGGTGTAGTCGGCGTAGCGGCGGGCGTCGGACTGGAGCCGGTAGTAGCCGCGGTTGTCGATGCCCTTCAGGGACAGCGTCGGGCCCAGCTCGCCCGCCTCCGCCGTGTGGTTGTAGACCACGTCGAGGATGACCTCGATGCCCGCCGCGTGCAGCGCCCGCACCATCCGCTTGAACTCGCCGACCTGCTGCCCGGCCGTGCCGCTCGCCGAGTATCCGGCGTGCGGCGCGAAGTAGCCGATGGAGTTGTAGCCCCAGTAGTTGGTGAGCCCGCGCCGCAGCAGATGGTCCTCGTGCGCGAACTGGTGCACCGGCAGCAGTTCCACCGCCGTCACCCCGAGCCCGCGCAGATGCTCGACCGCCGCCGGATGGGCGAGCCCGGCGTAGGTGCCGCGCAGCGGCTCCGGCACCCCCGGGTGGCGGGCCGTGAACCCCTTGACGTGCAGTTCGTAGATGACCGAGTCCGGCCACGGCGTCTTCGGCCTGCGGTCGTCGGACCAGTCGTCGTCGTCCCGCACGACCACACCCTTGGGCACGTACGGGGCGGAGTCCCGCTCGTCGCGGACGGTGTCGGCGACATGCTGCTGGGGCCAGTCGCGGACGTGCCCGTACACCTCGGGCGGCAGTCCGGTGCGCGCGAAGTCGCCGTCGACCGCGCGCGCGTACGGGTCGAGGAGCAGCTTCGCCGGGTTCCAGCGGGCCCCGGTCCACGGGTCCCAGCGGCCGTGCACCCGGTAGCCGTAGCGCTGCCCGGGGCCGACGCCGGGCACGAAGCCGTGCCAGATCTCGTGGGTGAGCTCGGCGAGCCGCAGCCGGGTCTCGTGTCCTTCGGCGTCGAACAGGCACAGCTCGACGGCCTCGGCGCCGCCCGCCCAGAGCGCGAAGTTGGTGCCCGCGACCCCGCCGGGCCCGACCCGGCAGCGGGCGCCCAGCGGGTTCGGCGCGCCCGGCCACACCGCCCGGCCGCCCGGCGCCCCGCCGTCCGCACCGCCCGGCGCCCCGGCCGGCACCCCGGTCGCCGCGAGGCCCGGCGCCGGGTCCCGCACCCCGCCCCGCGCCCGCTCCACCCGCGCCCGGGCATGCCCGGGCACCGCCTCCTGCTCGGCTGCGCTCGACACCGTCCGGCCTCCCGCGGCTCTCCCCGTGCGAGCGGGCGGCGTCCCGGCCGGAACCGCCCGCACGTGGTCCTGCACCTGTTCTGCCCGCACGGCCGTGCTCCCAACATGCGCCGCACGCACGTTTCCCCTGGAGGGTGGCCGTCGTTGGGCCGGTCGTGAGACATGTACTGAAGCGGGCGGGTTACGCGTGCGCGGTCGCGGGCCTCCTGGTGGCCCTGGGTGCCACCGCGGGCTGCACCGGCGGGGACGGCGGCGGGGGCATCGACCTGAGCCTGCCGGGGAAGGCGCGCGCCCCCGGCGATGTGATCCGGGTGAGCCCGGAGGACGGCACCCGGGGCGTGCCGGCCGAGGGGCCCCTGGAGGTGAAGGTCGACAGCGGCCGCCTCGAACGGGTCACCGTGGTCCAGGTGGAGGACGCGCAGCGGACCGAGGTGGCGGGCGGGATCTCCGCGGACGGGCTGCGCTGGCGCCCCGCCGACGGCACCCGGCTCGCGCTCGCCGCCAAGTACAGCGTGGACGCGGTCGCGCTCGACGGCCACGGCCGCCGCTCGGCCCGCCACACCACCTTCACCACCGTCGTCCCCGAGCACCGGTTCATCGGCTACTTCAAGCCGGAGAACCGTTCCACGGTGGGCGTCGGGATGATCGTGTCGCTCTCCTTCAACCAGGAGATCGAGAACCGGGCCGAGGTCGAACGGGCCGTCAGGATCACCTCGGACCCGCCCGTCGAGGTCGTCGGCCACTGGTTCGGCAAGGACCGGCTGGACTTCCGCCCGGCCACGTACTGGCAGCCCGGCACCCGGGTCACCGTCGACCTTGCGCTCCGCGACGTCGAGGGCGCGCCGGGGGTGTACGGCATCCAGCGCAAGACGGTCGGCTTCACGGTGGGCCGCTCCCAGGTGTCCCTGGTGGACGCCGAGAAGCACACCATGGAGATCCGGCGCGGCGGCGAGCTCCTGCACACCCTGCCGATCACGGCCGGGGCGCCGAAGACCACCACGTACAACGGGAAGATGGTGGTCACGGAGCTGTACGACGTGACCAGGATGGACGGCCGTACGGTCGGTTTCGGCGGCGAGTACGACATCAAGGACGTGCCGCACGCCATGCGGCTCACCGACTCCGGCACCTTCCTGCACGGCAACTACTGGGCGTCCGCGTCGACCTTCGGTTCCGCGAACGTCAGCCACGGCTGTGTGGGTCTGCGGGACGTGAAGGGCGGCGGCGCGGACACCCCGGCCGGCTGGTTCTTCGACCGGACGCTGATCGGCGACGTGATCGAGGTGGTCAACTCGCAGGACAAGCAGGTCTCCCCGGACAACGGTCTCGGTGGCTGGAACATGACCTGGAGCCGCTGGAAGACCGGCTCCGCCCTCGGCTGACCCGCCGCTCCCCGACCCGCTCCCTGACCCGGCCCCCGCCCCGTTCCCCGACCCGCCCACGGCACAGCCGCACCCCGTCCGAGGTGCGGCTTTCGCCCGCCGTACGGCGCTGTATCACGTCAACTGGGACTGAACGGTGACATTCACGAGGAACTTTCGTGTCCCACGGTGTGATTAATTGACGCCGTAGGCGCGGGTCACGCGCATGGGGGTGGGGTCCGGCAGGTGTGCCGGGGCCGCGCGAGGGGAGAACACCATAGTGAACGGGCAGCCGATATCCGGTCGGACCACCGGACGACGCGGCCGAGGCGCGCGCCTCGGCGCGCTGGCGACGGGGGCGCTCCTCCTAGTCCTGACCGCCTGCGGAGGCGGTGACACCGGCGGCGCCAAGGGCGGCACCGACGGCGCGGGCAGCGGCAGCGGTGGCGGCAAGCAGGAGATCGCCGCCTCGCAGGCCGTCGTGACGGTCCTGCCGAAGGACGGCGCCGACGCCGTCGCCACCAGCGGCGCCCTGAAGGTGACGGCCCAGCAGGGCAAGCTGACCACGGTCTCGGTCGCCGACTCCGAGGGCAACAAGGTCGAGGGCAAGCTCGCCGCCGACGGCAGCAGCTGGGAGCCGGTCGGCCACTTGGCGGCCAGCACCCAGTACAAGGTGCACGCCATCGCGCAGGACACCGAGGGCCGCGAGTCCGCCAAGGACACCACCTTCGCGACGCTGACCCCGAAGAACACCTTCATCGGCCACTACACGCCGGAGGCCGGCCAGACCGTCGGCGTCGGCATGCCGGTGTCCATCAACTTCACCCGGGGCATCACCGACCCGGAGGCCGTCGAGCGCGCCATCAAGGTGACGGCGGAGCCCGCCGTCGAGGTCAAGGGCCACTGGTTCGGCAACGACCGCCTCGACTTCCGGCCGAAGGACTACTGGGCCGCGGGCACCAAGGTGACCGTGCAGCTCAACCTGGACGGCGTCGAGGGCCGCCCGGGCGTGTACGGCAAGCAGAAGAAGACGTACTCCTTCACCATCGGCCGCCGCCAGGTCTCCACGGTCGACGCCGCCGCGCACACCATGAAGGTCGAGCGCAACGGCTCCATCGTGAAGGACCTGCTGATCACCGCGGGTGCCCCGTCGACGACCACGTACAACGGCCAGATGGTCATCAGCGAGAAGTTCAAGGTGACCCGGATGAACGGCGCCACCGTCGGCTTCGGCGGTGAGTACGACATCAAGGACGTGCCGCACGCCATGCGCCTGTCCGCCTCCGGCACCTTCGTGCACGGCAACTACTGGGCCTCCGCCTCGACCTTCGGCTCGACCAACGTCAGCCACGGCTGCGTCGGTCTGCGCGACGCCCGGGGCGCCGGTGACAGCTCCACCCCGGCCGCCTGGTTCTACGACCACTCGCTGATCGGCGACGTGGTCATCGTGAAGAACTCGAAGGACAAGCAGATCAAGCCCGACAACGGCCTCAACGGCTGGAACATGTCGTGGTCGGAGTGGACCGCCTGACGGACCCCGCTCCCTCCCGGGGCCCGGTGCGGTTGTGACCAACCGCACCGGGCCCCGGCGCGTTAACGACGGCTAACCTTTCGGGCATGACTGTGAACCTCGAAGTCGCCGAAGGCGTCGGCACGATCCGCCTCGACCGCCCTCCGATGAACGCCCTCGACATCGCGATCCAGGACCGGCTGCGCGAGCTCGCCGTCGAGGCGGGTGAGCGCGCCGACGTACGGGCCGTGGTGCTGTACGGCGGCGAGAAGGTGTTCGCGGCGGGCGCGGACATCAAGGAGATGCGGGACATGGACCACGCGGCCATGGTCGGCAGGGCCCGCGGCCTGCAGGACGCGTTCACCGCCATCGCCCGGATCCCCAAGCCGGTCGTCGCGGCCGTCACCGGCTACGCGCTCGGCGGCGGCTGCGAGCTGGCGCTGTGCGCCGACTTCCGGATCGCCGCCGAGGACGCCAAGCTCGGCCAGCCGGAGATCCTGCTCGGGCTGATCCCGGGCGCCGGCGGCACCCAGCGGCTGCCCCGGCTGGTCGGCCCGTCGAAGGCCAAGGACCTCATCTTCACCGGCCGGATGGTGAAGGCCGAGGAGGCGCTGCGGATCGGCCTGGTCGACCGGGTCGTCCCGGCCGCCGAGGTGTACGAGCAGGCCCACGCCTGGGCCGCGAAGCTCGCCCAGGGCCCGGCGATCGCGCTGCGCGCCGCCAAGGAGTCGATCGACCAGGGCCTGGAGACCGACCTCGACACCGGTCTGACCATCGAGCGGGCCTGGTTCGCGGGTCTGTTCGCCACCGAGGACCGGGAGCGCGGGATGCGCAGCTTCGTCGAAGAGGGCCCGGGCAAGGCCAAGTTCGTCTGACCGGCGGCTCGCTGACAGTCCGTCTGACAATGTGGCCGTTTCGGGGGTCGAATCCCTCGGAACGGCCACGCGCCAGGCTCCGCCCGGCCATGATGGGGGGCATGGCGGGCCTGGAAGGTATGGATCAACCGCGGCAGCGTGGCGGTGCGACCGCCGCACGGTGGGTACCGGCCGCGGAGGACGAACAGGCCGCGGAAGCACTGAGGTTGTACGGGAACCCGGCCGAGGAGGACGCCCGGTTGCCGTCGCGCCCGCAGTCGGCCGCGGTCGCCCGGCGGCTCACCCACTGGGTGGTCGTACGGCACTGGGGACTGAGCGCGCAGATCGCCGAGCACGCGGTGCTGCTCGTCTCCGAACTGGTCGGCAACGCGGTCCGGCACACCGGTGCCCGGGTCTTCGCGCTGCGGATGCTGCGGCGGCGCGGCTGGATCAGGGTCGAGGTGCGCGACCCCTCGCGCGGCCTGCCCTGTCTGATGCCGGTGCACGAGCTGGACACCAGCGGCCGTGGCCTGTTCCTGGTCGACAAGCTGTCCGACCGCTGGGGCGTCGACCTGGCGCCGCGCGGCAAGACCACCTGGTTCGAGATGCGGGTCAGCGACCGCTGAGCCCGCGGCCCCCGCCTCGCCCGGAAACACGAAAGCCCCCGTCCGCCGGGGTACGGCGCCTGGGGGGCTCTCGTGTGTGCGCCGTGGATAGGGGGGGTGTTCCACGGCTGCTTCGTTCGACCTTGCCCGGGTCAATGGGGGTCGTGTCACCGACTATGACACGAGGGAGGGCACGGCGGCAAAAGTCCCTACCGGGGCAGAACCGGACAAACAGTGACAGTTTACCGGTGAATCGTTGGTGACGTGCGGCACTCACCTTTCAAAACATGAATAGGTATGAGGTTCACGGAGTGTTTCCTCGCCCTGTCCGCATGGTGGACGCCTGAATCCGACCCGCAAACGTCCTGAATCGGCTCAATCGTTATCTTTCCGCTCCATTCATCTTTAAATGGACGCGTGATGCCGACCGACCGCCGAGGCGCCCTCCGGGCGGGCGCGGCCACCGCCCTCGCGGGAGCCCTCGCCACCGCCTGCGGCACGGAGCCCCGCCCCGCGCCGCCCCGGCCCCAGCGCCCCGCCCCCGCGGCACCCGTCGCCGCCCCCGCGCCCCGCCGCTATCCCGGCCTGCCCGCCGAGATCGCCCACGGCCCCCGCGACCGCCCCCGGGTCGCCCTCACCTTCCACGGCCAGGGCGACCCCGCGATCGCCCGCACCCTGCTCGGCCAGGCCGAACGGGCCGGCGCCCGGGTCACCGTCCTCGCCGTCGGCGGCTGGCTCGACGAACACCCCGACATCGCCCGGCGGATCCTCGACGGCGGCCACGACCTCGGCAACCACACCCAGCACCACCTCGACATCAACGCCATGACCGAGGACCAGGCACACGCCGAGATCGAGGGCTGCGCCCGTCGGCTGCGCCGCCTCACCGGCTCCGTCGGCACCTGGTTCCGGCCCTCCCGCACCCAGCACGCCACCCCGGCCGTCGTACGGGCCGCCCGGCGCGCCGGATACCCGCACGTCCTCTCGTACGACGTCGACTCCCTCGACTTCACCTCGCCCGGCGCCGCCGCCGTCGTCACCAACATCACCCGGCCGCTGCGCGACGGCTCCGTGGTCAGCCTCCACTTCGGCTACCCCGACACCGTCGCCGCGCTGCCCCTCCTCCTCGCCGACCTCGACCGCCGCGGCCTGCGCGCGGTGACCACCACGGAGCTGCTGAGCTGATGCCGACCCCGCGCCCCTCCCGCACCCGGACGGGAACCCGTACCCGTACCGCCGCCCTGCTGCTCACCACGGCCGCCGCCCTCGCCCTCGGCCCGGTCGGCTGCGGCGGCCCGCGCCCCGCCCCCGACGCCGGACACAGCACCCAGAAGGCCGCCGCCGTCCCCGCCGTCCCCGCCGTCCCCAAGGCCGCCGCCGCGCCCGCCGGACTCCCCGGGATGCCGCCCCTGCTCGCCCGCGACGACGTCTACGCCGCCGACCGGCCGAACCGGCTCTCCCCGGTGGTGCAGGGCTTCCCGTCCCGGGTCTACGTCCCGAACACCAACTCCAACACGGTGTCCGTGATCGACCCGGCCACCTACAAGGTCATCGAGACCATCCCGGTCGGCGTCCAGCCGCAGCACGTCGTCCCGTCCTGGGACCTCAAGACCCTCTGGGTCAACAACAACCGCGGCCACACCCTCACCCCCATCGACCCGGCGACCGGCGTCGCCGGAAAACCGGTCGAGGTGCACGACCCGTACAACCTGTACTTCACGCCCAACGGCAAGTACGCGGTCGTGATGGCCTCCATGGACCGCGAGCTGGTCTTCCGCGACCCGCACACCATGGCGCGGAAGAAGACCGTCCCGGTCACCTGCTACGGCGTCAACCACGCGGACTTCTCGGCGGACGGCCGGTACTTCGTCGTCTCCTGCGAGTTCTCCGGCGAGCTGCTCAAGGTCGACACCGAGAAGATGGAGGTCGTCGGCCAGCAGAAACTGCCCTTCCAGGGCGCCATGCCGCAGGACGTGAAGATCTCCCCGGACGGCAAGACCTTCTACATCGCCGACATGATGGCCCACGGCATGTGGGTGCTCGACGGCGACACCTTCACCACCCCCCGGCTGCTGCCCACCGGCAAGGGCTGCCACGGCCTGTACGTCTCCCGCGACTCCAAGGAGATGTACGTGTCCAACCGGGGCGAGGGCACCGTCTCCGTCTTCGACTTCACCAAGAACGCCCTCACCAAGAAGTGGCACCTGCCGAACGGCGGCTCCCCGGACATGGGCGGCGTCTCGGCCGACGGCAAGGTGCTGTGGCTGTCCGGCCGCTACAACTCCGAGGTGTACGCGATCGACACCACGACCGGCCACCAGCTGGCCCGCATCCCGGTGGGCAGCGGCCCGCACGGGCTTGCGGTGTACCCGCAGCCCGGCCGGTACTCCTTGGGCCACACCGGCATCTTCCGATAGTTCTGTGGCTCGGTTCGCCCTTTTTTCGTGGCTCGGTTCGCCTCCGGGGCGCTACAGCCGAGCTCACAGCACCTGCCGTGCTCGGCCCCTCGTTCCTCGGGGCCTGTGCGCGCCAGGCACTGTTCCCTCGACGCGCCCCTTCGGCTCACTCGCCCGTACGGGCACAGCCGCAACAGCAGTCACCCCCGGGCCAGGCCGCCCCCCGGGGGGCTCAGCCCGCACCAGTAGGCACCCCACCGGTGCGGGCTCACCCTCCGGCGGCGCCTGCTGGTCCGGTCTCACCTGTTGGGCGAGTGAGCCGAAGGGCGCCGTGGGTGTCGAAAGGGAGAGCGCGCGGAGGTCCCGAGGTACGAGGGACCGAGCACGGTCGACCGTCGACACACGCTGAGGCGCCCGGAGGCGAACCGAGCCACAAAAAAAAGGGGGGCGGGCCCGCACCGCTTGCTCACTTGGCGATCAACAGGGCCTCTGCTCCCACCGGCCGGTACCCCGCGCCCTGGAACGCGCGCACGCTGCGGGCGTTGCCGGGGGTCTGCTGGGACCAGATGTGGGGGTCGGGGGTGAGGTGGCGGGCGGCGGTCGCGAGGGCGCGGCCGAGGCCGCGGTGGCGGGCGGTCTCGTCGACCTCGACGGCCACCTCCATCCGGCCCGCGACGCCCCGGCCCAGGGTGACGAGGCCGCCGTCGGTGACCCAGACGCGTACCTCGTCCCGGTACTTCAGGGCGCGTTCGACGCGCGGGTGGTGCTGGTCGTGGATCTCGCGCAGCGGCAGTTCGGGGGCGCCGGGCAGGGCGTCGGCGACGGTCATCAGGTCGATGTGGTCGACGGAGCGGCCGCTGCGGGCGCTCAGCGCGGTCAGGAAGCGCGGGGTCATGCTCGCGGCCAGCGGGTCGGGCGAGGCGGCGGCCAGTTCGGCCCTGATCCACTCGGGGTCCTCGTCGAGGAAGATCACCGAGTGGGCGGTGAAGGACAGCACTCCGGCGTCCCGTCCGCCGGGCTGCGGCAGGATCGTGGTCGAGCCGTCCGGCGCCGGGAAGTCCCCGTTCGCCGCGGCCGTGAGTATGTCGGTCAGTGTGCTGCTCATACCCCCATCATCCGGCACCGGGGCGACCGCTAATCTGACCCCCGACATCGAAGCACCATGAAGGGGCGGAAGCAGTGGCGGACATCGAGTCGGCACGCACGGCATTCAACAAGTTCGACGTGGACGGGGACGGCTTCATCACGGCCGCCGAGTACAAGCACGTCATGGCCGAGATGGGCGACTTCAACGTCACCGAGACGGTCGCCGAGGCGCTCATCAGGCAGCGCGACGACAACGAGGACGGCGTGCTGTCCTGGGACGAGTTCTGGGCGCACCTGAACAAGGCGTGAGCCTGAGCCCCGCCCGGGGCCTGCCCCCTGGGCGCGCGGGCGGGCGGCGACCCGTACCACCAAGCGTACGAAGCTGAGTTGCCGCCCGTCCGGGCCCCGGTGACGATCGTCCGGTGAGTGCTCCCGGACCCTTCGGCACCCCGATCCGCCGGACGGCGGCCGTTCTGGCCGGACTGGCCGTCCTGGCCGTCGCGCTGCTCGGCGTCTCGCTCGCCCAGGTGGGCACCGGCGAGCTGGAGATTCCCGCCGCGGGCAGCATCACCCTGTTACGGCTGCTGGTCGTCGCCGCGCTGGCGGTGCAGCTCGGCGAGATCGTCGGGGTGCGCCTCGCCCGGGCGGGTCCGCTGCCGCGCCGCTGGTCGGTCCCGGCCGCGCTGACCGGCTGTGCCGCGTCCGCGGCCCTGTTGTTCCTGCTGGCCGCGATCAGCGGTCTCGATCTTTCCACCGTGTACGGGCTGCGCGAGGGCCGGCTGCTCCTGGTGACCGCGAACGCGCTGGCGCTGGCCGCGCTGTGCGCCGCGGGCCGCCGTCCCGCGCTGGCGCTGGGGCCGCTGGCGCTGGCGATCGGCGCGGAGGCGCTGCGCGCGCACCCGGAGTCGTACAGTCCGGCGGTGGGTGTCGGGCTGACCGTGGTGCATCTGACGGCGGCGTCGCTGTGGTGCGGCACCCTGCTGTACGTGCTGCGGGTGATGCGGCTGCGCGGCGGTGGCCTGGAGGTGCTGACGCGGTACGCGCGGATGGCCGGGTGGGTGTTCGCGGCGCTGGCCGTCACCGGGACCTGCTCGACGCTGCGGCGGCTGCCGCTGGACGGGGTGGTCAGCACCGCCTACGGTCGGGTGCTGCTCGTGAAGCTGGGTCTGTTCGGGCTCACGGCGCTGCTGGCGCTGACCGCGCGGCGGCGGATGCTGCGGGGTGCGGACGCCGAGGCACCGGCCCGGGTGGAGCTGGGGGTGCTCGGCGCGGTGGTGGTGGTGTCGGCGTTGCTCACGGTCGTTCCCGACCCGCACTGGCTGCTGCCCTGAACCGCTCGCTTCCCCTTTTCGGGCTCATGCATTCCGCATGTGCCGGAATTCGTGGGTGTGAATCAGTTCACATGGCCGAAAATGGCTGGCCGGGGCTCCGGCGGGGTGCGCGGCGATGTGTGTGCTTTGCCGGTAGATACCGCTTTCGCGGTCCGGGCTCGTGTCGGATTGTCGCTCTTTGGTGCCATTTTACAATTCCTTGGTATTTAGGGTCGCGACCCGTGCGGATCGGCCCCGTCGGCGCCGTCCGTGAAGTGACTCTTCGGTAACTATTGGAGGGCGGGAGGGCGGCGCCTAGAATTTTCGGTGATCTTCAATGGCCGAGGGTCCGCTTACGATCGAGAGGAGCTCCGCGGTGTGCTCGGCGCGCCCGTCCGACCCGACATCTGTCAGTGATGTGTTGTACCTGATCGGGGCGCATCACTCCGCGGAAATGAGCGAAACGGTCCGGGCCACCCTGGACCGGGCCCGGATCAGGTTCGTCAGGGGTGACGTGCAGGGCGCCCTCCTTGCGACCAACGAGGCCCTCGACGATCTCGCCGAGGACACCCCCGCCCACCGGGACATCAAGGCTTTCCGGGTACTCGTCGGTTCCATGATCGGAGAGCCCATCGAGCGATGGATTTCGGATGCGGAAGGCCCCGCGAATCCCGATTCCCTCGATGTGGTCACCTTGTGCGTGCAATCACAGCAGAAGTGGCACGAAGGTGATCTCACAAAAGGTTTGTGGTTGAACCAGTCCGCCGTGCAGAAAGCGGGTGGAGTGATTCCCATGTGGCGGCTCTACGCGGATCTGCTGCTCGCCAAAAAATTGATCGAGTTACATGTTTCCCAACAGGTCGTCCGGGTGGTCAGCGACATGCGCGCCACCGTCGACGGCGCCGGACTCCTCGCCTTCAGCTCCCTGCCCGACGCGCTGCTCGCCACCCTCGACCTCCAGGAGGGCCGCTACGACGACGCCATCGAGAAGGCCCGCACCGCGGTCGGCCTCAGCGACCGGCACGCCTCCGCCGTCGGCGTGAAACTGGCCCTCTCCGTCGCCGCCATGGCCCAGCTGCGCAAGGGCAGGACCGACCTCGCCGTCGACGCGCTCACCCGCTTCCACCGCAGATCCGCCTACTACGCCTACCCCGACTCGATCGCCCGGGCCGCCTACGCCGAACTCGTCCTGACCGCCCGCCAGGACGGCCCGCGGGCCGCCGCCGACCAGCTGCGGGCCCGCTGGTCCGAGCTCGCCACCACCTCCGGCTGCCTGGTCGAGGACCCCACCAGGGCCGCCTGGATGATCGCCACCGCCCGCGCCGCCGGGGACGTGCCGCTCGCCGAACGCGCCCGGCTCGCGATCGAGAAGCTGGCCCGGAACAACCCCGGCGTGCCCGCCATCGAGGCCGCCGCCCGCTACGCCCGCGCCGCCTGGCTCGGCGACCCCCCGGCGCCCGAAGGACCCCGGGTGCCCCGGCAACGCCTGACGACCTCCTTCGCGCCGGACGCCGGCGCGGCCGACGCCGACCAGCTGGAGCGGCTCGACTCGCTGACCCAGCGCGAGATCGAGGTCGCCCGCCATGTCACGTACGGGCTCACCAACCAGCAGATCGCCCGCGAGCTGGAGCTGTCCCCGCACACCGTCAACTACCACCTGCGCAACATCTTCCGGAAGCTCGCGATCACCTCCCGGGTCAAGATCGGCCCGGTCATCGCCCTCCTGGACCGGGGGGAGCGACGGTGAGCGCCGCCGCCAGGGCCCGGGCCGTGGCGGCCGGGCCGAGCGCGGCGATGTCCTCAAGGGCGGCGAGGGCCGCCCCGGAGCCGCCGGTGGCGAGGAACTTGGCCCGCACCAGGGCCCGCTGCCCGGCCCGGTCGGTCGCGCCCGCCGCGCCCAGGAACGCCGGGCACTCCTCGCCGACCACCGTGCCGTCCACCAGCTCCACCCGCACCCGGGCGCCGATCGCCATCGTCGCGTCCTCGAAGGTCTCCTCCGGCGGACCGAGCGACGCCACCACCTCGGGCGCCGCGTCCCCGGTCCAGCGGACCAGCTCCGGCCAGCCGAGCGCCCGGTCGCCCGCCTGCCGCAGCGCCGCGCCGAGCGGCACGGTGGCCGCCGCCATGGCCAGCGAGAGCCCCATGTCGTGCTCCACCGTCACTTTGTCGGCGAGCGCCCACCGGTCCGCCCCGGCGAGCGCGGCGGGCGTCAGGTCCGGCGCCCCGAAGCCGCCGGTCAGCAGCAGCGTCGCCACGCCGTAGCCGACCGACAGGGTGGCCGCCGCCACCGAGGTGTCCGGGCCGCGCAGCGCGCCCGCCACCTTCCGCTCCAGCTGCCAGGTCAGCAGCGACCCGTCGACCACGATCCGGGCCACCCGGGCCGCGTCGACCCGGCCGAGCCGCGCGTGCAGCCGCTCGGCGCAGTCGAACGCGGCGTGCAGATAGGCGCTGCCAGGGAACCGCTTGTAGGTGAGGGTGTCGGTGTGCCAGCGCACCCCGAGCAGGGTGTCCACCGCCTCCGGCACCGGCACCGCCGACAGCTCGGCGAGCAGCCCCTCCGGATGCTCCAGGACGTCGTCGGCGCCGCCCAGGCCGTGCGCCGCCGCGTCGCACGCGTCCAGCGCGAGCCGTACCGGCGCCGCCGCCGTGAACGCCTTGACGTGACTTGTCACCACCCCGTGGTGCAGCGGTACGGGCAGGATGCCGAGGGCGAGCCCCAGTGCCCTGCGCCACTCGTCGGCCGGCGCCCCGCGCGCGTGCAGCCGGGCCGCCGCCGCGCTCGCCAGATGGGTGTGGGTGTTGGTCTGGCCCCGGAAGAACGGGCTGAGGATGGTGGCCGCGGTGATCCGGGCCGCGCACTCGTTCGCCGTGACCACCGCGGCGAGCAGCGCCCGGCCGTCCAGTCGCAGCTGCCGGGCCTCGGCGACGGCCACGTTCACCGCGCCCGCCGACACATGCCCGGCGTACGCGACCTCGTCGAAGTCGAGCGCCGTCGCCAGGGCGGCGAGGACCTGGGCGGAGCGGGCCGGGTCCGCCTGGAGCGGCGGGCCGAGGGCGGCGGTCAGCGGTCCGCCCCAGGGGTGCGCCAGGGTGGCCCGGACGGCGGCCAGGTTCGAGATCAGCTGGCTGACCGCCGCCTCCCGGGTGCGGGCCGGGATGTCGTCGAAGCGGACCCGGTGCGCCCAGTCGGCGAGCCGGCCGGTGAGCGTGGGGCCGGGGCCGGGGGCAGCGGCGGTATCGGGGGCGGGGGCGGGGGCGCGGGTGTCGGGCATCGGGGATCGCCTTCGGTCAGAGCCGGGTGGCCAGCGTCGGGGCGGGCACGTCCAGGGCGCGGAAGGAACGGTCGTGCCAGAGCAGCGGGCGGCCGTGGCCGACCCGTACCGAGGTGAGCCGCCCGTACACGACCACGTGGTCGCCGACCTCGGTGGTCGCGTACAGATCGCACCAGCTCACGGCGAGGGTGCCGGGGATGACCGGCACCCCGTCCACCAGGCGCACCTCCTCGCGCAGATCGGTGAGCCGGGAGCCGCCGCCCGGCGGCCGGGCGCAGCGCTCGGCGATGTCGCTCTGGTGGTCGGCGAGCAGATGGACCGCGAACCGGCCGGAGTGCCGCAGGGCGGCGAGGGTCTCCGAGCCGGTGGACAGGCAGCACAGCAGCACCGGTGGGGCGAGCGAGACGCTGGTGACGGTCGAGGCGGTGGAGGCGGACCACCCGGCCGGCCCGCGGGCGGTCACCACGGCCACCCCCGAGGTCAGCCTGCGGTAGTAGTCGCGGCACTCCTCGGCGCTCGGCGCCGTACCGGCCGGGGACCCGCCGACGGGGGCTGTGCCGCCAGGGGCTGTGCCGTCCGGGGGAGTGCCGCCCGGCGGCCGTTCGTCGTGACGGGGCATCGGCTCAGCCCTCCCCGAACCAGGCGGGGGTGTCGGTGGTGGTCAGCACGTCCAGCGCGGCGGGCAGCACCCGCAGCGCGCAGGCGGCGACGCCGCGCGGCATCACCTCGCCGTCGTGCTCGTAGAGCAGCGGCTCGCCGTCGGTCCGCTCCACCACCACCCGGACGCCGCGGCCCCGGACGATGCCCGGCACCTCGTACACGTCGCCGCCGAGCGCGGCCTGCGCGAAGGCGTTCATGTCGGCGGCGGCGGTCACCACCGTGACGTCGAGCAGTCCGTCGTCCAGCATCGAGTGCGGCACCAGGTTCAACAGGCCGCCCCGGTAACGGAATCCGCCGACGATCGTCTCGACGATCCCGCCCTCGTGCACCGCCACCCCGTCGACCGTGACCCGGCCCGGGTACGGCACGTGCTCGGCCATCGCGGCGAGCGCCGCGTCCATCAGCAACTGGCGCCCGCTGCCCGGCAGTTCCGCCGCCTTCAACAGCGTCTGGGCGAACAGGCCGCTGCCCGAGCCGAGCACCACGATCTCCTCGTCGTGCTCCACCTGGGCCAGGTCCAGCGCCCGGGTCCTGGTGCGCCCGGTCGCCACCCGCTCGACCACCTCGGGCCACGGCTCGTCGTTCCACAGGCCGCGGTAGACGGAGTTGCCGGTGCCGCCGGGCGCGACGAGCAGCGGCGGCACCGCGCGGACGCCCGCCGCCCTGGCCCGCCACAGGCCGGAGGCGACCTCGAAGGTGGTGCCGTCGCCGCCCACCGAGACCACGGCGGACGGCGGTTCGGGGTCCGTCACGGCCTTGTGCGCGAGCTCGGCGGCGGTGCCGGGCGCGGTGGTCGTGACGACCTCCACCCGGACCGCGTCCCGCGCGGCCAGTTCCTCGATCAGCCGCTCGCCGTCGCTGCCCGCCGCCGGGTTGAGCACCGCGACCAGGCGCGGGGGTCGGTTCGTTGACATGCCTCTCCTACGTCTCCGTCTACGTTTCGCTGGGTGGTCCGGGGTCCGGGGTCCGGGGGCCGGGCGGCTCAGCGGAGCCGGCGGACGACGCTGACCCGCGCCCCGCGCTTCGGGATCATGGTGATGTGGTTCATGGCGCTCGGCTCGTCCCCCGGGTCGGCGGCGCGCAGCTCCACCGCGCGCAGCACCCCGCACAGCACCGTCTCCACCTCGACCTGCGCGAACGTCGCGCCCAGGCAGCGCCGGGCGCCGCCGCCGAAGGGGATCCAGGCGTTCTGCGGCGGGTTGCCCTCCAGCCAGCGCTCGGGCCGGAACAGATGCGCGTCGGGCCCCCACAGCCGGGGGTCGAAATGCACCGGGCCGATCGACGGCAGCACCGACACCCCGGCCGGCAGCCGGTGGCCGCCCAGCTCGATCGGCTCGGTGAGCCGCCGGGCCACGTTGTGGATGACCGGCCGGACCCGCAGCGCCTCCTTGAACACCCCGGTGCGGTAAGGGTCCTTGGGATCGTCGATGCCCTCGCGGACCCGGGCCAGCGCGGCCGGGTGCCGCAGCAGCCGCTCGAACAGCCAGGACAGCGCGACCGCCGTCGTCTCGTGCCCGGCCACGAGCAGCGTCACGACCTCGTCGCGCACCACCTCGTCGTCCGGCTCGTCCGCCAGGAGCATCGAGAGCACGTCGGAGCGCTCCGCGCGGCGCGGATCGGCCCGGCGCCGGGCGATCTCGGCGTAGATCAGCTCGTCGGCCCGCTCAAGACCGCGCACCACCCGGGTCCAGGGCCAGATCCGGCCGAGCCCCGGCCTGATCCACACCAGGATCTCGGAGAGCCCGATGTCGGCCATGCTGCGCAGCGCGGCGCCGAGCGCGGCGGCCCGGCCCGGGTCGTCGACGCCGAACACCACCCGGACCATGATGTCGAGGGTCAGCGCGTAGGCCCGGTCGAGGAAGTCCACCGGCCGGCCGACCGGCCAGCTCAGTGCCTCCTGCTCGGCCATCTCCCGCATGGCCACGGTCAGTTGGCTGATCCGCTCGTGGTGGAACGGCGGCATCATCCGCTTCCGGGCGGGGCGGTGCTCGGGGGCGTCCAGGGTGAGCACCGAGTGCCTGCCGACGATCGGCACGAGCAGCGAGTTGCCCTCACCGGCGTGGAAGACGTCCGGGGCGCCCTTGAACACCTCCTTGATGTGCTCCGGGTCGCGCAGCAGCACGAACGGGCCGCCGGGCACCACCCGCAGGGTGACCATGTCGCCGTACCGGTCGTGCATCTCGCGCAGATAGTGCTGGCGGGCCCGGCGGAACCGGACGGTCTGCCGGGCCACCGACGCGGTGGGGCCCGGCGGCATCCGGTCCAGGGGCTCGGTGATCGGGACCCGGCCGAGGGTGGCCGACCGCGCCAGCCGTTCGCGCGCGGTCGTCCGGCGCGGTACGGCGATGCTCATGAGGGGTTCTCCGTCCTTGATACGGCGGTACGTGATGCGGCGGGCGCGGCGGACCCGTAGCGGGGCCCGGCGGGTGCGGCGGCGGCCGTCAGATGGTCCAGATAGCGGTCGACGAGCCGTCCGGCGACCCGGCCGCCGGGCAGCCAGGGCGCGTCGGGCCGCAGCCACGGCAGCTCGCCGGGGCTCGGCCCGGCGCCGACGAGACGGCGGGCGAGCAGCGTCCCGTGGTGGACGCTCACGGCGAGCCCGTGGCCGTTGCAGCCGCCCGCGCGGTGCAGCCACGGGTCGGCCGGGTCCGCGCCGAGCACCGGCAGGCCGTCCCTGGTCACGGCGACCGGACCGGCCCAGGTGGAGTCGAGGGCGACGTCGGCGAGGACCGGTGACAGACCCCGGACGGCCGCGAGCAGCCGCCCCGGCCGGGGCGCCAGCCCGCCGTGCGGGCCGCGCTCGACGGCCCCGCCGCCGACCACCAGACGGCCGTCGGCGGTGAGCCGGAAGTACGGGGCGAGCTCGCCGTGCTCGATCAGCGGTTCGGCGCCCAGGCCCGCGAGCGCGGCCAGTTGCTCCGCCGACAGTTTCTCCGTCACCCCGGCCTGCACCCGGACCCCGAGCACCCCGGCGGGGGCCTCGGCGAGCGCGCCGCCGTAGGCGTTGACGGCGACCACCACCTGGTCGGCGATCAGCTCGCCGCCGTCGGTGACCACGGTCGCCAGGAGCCCCCGGCGGACCGACCGGACCTGGCTCGACTCGTGGACGACGAGCCCGAGCCGCTCCCCGGCCCTGGCCAGCCGCTCGGTGAGCGCCGCCGGGTCGAGGGTCGCGGCCGGGCCGTACCGCAGCCCGCCGAGGTACCGCCGGGCGACCGGGGGCAGCAGCTCCCGGTCCACGAACTCGACCTGCTCCGGCGGCAGTCCGAGCAGCCGCGCCGCGTCCCGCTCGCGCAGCTGGTGCGCCAGGGCCCGCTCGTCGGGCGCGACCACCAGCTGGCCGCCGGGGGTGAGGTCGCAGTCGATCCGGTGCCGTTCCACCAGGTCGAGGACGGTCCGGACGGCGGCCACCGACCACAGGTGGGCGGCGCGGGCGACCTGGTCGCCGTACCGCTTCCTGGCGACCTGGAGCGACGGGCCGAGCCGCGGCCCGAGCAGCCCGGTGCCCCGGCCGCTGGCGCCCGCGGCGACCCGGTCGGCCTCCACCACCCGGACCGTCAGTTCCGGTGCCAGGGTGAGGAGTTCGAGCGCGGTCGCGAGCCCGGTGAGGCCCGCCCCGATCACCACCACGTCGCAGCGGTGCCGGCCGCGCAGCCGGGGCCGGGTGGCCTCCTGGCCACCGGCCCACGGGGTGGGGTTGCCGGTCGTCATCGCCTGCTCCGCAGCTGCCCGGCGAGCCCGCCGAGCCGCCCGGCCCCGGAGATCGCGCGGGCGATGGCCCGGGCGTCCACCGCCATGTCGGGCAGCTGGCCCGGCGGCAGCCGGTAGCCCTGGAAGTACAGGTGCGGCGCGTGCGGCAGGGTCCGCGCGCCGTGCACCAGGGGCCGCCCGCCCGGCTGCGACAGCACCCGCAGATGGCCCAGCAGGCCCTCCATGTCCGGGCGTTGGCCGGTCGCGGAGATCACCACGTCCGGCTCGACGCGGGTGCCGTCGTCGAGCAGCACCGCCTTCTCGTCGAAGCCGGTGACGCCGCGGACGATCCCGATCGAGCCGTCCCTGACCCCGGCGATGAGACCGCGGTCGATGGCGCCGTACGCGTGCCCGATGCGCGACGTGCCCGCCATCGTGCCCTCCTTCGGCTGCGGGATCCCGTACCGGGTCAGATCGCCCCACTGCATCCGGTGCATCAGCAGGCTCGCCCGGTTGACCAGCCAGTGCGGCAGCGGTCCGTGCTTGATCGCCTGGCAGAGCAGCGAGGTGGTGGGGCTCAGCTTGAACAGCACCGGCATGTTGCGGATCGACATCCGCACCCGGGAGGCACCGGCCTGGGCCGCCGCCACCGCGATGTCGATGCCGGTCGGCCCGCACCCCACCACCAGGACGTCCTTGCCCACCAGACCGTCGGGCACCGTGTAGTCCCGGGCGTGCAGGAACTCGCCCTGGAACCCGTCGAGCCCCGGCCAGTCCGGCACGAACGGCTTGCGGTGCAGCCCGGTCGCGATCACCAGATGCCCGGTCCGCAGGTCCCCGGCGTCGGTGCGCACCACCCACTGCCCGTCCTCCCGGTCCACCCGCCGGGCGTCGGTCCCGAACAGCACGTCGGGCGAGAGCACCTCGATGTACTTCTTCATGTACGTGAGGAAGTCGTTGCGCATCGGCCACGGCCCGTACTCCGCCGAGAGCCGCATTCCCGGCAGCGAGCTGAGCCGCCGCCAGGAGTTCATCCGCAGCGAGGGGTAGTACGAGTGCCAGGTCGAGCAGGCCCGGTCCTCGCGGTCGACGAGCAGCGGGTCGTACCCCGCCTCCTTCAGGGTCCAGGCCACCGCGAGGCCGCCGGGGCCCGCGCCGATGATGATCGGGCGTTCCTTCGTCATGGACATGCGCTCCTCACCTCAGACCCGCTCGGCGGCGGCGTGCCGGGCGTCCGGCCGGTCCGGTCCGGCGAGCCGGCTCTCGAACTCGGCGAACGCGGGCAGCCGGACCGGCTCGAACGGCACCTTGAACGACTTCAGGAAGTTCCCGAACAGCGCGCGGTCGCCGCACAGATGGATGGGCACGGCGAGCAGCGCCCACTCGAACCCCGCGACGAGCACCCAGACGCCGACCACGGCGGCGTTGGTGACCAGGCTGTGCATGGTGTTGTAGAGGACGTAGTAGACCTTCGGGATCCGGCCGCCGGGGGCGCGCCGGAACGCCACCGCCCCCGGCAGATAGCCGATCACGTCGATGTAGACGAACAGCAGCACCGCCGCCCACCAGCGCACCTCGGACAGGTGCAGCAGCATGAGCACCGAGCACAGGACGAGCGCGACCCCGTACTCCAGGCGCAGCAGCCGGTAGGTCGCCTTGCTCTCGAACCGGTTCAGATGGTCCATCGTGGGCTCCTCGGGGTCCTCGGGCTCACGCGGCCGACACCGGGCGCGGCGCCGCCGCCCCCGCGAACCGGGCCCGGATGACGGCGGCGACCGCCGGGTCGTCGAGGACCGTGACATTGCCGAGGAGGCTGCCGACGATGGTCGCGATGGCCTCCTTGAGCACCTTCGTCGCGATCGGCTCCAGGACGCCCGCCAGGGACGGGATGCCGAAGTCGAAGGTCACCTCGAAGACCACCTCGCAGCCGCCCTCGGCCGTGTCGACCTGCCAGGAGCCGCGGAACAGCTCGAAGTCGCCCTCGGTCTGCTCGAACACGATCCGGCGGGTGTCCCGCTGGATGTAGTCGATCTCGGACCAGCGCAGCGGCCCGTTGCGGAAGAAGATGTCCCAGTCGCTGACCAGCGGGCCCGGCCCGTCGGACGGGTGCACCACCACCGAGCGGACCTCGTCCACCAGGTCGGGGTAGCGCTCGAACTCGGTGATCCGCTGGTACGCGTCGTCGGCGTCGACGCCGGTGGAACGCAGGGTCAGTCGCAGGCTACGCATGGGTGAGTACCTCGTATTCGGGATTGCGTTCGGCGACCTGCCGGGCCGCCCGGTCGAAGCGCTCGACGAGGAACTCGACATCGGAGTCCGTCATCGTCGCGGGGGGCGTGAACCGCACCACGTGGTCCGAGTTGAGCGACAGGTTCGCCACCACGTCCTGGCCGACCAGCGCGATGAACAGATCGGCGGCCATCGCCGGATCGGCGAACTCGGCCCCGATCAGCAGCCCGGCGCCGCGCACCTCGTGCGGATGGTGCCCCAGGTGCCCGGCCAGGATCCGGGTGAGGTCGGCGGTCAGCCGGCGGCCCAGCGAGGCCGCCCGGGACACCAGACCGTCGTCGCGGATCGCCGTGATCGCACCGCACACCGCGGCCATCGCGATCGGCGCCGCCGAGAACGTCGAGGTGTGCAGCACCGGGTCGCGGTCCAGGACCGCGAACACCTCCTCGGTCGCCACCGTCGCCGCCACCGGGATCACCGCGCCGCCCAGCGCCTTCCCGGACAGCAGGATGTCCGGGCGCACCTCCTCGGCGTCCACGCCCCACCAGCGGCCCAGCCGGCCGAGACCGGTCTGCACCTCGTCGATCACCAGCAGCGCCCCGTGCCGGGTGCAGGACTCCCGCACCGCCCGCAGATAGCCGGCCGGCGGCACGATCACCCCGGCCTCGCCCTGCACCGGCTCGACGATCACGCAGGACTCGCCGGGGTGCCGGGCGAGCACCGCGTCGAGCGAGGCGGCGTCCCCGTACGGCACATGGGTGACGTCCGGCAGCAGCGGCCGGAACGGGTCCTGGAAGGTGCTCTTCGCGGTCAGCGACAGGGCGCCCAGGGTCTTGCCGTGGTAGCCGCCGGTCATCGACACCAGCCGACGCCTGCCGTTGAGCCGGGCCAGCTTGATCGCGGCCTCCACCGCCTCGGTGCCCGAACCGGAGAAATGGATCCGGTGCAGGCCCGGCGGGGTCACCGAGGCCAGCAGCTCGCCCGCGCGGGCCGCCGCCGGATCGAGGAAGATCCGGGTGCCGATCGGATGCCGGTGCAGCTGCCGCTCCACCTCGCGGACCACCGCCGGATGCCGGGCGCCGGTGATGAACACCCCGTAGCCGCCCGCGTTGAGATACCGGCGGCCGTCGCTCGTGGTGAGCCACGCCCCGGACGACTCGACCTCCACCTGACCGCCGAGCACCTCGGCCAGCCGGGCCCGTCCGGAGCTCATGGTGCGCCGGTACGCCGCGGACACCCGGGCGTCGTCGAACTCCGCTTCGCTCTTCATCGCTGCCTCCACTCCTCACTTCCGGCCGGAACGCGCACGGGCGCGGGTACGGGTACGGGTACGGGCACCGGTACGGGTACGCGCAGGGCCCGGCTCACTCGAAACGGACCACGCCGCCGCGGAAACCGGCCGCGAGCGCCGCCGCGGTCGACGCCTTCGACGGCGGGTGGAACGACACGCAGTGGGTCGCCGCGAGCAGATAGGCGACGTCGGCCGAGCCGATGTACGCCATGCCGCCGAGCGCCTCCACCGCCCTGCGGGCCGCGTCGACGATGGCCTCCTGGGCGGCGTAGCGGGCGGTCAGCGCCCTCGCCAGGGCCGCGTTGTCGCCGTCGCCCGCGATCAGCTGCCGGGCGATGCCCTCCAGGAGCTGGGCGGCGGTCTCGATCCGGACGCCGAGCTCGGCGACGGTGGCGGGGGCGACCCGCGGGTTCGCGAACGCCTTCTCCACCAGCGCGCTGGCCATCCCCAGGTAGCAGGAGGTGATCAGCATCTCGAACCACATCAGACCGATCGTCTGGAGCTCGTCGATCTCGCCCCCGTCGCCGGTCTCGGTCGGCACCAGCAGCCGCTCGTCGACGAACACGTCGGTGAGCCGCACCTCGTCGCTCTCCGCGCCGCCGAGCACGTCGCTCTTCCAGAACGGGTGCACCGACACGCCCTCGGTCTCCGCGGGCAGCAGCATCAGCACCGTCTCCGGGGTGCCGTCCTCGCGCGGCAGCACGATGCTCGCCGACAGCAGGTCCATCGAACGGGACATGCTGCACGGCTTCTTGGCGCCGTTGACGATCACGCCGCCCTCGGCGCGGACCGCCGAGACCGTGGGGGAGAGGATGCCCTGCCCGGCGTTGCCCTCGGCGAAGCCCGACGACACCAGCAGGTTCTGGGTGGCGATGCCCTCCAGGAGCGCCCACTCGACCCCGCTGGACCGCAGGCTCTCGGCCAGCGTGAAGATCGTCGCGACCGAGAAGTGGTGCATGGTCGACGCCACCGCGAGGGACGGCGCCGCGGCCCCGATCGCCCGGGTCACCTGCACCGCCTCCAGGGCGGTCGCGCCCCGCCCCGCGTACGCCTTGGGGATCACCAGGGCGGGCCCGCCGGCCGCCTTGAACAGGTCGAGGCCCGGGTTGCCCGGCTTCTCCAGCTCGGCCAGGGGCAGTTCGGCCAGCTTCGACAGCAGACCGGGCAGATGGTGCTCACAGACCGCGCGGGCCTCGTCAAGCGATCGCAACGCCGCTCTCCTCTTCGTGGGATCCGTTCGATTCGTGGGATTCGTGGGATTCGGCCGATGCGTCCGACGGGCGGGACGGCCGTCCGACCACCGAGACGCCCTGTAGGTGGGTGGTCCGCAGGACCGGGTAGTTGGCCTCGCCGAACGCGCCGCCGGTGAGCCCGGTGCCGCCGTGCGACGGCAGCGGCGCGGTGAACGCGATGTGCGAGTCGTTGACCTTCACCAGGCCGCCGGTCGCCACATCGGCGACATAGCGGTCGACGACCTTCTCGTCGCGCGCCCAGAGTGAGTTGCGCAGCCCGTACGCGTTGGAGTTCACGAACTCCATGCAGGCGTCGAGCAGCGCCTCGTCGCCCATCACCTCCGGCACCACCACCGGAAGCAGCGGGAAGAACGTCTCCTCGCGGACCGCCCGCACCTCACGGGCGCGGCGCAGCCCGTCCACCCGCAGCACGGTCGGCTGCAGGAAGAACCCGGCGCTGTCGTCGACGGTCCCGTCGAGCGCGAGGCCGTGCCCGCCGGTGACCACCTCGGCGCCGCGCTCCACCGCGTCGGTCAGGAAGTCGTGGAACTTGTCGTGCCGCAGCACCGGCGACAGATGCACCCCCGGCTGGTCCGGATAGCCGGGCCGGAGCCGCTCGGCGCGCTCCGCGACCTTCGCGATCAGCGCGTCCGCGATCTCCGGGTGCGCGATCGCCTGGTTCGGCACCATGCACAGCTGCCCTGAGCCGTAGAAGCTCTCGGCCAGCGCGTCCGCCGCCCCGTCCAGGTCGGCGTCCTTCCACACCAGCACCGCGTCGTTGCCCGCGAGTTCCAGGATCGGCTTCTTGCCCGCCTCGACACAGCGCCGCTCCAGCTTGAGCCCGGCCGGAACGTCACCGAAGAACATGACGTCGTCGACGAGCGGGCTCTCCAGCCAGGCGTCGATCATCGGCGCCGGGTTGCCGCACACCACGTTGAGGACGCCGGGCGGCGCCCCGAGCTCGTCGAGGATCGGCGCGATGATGTGCCGCAGGGCGTAGCTGATGCCGTACGGGGCGGTGCGCGGCGCCCGGATCACGGCCGCGTTGCCACCGGGGATGCACATCGTCCCCAGCAGCGCGCTGACCAGCGGCGCGTTCGCGGGCGGGGTGATGCAGACGACGCCGTCGGCCTGCCGCCGCACGATGTTGCGGCGCCCGTCGACCTGGAACTCCTGGTGCAGCTGGGTGCGCAGGAAGGCGGCCGACTCCGGCCGGGCCAGCTCCCGCATGCCGGAGATCTCCCAGCGGGCGAGCTCCAGCGGATGCCCCTCCAGGGTGAGCAGCTCCACCAGTTCGTCCCTGCGCTCCTCGATGGTGGCGCGCAGCAGCTCCATCCAGCCGTCGAAGCGCACCGACAGCGGGGTGGCCCGCCAGGTCCGCACCGCGTCCGCCGCCGCCTGGAGCGCGTCCTCCACGGTCGCCTTGTCGGCGAGCGCCACCCGGCCGGCGATGACGCCGGCGGGCACCTCGGCGGGGGAGACCGTGCCGGCCTCGAGCCGCCGTTTCAGGGTGAGACTCGCGAACGAGTCGTCGAGCACGGAGCGGGCCGAAAGCACATAGACCCACTTGCCGCTGTCGATGTCCTTGCCCCGCACATAACTGCTGAGCGTGGGGATTGTCTGCGTCTCGGCTGCCAAAGTGACCCCGCTAGATAGATGTCCGCACCGGCGGCGCGATGAGGTGCGCCTCGTTGTCGGCGCTGCGACAGGAAGTATCGACAGCGCCCCTGAAACGGGCCTGACATCCCGGGCCGGCCGAAGTGGGGCGCGTGTCAGGGCGGCCCGTTAGCTTCTGGCCGACCCTTTTCCGTAGGTGAGGACAGAGCATGCAGATGCCCGACTCGCTCCGGCCGGAAGGCTCCGGACCGATCGCCTCGGCGCTGGAACGCCACGCGGACAATCCCAGCGCCTTTCTCGCCCTCAACCGGGGCAACCGGTACTTCCGCCACGACGGCCTCGACGGTTTCGTGTGCTATCGGGTGCAGGGGCGTCGCTGGATCCAGTTCGGCGGGCCTTTCGCGGACCCGTCCTGTGCGACCGAACTGGAATCCCGGTTCCTCGACCACGCCCATGAGAACGGCTGCAAGGTGATCGGCGCCCAATTGCAGCGGGCCGACGCCGAACTGCTCGGCGGGCTCGGCCTCACCGTGAACCAGGTGGGTGCCTCGTACGCCGTGGGCCTGAAGGAGTTCAGCCTGCGCGGAAAGCGTTTCGTGCGGCTGCGGAACAAGATCTCCCGGGCGGTCCGGGCGGGCCTGGAGATCGCCGAGGTCGACCCGGCGCACGTCGCCGACGAGATCGGCGCGATCAACGAGCGCTGGCTGCGCGACAAGGGCCGGCACACCAAGGAACTCGCCTTCCTCATCGGCGAGATCGGCGGCGACTGGCAGCCGATGCGCAAGCTGTACGTGGGCCGCATCGACGGCGTGGCCATCGCCTATGTGTCGTACGCGCCGGTCTGGGGCACCCGTCCCGGCTGGCTGCACGACCTGAGCCGACGGCTCCCGGACGCCCCGCCCGGGGTGATGGAGGCGATCAACTCACAGGCCATCGAGGACATGCGGGCGGCCGGGACCGAGTGGCTCCACTTCGGCTTCACCCCGTTCACCGGCCTCGACGAGGACCACGAACTGCCGGCCGCGAGCCGGACGGCGGCCAAGGTCGTCCGGTGGATCGCCGAGCACGGTGACCGTGTCTACCCGGCGAAGAGCCAATTGGAATACAAATCCAAGTGGTATCCCGACGCCGTCCTTCCCGAGTACTTCGCCTTCGACGGCGGCCTTTCCCCGCGTTCCCTGTGGAGCGTGGCCAGGGCGACCAACATCATCTGAAGGGAACCGACGTGTCCGAAGTACGTTTCACCGCGGTGTGCGACGCACCGCTCGCCTTCACCTTCGCCTATCTGGACGACTACCGGAACGTCCTGGAGTACTGGCACGGAATGACCCTCTACCGGCCGGTCGGCGAACGCGACCAGGGGCTCGGCGCCCGCTTCGAATCCGCCATCAAGATCGGTGCCTCCACCCAGAAGTCGACCATCGAGAACGTGCGCTGGGAGGAGAACGCCCGGCTCTCCTACGCCTCCGTCTCCGGCATGAAGTCCACCACCGACTTCCTCTTCCGGGAACTCCCCGGAAACCGCAGCGAGGTCGAGGTCCGGATCGGCTTCACCCTCTTCGGCGGAATAGCGGGACGGGCCCTGGAGAAGACCCTGGAGCCGTTCGTCTCGGCATCCGCGAAGGCCACCGCGGAGAACATCTCCCGCTTCGTCTCCGCGCATTACGCGAAACAGGCCGCGGACGCCGGAAGTCCCGAATGAGCACCGCGCCCGCGACCGCCGCGCCGGAGGCGCCGGACCTCCGGGACGATGCCGCCGCGCCCGCCGGGCCCGGCACCGACGGCACCGAAGGCATCGGCACCGGAGGCACCGACGGCGTCGGCATCGGCACCGTCGGATCCGACGACCCGGACGCCGTCCGCCGGTACACCCGGCGGCTGCGCCGCGACGCCCTCACCGGCCTGGCCGACCGGCTCGCCGACGACTGGGCGGTGCGGCTCGGCGTGCTGCCCTGACCGGCCCGCGCACGCGGAAGAAGCTCCCGGCCCTGCGGCCGGGAGCTCTTCCGTGGGGGGACCGGCACGGCGGCCCGCGGGTCAGCCACCGCGCGCGGCCGCACCGCGCAGCGGGGTGACCCGGGCCTCGCCCTCGCCCGGCCGGGTCCACCGGGCGGACAGGAAGACGGCCAGGTCACGGACCGAGGCCGCGGCCTCCGCGACAAGCCCCGCCTGGGCCTGCGCCGCGTGCCACAGCGTCGCGCTCTCCACCAGCGTCACCGGCACCCCGGCCCGGCGCAGCGCGGCGGCCAGCCGCAGCCCCTGCGCGTACAGCAACTCCCGCCGGTTGGTGTGCAGATAGACCGGCGGGAGCCCGCCGAGCGGGCCCTTCAGCGGCGCGAACCGCGGGTCGTCGGGGTCCCCTTCGCCGAGGTAGGCGGCGGCGCAGGCGAGCCCCCAGGCCCGGCTGACCACCAGGTCCCGGCGGCCGTCGGCGACCTCGCCGGGGTCGGCCCACGGCGACACCAGGCCGAGCGCCGCGAGCACCGGAGCGCCGGGACGGCCGGTGGCAGCCGCCGGGCCCGAGCCGTCACCGGTCTCCGGGCCCGCCCCCGTACCGTCACCGGCCCCGGCGGCGGCCGTCAGCCGCTGGGCCGCGGCGAGCGCGATGCCGCCGCCCGCCGAGTCCCCGGTGAGCGCCAGCGTCCCGGCCGGATGCTCCTCGGTACGGGCCAGCGCCTCGATCGCCGCGAGGGTGTCCTCCAGGGCGGCCGGGTACGGGTGCTCCGGGGCGAGCCGGTAGTCGAGCAGATAGACCGGACGGCGGGTGGCCGCGGCCAGATGGGCGGCGAACGAGCGGTGGGTGGCCAGGGAACCGACCGTGTAGCCGCCGCCGTGCAGATGGAGCACCGCACCCGGCCCGCCGACCGGCCCCACCGTCACCCGCTCGGCCCGCCGGGCGCCGAGCGCCAGCCGGTCCACCCGGGTGCCCCGGGGCAGCGGCTGCCCCGCCGAGAACGCGTCGAGCAGCAGCCGCTGCGCGGACCACGGCACCCCGGGCCGGAACACCGCCCGGAAGAACGGGTGCAGCAGCGCCCGGACCACCGGCAGCGGCAGCCGCACCGGCCGCGGCGGCACGGTCAGCCCCACCGGCCGCACCGGGCTCACCGCCGCGCACCCGGGCGCGGCGCGATCCGCAGCACCCGCGACATCACGGCGCCGAACCGCTGCGAGGCCACCGGCGCGAGCCGGCCGAAGCGTTCCAGCGCCTTCGCCTCGGCGCCGATCACGATCCTGGCCCGGCCGCCGTGCACCCCGCGCACGATCGCCTCGGCCGCCGTCTCGGGGCTGTGCAGGGCGAGCCTGCGGTCGAAGGCCCGGGCGATGGCGGCGGCGTCGAGCCCGTCGGCGGCCCCGGCGTTGCGGGCCACCGCCGTCTTGACGCCGCCCGGGTGGACCGCCGTCACCTTGACCGGATAGCGGGCGAGCAGCATCTCCTGGCGCAGCGTCTCGGTGAAGCCGCGGACGGCGAACTTCGAGGCCGTGTAGGCGCTCTGGCCCGGATAGGTGATCAGGCCGAACAGGCTGGAGACATTGACGACGTGCCCGTCGTGCGAGGCGATCAGATAGGGCAGGAACGACCGGGTCATGGCCACCGTGCCCCAGAAGTTGACGTCCATCACCCGCTCGACGTCCTTGAACGACTGGCGCTCCACCTCCCCGTAGAAGGCCACGCCCGCGTTGTTGTAGAGCTGGTGGACGGTGCCGAAGTAGGCCCGTACGTCGTGCGCGTAGGCGGTCACCGCCTCCCGCTCGGTGACGTCGAGGCGGGTGGCCCAGACGTCCCTGCCGTGCTCCGAGCAGATCCGGGCGGTCTCCTCGACCCCGGCGGCGTCGATGTCGGACAGCGCGAGATGCGCGCCGAGCTCGGTGAGCCGTACGGCGAGCGCGCGCCCGATGCCGGAGCCGGCGCCGGTGATCGCGACGACCTTGTCCTTGAAGCTGTCCAGCGGCTTGCGTGCCATGCCGGTGCTCACCTCGCGATGTGGTAGGCGTCGATGTCGAACGTGCGGGTGATGCGGCGGAAGGCGTACGAGAAGCCGGGCCACATCGTGGTGTTGGCGCCGTGCCGGTCCAGGTACCAGCTGGCGCAGCCGCCGGTGTTCCAGACACTGCGCGCCAGGGCGCTCTGCAGGCCCTGGTAGAAGCGTTCCTGGGCGTCCTCGCGGACCTCGACCCGGCGCAGTCCGCGCTCGCGCATCGCGTCGAGCGCGCCGAGCAGGTACCGCACCTGCGACTCGATCATGAAGATCATCGAGTTGTGGCCGAGGCCGGTGTTCGGGCCCACGAGCAGGAACATGTTGGGGAATCCGGCGATCGCGGTGCCCTTGTAGCAGCGCCGCCCGACGGTGGCGAACACCTCGGCGAGGCTGCGCCCGTCCGCGCCGGTGATCCGCTCGTACATCGGCGAGTCCGTGACGTGGAAGCCGGTCGCGAACACCAGGACGTCCGTGGGGTGTTCCGTGCCGTCCGCGGTGACCACGGACTTCTCCCGGATCTCGGTGATGGCGTCGGTGACCAGCCGCACATGGTCGTGGTTGAACGCCGGGTAGTACGTGTTGGACAGCAGGATCCGCTTGCAGCCCAGCGCGTAGTCGGGCCGCAGCCCGCGCCGTACCGCCGGATCGCGCACCTCGCGGCGGAGCTTGGCCCTGGCCAGCAGCTCGACCGGTTTGAGCAGTGCCGGGACCTTCGCGAGGGCGATCGCCTGCGCCTCGTGCGCCCAGTACAGACCGGCCCGCCAGGTCCGCTGGTAGAACGGCACCCAGCGGCAGGCGAACCGCTCGGCCCGGGAGTAGCCGCGGTCGAGCCGGGGCATCACCCACGGCGCGGTCCGCTGGTGCACCCGCAGTTCGGCGACGTGCGGGGCGATGGCGGGCACGATCTGGATCGCGGAGGCCCCGGTGCCGACCACCGCCACCCGCTTCCCGGCCAGCTCGGTGCCGTGGTCCCAGCGCGCCGAGTGGTGGACCTCCCCGGCGAACGAGGCGAGCCCCGGGATGTCCGGCAGCGCGGGCTCGCACAGCGCCCCGAAGGCACCGACCAGGACGGTGGCCTCGTACGTCCCCCGGGAGGTCTCGACCTCCCAGAGCCCGGCCTCCTCCCGCCAGCGCGCGCCCAGCACCTCGCACTCCGTGACCTGGTGCTCGGCGGCGCCGTACCGGCGGGCGACCTTCTCGATGTACGCCTGGATCTCCGGCTGCGGCGAGAAGGACCGGCTCCAGCCGGGGTTGAGCGCGAAGGAGTACGAGTAGAGGTGGGACGGCACGTCACAGGCCGCCCCCGGATAGGTGTTGTCCCGCCAGGTGCCGCCGACCCGGTCCCCCCGGTCGAGCACCAGGAAGTCCCGGATGCCCCGGCGGCGCAGCCGGACGGCGGCGGCGAGGCCCGCGAGCCCGCCGCCGATCACGATGATGTGCACGCGCCGGGCCCGTGGCTTCCTCGGCGTGGTGTCCGAAGCACTCAAGAAGGATCAGCTCTCCCGTCACGTCCGCCGCAAGGGCGAGGGGTCCGGCCAGCGATGCTCGCCGACCCCCCTGACGCGCCCCTGAAGCGGCCCGCGCGGAGCGGACAGCGCCGTTTCAGGGGCGGGCCCGATGCTGGGTCACTGCCCCGGCGGACGCCCAGACGAGGAGAGACCCGATGGCCCGAGCGAAAGCGCAGCAGACCGACAGCACGGTCGAGACCCCCGACGTCCTGATCGTGGGGACCGGCTTCGCCGGCCTGGGCATGGCGGTGAAGCTGCTCGACGCGGGGCACCGGGACTTCGTCGTCCTGGAGAAGGCCGACGGCGTCGGCGGCACCTGGCGCGAGAACACCTACCCCGGCTGCGCCTGCGACGTGGCCAGCGTCATGTACTCGTACTCCTTCGCGCCGAACCGCGACTGGAGCCGGATGTACGCCGAACAGCCGGAGATCCTCGACTACATCAAGCAGGTGGTGAAGGAGCGCGAGCTCGAACCGTATCTGCGGTTCGGCGCCGAGGCGGTGTCGTACGAGTTCGACGAGGCGGCCGACCGCTGGCACGTGGTCACCAGGTCCGGGCAGGAGTACCGGCCGCGGGTGGTGGTCCTCGCCCACGGCGCGCTGCACCAGCCGCACGTCCCCGAGCTGCCCGGCATGGGCGGCTTCAAGGGCGAGCTGTTCCACTCGGCGCGCTGGGACGACTCGGTCGACCTGCGGGGCAAGCGGGTCGCGGTGATCGGCACCGGTTCCAGCGCCGTGCAGTTCATCCCGAAGATCGCGGGCGTGGCGAGCCACGTCGACGTCTTCCAGCGCAACGCGCACTGGGTGCTGCCCAAGGCCGACCGGCCGCTGAAGCAGCTGGAGCGGCGGCTGTTCAAGGCGGCGCCGTTCGTCCAGCGGCTCTACCGGCTCACCGCCTACTGGACCCATGAGCTGCCGGTGCTCGCCTTCCTCAACCCCCGCTGGGTCGGCATCCTGGAGTTCGCCGCCCGGCGCACCCTGGCCAAGCAGGTGCCGGACCCGGAGCTGCGGGCGAAGCTGACCCCCTCGTACCGCATCGGCTGCAAGCGGATCCTGCTGACCAACGACTACTTCCCGGCCCTGCAGCGCCCCGACGTGTCGCTGACCACCTCGGGCATCGAGGAGTTCACCGAGGACGGGATCCGCACCAAGGACGGGGAGTTCCACCCGGCGGACGTGGTGATCCTGGCGACGGGTTTCTCCACCGACAACCGGTGCGCGACCGAGCACATCGTCGGCCGGGACGGGCTGACCATCCAGGAGGCGTGGCGGGACGGCATGACCGCCCATCTCGGCACCACGGTCGCCGGGTTCCCGAACCTCTTCATGCTGATGGGCCCGAACTCGGGCGGCGGCGCCCAGTCGATCCTCTTCGTCATCGAGGCCCAGCTGCACTACATCGTGGAGTGCCTGAAGCTGATGCGCCGACGCCGGTCGACCCGCCTGGAGGTACGGGACGAGGTGCAGCGCCGGTTCAACGACACGCTGCACGGGAAGCTGGCCGGCTCGGTGTGGAACTCGGGCGGCTGCCACAGCTGGTTCCTCGACCACCGGGGCGTCAACCGGCAGTCCTGGCCCGGCACCGGCAGCTCCTACTGGCTGGCCACCCGCAAGCCCGACCCGGCGGCGTTCCGGTTCGGGGGCAGTGGCGTGGCCCGTTCCGAGGACCGCCCCGTGGCCCGTTCCGCGCGCACGGACGAGGGAACCCGATTGCAGTAGGCATACGGTCGTGCGTATGGTTTGTATGGGCTCGGGAAAGCGGAGCCCGTACGTCGTGCCAGGGAAGGGAAGCCTCACGTGTCGCATGCCAGTCAGAGCCTGAGAGCGGCGGATCCGGCATCGTCCGGCCCCACGGCCGAGGTCCCCTGGACCGCCGTCGCGACCGTCATGGTCGGGATGTTCATGGCGATCCTGGACTCGTTCATCGTGGTGGTCGCCGGACCGGCCGTCCAGGAGGACCTCGGGGCCACCGCGGGCGAGCTCCAATGGGTCCTCGCGGGCTACCAGTTGAGCTACGCCGTCTTCATGATCACCGGCGGCAGGCTCGCCGATCTCTACGGGCGCAAGCGCCTCTACCTCATCGGCACGGCGGTCTTCACGCTCTCCTCCGTCGCCTGCGCCCTCGCGGGCAGCGCCGCCGTGCTGATCGTCTCCCGGATCGTCCAGGGCTTCGGCGCCGCCCTCATGGTCCCGCAGGTCTTCGCCATCATCACGCTCACCGTCGCCCCGGCCGCCCGGGCCCGGGTGTTCGGCGTCCTCGGCGTCGTCATCGGCATGGCCACCGTCAGCGGCCAGCTCGTCGGCGGTCTGCTCATCGGCGCCGACCTGTTCGGCTCCGGCTGGCGCGCGGTGTTCTGGGTCAACGTCCCGATCGGCCTGGTCACCATGGTGATCGCGGCCCGCTCGGTCACCGAGTCACGGGCCGAACAGACCCGCAGGCTCGACGTCCCCGGCGTGCTGCTGCTCAGCGCCGCCCTGCTGCTGCTCACCTTCCCGCTCATCCAGGGCCGCGAGATGGGCTGGCCCTGGTGGACCTGGGTGTGCCTGGCGGGCAGCGGCCTCGCCTTCGTGCTCTTCGCCGTCCTGGAGCGCGGCGTCGACCGGCGCGGCGGCGAACCGCTGATCCGGCTCTCGCTGTTCTCGCAGCGCTCGTTCTCGCTCGGCATCGTGCTCGTCCTCGCCGTCTACGCGCTGCTCACCTCCTACTACCTCTCGCTCTCCATCTCCATGCAGGAGGGCCTCGGGATGTCGGCGCTCGGCGCCGGACTCGTCTACACCCCGGCCGCCGTGACCTTCTTCGTCTGCAGCATGATCGCGGGCAAGCTGGTGCCCAAGTACGGCCGCCGGGTCCTGGAGTTCGGCGCCGTGGTGCTGGCGCTCGGCTACCTCACCACCGCCGTGGTGCTGCTCTCCGGGCCGCGGCTCACCCCGCTGCTCGTCATCCCCACCCTGATGCTGCAGAGCGTCGGCGGCGGTCTGCTCATCACCCAGCTGCTCAACTCGGTGCTCGCCAGGGTCGATCCGCAGACCGCGGGCATGGCCTCGGGCTCGCTCTCCACCGCCCAGCAGGTCGGCGGGGCGCTCGGTGTCGCGGTGGTCGGCGCGGTGTTCTTCCACGCCTTCGACAACGGCGGCGCCGACCGGGTCGAGGCCGCGGGCCACGCCTTCGCGCTCACCTCGCTGACCACCTTCGGCATCGCCGCGGTCGCCGCCGTCCTGGTCTTCCTGCTGCCGAAGACCCCGCCGGCCAAGGGCTGACCGGCGGTACGGAGAAGGGGCGGGGGGGCCCGGGGGCCCCCCCCCCCCCCGGCGCCGGCCCCCCCCCGGGCGCCCCCCCCCCCCCCCCCAACCACCGGGGGGGGGGGGGGGGGGGGGGCCCCGCCCCCCGCCCCCCCCCCCCGCCCCCCCCCGGGCCGGGGGGCGGGGGGGGGGCGGGCCCCCCGCCCCCCCCCCCCCCGCGCCCCCCCCCCCCCTTCTCCGTACCGTCCCCGCACCTTCCAAGTACCTCGTCGGGCGGGTCAGGGCGTGCGCAGCAGCCCGTCAAGGGTCCGGTGCACCTTGTCGACGGCGCTGTGGTCACCGAGCCGCAGCGCGGTGTTGGCCGCGCACAGCACCGCGTCGACCTGGAACACCGCCAGATCGACGTCGATCTCCGCGATCTCGCCGGAATCCACCGCGTGCCGGAACTCGCGCCCGATGGTCTCGTACCACTCCCGCTGGTGCTGGAACAGGGCGTCTCTGACCGGCCCTTCCTTGCTGTCGAAATACGAGATGTTCGCGACCCGGAAACAGCCGCCCTGGAACAGCGGGGTCTCCGCGTAGACGATCCAGTGGTCGATCAAGGAACGCAGTCGGCGCACCCCGTGCGGGGAATTCCTGGCCGGACCCGCGACCGCCTCGATGAACATGTCACGTGCGAAGTCGATCGTGGCCAGTTGAAGGGATTCCTTCGTCCGGAACAGGGTCTGGATCCCGGCCTTGCTCATGCCGATGTCCGTTGCCAGACGGCCGAAACTGACGTCCTCAAGTCCTTCGAGCGAGGCGACGTCCACCGCGCGCCGCAACACGGTCTCCCGCGTGCGCGCCCCTCTGAGCAGGCGCTTGTCGGTGATCGACGCCTGTTCCTCGCGTGTGGGATAGCTCCGCGACTGAGTGCCCATACGGTCGATCGTACCTCTTCTTCCTGGTCATCGCAGGGGTCGTGCGGGCGGTCCGGGGTCCGGTCTCGCACCGTGGACCCACCCATGCACGGGGAAGTCGCCCGCACACCTACTCGAATGTGTGGGATGTGGGTCCGCGGGGCCGCCGCGTAGGCTCCGCGGCGCGAACGGAATCGACCGTGCACGGGCGAACACAGGGGGAGCGGACCGTGGCCGAATTGCGCATCGGAGTACTGGGGACCTTGCGCGTGGAGATCGAGAACGCGGAAGTGGAACTGCCCGGAGCGAAACTCCGCGACATCGTCGCGGTGCTCGCGTTACGCGCCGGGGAGGACGTCCGGCGGGACGAATTGATCGAGGAACTCGATCTGGCCGCGACCACACGGGATTCCGTGAACGCGGTGCACGCGCACATCCGCCGGGTGCGGCGCCGGCTGCAGAGCCATGGGCTGCCGGCCGACCTGATCGAGACCGTCGACTCCGGCTACCGGCTGAACCTGGAGCCCGGCCGGGTGGACGCCCACCGTTTCGGCGACCTGGTCCGGCAGGGCCTCCATCTGGCGCCGAAGACCCCGTCGGTGGTGGCGACGATCCTGGAGGAGGCGCTCGCCCTGTGGCGGGGCGACGCCCTGACGGACACCCGGCAGGGTCCGCTGACCGCCTCGGCGGCCGAGGAGCTGCACCAGTGGCGGACCACCGCGCGCGGTGCCCTGCTCGACGCCTGGCTCGCGCTCGGCCACGACAACAAGGTGATCCTGAACGCCCCGCGCTTCATCACCGACGACCCGCTCAACGAGGCCCTGCGGGTGCGCCAGCTGATCGCGCTGCGCCGGGCGGGCCGGTACGCGGAGGCGGTCCGCGCCTACGACGACGCGGAGCGGGTGCTGCGCCAGGAACTGCGGGTGGAGCCCGGCACGGAGCTGCGTGCCGCGCACGGTCTCGCCAGACGGCTGATCACCTCGGGCCTCGCCCGGGAGCGCGGCGAGGTGCTGGCCCGGCTGGGCTGACCGCCCTGGCGGGGGCGGCCGGGCCCGCGCGGTTCAGCGGGTGCGCCGCCCCAGCAGTCCGGCCAGCGCCTTGGCCATCTCCGCCGCCATCACGGCCTGCCCCGACCCGGCGAAGTGGATCCGGTCCGCGCTCAGCAGGTCGTCCCGGTCGTTGACCGGGTGGTTCCACATGTCCACCACCACGGCCCCGTACTCGGCGGCGAGTCCCCGGGTGATGTCGTTGACGGTCCGCACCCGCTCGGTCCAGTCGGGGAACACCGGCACCACATAGGCCCGGCCCAGCGTGAACGTGGTCAGCTGCGCCCCGGTCTGCGCGGCCAGCTCGTACAGCTTGCGCATGTTCTGCCGGATCTCGTCGAAGTCCGGCCTCCGCCGCACCAGATCGTTGGCCCCGCAGGGGATGTGCAGCAGATCGGGCTCGAACGCCTGGAGCTTGTCGGCCTGTTGCTCGATGGTCTCGGTGGTGGTCGCCCCCACCGTCGCGGTGTTCAGGTACGCCAGATCCGGCCGCACCCGCCCCAGGACCTCCGCGAACCGGTCGGACCACCCCAGCTCCCGGTATCCGGGGCTCGGGTCGCCGGTACCGGCGGACAGGCTGTCCCCGATCACGGCATAGCGCTGCCACGGGGCGTCGAACAGCAGGGCCGCCGCGTCGAGGACGGGCAGGCAGTACGGATCGGTCTCCTCGGTGAAGGCTGTCATACTTAAGAGTGCGGTCGACCGTATGTAGATGTCAACCCTGGGTGGTGCGCCGGGGGTGCGGCGGGCGCCCGGTGACGGTTCCGGTTCCGGCTTCGGTTCCGGCTTCGGTTCCGGTTTCGAGCCGTTCGGGGCGCGGTCCCGGCCGGATCCGCGCCCCGAACGGTCCGCGCAGGCCCAGTTCAGTCCCGGAGTGGGCACTCTCGGCCATGTCCGAAATACCGCAGTCGCCGCCCGCTGGCGGAATATGCGCCTTTACCGAACGGGTGCCCGACGGCAAAGCTGTGCGCCGAAAGCGACGAAGCCGACGACGAAAACTCCGCGGCCCCCCGACGATTCACCAGGTCACACGGGTCCCGCGGGCGCGGAACCATCGCTCGCGGCCGCTCTTGACCCCGGCGGCCGGCAGGTCCCGCGCTCCTCTGCGCCGCCCCGTTGCGCCGGTGGACGCCATCAGGCGTCGCAGTGACACCGTGCGCTCACTACCGCCAACTGCCCACCGTACGGCGCAGGTTGTACGTTCTTACCGAAGGCATATTCCGCCAGCGGTCTTCGCCGTTGAGAGGAACACGCATGACGAGCCACGCCACCGAGGCCGACCTCGAAGCCCTGCTGCACCAGGCACTGCGGACCTCGGACACCACCGCCCGCTGGACCACCGTCACCGACGACATGTGGTGCCGCCTCGCCCCCCGCGCCACCACCCCGCGCAGCCAGGGCTGGAAGCTCCACGTGTCCGCCACCTCGGGCTCCGCGCCCGAGGTCCTGGCCAAGGCGCTCCCGGTCCTCCTCGCGGACACCTCGCCGTTCAAGTTCGCCCGGTCCCTCGAGAACGTGGGCGCCCTCAACTCCCGGGCCACCCCGCGCGGTAACTCCGGCAAGTTCCTCACCGTCTACCCGCGCTCCGACGCCGACGCCGCCCGGCTCGCCCTCGCCCTGCACGAGGCCACCCTCGGCCTGGCGGGCCCGCAGATCCTCTCCGACCGGGCGTACACCCCCGGCAGCCTGGTGCACTACCGCTACGGCGCCTTCGCCGGACGCCAGCGCCTGTCCGACGAGGGCCTGCTGGTCTGGTACTACGAGGACCCCGACGGCAATCCGGTCGAGGACCGGCGCACCGGCCGGTACACCCAGCCCGACTGGGCGGTCAGCCCCTTCCCGGCCGCCGTGCCCGCGCCCCGTCCCCAGCCCGCCCCCACCGGCCCGGTGCTGCTCGGCGGACGGTTCGCGGTACGGGAGGCCATCCGGTTCACCAACAAGGGCGGCGTCTACCGGGCCACCGACACCACCACCGGCGCACCCGCGATCGTCAAGGAGGCCCGGCCGCACGTCGAGGCCGACGCCTCGGGCGCCGACGTCCGCGACTGGCTGCGCGCCGAGGCCCGCACCCTGGAGCGGCTGCGCGGCACCGGACTCGCCCCGGAGCCCCTCGCCCTGTTCGAGCACGCCGGCCATCTGTTCCTGGCCCAGGAGGAGATCCCCGGCCGCCCGCTGCGCACCTGGGTCGCCGAGCACTTCCGCGACGTCGGCGCCGACCGCTACCGCGCCGACGCCCTGACCCAGGCCGGACACCTCGTCGAACTCCTCGCCGAGGCCCACGCCCACGGCTGCGTCCTGCGCGACTTCACCCCCGCCAACGTCATGGTCAGACCCGACGGTTCACTGCGCCTCATCGACCTGGAACTCGCCGTCCTCGCGGGCGACGAGGACCAGCCGACCGCGCGCCCGACCACCGTCGGCACCCCCGGCTTCAGCGCCCCGGAACGCCTGCGGCACGCGCCCGTCGCCCCGAGCGGCGACCACTACAGCCTCGGCGCCACCCTGTGCTTCCTGTTCACCGGGAAGGTGCCGCACCCGCTGCCCGAGGAGCCCGCGACCAGGACCGCCGAACAGCGTCTCGCGGACTGGCTCACGGCCTGCGACGCCGCCGTCGCGCTGCCGGCCGGCCTGCCGGAGCTCGTCCTCGGCCTGATGCGGGACGAGCCCGCCGAGCGCACGGACCCGGCCGCGGCCCGTACGGCGGTGCGCGCCCTCGGCCGTACGGCAGGAGTCGACCGTACGACAGGGGTACGGGCGGTCGCCGACGCCGACGCCGACGCCTACCGGCGTGAGGGCCCGGACGGGGACCTCGACGTGGTGATCGCCGGGATGGTGGCGCACCTGCTCGACACGATGACCCCGGACGACGAACGGCGGCTGTGGCCGGTGTCGACGACGGCGGGGGAGACCGACCCGTGCACCGTGCAGCAGGGCGCCGCCGGAGTCCTCGCGGTCCTGACCCGATGTCTGGAGATCCACAGAACCCACGGAGCTCACGGAATCCCCGCAACCCCCGGGGTCGGCGGTGTCGGCGGAGCACCCGCCGACCCCGGAGCAGCTCCCGGCGCCGATCCCCGGCTGGCCGAGGCGATCCGTACCGCCGGGCACTGGATCGCCGCCCACGCCGACCCCCGTACCGTCCGCCCCGGACTGCACTTCGGTGCCCGGGGCACCGCGTGGGCGCTGTACGACGCGGGCCGCGCGGTCGACGACCCCGCCCTCCTCGCCCACGCGACGGAACTCGCCCTCGCCCCGCAACAGCCCAGCCCCAGCCCCAGCCATGACATCACCCATGGCGCCGCGGGCTCGGGCCTGGCCGCCGCCCACCTCTGGCGGCGCACCGGGGACCCCCGGTTCGCCACCCTGGTCGAGGCCGACGCCGAACGGCTGACGGCCGCCGCCCGGCGCGACGCGTCCGGGGTGACCTGGCCGGTCCCGGCCGAGAGCGCCGCCGCCCCGGCCGCCGAAGGACAGGGCACCCGCTACCTCGGCTTCGCGCACGGCACCGCGGGCATCGCCACCTTCCTGCTCACCGCCGCCGACGTCACCGGCCGCAAGGAGTACCGCGACCTCGCGATCGCGGCGGGGGAGGGCCTGGTCGCCCAGGCCCTGCGGGTCGGCGGCGCCGCCCAATGGCCCGCCAAGGCAGCGGACTCCGTGCCCACCGCCCCGTACTGGTGCCACGGCTCCGCGGGCATCGGCAGCTTCCTGCTGCGGCTCTGGCAGGCCACCGGCGACGAGCGGTACGCCGACCTCGCCCACCGGGCCGGGCACGCCGTCGTCGAGCGCGCCCCGCGCGCCCCGCTCACCCAGTGCCACGGCCTCGCGGGCAACGGTGACTTCCTGCTCGACCTGGCCGACGCCACCGGCACACCCGCCCACCGCGCGGCGGCCGGACGGCTCGCCCGCCTCCTCACCTCCGAACGGGCCCGCCGCGCCGGCCACGTCGTCTTCCCCAACGAGTACGGGGACGTCTCGACGGGCTGGAGCGACGGCGCCGCGGGCATCCTGGCGTTCCTCCTGCGGGTCCGCCACCAAGGCTCCCGGCTGTGGACGTCCCCGTGACGTGCCGACAGCCGGGCTGACGGCGGGAACTCCGCCGTCGCACCACAGAGAAAAACAGAGAAAACAGGCACACCCAGAACACACAGAACACCCAGAACACACAGAGATCACCGTGATCGCAGCGATCACGGAGATCATCAGGAGAAGGAGAACGTCATGGAGAACCTCGACCTCGACCTGCTGGCCCAGCTCCACGCCCTTCCGGAGACCGACCCGGTGGCCGGCGACGGCGTCGCCTTCGGCGGCACCTGTGAGTGCGTCGGCCTGCTCACGCTCCTGAACACCGTCTGCGTCGGCATCAGCTGCGCCTGACCGGCCACCAGGGGCGTCCTGTCGACCCCATCGACACGACGCCGAACCCGGCGGGACCGGAGCCGTACCCGGGTGCACACCCGGGTACGGGACCGGATCCCGGTGCCGGGCGCCGTCGCCGAGGGAGCACCCCATGCTCCCTCGGCGACACCCCGCCCGGGTGAGCCCGCAACGGGCCGATGACCTCCGGCCGGTGGCCGCCGCACAGCGGCCACCGGCCGGAGCGTCGCGTCGCAGGTTCCGGTCCACAGACGAGGACTCCTTCCATGCAACCACACGCGGAAGCCGGCGTCCCCGCCGCGATCAGCGCACGCGGCCTGGTGAAGAACTACCCGGGCCCGGGCGGCACTTCGACCACCGCGGTCGGCGGACTCGACCTCGACGTCCGGCAGGGCGAGACCTTCGCCTTCCTCGGCCCCAACGGCGCCGGGAAGTCCACCACCATCGCGCTGCTCTGCGCCCTCGCCCGGCCCACCGCCGGACACGCCACCGTCGCGGGCGTCGACGTGCTGCGACAACCGGACCTGGTCAGACGACAGGTCGGCATGCTGTTCCAGCACAGCGCCCTGGACATGGAACTGACGGCCGAACAGAACCTCACGGTGCACGCCCGGTTGTACGGCATGAGCCGCCGCCAGGCCCGGCAGCGGGTCGGCGACACCCTCGCGGCGGTCGGCCTCGCCGACCGGCGACGGTCCCCGGTCCGCACCCTGTCCGGCGGGATGCGGCGCCGGGTCGAACTCGCCCGGGGCCTGCTGCACGAGCCGCGCGTCCTGTTCCTCGACGAACCGACCACCGGACTCGACCCGCACGCCCGCGCCCAGGTCTGGGACCACCTGCGGGAGTTGCGCGACCGGCACGGGATCACCCTGTTCGTCACCACCCACTACCTGGACGAGGCGGAGAACTGCGACCGCCTCGCCATCATCGACGGCGGCCGGCTGGTCGCCGAGGACACCCCGGCCGCGCTGAAGGCCGCGATCGGCGACGACCGGGTGGTGCTGCGGACCGGCGACGACCCGGCCGCCCGCCGGGTGCTGACCGGGATCCTGCCGCCCGGCGCCGAGCCGAAGGGGGAATCCCAGGGCATCACCCTCCGGCTGCCGGACGGCAGTTCCTGGATCCCCCGGCTGTGCGCGGCCCTCGCGGCCCACGACATCCCGGTACGGGCGGCCTCGGCGACCCCGCCGACGCTGGACGACGTGTTCTTCCACCACACCGGGCGCACCATCGGCACGACGACCGCAGGCGGGACCCGGTGACGGCCCCGGCCCGCCCCGCCGCCCCGCCGGTGCCGACCGCCGATCCCGCCCCGCCCGCCACCAGACTTCGCCGGGAACTACGGGCGGTGCACGCCCTGGTCCACCGCGACCTGCTGCGCCTGTCGTCCCAGCCCACCCACACCGCGCTGATGCTGATCCAGCCGGTGCTCTACCTGTTCATCCTGGGTGGCGGCCTGGCCGCCCTGATCCCGACGTCGACGCTGGGCGCCGACTACCGGACGTACCTGTTCCCCGGCATGCTGATGATGACGATCCAGACCCCGGCCATCATGGTCGGCATCCGTCTGATCACCGACCGCCAGAGCGGCTACCTCCGCGAACTCCTGATGGCCCCGGTGCACCGCGCCACCCTGCTCCTCGGCAGCTGCGCGGGCGGCACGGCGGTGGCCGCGGTCCAGGGCACGGTCCTCCTCACCCTCGCGGGCACGATCGGCCTCCCCTACGACCCGGTCCTGCTGCTCCTGCTCCTCGGCGGCATGATCCTGTCCTCCTTCACCCTCACGGCCCTCAGCCTCCTGCTCGCGGTGACCCTGAACCGCCCCGAGGTCTTCCACATGCTCCTGGGCCTGGTGATGATGCCGCTGCTCTTCCTGTCCGGCGGTTTCTTCCCCCTGTCCTCCCTCCCGTCGTGGTCCCACCCCCTGGCCGCCCTGAACCCGATCGCCTACGGCGTCGACCTCCTCCGCCGCACGATCACCCTGCGGACCGCGACGGGAACCCCACCGCCCGGCATCACCTGGTTCGGCCACCAGCCGCCGTTGGTACTGGAGGCGGGGGTGCTGGCGGGGGCGGGGGTGCTGGCACTGGTGTGGGCGGCGCGGAAGTTCAGCAGGCAGGAGTGAGGACCCCCGCGGACGCGGGGAACGGCCGGCGGTGGCGACGTTACGCACGTACTCGTCCGGAACACCCCCGCGGACGCGGGGAACACCGCACCATCACCCGAAGCGGCAGCCGCTTCTACGGAACACCCCCGCTCGCGCGGGGAACATGTCTCGGCCTGCTGCTCCAGATCGCGGGCGCGCTTGAGGTGCCGCTCGCGGAGCTGGTGCGGTAGCCCCGGCCGGCCGTGGGGGAACGCGTCGGCCGGGGCCTGTGCTTGGGCGGTCAGCGCGCGATCACGAACCCACGGGTGGGCCTCTTACGCGATGCTGCCGCAGCGGCGGCGAGGGTCTCCCTGGTGATGTCCCGGCCCGCGTCGTCCGCCACCCGCCAGGGGCCGTTCGGGTTCTCCGGGTCCTCGGGCTGGAGGGTGCCGGGGATTCCGTGCTGCCGCATCGTGTCGTGCAGGTCTGAGATCTCGCGCGCTTCCATGGCTCTCCGTCCGTAGGGGCTGCTGAGCCTAGCCGCCGCCTCCGCTGTTGCAGTGGCTCGCGCAGTTGCCGGGGTTGATCGGCCCGCAGCCGCCGGGCACCGGGGTGTGGCTGCAGTTCGCCGCCACGGTGACGAGGGACTGCCGCGGCCCTAGCCACAGCTCGGTGTCCGGGGTGTAGCCCGCCTGCTCGATCAGGGCCACGGTGCGGGTGAGGACGTCCGGGTCGTGGCGGGTCTCGTCGGGTCGCTCGGGGTAGTGGTGGACGGTCCGGCCGAGTCGGCGGCACAGGGTGGCGTACAGGTGAGTGTGGAGGATCAGGGCGTGCCACCCCTCGTCGACCTCGCGGCTCGGAGAGATCCGCACCTGCGGGAACAGGCTGGCGGCGTGGACGAACTTGAGGGCCTCCTCCACGATTCGGCCGGCCACGAAGGCGTCCATGCCCGGGTTGTTGTCGAGGACGGTGTGCATCACGCCGTTGAACGCGGCGTCGCTGAGCAGGGCTCGGGCGTCAATGCCGGTGGGACCGGTCGGGGCGCAGGGCGGCGGCGGCTTGGACGGCTGGTTGGTGCAGGCCATGGTTCCTCCTGGTGTGGATTCTCGATGGTGCGCAGGGCCCGTCCTGGATCAGCCAGGGCGGGAGCTTAGTGAGCGATGCCGTACGCGATGACGGCGAGGGCGTCCAGGGCGATGAGGATGTAGAGCGTCTGGCGCCAGAGCTCGGTCACGGCGTCTCGGTGGGGACGGGCGGGAGATGGGTGCGTCCGACGAACCTGGGCCGGACGGCGGCAGTGGCGCGGTGATCACGGATCGCGGTGAGCATGTCCCGGGCGGCGAGCGCCAGGGCGGCGAGCAGCTCGTCGAGGTCTACGCCGGTGGTCTCGTCGGTGTCGGGCTCGGTCATTGGGCCGTCTCCGGGGGCGTGCGGTGGCAGGGGCAGGCGCAGGTCCTGCCGAGGCCGGGCACATGGTCGCCGTAGCAGGTGTAGACCTCGCCGGTCTTGCAGACCGAGTGCAGCTCGAACTGACACTCCGGCAGCACGCCGGGCAGCGCCGGGGCGCTCACCGTCCGGCTCCGATCCGGACGAGGCCGTCGACGAAGACGTACCTGTACGGGACGCCGCGAACCGTCGCGCAGATCCGATGGGCGTAGATGTGCTGACCGTCCGGGTGGACGCGGACGCAACAGTCCGCCCCCGGATTCGGGCAGTACGTGCAGTGCTTGGGCCTGTCGCTGTACTCCGCCATGAGCAGGAAGGTAGGACGAGGCGTTTCTCAGATCTGCCCGTGTTTCTCGATGTTTCTCACTCGGTCTCGCCCGTTTCCGGGTGTTGCTCACGCAGGTAGCAGCGTGCTTCGCGCGCGGGCGATCAGGCGATGCGCGGCCCGCCCCGTCGCGGCCCCGGCCGCGAGCGCATCCCAGACCGTGGCGTACAGGGCTACGTCCTCGTTCGAGTCGAGCCACATCTCGGCATGCCACGACTCGGCGATCACGAGCCGGTCGTCGTGGATCCAAAAGTCATCCCCCGCTGCGACGCGCACATCAGCGGCCAGGGGAATGATGCCGAGTTCTACCGTGCTCAGGCCGTTGACAGACATGAGGCGGTCCAACTGGTCAGCGAGAACCGCAGGCGAGCAGATTCGCGTGTGCAGTGCGGCCTCCCCCATCAGTACCCGGTACCGGCGTCCGGGCTGGTAGAGCCCCTCCTGCCGCCGGAGCCGGGAGGTGACACCCGCCTCTACGTCACGGGTGACGCCGTGAAGCTCCGCGTACCGGCCGAGGACTGCGCGGGCGTACTCCGGTGTTTGGAACACGCCCGGCACGACGCTGCCGGAGTAGGCGCGGAACATGCTGGTCCTCTCGTGCTCTGCGCCGAGGGCATCTTGAACGGCACGGTGGCCGCCCGCAAGCTGGCGCCGCCATGAACGGTAGGTCGACTCCAGTCCGGCCAACCGCCCGCGCAGCTCGGCGGCAGCTTCGGGGTGACCGACCCCGGCCGCCCATGTGTCGAGGTCGCCGCCGGTCGCGGTCTGCTTTCCATTCTCCAGTTTGGAGACCTTCGATGGCGCCCAGCCGCACTCTGCGGCCAGCGCCCGCACAGTCAGGCCAGCCTCGGTGCGCAGCTCGCGAAGCCGCGCACCGAGGGCTTTCCTCGCCTGCTGGTAGTCCGTGCTCACACCAGGGAAGTTACCGGGTGAACTCGGCGTACGGGACGGCGTGGTGCCATGCTGCGTCGCGAGTCTGGCACGCGGCAACGACGGCGGACGGGTCGGTGGTCAGTTCCAGGCGCCGGTCTGCGTCTTCCCAGTTGAAGCGGGCCAGGACGCGGGAGTCGAACAGCCAGAAGTCGAAGTCCAGCAGTCCGATCTGCTCAGCGTCCTTACGGAGCAGATAGCGGATGTCCTCGCCCGCTGCGAGATTGTCCCGCGTGGTAGCCAGGAGGTATCGCTGTCCGTCACTGGGCGGCTCGTCGACGAGGCGTACACGCTCGATCCGCTTCCCGGCAGCCGTTTGCGCCCGGGCGTTGACGAACCAGGGTCCGCCCTCATCGCGAGGCGGCATGACTCCCTGGAGGAACTGTCGGTACTCCTCAGTCGCTTGGTCAGCGGTGTACTCCCGGCGAGTCTCCAGCCGCCAGGCCGTGTGCGCGAACCCTTCCCGGAAGAGCTCGAGAATCTGGCGGGCGGGTACGTGATCCTTCACGTCACTCCTTCGGCGCGAAGTTGACCAGGAGGGCACGATCGACAACGACCAGGGACTCTCCCTTCAGCGGGTTCGCCATCTGCACGAGCACCTCGGGATCGGTGACGGTGTACCCCTGCACGAGGATCTCGCCGGTGTCGATGTCCTCGTAGAGCGTCGGGCACTCACCCGTCTTCGAGTTGGTGCCGAGCATGCGCAACTTGCGGGCCATCGTGGTCCCCTCTCGGTCCTGCCAGACGAAGTGCTGCTGGATGCACCGTAGTTCGGAGATCTAGAAACACGAAAGGCCCCTCTTCCCCGCCGTGGCGTGGAAGAGGGCGTCGTGACGAAACCGCCCCCTTCCCGTGCTACAGCCCGTAGCGCGGGAAGGGGGCGGGGGTTCAGCGCCCGCCGCCTGTGGGGCGCGCTGGAGGGCATCCGGCACCGCCTCAACTGCGCCGCGTGGACGCGTCCGCCCGGCGATGCCGCTCTGCACGATCGGCACCGCCGGGCGGACACTCCCGCGCGGCTGGACCCCGAGACGACGAACCGTGTCCCCTCCGCCTGGCAGGTGGAGGGGACACGGTTCGTTGACGGCTGCTGCTCACGACGTGACCAGCAACGTGCGCAGAGGGTGGGCATCCTGTGGACAGCGGAACACCCCCGCTCGCGCGGGGACCACGGAGCCGTACATGGCCTCGGTGGCGACGAGGGCGGAACACCCCCGCTCGCGCGGGGACCACCCGCCGAGGAGGTTCTTCACCATGGTCACGTACGGAACACCCCCGCTCGCGCGGGGACCACGGAGCCGTACATGGCCTCGGCGGCGACGAGGGCGGAACACCCCCGCTCGCGCGGGGACCACTCGACGTAGTCGATCGCGGCCTTGCGGCCCTTCGGAACACCCCCGCTCGCGCGGGGACCACGGCGAAAAGGCGTGGACCACCCTCGGCGATCTCGGAACACCCCCGCTCGCGCGGGGACCACGGCAGCCGGAGCCGCTCCCGCGCGCGCGGAGGCGGAACACCCCCGCTCGCGCGGGGACCACGGGCAGGCCGTCGGCAACCGCAGCTCCGTCGACGGAACACCCCCGCTCGCGCGGGGACCACGGCCGCAACCCGACGTGGCGCCGCCCCCCGGTGGGAACACCCCCGCTCGCGCGGGGACCACCCTTCCCGACCTGCGCATTCAGAGCAACTTTGCCCCTACTTTGCCCTCGCCCGAGCCCGCGCGCACCGCCTCACCCTCCCAGGCGACCAGCACCGTCACCTGCCGTCAGAGCCACCCTCAGCACTCAATAATGTTCACCGCGAGCCCGCCCCGCGCCGTCTCCTTGTACTTCACGCTCATGTCCGCCCCCGTCTCCTTCATCGTCTTGATGACCTTGTCCAGAGACACCAGGTGGCTGCCATCCCCCCGCATCGACATCTTCGCCGCCGTCACCGCCTTCACCGCCGCCATGCCGTTGCGCTCGATGCACGGGATCTGGACCAGGCCGCCGACCGGGTCGCAGGTCAGGCCCAGGTTGTGTTCCATGCCGATCTCGGCCGCGTTCTCGACCTGCTCCGGGGAGCCGCCGAGGACCTCGGCCAGGGCGCCGGCCGCCATCGAGCAGGCGGAGCCGACCTCGCCCTGGCAGCCGACCTCGGCGCCCGAGATGGAGGCGTTCTCCTTGAAGAGCATGCCGATCGCGCCCGCCGCGAGCAGGAAGCGGACCACGCCGTCGTCGTCCGCGCCCGGCACGAAGTTCATGTAGTAGTGCAGGACCGACGGGATGATGCCCGCCGCGCCGTTCGTCGGGGCGGTGACCACGCGGCCGCCCGCCGCGTTCTCCTCGTTCACCGCCATCGCGTACAGCGTGATCCACTCCATCGCGTGCGCCGCCGGGTCGCCCTCGGAGCGCAGCTTGCGGGCGGAGGTGGCGGCGCGGCGGCGGACGCGCAGGCCGCCCGGGAGGATGCCCTCGCGGGACATGCCGCGCGAGACGCACGCCTGCATGACCCGCCAGATCTCAAGGAGGCCGGTGCGGATCTCGTCCTCGGTGCGCCATGCCTTCTCGTTCTCCAGCATCAGCGAGGAGATCGACAGGCCGGTCTCCTTGGTGAGGCGGAGCAGCTCGTCGCCGGTGCGGAAGGGGTACTTCAGGTAGGTGTCGTCCGGGATGATCGGGTTCTCGCCCGCCACCGCGTCCTCGTCCACCACGAAGCCGCCGCCGACCGAGTAGTACGTCTTCTCCAGCACGAGCGCGCCCTCGGCGTCGTACGCGAAGACCGTCATGCCGTTGGCGTGGTACGGCAGCGCCTTGCGGCGGTGCAGGATCAGGTCGTCGTCGAACGAGAACGGGATCTCGTGGGCGCCGAGCAGGTTGATCCGCCCGGTCTCCTTGATCCGCTCGAACTCGTCGTCGGCCGTCTCCACGTTCACCGTGCGCGGCGAGTGGCCCTCAAGACCCAGCAGCACCGCCTTCGGGGTGCCGTGGCCGTGCCCGGTCGCGCCGAGGGAGCCGTACAGCTCGGCCCGTATCGACGCCGTGTGGGCGAGCAGCCCCTCGTTCTTCAGGCGCCGGGCGAACATGCGGGCCGCGCGCATCGGGCCCACCGTGTGGGAGCTCGACGGGCCGATACCGATCGAGAACAGGTCGAAGACCGAGATGGCCACGGAGGACTCCTTGTGGGGGCGACGCCGTTGTCTGCCGGGGTGGTGCAGAAACGCGGAGCGGGCGAGCAGGTGAGCGGGAAACGGGGTGGGGCACCGCGCTCACTGTCCAGTGTGCGCGGTGCCCCGGAGCTTCATACCAACAAAAGGGTACGAAATTACTTCAGGCCGGGGTACAGCGGGTGCTTGTCCGCCAGGGCCGTCACCCGGGCCTTCAGCGCCTCCGCGTCGAAGCCGGGCTTCAGCGTCTCGGCGATGATGTCGGCGACCTCGCGGAAGTCCTCGTCCTGGAAGCCGCGGGTGGCGAGCGCCGGGGTGCCGATCCGCAGACCCGAGGTCACCATCGGCGGCCGCGGGTCGTTCGGGACGGCGTTCCGGTTGACCGTGATGCCGACCTCGTGCAGCCGGTCCTCGGCCTGCTGGCCGTCCAGCTCGCTGTCGCGCAGGTCGACCAGGAGCAGGTGCACGTCGGTGCCGCCGGACAGCACCGAGACACCGTGCGCCGTGACGTCGTCCTGCACCAGGCGCTCGGCGATGATCCGGGCACCGTCCAGGGTGCGCTGCTGGCGCTCCTTGAACTCCTCCGACGCGGCGACCTTGAAGGACACCGCCTTGGCGGCGATCACGTGCTCCAGCGGACCGCCCTGGAAGCCCGGGAAGACCGCCGAGTTCAGCTTCTTCGCGAACTCCTTGCCACGGGCCAGGATGACACCGCCGCGCGGGCCGCCCAGCGTCTTGTGGGTGGTGGAGGTGACCACGTCCGCGTACGGCACCGGGTTCGGGTGCAGACCCGCCGCGACCAGGCCCGCGAAGTGGGCCATGTCGACCCACAGGTACGCCTCGACCTCGTCGGCGATCCGGCGGAACTCGGCGAAGTCGAGCTGGCGCGGGTACGCCGACCAGCCCGCGATGATCACCTTCGGGCGGTGCTCCTTGGCCAGGCGCTCGACCTCGGCCATGTCGACCAGACCGGCCTCGTCCACGTGGTACGCGACCACGTTGAACTGCTTGCCGGAGAAGTTCAGGCGCATGCCGTGGGTGAGGTGGCCGCCGTGCGCCAGGTCGAGACCGAGGATCGTGTCGCCGGGCTGGGCGATCGCGAACAGCGCGGCCTGGTTGGCGGAGGCGCCGGAGTGCGGCTGCACATTGGCGTACTCGGCGCCGAACAGCTCCTTGATCCGGTCGATCGCGATCTGCTCGGCCACGTCGACGTGCTCGCAGCCGCCGTAGTAGCGGCGGCCCGGGTAGCCCTCGGCGTACTTGTTGGTGAGGACCGAGCCCTGGGCCTCCATGACCGCGACCGGAGCGAAGTTCTCCGAGGCGATCATCTCGAGGGTGGACTGCTGGCGGCGGAGCTCGGCGTCGACGGCGGCGGCGACGTCCGGGTCCAGCTCGTGGAGAGGGGTGTTCAGAAGCGACATGAATCGATCCCTAAGGGTCTCGGTCGAGGTCTCGGACTCGGTCTCGGACTCGGACTCGGTCAGCCCGCGGTGAAGGCGGTGTACTCGTCGGCGCTGAGCAGGTCGCCCGGCTCGTCCGAGATGCGCACCTTGAACAGCCAGCCGGCCTCGAACGGGGCGGTGTTCACCAGCGACGGGTCGTCGACGACGTCCTGGTTGGCCTCGACGACCTCACCGGTCACCGGGGCGTACAGGTCGCTGACGGACTTGGTCGACTCCAGCTCGCCGCAGGACTCGCCCGCGGTCACCGTGTCGCCGACCTCGGGAAGCTGCACGAAGACGACGTCACCGAGCGCGTTCGCGGCGTGCTCCGTGATGCCGATGGTGGCGACGCCGTCCTCGACGGCCGACAGCCACTCGTGCTCCTTGCTGTAACGCAGCTGCTGGGGGTTGCTCATGTCCTGATTCTCCTGTACGGGGGGAGTGCTGATGAACGTGGGTCTCGGGGAGTGAGACACCGAACGGGACAAGGGGTGGGACGAGGGGGCGGTACGAGGGGGGGCGAGGGGCCCGGTCGGCCGGCGTCACCGGCCCCGTGTCACCGGCCCCGCGCCCCCAGTGTCACTTCTGGCGCTTGTAGAACGGCAGCGCCACGACCTCGTACGGCTCGTGGGTGCCGCGGACGTCCACGCCGACGCCCGCCGTGCCCGGCGCCGCGAAGGCCGCGTCGACGTACGCGATCGCGATCGGCTTGCCCAGCGTCGGGGACGGGGCACCGGACGTGACCTCGCCGATCACCGCGCCGTCCGCGACCACCGGCATCCCGGCGCGCGGCACCCGGCGGCCCTCGGCGATCAGGCCGACCAGCTTGCGCGGCGGGGCGGTCTCGGCGCGCTCGGCCGCCTTCTCCAGCGCCTCGCGGCCCACGAAGCGGCCGTCGTTGGTGGTCTTCTCGAACTTGACGACCCGGCCGAGGCCCGCGTCGAACGGGGTCAGCGCGGTGGTCAGCTCGTGCCCGTACAGCGGCATGCCCGCCTCCAGGCGCAGCGTGTCACGGCAGGACAGGCCGCACGGGATGAGGCCGACGCCGGCGCCCGCCTCGGTGAGCGCGGTCCACACGCCCTCGGCGTGCTCCGGCTTCAGGAACAGCTCGAAGCCGTCCTCGCCGGTGTATCCGGTACGGGCGATCAGCGCGGGCACGCCCGCCACGGTGCCCGGCAGGCCCGCGTAGTACTTCAGACCGTCCAGGTCGGCGTCGGTGAGCTGCGCCAGGATGCCGGGGGACTCCGGGCCCTGCACCGCGAGCAGCGCGTACGCGTCACGGTCGTCGCGCACCTCGGCGTCGAAGCCCGCCGCGCGCTCGGTCAGCGCGTCGAGCACGATCTGCGCGTTGGAGGCGTTGGCGACGACCATGTACTCGGTCTCGCCGAGGCGGTAGACGATCAGGTCGTCCAGGATGCCGCCGTCCTCCTGGCAGATCATCGTGTAGCGGGCCCGCCCGTTGCCGACGGTCGAGATGTTGCCGACCAGGGCGTAGTCGAGGAGCTCCACGGCCTGCGGGCCGCTGACGGTGATCTCGCCCATGTGGGAGAGGTCGAACAGCCCGGCCCGGGTGCGCACCGCGGTGTGCTCGTCGCGCTCGCTGCCGTACCGCAGCGGCATGTCCCAGCCCGCGAAGTCGGTCATGGTCGCGCCCAGCGAGCGGTGCAGCGCGTCGAGGGCGGTCTGGCGGGGGGCAGTGCTCATGGGGTGGCTCCCGGGTCCCAGGGCGTGCGGGGCACGACGTGACAAGACGGTGAGGACGTTCCTCCCCATCTGTCATGGAACCTGAGAGGTTCACCGAGGGCATCCTCGGCTTGCACCTTGGGTGGGGCCGCGCCAGGGCGGCCCACTTTTCAGATCTGCCTCATCCACGCGGTACGGGGCCTGAGAGATTCAAGGGAGGTGCTTGCTCCTTCGGCGCCCGGGCGCACTGCGTGCCCAGGACTCTCCCGCGCGGATTCGAGCGGCCGGTATGAGGTTGTGCGCGCTCGGTCGAGCGCGTGGCGCGCTCATCATTGCACGGCGGCTCCGCGCGTCACATCACTTGCTTCGCATTACCTCTTCTTTACACTTCGTGGGCAAGGGTCTCCGCAGGGCCCGACAGGGGGGAAGCGGCGATGACGATCCAGCGCACCATCCAGCACACCGATGTCCGTGCGGCTGTCCGTTCGGCTGTCCGTACGACGGTCGGTACGACCGTCGGTACGACGGTCCGTACGGCGAGCACGGCCGTGGCGGGCACCGGCCTGCCCGTCCAGCGGACGCGGGCCCGGGCCCGGTTCCGGCGCCGCGTCCGGCTGCTGCGCGATCTGCGCGAGCGCGGCGGCCGCAGCCCCCGCGTCCTCACCTATGCCGCGGGCGACGTGGTGGTGGTCTCCGGGCTGCCCGGCGCGGGCAAGTCCACGCTGATGGGCCGGGCCGCCCAGGGCCGCGCCATCGACTCCCAGGACACCCGGGAGCGCTGGGAGGCCCGGCTGCCCCGCTTCCTGCCGTACGCGGTCTACCGCCCGCTCGCCCGGCTCGCCCACTACGCCGGGCTGCGCCGGGCACTGCGCGCCGGGGCCGGGGTGATCGTGCACGACTGCGGCACCCAGTCCTGGGTGCGCGGCTGGCTCGCCCGGGAGGCCCGGCGGCGCGGCGCCGCGCTCCATCTGATCCTGCTCGACGTCGACCCCGGGACCGCGCGGGACGGCCAGCTCGCCCGCGGCCGGGGCGTCTCGGCGTACGCCTTCGCCCGGCACCGGCGGGCCGTCGGACGGCTGGTGCGCACCGCCGAGGAGGGCGCCCTGCCGCCCGGCTGCGCCTCGGTCACGCTGCTCGACCGGGACGCCGCCGACACCCTGCGGAAGATCGGCTTCCGGGACGCCTCCTGAGCGGGGGCCGCCCGAGCCGGGTCTCCTGAGCGGGCCGCACCGAACGGGCCGCCCGGAGCCGGGCCACCCGAGCCGCCTCCCCGTACGGGCCCCGTCAACGGCTCGCGCCGCCGTGTCCTGGACCACACCCGGCCGCCCGCCCCGGCCCGGTGCGCGCTTTTCGGTCACGCGGGCCCCGGACCGCCGTTAAGGTGCTGGGGGCACCGGACGGGCCGGGTGGCCGGGAGTGGCCGGGAAAGGGACGACGACCGTGGACGTGACGTGGCCGGGCAATGAGCTCGAAGAGGTACTGGCCGCCTCCCTCGGCAACCCCTCCGCGGGCGGCCGCCTGGTCGAGGTGCTCGGCCGCAGCCCCGTCTGGGTGCCGCTGCCCAACGGCGGCGGACCGGACAGCGCCGACCTCGACCTGCCGACCCTGGAGCTCGACGGCGCCGCGTACGTGCCGGTGTTCAGCTCCGAGCACCAGTTCCTCGCCTGCGTCGGCGAGCACATGTCGTACACCGTCGCGCCCGCCCGCGAGTTCGCCCGCGGGCTGCCCCCGCAGCTCGGCATCGCCGTGAACCCCGGCGGCACCGTCGGCGTGCCGCTGCCGCCGCCCGCCGTCGCCGAGCTCTGCCGCACCGGCCGCACCGCGCTCGACGGGCCCGCCACCGGCGGCCGGGTCCGGCTGTTCGAGCCGGACTGGCAGGACGACCCGGTCGACTTCCTGGCCGCCGCCTCCGCCGAGTTCGAGGCCACCGGCGTCGTCGCCAGCGCCCGCCGCGCGCTCGCCAGCGTCGAGGGCACCGAACCCGCCCTCTTCGTCGCCGTCGAGCTCACCGGACCCGAGGCCGACCGCAACGCCCCGCTCGACGCGCTCGGCCGCGCCCTCGGCCGGGTCGAGGTCGCCTGGCCGGTCAACCTGATCCTGCTCGACCTCGCGCACGACCCGGTCGGTGACTGGATGACGGAGAAGGTGCGCCCCTTCTTCCAGCGCGCCGCCGTGTGACGGCACCCCTGTCTAAGCTGAACTGACTGAACTGAACTGAACTGGACTGGACCGAACCGCACGGAACTCAACCGGACGGAACAGGGCCGGACCGGAACAGACCCGGTCGTACGACCACGAGCACCAACCCATCAGCACCACGGAAGACGAAGAGGGGCGTGACCCACGGTGAGCGCGTCAGGCACCGCCGCGACCGGAGGACCGGTCGAGCACATGCTGCGCCAGGTGGCACCGGGGCGTCACGACGCCTACGAGCAGCTGCTGCACGCCCTCGCCGGCTCCGACGTCTGGATGCTGCTCTGGCAGGGCGCCGCCGGATCGCCCGACGCCCAGTACGGCAACATGGAGGTCGACGGCCACGGCTACGCCCCGTGCGTCACCTCCGCCCAGGAACTCGCCGCGTCCGGCTGGACCCGCGCCCACGAGCGCGTCACCGGCGTCGAGATCGCCCGCGCCCTGTTCCCCGACCGCTGGGGCATCTGGCTCAACCCGCACGCCCCCGGCGGCGGCGTCGGCATCCCGTGGGCCGATCTGCGCCGGATCGCCACCGGCCTCGACCGGATGCCCGCCGGACCGCTGCGGCTGTCCGAACCCGCCCTGGACATCCCGCAGTTCTACGCCCAGCTCACCCAGAACGCGCACCGCACCCCGGCCGTCCGCTCGCTGCGCCGCGCCTGGGTGCAGCCCGCGCTCGGCTTGCCGTACCTCGCCATCGGCCTCGATCTGTACGACTCCTCGCCGGGCTCCGTCGAGGCGGTGCGCGCGATGATGCACCAGACAGTCGGCGCGGTCCCGGACGGCCTTCCGGTCTCCACGGTCGCCATGTCCGACACGTACGACCCGGTCGCGATGTGGCTGTACGCGCACGCCCGGCCGTTCTACGACCGCGACGCGCACGGCGCCGCCCCGGGCGCCCCGTCTCACCAGCCGGGATACGGCTACCCGCCCGCGCACCACCGCTGAACCGCCCCGCACCGCCCCCGGCCGCGCGCCGCCGTGCTCCGGCGCGCCGCCGAAATCCCTTGTCAAGGTGAGGTTTTGGCTCCGCTTTCGACCGTCGGAGCTGCGATGTCCCGCATCCGACCGATTTGGTGACTGTCCGGGTCTCAGGTTGATATCACCGCTATGCGGACTGTTCTCTGTCGCGTCACTCGCCAGTAGCGTTCGGCCGGTCAAGACCACACATGGCGGACCCAGGGGTGGACCCATGCGAATATTCAATTCCCGGGCGGCCCGGGCTTTGACGGCGACCCTCGCGGTCGGCCTCATCGCCACCGGCTGCGCGAGCGAGCGGGGCAAGGACGGCGACAAGGGCGGCGCGAAGGACACCTTCGTGTTCGGCGCCCCCGGCGACCCGGCCTCCCTCGACCCGGCCCTCGCCAGCGACGGCGAGACCTTCCGCGTCACCCGGCAGGCCTTCGAGGCCCTCCTGGAGCACGAGTCCGGCGGCAGCAAGCTGGTCGGCGGCCTCGCCGAGAAGTGGTCCAGCAACCCCGCGGGCACGGTCTGGACGTTCAACCTGCGGCAGGGCGTGAAGTTCCACGACGGCGAGAAGTTCGACGCCGCCGCGGTCTGCGCGAACTACGACTACTGGTTCAACTGGAAGGGCACCTTCCAGAGCAGCGCGGTCTCCTACTACTGGCAGACCATCATGGGCGGGTTCGCGAAGAACGAGAACCCCGAGACGCCCAAGGCCAATTACAAGTCCTGCACCGTCAAGGACGCGAACACGGCCGTCATCGAGGTCAACGAGCCCTCCGCCAACCTGCCCGGCGGCTTCTCCCTGCAGGCCCTCGCGATCCACTCGCCGAAGGCCCTCAAGGAGTACGCGAAGGAGCAGGCGACCGCCAAGGGCGACGCCATCACCTACCCCAAGTACAGCCAGGAGGCCGGCACGGTCGCCGGCACCGGCCCGTACAAGATCACGAAGTGGAACAAGGGCAACAAGGAAGTCACCCTGACCCGCTTCGACGACTACTGGGGCGAGAAGGCGAAGATCAAGAACCTGGTCTTCCGCACCCTCGACACCGAGGAGGGCCGCCGTCAGGCGCTCCAGGCCGGTGACATCGACGGCTACGACCTGGTCGCGCCCGCCGACATCAAGACCCTTGAGGCCGCGGGCTTCCAGGTCCCGACCCGTGACGTCTTCAACCTGCTCTACCTCGGTATGTCGCAGGAGAAGCACCCGGCGCTGAAGAAGCCCGAGGTCCGGCAGGCCATCGCGCACGCCATCGACCGGGAGAACATCGTCAAGACCCAGCTGCCCGCCGGTGGCAAGGTCGCGACCCAGTTCATGCCCGACACGGTCGCCGGCTTCTCCGAGAACGTGAAGAAGTACGACTTCGACACCGCCAAGGCCAAGCAGCTGCTCGCCGCCGCCGGTGAGAGCAAGCTCTCCGTCGAGTTCTGCTACCCGACCGAGGTCACCCGCCCGTACATGCCCGCTCCGCAGGACATCTTCGAGCTGATCAAGGCCGACCTGGAGAAGGCCGGCATCAAGGTCACCCCGCGTCCGCTGAAGTGGAACCCGGACTACGTCGACGCCACCGAGGCGGGCGGCTGCGCCCTCCACATCCTCGGCTGGACCGGTGACTTCAACGACGGCTACAACTTCATCGGCACCTGGTTCGCCGGTTACGGCAAGCAGTGGGGCTTCAAGGACGACAAGGTCTTCGCCGCGGTCAAGGCCGGCTCCATGCAGGGCGACCCGACCAAGCGCACCGACCTGTACAAGAAGGCCAACGAGGTGATCATGGACTACCTCCCGGGTGTCCCGCTGACCTCCTCCCCGCCGGCCATCGCGTTCGGCAAGAACGTCAACCCGCCGAAGGTCTCCCCGCTGACGCAGGAGAACTTCTCGGAGACGTCGTTCAAGTAACGAGACCGCCCACCGAGTAACGAGACCTCCTTCAGGTAACCCGGACAAGTAACCCGGACAGGTCACCCGGAAGGAACTCCCGAGGTCCGCCCGGCCACCGAGATCGCGTGGCCGGGCGGCTTCGCATCCCACCTCCGTACCAACGCAAGAAAGGGGCACGCGGGGTGTTGCGACTCGTCGTACGACGACTTCTCCAGCTCATACCCACCCTGCTCGGCCTGTCGGTCCTGCTGTTCATCTGGCTGAACCGACTGCCCGGCGGACCCGCCTCAGCGATCCTGGGCGAGCGGGCGACCGAAGCCGACGTGGCACAGATCAACCGCGCGCTGGGTCTCGACCAGCCGCTCTACGTCCAGTACGGACGCTTCCTCAAGCGGCTCGTCAACCTCGACCTCGGCACCTCGGTGCAGACCGGCCAGCCGGTCTGGGACGAGTTCACGCTGCGCTTCCCGGCCACCGTGGAACTCAGCGTCGCCGCCATGCTCATCGCCGTCGTCGTCGGCATCCCGCTCGGCTACCTCGCGGCCCGCAGGCGCGGCAGCTGGATCGACGTGGCCTCGGTGTCCGGCTCACTGCTCGGCATCTGCTTCCCGATCTTCTTCCTCGCGCTGCTCCTCAAGGGCGTCTTCGCCGTCCAGCTCGGCATCTTCCCCACCTTCGGCCGGATGTCCACCGGCGTCGACGCCACCAGCGTCACCGGCTTCGCCACCCTCGACGGACTGCTCACCGGCGAACTCGACGCCACCTGGGACGCGTTGCAGCACCTGGTGCTGCCCGCCGTCGCGCTCTCCTCCATCCCGCTCGCCGTCATCGTCCGGATGACCCGCGCCAGCGTCCTGGAGGTCATCGGCGAGGACTACGTCCGCACCGCCGAGTCCAAGGGCCTGGAGCGGCGGGTCGTCCGCGGCCGCCACATCCTGCGCAACGCGATGCTCCCCGTCGTCACCGCCGTCGGCCTGCTCACCGGCAGCCTGCTCTCCGGCGCCGTGCTCACCGAGTCGGTGTTCTCCTTCGGCGGCATCGGCTCCTTCATCCGCACCGCCATCGACGCCCGCGACTACCCGGTCCTCGTCGGCTTCATCATGTTCATCGCACTCATCTACGTGCTGATCAACATGCTCGTGGACCTTCTCTACAGCGTCATCGATCCGAGGGTGCGGGTGCACTGATGAGCCTGATAACCCCCAACACGTCGAAGATCGACCGGCTCGCCGCGCTCACCGCGAAGACCGAGTCCACCACCGGCGCCAGCCTGTGGCGCGAGGCCATGCGCCGGCTGCGCCACAACAAGATGGCCATCATCGGCGCGGTCGTCATCGGCCTCTTCGTGCTGATCGCCGTCATCGGCCCGTGGATCGCCCCGTACGGCCCCGCCGAACAGACCTGGCGCGGCGAAGTCTTCTCCAACCGGGGCCAGTTCGTCGGCGCCCGCGGCGAGAACTGGTTCGGCCTCGACCACCTCGGCCGGGACGTGTTCTCCCGGATGCTGGTCGGCGCCCGCCAGACGCTCCTGGTCGGCGTGGTCTCCATGCTCATCGGCCTGATCGCCGGAGCCGTCATCGGCACCGTGTCCGGCGCCGCCGCCACCCTCGGCGGCCGGGCCGGCGCCCGCCTCGACGACGTCATCATGCGCTTCACCGACATCATGCTGGCGCTGCCCTCGCTGCTCCTCGCGGTGTCCATCGCCGCCGTGATGGGCCAGTCGCTCAGCACCGTCATGATCGCCGTCGGCGTGGTGCAGGTCCCGGTCTTCGCCCGGCTCCTTCGCGGCTCGATGCTCGCCCAGGGCAGCGCCGACTACGTCCTCGCGGCCCGCTCGCTCGGCATCCGCAAGCGGCGCATCGTGCTCACCCAGATCATGCCCAACTCACTGAGCCCGGTGATCGTCCAGGCCACCCTCAGCCTCGCCACCGCCATCATCGAGGCCGCCGCGCTGTCCTACCTCGGCCTCGGCAACCCCGACCCGGCGGTCCCCGAATGGGGCGTGATGCTCTCCCAGGCGCAGCGCTTCTTCGACAACGCGCCCATGATGTCCATGTATCCGGCGGTCGCCATCATCATCACGGCCCTCGGCTTCACCCTGCTCGGCGAGGCCATGCGCGAAGCCCTCGACCCGAAGCTGCGAGGTTGATGTCATGCCACTGCTCACCGTGGACGAACTGACCGTCACCTTCGGCGGCCGCGGCCGCAAGGACGTCCGGGCGGTCAACGGCGTCTCCTTCAGCGTCGACCAGGGCCAGGTCGTCGGCCTGGTCGGCGAGTCGGGCTGCGGCAAGTCCGTGACCTCGCTCGCCCTGATGGGGCTGCTGCCCGCCAAGGGCGTCACCCTCGGCGGCCGCGCCGACCTCGACGGCACCGACCTGCTGTCGCTGAGCCCGTCGAAGATGCGCGACCTGCGCGGCCGGGACCTGGCGATGATCTTCCAGGACCCGCTGTCCTCGCTGAACCCGGTCATCCCGATCGGCATCCAGGTCACCGAGATCCTGAAGCGGCACCGCGGCCTGAAGGGCGAGGCCGCCCGCAAGGAGGCCGCCCACCTGCTCGACCGGGTCGGCATCCCGGACCCGGACCGGCGCCTCAAGGAGTACCCGCACCAGCTGTCCGGCGGCATGCGGCAGCGCGCGCTCATCGCCATGGCGGTGGCCTGCGCCCCCCGCCTGCTGATCGCCGACGAGCCGACCACCGCGCTCGACGTCACCATCCAGGCCCAGATCCTCGAACTCCTCAAGGAACTGGTCGACCAGGAGGGCACCGCGCTCCTGATGATCACCCACGACCTGGGGGTGGTCGCGGGCCTGTGCGACGAGGTCAACGTGCTGTACGCGGGCAAGGTCGTCGAATCGGCCCCGCGCCGCGAGCTGTTCGCGCACCCGACCCACCCGTACACCCACGGGCTGCTCGGCTCCATCCCCCGGCTCGACGCCCCGCGCGGCGAGTCCCTGCACCCGATCCGCGGGTCCATCAACGACCAGATCGCCTGGACCGACGGCTGTGCCTTCGCGCCGCGCTGCGACCGGTACGAGATGGAGTGCCTGACCGGCACGCCCGCACTGACCGAACCCCGCTCGGCCGGACACCGTGCCCGCTGCGTCAACCCGGTCCTGGCCACGACGGAGGTCCCGGCATGAGCCTGCTGGAACTCGACGGGGTGAAGGTCCACTTCCCCGTCAAGAAGGGCATCCTCTTCGACCGCACGGTCGGGCACGTGTACGCGGTCGACGGCATCTCGCTGTCGGTCGAGGCGGGTCAGACGTACGGCCTGGTCGGCGAGTCCGGCTGCGGCAAGACGACGCTCGGCCGCGCGGTGCTGCGGCTCGTCGACGTCACCGAGGGCTCGGTGGTGCTCGACGGCACCGACATCGCGAAGCTCTCCGAGAAGGACCTGCGGTCGTTCCGCCGCCGCCTCCAGATGGTCTTCCAGGACCCGCTGGGCAGCCTCAACCCGCGGCAGAACATCGAGTCCATCCTCAGCGAGGGCATGGCCGCGCACGGCATCGGCGCGAACCAGGACGAGCGCCGCGAGAAGATCAAGGAGATCCTGGCGAAGGTCGGCCTGCCCGGCAACGCCCTCTCCCGCTACCCGCACGAGTTCTCCGGCGGCCAGCGCCAGCGCATCGGCATCGCCCGCGCGCTCGTCCTGGAGCCGGACGTGATCATCTGCGACGAGCCGGTCTCCGCGCTCGACGTCTCCATCCAGGCCCAGGTGATCAACCTCCTGGAGGAGCTCCAGGAGTCGATGGGCCTGACCTATCTGGTCATCGCCCACGACCTCGCGGTGGTCCGGCACATCTCGGACGTCATCGGCGTGATGTACCTCGGCTCACTGGTCGAGGAGGCGCCGAGCGACGCGCTGTACGCGGAGCCGATGCACCCGTACACCAAGGCGCTGATGTCGGCGGTCCCGGTGCCGGACCCGGAGGTCGAGGACCGGCGCGAGCGCATCCTGCTCCACGGCGACCTGCCGTCCCCGGCGAACCCGCCGGCCGGCTGCCGCTTCCACACCCGCTGCCCGTGGAAGCAGGAGACGCGCTGCGCGACGGACCGGCCGGAGCTGACGGACGTCGGCGGCGGCCACAAGGTGGCCTGCCACTACGCCCGGGAGATCGCGGCGGGGACGATCACGAGGGCGGGGGAGGGGCCGGTCCCGGCGGACGCCGTGCCGGACGCGAAGCCGGAGGCTGAGGCCGCGGCCGAGCCCGCCGCCGTACCGGCGCAGGGCGAGGCGCCCGCGGAGTCGTAGAGCCGGAGTCCGTACATGAGTACGGGAGTCCGTACCGACGGAATCGTCCGTACCGACGGAATCCTCGGGATACGGATACGCGTGAGGCCCCGCCGCCACCCGGCAGCGGGGCCTCACGGGCGCGGGGGCGCGGAACCGGGACAATGGTTCGGTGCTCCACGATCTGTTCAACCCCTCCGTCCAGCACGCGCTCGATCTCGTCGGCATCTTCGTCTTCGCGATCTCCGGCGCGCTGCTCGCCGTCCGCAAGAACTTCGACGTCTTCGGCATCGCCGTGCTCGCCGAGGTCACGGCCCTCGGCGGCGGTATCTTCCGCGACCTCATCATCGGCGCGGTGCCGCCCGCAGCCTTCACCGATCTCGGCTACTTCCTGATGCCGCTGATCGCGACCGTCCTGGTGTTCTTCCTCCACCCGGAGGTCGAGCGGACCCAGACCGCGGTCAACGTCTTCGACGCGGCGGGCCTCGGCCTGTTCTGCGTGACCGGGACGACCAAGGCGTACGACTACGGGCTCGGCCTCACCTCGTCGGCCGCGCTCGGCCTGGCCACCGCCGTCGGCGGCGGTGTGATCCGGGACGTGCTCGCCAACGAGGTGCCGTCGCTGCTGCGCTGGGACCGGGACCTGTACGCGGTCCCGGCGATCGTGGGCGCGGCGATGGTCGTGCTGTGCATCCGTTTCGACATCCTCAACGCCTACACCAGCGCCCTCGCGGTGCTGACCGCGTTCGTGCTGCGGCTGCTCGCGATGCGCTACCACTGGCGGGCGCCGAGGGCCTGGAACCGGCGGTCGTCGGCGCGGGAGGAACCCGAGACCAGGACCGAAGAAAAAGCTACCGCTTAGTAGCTGAATTCGGCCAGGATCCGGTACCGTCGCCGGTATGAGCACCAGCAGCATCGAAGCCACCGGCCTCAGCGAATTCGACCGGGACACCGCGGTGACCCGGCGCGCGCCCGGCGTGTACGACGCCGAGCTCTCGGCGGGCTGGACCATCATCCACGCGGTGAACGGCGGCTATCTGCTCGCGCTGCTCGGCCGCGTGCTCGGCGACCACCTGCCGCACCCCCACCCCTTCACCATCTCGGCGCACTACCTGACGCCGTCGGTGCCGGGGCCCGCCGTCGTCCGCGCCGAGACCGTGCGCACCGGCCGCACCCTCTCCACCGGCCAGGCGTCCCTCTTCCAGTACGCCGAGGACGGCACCGAGGTGGAACGGATCCGGGTGCTCGCCTCGTACGGCGACCTCGACGCCCTCCCCGACGACGTGCGCACCTCGGCGACCCCGCCCGCGATCGCGCCGCTCGACCGCTGCCTCGGCTCGTCCGACGGCCCGGCCCCGGCGATCCCCGGCTCCTCGGCCATCACCGAGCGGCTCGACATCCGGCTCGACCCGGCCACCGTCGGCTGGGCGGTCGGCGCGCCCTCCGGCAAGGGCGAGATGCGCGGCTGGTTCGCGCTCGCCGACGGCCGCGAGCCCGACCCGCTGTCGCTGCTCCTGACCGTCGACGCGCTGCCGCCGACCTCCTTCGAGCTCGGCCTCAAGGGCTGGACCCCCACGGTCGAGCTCACCACCCACATCCGCTGCCGCCCGGCCCCCGGCCCGCTGCGCGTCGCCATCACCACCCGCAACCTCGCGGGCGGCTTCCTGGAGGAGGACGCCGAGGTCTGGGACTCCGCCGACCGGCTGGTCGCCCAGTCGCGGCAGCTGGCGCGGGCACCGCGCGGCTGAGGCCGGGGGCACTGAGTCTGCGGGCGGGGTGCGCCGCCGAGTTCAGGGCCGGGGTACGGGGCCGGGCCCGGGTCCGAGGGGGCGCGCGCCGGACCCCGGGCGACCCCTCGGCGCACCGCGCGGGACGGCGGAAACCGGCCGCCTCCTCGCCCCGCGCGGGCCGCCTCGTAGAATCGTTCCCACCATGGCTTACCTCGACCACGCCGCGACCACGCCCATGCTTCCCGAGGCGATCGAGGCGATGACCGCCCAGCTCGCCGTCACGGGCAACGCCTCCTCGCTGCACGCCGCCGGCCGCCGTGCCCGGCGGACCGTCGAGGAGGCCCGGGAGACCCTCGCGGGCGCCCTCGGCGCCCGGCCCTCCGAGGTCGTGTTCACCTCGGGCGGCACCGAGGCCGACAACCTCGCCGTGAAGGGCCTGTACTGGTCCCGCAGGGCCGCCGACCCGCGCCGCACCCGGGTGCTCGCCAGCCCCGTCGAGCACCACGCCGTGCTCGACGCGGTCGACTGGCTCGCCGAGCACGAGGGCGCCACCGTCGAGTACCTGCCGGTCGACGGCTACGGCCGGGTGCACCCGGACGCGCTGCGCGCGGCCGTCGCCCGCGACCCCGACTCGGTCGCCCTGGCCACCGTCATGTGGGCCAACAACGAGATCGGCACGATCATGCCGGTCCGGGAACTCGCCGACGTCGCCGCCGAGTACGGGGTGCCGCTGCACGCCGACGCGGTCCAGGCCGTCGGTCAGATTCCGGTCGACTTCGCCGCCTCCGGCCTCGCCGCCATGACCGTCTCCGGACACAAGATCGGCGGCCCGTACGGCATCGGCGCGCTGCTCCTCGGCCGTGAGCACACCCCGGTCCCGGTGCTGCACGGCGGCGGCCAGGAGCGGCACGTCCGCTCCGGCACCCTCGACGTGCCCGCCATCGCCGCGTTCGCGGTGGCCGGACGGCTCGCCGCCGACGGCCGCGAGGAGTTCGCCCGTACCGTCGGCGCGCTCCGCGACGACCTGGTCGCGGCCGTCCGCGCCGCCGTCCCCGACGCCCTGCTCGGCGGCGACCCGGTCGACCGGCTCCCGGCCAACGCCCACTTCACCTTCCCCGGCTGCGAGGGCGACTCGCTGCTGCTGCTGCTCGACGCGGCGGGCATCGAATGCTCCACCGGCTCCGCCTGCACGGCGGGCATCGCCCAGCCCAGCCATGTGCTGCTCGCCACCGGCGCCGACCCCGACCTGGCGCGCGGCACGCTGCGCTTCACGCTCGGGCACACGTCCACCGAGGACGACGTGAAGGCCGTCGCCGAGGCCATCGGCCCGGCCGTGGACCGGGCGAGGACCGCCGGACTGAGCTGACGGGTCCGGAAGGGGGCTCGTCGCGGCGGCTCAGCCCAGCTTGGTACGGGCCGCCCGGACCAGCTTGAGGTACCGGGGCCAGTCCCAGTGCGGCCCCGGGTCGGTGTGGTCGGTGCCCGGCACCTCCACGTGCCCGATGATGTGCTCCCGGTCGACGGGTATCCCGTACCGCTTGCAGATGTCGGCGCTGAGGCGGGCGGACGCCTCGTACATCGCGGGCGTGAAGTCCTGCGGGCGGTCCACGAAGCCCTCGTGCTCGATGCCTATGCTGCGCTCGTTCATGGACCGGTTCCCGGCGTGGAAGGCCACGTCGAGCTCGCGCACCAGCTGGGCGACGTGCCCGTCCTTGCGGACCACGTAGTGGGCGGCGGCGCCGTGCCCGGGGTCCTTGAAGACGCGCAGCGCGGAGGCGTAGCTGCCCTGCACGACGTGGATCACTATCCGGTCGACCACGTAGTCGTCGGGGCGGTCGGCGCGCCGCAGGTTCGCCCGGGACGCCGCCGTCCACTCGGCGCCCTTGTGGTCGAGCTCGCCCTCGACCCGCTTCTTCTGCATGCCGGGCAGCCGCCACCACAGCCGGGCGAGGGCGTCATGGGCGACGACGACCGTGCCGACGCCGACGGCGGCCCCGCCGATCAGCACCGCCCGCCGCCCGGGCCCGCCTTTGGCCTTGTCGCCGCTCTTGCCGGTGCTCTTGCCCTTGCCGCCGCTCCCGCCCTTGCCCGTGCTCTTGGCCTTGCCCGTACCGGTCCCCTTGTTCCCCATGTGATCGAGAACGCTTACTCCCGCGACCGTGGTTCCCCGCGCCCCGTACCCTGGTAGGGCTATGACTGAGACCTCGCCGCAGCACCCGCCCGTCCGACCCCTCCGGGTTCTCGCCGCCATGTCCGGCGGCGTCGACTCCGCCGTCGCCGCCGCCCGCGCGGTGGAGGCCGGCCACGACGTCACGGGCGTGCACCTGGCCCTGTCCGCCAACCCGCAGTCGTTCCGTACCGGCGCGCGCGGCTGCTGCACCATCGAGGACTCGCGGGACGCCCGCCGGGCCGCCGACGTGATCGGCATCCCGTTCTACGTGTGGGACCTCGCCGAGCGGTTCCGCGAGGACGTCGTGGACGACTTCGTCGCCGAGTACGAGGCGGGCCGCACGCCCAACCCGTGCCTGCGCTGCAACGAGAAGATCAAGTTCGCGGCGCTGCTCGACAAGGCCCTCGCGCTCGGCTTCGACGCCGTCTGCACCGGCCACTACGCGACGGTGGTCCTGACCGAGGACGGCGCCCGCGAGCTGCACCGCGCCTCCGACATGGCCAAGGACCAGTCGTACGTGCTCGGCGTGCTCGACGAGAAGCAGCTGGCGCACGCCATGTTCCCGCTCGGCGACACCCTCACCACCAAGGACGAGATCCGGGCGGAGGCGGAGCGGCGCGGCCTCGCGGTCGCGAAGAAGCCCGACAGCCACGACATCTGCTTCATCGCCGACGGCGACACCCAGGGCTTCCTGGCCACCCGCCTCGGCCGGGCCGAGGGCGACATCGTCGACGAGGCCGGTACGAAGATCGGCACCCACGAGGGCGCGTACGGCTTCACCATCGGCCAGCGCAAGGGCCTGCGGATCGGCCACCCGGCCGCCGACGGCAAGCCGCGCTACGTCCTGGACATCTCCCCGGTGAACAACACGGTCACCGTGGGCCCGGCGGAGGCCCTGGACGTCACGGGACTGACCGCGATCAAGCCCCGCTGGTGCGGCACCGCGCCCGAGGGCCCGGGCCGCTACACCGCCCAGCTGCGCGCCCACGGCGGCGAGACCCCGGTCAGCGCCGCCCTCGTGGACGGCGAGCTGACCGTGACCTTCGACGAGCCGGTCCGTGGTGTGGCGCCGGGCCAGGCGATCGTCCTGTACGACGGCACCCGGGTGGTCGGCTCGGCGACCATCGCGGCGACGGTACGCCGCGCGGCGCCCGCGCCGGAGCGGCAGCCCGCTTAGGTCCCGGGCACCTTCAGACGCCGACGGACAGGATCTCGGTCTCCTCGGTCAGGAAGTCCGCGAGGACCGGGGCGAGGACGTGCGGGGCCACCGGGCGGATCTGGCCGGTGAGGGTGCGGTGGCGGCCCCGGGGGACGGCCGCCGCGACCGAGCGGGCCGCGCGCCGGACCGGCGAGGGGCTGGAGCCGCCGTCGACCACCAGCACGCGCGCGTGGACCCGGCGGAGCTGGTCGGCGGCGTCGTCCGGGTAGGGCGGTTCGAACACCGAGACCGGTCCGACCGGCACCCCGGCCGCCGCCGCGGCGAGCGCGAGCACCCCGCCGGAGGCGGTGCCGTGCAGGGCGACGGACCCGCCGCCCGCCGCGCCCAGCTCCGCGACCAGCGCGGCCAGGTCGCCGATGTCGGCCGTACGGTCGCTCCCGGCCCGCCGCTCGTACGCGACCACCGAGAAGCTCCGGGCCAGCAGCCCGACGAGGGCGGGCTCGCCACCCTCGGCGCCCGGCGCCCCGCCGACCAGGATGACCGGGGGCCCCGCCCCGTACCGCTGGTACCCGATCCGGGTCCCGTCCGCCGCCCTGACCAGGCCCCGGACCCCGGGCGGCATGGTGTTCACCTCGTCCATGGCAGGTCAGACCGGCGCGGCCCCCGGAACTCATCGCTCCCGGACGGAACTTCCGAAAAATTCTCGCGCCGGTCTCCGCACCGGCCCCGACCCCCGGCTCCGACCCGGGCCCCGTCCGGGGCGCCGCCGGGCCCAGGGCCTACCGTGGGGCCATGAACATCTGCGTCTTCCTCTCCGCCGCCGACCTCGACGCGCGCTACACCACCCCGGCCCGCGACTTCGCCATTCGCCTCGGCAAGGCGGGCCACACGCTCGTCTGGGGCGGCTCGGACACCGGTCTGATGAAGGTCGTCGCGGACGGCGTCGCCGACGCGGGCGGCCGGCTGGTCGGCGTCTCGGTCGACTTCCTCGCCGCGAAGGCCCGCCCGGTCGCCGACGAGATGGTCGTCGCCGGGGACCTCGCCGAGCGCAAGGCGCTGCTGCTCGCCAAGTCCGACGCGATCGTGATCATGGTCGGCGGTACGGGGACCCTCGACGAGGCCACCGAGATCCTGGAGCTGAAGAAGCACGGCAAGCACGACAAGCCGGTCGTCCTCCTCAACACCGACGGCTTCTACGACGGCCTGAAGGTCCAGTTCCAGCGCATGGAGGACGAGGGCTTCCTGCCCCGCCCGCTGGCCGACCTGGTCACCTTCGCGGACGACGGCGCCGAGGCCCTGGCGCACCTGGAGCGGGCCGTCCTGCACTGAGTCAGGCCCGCGCCCCGAACTGAGTGCGCGCCCGCGGCCGGTGCCGAACGTCCGCTCCGACTTCTGGTCAAGCGCCACCCCCCTCCCCTGAGAACTGAGACGATGGGGCGCATGTCTACTCATGTGATCACCGGGGCCGGATCCGGCATCGGCGCCGCCGTCGCGCGGCGGCTGCACGCGCGCGGGGACGAGCTGGTGCTGCACGCGCGGGACGCGGCGCGGGCCAAGGAGCTGGCGGCGGAGTTCCCCGGGGCGCGGACGCTCGTCGGGGACCTCGCCGACCCGGACCGGCTGTCGTGGGCCTTCTCGCACCAGACCATGCCCGAGCGGGTCGACAGCCTGCTGCACATCGCGGGCGTCATCGACCTCGGCGCGGTCGGCGACCTCACCCCGAAGACCTGGCACCACCAGCTCAACGTCAACCTCGTCGCCCCCGCCGAGCTGACCCGGCACCTCCTTCCGCAACTGCGCCTCGCCAAGGGCCACGTGGTGTTCGTGAACTCGGGCGCCGGGCTCACCGCGCACGGCGAGTGGGGCGCGTACGCCGCCTCCAAGCACGGCCTCAAGGCGCTCGCCGACGCGCTGCGCCACGAGGAGCACGACAACGGCGTCCGGGTCACCTCGGTCTACCCGGGGCGCACCGCGAGCCCCATGCAGGCCAAGGTGCACCAGCAGGAGGGCAAGGAGTACGACCCCGAGCGCTGGATCGACCCCGAGTCGGTCGCCACCGCCCTCGTCATGGCGCTCGACCTGCCCCGCGACGCCGAGGTCAACGACCTCTCGGTCCGCCCCGGCCGCTGACGGGCCCCGGCCGTGCACGGGGGGAACTCGATCACCGGCGGCACCCAGGGGACCGTCGTCCAGGCCGGGCGCATCGACCACCTGGTGGTACAGCAGGCCCCGCCGCCCGCCGACGAGGTGACCGTCGCCCCGCCGTTCGGGCGGCGCGGCACCCCGCTGCGGGGCCGCGCGGAGCTGCTCGCCGCCCTCGCGACCGCCACCGGCACCCATGTCCTGCACGGCCTCGGCGGCGTCGGCAAGACCAGCCTCGCCCTGGCGGCCGCCGACGCCCACGCGCGCGCGGGCGCGCCCGTGTGGTGGGTGGCGGCGCAGGACGACGGGCGGCTCGCGGGCGGGCTGCGGGCGGTCGCCCGGCGGCTCGGGCTGCGCGAGGACGAACTGGCCGCCGGTGGCGCCGTCGACCTGCTGTGGCAGCGGCTCGCCGCCCTGCCCGGCCGCTGGCTGCTCGTCGTCGACAACGCCGACGACCTCGCCCTGCTCGACGGGCCGGGCTCCCTCGCCGAAGGCACCGGCCGGGTCCGCGCGCCCGCCGGGGCCACCGGCCTCGTCCTCGTCACCACCCGGGACGGCGACCCGGCCGCCTGGGGCGCCGGGCCCGTGCTCCACCCGCTCGGCGCGCTCCCCGGACCCGCCGCCGCCGACGCCCTCGCCGACCGCGCGGGCGACACCGCGGGCCCGGCCGCCGACGCCGAACGGCTCGCCGCCCGCCTCGGCGGCCTGCCGCTCGCCCTCGACAGCGCCGGGCGCTATCTCGCCTCCGTCGCCGAACGCCCCGCCTTCCTGCGCGGACCCGGCGAGCCCGCCACGTACACCGGCTATCTCGACGCCCTCGGTACGGGCGACCTCACCGTCGACGGCGACGGCACCCTCGCCCGGATCTGGGCGATGTCGCTGCGGCTGCTCGTCGACCGCGGCCACGCGCGCGTGGGGGAGGTGCTGCGGCTCCTCGCGGGCTTCGCCGACGCGCCCGTGCCGCTGCGGGTGCTCGACCCGGAGCGGATCAAGCTCCCGCCGGGGGAGCTGTGGGACTGCCTCAAGGCCCTCGACCGGATCGGCCTCGCCGCGCTCGCCGCCGACACCCGGGCCGACCCCGCCGCCGAACCGGTGGTGACCGTGCACCCACTGGTACGGGACGCCCACCGCGGTGCCCGCGAGACCCTGTCGGCCCAGGCGGCGCTCGCCGCGGAGGAGCCGGAGGAACGCACCCCGCTGTGGCCGCTGCTCGTCCCGCACCTCCTCGACGCCCTGACCCCCGGCACCCCCGCACCGGTCTGGGACGGGGCGCTGCTCGCCGTCCGCTCGCTCGCCGCGCGCGGCCTGATGACGGCGGCCGCCGAGGCGGCGGCCATGGTCCGCGACGGCACCGCCCGCGACCTGCCCGGCGGCCACCACACCGCCCGCCGGGCCCGGCTCCAGGAAGGCATGGGCCTGGCCGCGCTGTCCCAGGGCGGGCCCGCCCTCGGCCTGCTCACCGCGCTCGCCGAGGAATGCGCGGGCGACCTCGGCGCGGACGACCCGTTCACCCTGGAGGTCCGCCACGAACGGGCCATCGCGCTCCAGATGTGCGGCGAGCCCGTCGCCTCCCACGACGAGAACGCCGCCGTCCTCGCCGCCCGGCTCCGGCACTTCGGCCCCGACGACTGGCGGACCCTGCACAGCCGTCACAACCTGGCCATGAACCTCGCCCTGCTCGGCCGGGTCCGGCAGGCGCTCGCCGAACTGGACGCCGTGTGCGAGAGCGAGGCCCGCACCCTCGGCCAGGACCACCCGGACACCCTCACCACCCGCGAGAACCGGGCCATCATGCTGCGCGTGCTCGGCGATCCGGCCGCCGCCCTCGCCGAACTCACCACCATCGCCGAGGTCCGCACCCGGATCCTCGGACCCGAGCACCCCGACACCCTCACCGCCCGCTTCAACCGGGCCGTGCTGCTGCCCGCGCCGCTCGCCCGCGCCGAACTCGCGGCCGTCCTCGACGCCCGCGTCCGCGTCCTCGGACCCGGCCATCCCGTCACCGAGGCCACCCGCGCGACCCTGGACCGCGCGCCACGTACGCTTCCGTGAGTGAGCGACAACACCAGCGACAGCACCGAAGAGCGCGAGCCAGGACCCTTCCCGTGGGGGTCCGCCACCGGGGTCGGGTCCATGCCCGGCGGCGACGCCCGGGAGGCCGCGCGGACGGTCACCGGATCCTTCGAGGACTTCCCGTTCCTCGCCGAACTGCCCGCCCGCGGACCCGGCGCCGACATGATCGGGCGGACCACCGGGATGCTCGTCGAGCTGTACGCGCGCGTGGAGCCCAGCGGCTGGCGGATCGGCGACCGGCCGGGCCGCGACACCAAGCGGGCCGTGTCCTGGCTCCGCGAGGACCTCGACGCCCTTGAGGAGTTCACCCAGGGGTACGAGGGGCCGCTCAAGGTGCAGGCGGTCGGGCCGTGGACGCTGGCCGCCGCCCTGGAACTGCGCGGCGGCGAGGCCGCGCTCGGCGACCCCGGCGCCTGCCGCGACCTGACCGGATCGCTCGCCGAAGGACTCCGGCTGCACCTCGCCGACGTCCGCAAGCGGGTGCCCGGCGCCCGGATCGTGCTCCAGCTCGACGAACCCTCGCTGACCTCCGTGCTGCTCGGCCGGATCCGTACCGCCAGCGGCTACCGCACCCACCGGGCCGTCGACCGGCAGGTCGTGGAGAGCGCGCTGCGCGACGTGATCGCCGTCCACGACGGCCCCGTCGTGGTCCACTCCTGCGCGCCCGGCGTCCCGTTCGCGCTGCTCCGCAGGGCCGGGGCGGCCGGGGTGTCGTTCGACTTCGGCCTGCTCACCGAACGTGACGAGGAGCCGATCGGCGAGGCCGTGGAGGCCGGCACGAAGCTCTTCGCCGGTGTGGTGCCGTCCACCGACCCGGCCTCGGGGGCATTGTCAGACCCGGGAGGTAGCGTCATGGGTGTCAGGACGCTGTGGCGCAGGCTGGGGCTGAATCCGGGGACTCTCGCCGAGTCCGTGGTGATCACTCCGACCTGCGGTCTCGCGGGCGCCTCACCGGACTACGCGCGCAAGGCACTCGCCCACTGCGCGCGGGCGGCGAGATCGCTCGCGGACAACCCAGAGTGACCGGGTTCAGGGCTACGGGAGGACAGGAAACGGTGGCAGTCGAACAGGGGGCACCCGCCGAGGCGCGGGAGCAGCACGCCGAGCTCGCGGAGCAGGTCGAGGAGCACCGCTTCCGGTACTACGTGAAGGACCAGCCGGTCGTCAGCGACGCGGAGTTCGACAAGCTCCTGCGGGCCCTGGAGGCCCTGGAGGAGCGGTATCCCGAGCTGCGCACGCCCGACTCGCCGACCCAGAAGGTCGCCGGGTCGTACGAGACGGAGTTCACCTCCGTCGAGCACCGCGAGCGGATGCTGTCGCTCGACAACGCCTTCGACGACGAGGAGCTGTCGGCCTGGGCCGAGCGCGTCGCCCGTGACGTCGGCACCCCCGACCACCACTTCCTGTGCGAGCTGAAGGTCGACGGCCTCGCCGTCAACCTCACCTACGAGCACGGCAGGCTGACCCGCGCCGCCACCCGCGGCGACGGCCGCACCGGCGAGGACATCACGCCCAACGTGCGCACCATCGCCGACATCCCCGAGCGGCTGCACGGCGAGCGCGTCCCGGACCTCGTCGAGATCCGCGGCGAGGTCTACTTCCCGATGGAGGCGTTCGAAGGGCTCAACGCGCGCCTGGTCGAGGCCGGGGACAAGCCCTTCGCCAACCCGCGCAACGCGGCGGCCGGTTCGCTGCGCCAGAAGGACCCGCGGGTCACCGCGAGCCGCCCGCTGCACATGGTGGTCCACGGCATCGGCGCCCGCGAGGGCTTCGACATCGCCCGGCTCTCCGAGGCGTACGGGCTGCTGCGCGAGTGGGGCCTGCCCACCGCCCAGCACAACAGGGTCGTCGACACCCTCGACGAAGTCCGCGCGTTCATCGCCCACTTCGGCGAGAACCGCCACTCCGTGGAGCACGAGATCGACGGCGTCGTCGTCAAGCTCGACGAGATCCCGCTCCAGGGCAGGCTCGGCTCCACCGCCCGCGCGCCGCGCTGGGCCATCGCCTGGAAGTACGCGCCGGAAGAGGTCAACACCAAGCTCGTCGACATCAAGGTGGGCGTCGGCCGCACCGGCCGCGTCACGCCGTACGCGCAGGTGGAGCCGGTCACCGTGGCCGGGTCCGAGGTCGAGTTCGCCACCCTCCACAACCAGGAGGTGGTGAAGGCCAAGGGCGTGCTCATCGGCGACACCGTGGTGCTGCGCAAGGCCGGTGACGTCATCCCGGAGATCCTCGGCCCGGTCGCCGACCTGCGGGACGGCACCGAGCGGGAGTTCGTGATGCCCGCCGAGTGTCCCGAATGCGGCACCCCGCTGAAGCCCATGAAGGAAGGCGACATCGATCTGCGCTGCCCCAACGCGCGGACCTGTCCCGCCCAGCTGCGCGAGCGGGTGTTCTTCCTGGCCGGCCGCCAGTGCCTGGACATCGAGAACTTCGGCATGGTCGCCGCGGCGGCGCTCACCCGCCCGCTGGAGCCCGCCGAGCCCGCGCTGACCGACGAGGGCGACCTCTTCGACCTCACCATCGAGCAGCTGCTGCCGATCCGGGCGTACGTCCTCGACCCCGACAGCGGACTGCCCAAGCGCGACCCGAAGACCGGCGAGGAGAAGGTCGTCGCCGTCTTCGCCAACCAGAAGGGCGAGCCGAAGAAGAACGCCCTGTCGATGCTGGAGAACATCGCCGCCGCGAAGACACGGCCGCTGGCCCGCTTCCTCAACGGGCTGTCGATCCGTCACGTCGGCCCGGTCGCCGCCGAGGCGCTGGCCCGCGAGTTCCGCTCCCTGGAGCGCATCGAGCAGGCCACCGAGGAGGAGCTGGCGGCGGTCGACGGGGTCGGCGCCATCATCGCCACCGCCGTCAAGCAGTGGTTCGAGGAGGAGTGGCACCGCGAGATCGTCCGCAAGTGGCGGGCGGCCGGAGTGACCCTGGAGGACGAGGGCGCGGGCGAGGAGCAGGGCCCGCGGCCGCTCGAAGGTCTGACCGTGGTGGTCACCGGCACCCTGGAGAAGTTCACCAGGGATGGCGCGAAAGAGTCGCTGCAAACCCGAGGAGCCAAGGTCACCGGTTCCGTTTCGAAGAAGACCTCCTTCGTCGTCGTCGGGGACAACCCGGGCTCCAAGTACGACAAGGCGGTCCAGCTGAAGGTTCCGGTTCTGGACGAGGACGGCTTCGCCGTGCTGCTCGAACAAGGGCCCGAAGCCGCTCGGGAGGCCGCCCAGCCGGTCGAGGAGCCCGCCGCGGAGTAGCCGACGCGAGCGGCGCGGACGGTCCCGGCGACAGCCCCGGGACCGTCCCCGACGGGGCGCCAGCGAGCCCTGGAAGCTCACCCGTTCGGCGCATACCAGATCGTTACGGGTGGCCGGGTCGCATTCGGGCAAGAGATGGAGAGCGCTGCCCGTAGCAGCCCTCCGCGGCCTAGTGTGGTGACCGTGCGTCCGTCGCGCACGGCCGTGCGAGGGCCCTGCGAGCGCGCAGGAGCAGGACACACGGCCCCGCTCGCGGCGGACCGACGCCTCAGTGGCATCACGACGGCCCCCGCGTTGCGACGGCACCGCCGGCTGTGAGAGGGACGGGAATGAAACCGACCGAGAGTGCCGCCCCGGTCGCACGGCCGCAGGGCCGCGCGGCGTTCGTGGGTCTCACCTCCGGGCTGCCCGGAGTGCTCGTGGGCATCGCCGCCGTCGTGCTCGGCGCCGGTCTGTACCGGGCGCTGAGCACCGGTCAGGGACTCTTCCCCGGCGGCCCCGCCGGCTGGTCCCTCGTCGTCCTGTCCGCCCTCATCGTCGCCCACCTGATCGCGCTCGGCCGCGACCGCTGGTGGGGCGGCACCGGCTCCGGCGCCGCCCTCACCCTCGCCGTCCTGCTCCTGTACGGCTGGCTGCCCGCCAGCCTGGTGTCGCTCGGCGTCGTCGTCCTCGTCGCCGCCGCCCGGCGGCACCGCTGGCGCCAGGGCCTGCTGCACGGCGCCGTCGACGTCATCGGCGCGGGCGCCGCCGCCCTCGTCCTTGCCACCTTCGGCGACGTCCCCAGCGTCGAACACCCCTGGCAGCCGCTCCACTGGGGGATCGCCGACGTACCGGAAGTCGTCCTCGCCGCCCTCGCCTACCTCGTGGCGACCCGGCTGCTGCTGTGGTACGCCCTCGCCCCGCACGGCAGCGGCCTGCCCACCGCGGCCCGCACCGCCCTGCTCCGGCAGGGCCTGGTCGCCGTCGCACTGCTCGGCATCGCCCCGCTGATCTGCGTCGTCGCCGCCTCCCGGCCGCCGCTCCTGCCGCTCTTCGCGGTCCCGCTGATCGCCCTCGACTCCACCCTGTGGATCGCCCGGGCCCGCGCCGAGGAACAGCTCCGCGACCCGCTCACCGGCCTGCCCAACCGCCAGTGGCTGCTCGAACGGACCTGGACCGCCCTGGAGGAGGCCGAGGGCCAGGGCGTCCGCTCCGCGCTCGTCCTCATCGACCTCGACCGCTTCCGCTCCGTCAACGACACCCTCGGCCACCTCGCCGGGGACCGGCTGCTGCTGCAGATCGCCGAACGCCTTCGGCTCGCCCTGCCCACCGGCGCCGAGGCCGCCCGGCTCGGCGGCGACGAGTTCGCCGTCCTGCTGCCCGTCGCCGACTCCACCACCAGCGCCCAGCGGGTCGCCCGCCACCTCGTCGCCGACCTCTCCTCACCGCTCGACCTCGACGGCCTCACCCTGGTCCTGGAGGCCAGCGCCGGGGTCGCCGTCTTCCCCGAGCACGCCCTCGACGCCGAGGGCCTGCTCCGCCGCGCCGACGTCGCCATGTACCAGGCCAAGCGGGACCGCACCGGCGTCGAGGTGTACGAGTCCAAGCGCGACTCCAACACCCCCGACCGGCTCGGCCTGCTCGGCGACCTGCGGCGCGCCCTCGACGCGGGCGAGGTCGAGCTCCACTACCAGCCCAAGGTCCGCTTCGACGGCCAGGTCGCCGGTCTGGAGGCGCTGGTCCGCTGGGTGCACCCGGAGCGCGGAAAGGTCCCGCCGGACGAGTTCATCGCCATCGCCGAGTCCTCCGGCCTGATGCCGCACCTCACCGAGTACGTCCTGGAGACCGCCCTCGCCCAGGTCGCCCGCTGGCGCGCCCAGGGCCTCGACGTCCCCGTCGCCGTCAATGTGTCGCCCCGCGACGTCCACACCCCCGGCTTCGCGGGCGCCGTCGCCGCCCGGCTCGCCCGGCACGGCGTCCCGGCCGGCGCGCTCCAGCTGGAGATAACGGAGCACGTGCTCCTGGAGGACCCGCAGCGGGCCGCCGACACCATGGCCGGGCTCACCGGCCATGGCGTCAAGATGTCCCTCGACGACTTCGGCACCGGCTACTCCTCGCTGGTGCACCTGCGCCGCCTTCCGGTCAGCGAGCTGAAGATCGACCGCTCCTTCGTGGCCCGGCTCGCCGTGGACAACGAGGACGCCGAGATCGTCCGCTGCACCGTCGACCTCGCCCACTCGCTCGGCCTGCTCGTGGTCGCCGAGGGCGTCGAGGACGACGAGACCTGGGAGCGGCTGCGCGACCTCGGCTGCGACGCCGTCCAGGGCTGGCTGGTCGCCGCCGCGATGCCGCCCGCCGAGACCACCGCCTGGCTGCTCGCCCGCGGCGAGCACGGCTGGCGCCGCCCCTCGGAGATCGCCGCCAGCGCCGCCCTCGCGGAGGCCGGACACACACCCCCCGGCCTCCCGGCCGGGCACACCCCCGGCCAGCCCACCGCCCACGCCCCGGGCCAGCCCGCGATCCACCCCACCATCCGCCCGACGGGCCAGGTCGCGCTCTAGCCGACGACAGGGGCGGGAGCGGTACGGGCCGCCCGCCCGGCCCGGCGCCCGTACGCCGCCCTCCGGGCGGTCCTCAGCGCGGCTCCTCCGGCCCCGCGTCCAGCCACGCGCCCACCCGCGGCAGCGCCTCGGGCCCGCTGTCCTCGGTCACCGAGGCCGCCAGGTCGGCGATCGTCACGGCGGCGAGCGACGCCCGCCAGGCCGCGTCGGCCGCGCCCATCGTCCGGGCGATCGGGCACGCGCGGGTGCACAGCTCAGGCGGCGTGCCGAGCGGACCGCGCTGCCGGATCTCGGTGCACACGAACGCCGGGTCCGCCCCGTCGACGGCCTGCACCACATCGAGCACGGTGATCGTCCCCGGCTCCCTGGTGAGCACATAGCCGCCGGTCTTGCCCTGCAGCGAGTGCACCAGACCCGCCCGCGACAGCGCCTGCAACTGCTTGGCCAGGTAGCTCGGCGAGACGTCGTGCAACGCGGCGAGCCGCGCCGCCGGAACGGGCGCACCGGCCGCCGTCAGCACCACACAGCAGTGCAGCGCCCACTCCACGCCACCCGACAGCTTCACGCCACGCCACCTTCCTCCGGCCCGTCCATTTGACTCGGACAAAGGATATCCGAGTATCATCACGGACATAACTTGTCCGAGTTTCCGGGGGGCGCTCGGCCCGCGAAGGAAAGGAAGGCACCCCATGAAGATCACCGTCATCGGCACCGGCCTCATCGGCTCCCAGCTCGTCACCGAGCTGACCGCCCGAGGCCACCAGGTCACCTCCGCGTCGCTCTCCTCCGGCGTCGACCTGCTCACCGGCGCCGGTCTCGACCAGGCGCTGACCGGCGCCGAGACCGTCGTCAACGTGACCAACTCGCCCACCTTCGACGAGGCGTCGCTCGCCTTCTTCCGCACCTCGCAGAGCAACCTGCTCGCCGCGGGCGAGCGGGCCGGCGTCGCCCACCAGGTGCTGCTCTCCATCGTCGGCGTCGACCTGGTCCCGGCCCTCGACTACTACCGCGCCAAGACGCTCCAGGAGGAGCTGCTGCGCGGCGGCCCGACGCCCTGGTCGGTCGTGCGCGCCACCCAGTTCTTCGAGTTCATGGAGCCGACCATGTCGTGGACCTCCGACGACACCGAGGTCCGGCTGCCCGCGACGCCGATCCAGCCCATCGCCAGCGCCGACGTCGTCGCCGCCCTCGCGGACGTGACCACCGGCGCCCCGCTGGGCGACTTCGTCGAGGTCGCCGGGCCCGACCGCTTCACCCTCGACGAGGTCGGCCGGATCACCCTCGCCGCGCGCGGCGACGCCCGCCCCGTCGTCGTCGACGACCAGGCCGGACTGTTCGCCGCCGTCCCCGGCGACGTGCTCACCCCCGGCCCCGGCGCCCGGCTCGCCGCCACCCGCTACCAGGACTGGATCACCGCCTGACGGCACCGCCCGCCGCCCCCGTACCGCCCCCGCCCGGAGCTCCCCGCGGGGGCGGTGGGGCGGCCGTACGGCAAACCGTTTCACGGGCAGCGGTGCGCGCCCCATAGGATTGGGCCCCAACACCGTCAAACTCACCCCGTGAGGATCGCTGCATGCCTGGCATCACGCGCGAGGAGGTCGCCCACCTCGCCCGGCTGGCGCGACTGGAACTCGCCGACGACGAGCTGGACCATTTCGCCGGTCAGCTCGACGACATCATCGGCGCGGTCGCCCGCGTCTCCGAGGTCGCCGACCAAGACGTACCGCCGACCTCCCACCCGCTGCCGCTGACCAACGTCCTGCGCGCGGACGAGGTCCGCCCGTCGCTCACCCCCGAGCAGGCGCTGTCCGGCGCCCCCGCCCAGGAGCAGCAGCGTTTCAAGGTGCCGCAGATCCTGGGGGAGGACTGATCACGTCATGACGGAGCACAGCATCATCATCAAGCTCACCGCCGCCGAGATCGCGGCGAAGATCGCCTCCGGTGAACTCACCGCCGTCGAGGTCACCGAGGCCCACCTGGCCCGCATCGACGCCGTCGACGAGAAGGTGCACGCCTTCCTGCACGTCGACCGCGAGGGCGCGCTCGCGCAGGCCCGCGCCGTCGACGAGAAGCGCGCCCGCGGCGAGAAGCTCGGCCCGCTGGCCGGTGTCCCGCTCGCGCTGAAGGACATCTTCACCACCCAGGGCATCCCGACCACGGTCGGCTCCAAGATGCTCGAGGGCTGGATCCCGCCGTACGACGCCACCCTGGTCAAGCGCCTGAAGGCGGCCGACGTCGTCATCCTCGGCAAGACCAACATGGACGAGTTCGCGATGGGCTCCTCCACCGAGAACAGCGCCTACGGCCCGACCGGCAACCCCTGGGACCTGACCCGGATCCCCGGCGGCTCCGGCGGCGGCTCCTCGGCCGCGCTCGCCGCGTACCAGGCCCCGCTCGCCATCGGCACGGACACCGGCGGCTCGATCCGCCAGCCCGCCGCCGTCACCGGCACCGTCGGCGTCAAGCCCACCTACGGCGCGGTCTCCCGCTACGGCATGGTGGCCTTCTCGTCCTCGCTCGACCAGGGCGGCCCCTGCGCCCGTACGGTCCTCGACGCGGCCCTGCTGCACGAGGCCATCGCCGGGCACGACCCGCTCGACTCCACCTCCATCGACATGCCGGTCCCGCCGGTCGTCGAAGCGGCCCGCAACGGCTCGGTGGCCGGGATGCGCGTCGGCGTCGTCAAGCAGTTCCGCGGCGAGGGCTACCAGGCCGGTGTCGTGCAGCGCTTCGACGAGTCCGTCGAACTGCTGAAGTCGCTGGGCGCCGAGATCGTCGAGCTGGACTGCCCGACGTTCGACCTCGCGCTCTCCGCGTACTACCTGATCGCGCCCTCGGAGTGCTCCTCCAACCTGGCCCGCTTCGACGGACTGCGCTACGGCCTGCGGTCCGGCGACGACGGCACCCGGTCCGCCGAGGACGTCACCGCGCTCACCCGCGAGGCCGGTTTCGGCCCCGAGGTCAAGCGCCGCATCATCCTCGGCACCTACGCGCTCAGCTCGGGCTACTACGACGCCTGGTTCGGCTCCGCGCAGAAGGTCCGCACGCTGATCACCCGCGAGTTCGAGGCCGCCTTCGAGCAGGTCGACGTCATCGTGTCGCCGACCACGCCCACCACCGCCTTCCCGATCGGCGAGCGCGCCGACGACCCGATGGCGATGTACCTGGCGGACCTCTGCACCATCCCGACCAACCTGGCCGGCAACGCCGCCATGTCGCTGCCCTGCGGCCTCGCGCCGGAGGACGGCCTGCCGGTCGGACTGCAGATCATCGCCCCCGCCCTGAAGGACGACCGGCTGTACAAGGTCGGTGCCGCCGTCGAGGCCGCCTTCGTGGAAAAGTGGGGCCACCCGCTGCTCGAGGAGGCTCCGTCGCTGTGAGTACCAGTGCACTGCAGAAGGCCAAGGGCTTCAAGAAGTCCAAGACCGGCACGTACCTGTCCATGGGCACCACCGCGTTCGGCGCCGTCACCGTGATGAAGCAGGTCAAGAAGGCCCGCGCCGATCACGACACGCTCAAGCTCGTCGACGCCGTCGTGTCCGCCGCCGCCATCGTCACCGGCCTCGCGATCCTGTACCGCGAGCTGAAGCGCCTCGGCGACGACGACGTCCTGCTGGGCTGAGAGGGAAAGTTCCACCGTGACTGTCACTGAACTGATGTCGTACGACGCGGCGCTCGCCACGTTCGACCCCGTCATGGGCCTGGAGGTCCACGTCGAGCTCGGCACCAGGACCAAGATGTTCTGCGGCTGCTCGACCGAGCTCGGCCAGGACGCCAACACCCAGACCTGCCCGACCTGCCTCGGCCTGCCCGGCGCCCTGCCGGTGGTCAACGCGATCGGCGTCGAGTCCGCGATCAAGATCGGCCTCGCGCTGAACTGCTCGATCGCCGAGTGGTGCCGCTTCGCCCGGAAGAACTACTTCTATCCGGACATGCCGAAGAACTTCCAGACCTCCCAGTACGACGAGCCCATCGCCTTCGACGGCTACCTGGACGTCCAGCTGGAGGACGGCGAGGTCTTCCGCGTGGAGATCGAGCGCGCCCACATGGAGGAGGACACCGGCAAGTCCACCCACATCGGTGGCGCGACCGGCCGCATCCACGGCGCCTCGCACTCGCTGCTCGACTACAACCGGGCCGGCATCCCGCTGATCGAGATCGTCACCAAGCCGATCGTCGGCGCCGGTGAGCGCGCCCCCGAGGTCGCCAAGGCGTACGTGGCCGAACTGCGCGAGCTGATCCGGGCCCTGGACGTCTCCGAGGCCCGGATGGACAAGGGCCAGCTGCGCTGCGACGTCAACCTGTCGCTGATGCCGAAGGGTTCCGACACCTTCGGCACCCGCTCGGAGACGAAGAACGTCAACTCGCTGCGCTCCGTGGAGCGGGCGGCGCGCTTCGAGATCCAGCGGCACGCCGCCGTCCTCACCTCGGGCGGCTCGATCGTCCAGGAGACCCGGCACTTCCACGAGGAGGACGGCTCCACCACGGCCGGCCGCATCAAGGACAACGCCGAGGACTACCGCTACTTCCCCGAGCCGGACCTGGTGCCGGTGGCCCCCGCGCGCGCGTGGGTCGAGGAACTGCGGGCGGGCCTGCCCGAGCTGCCCCGGGTGCGCCGCAACCGGCTCCGCGAGGAGTGGGGCGTCTCCGAGCTGGAGATGCAGTCCATCCTCAACGCGGGCGCGGTCGAGTCGATCGTCGCCACCATCGACGCCGGGGCGGACGCCGCCGCGGCCCGCAAGTGGTGGCTGGGCGAGCTGGCCCGCAACGCCAACGAGAAGGGCGTCTCGCTCGACGAGCTCCCGATCGCCCCGGCGGACGTGGCCCGGGTGTCGCAGCTGGTCGCCGCCGGTGACCTGAACGACAAGCTGGCCCGCCAGGTCATCGAGGGCGTCCTCGCGGGCGAGGGCACCCCGGACGAGGTCGTCGAGAAGCGCGGTCTGAAGGTCGTCTCCGACGACGGCGCGCTCGGCGCGGCCGTCGACGAGGCCATCGCGGGCAACGCGGCCATCGCCGACAAGATCCGCGGCGGCAAGGTCGCCGCCGTCGGCGCCCTGGTCGGCGCGGTCATGAAGGCCACCCGTGGCCAGGCCGACGCGGCGAAGGTCAAGGACCTGATCCTGGAGCGGCTGGGCGTCAGCGAGGGCTGAGCCCAGGACTGAGCAGGCCGAGCGGCCCCGCACCGGAACTCCGGTGCGGGGCCGCCCTGTTGTGCCCGTGGTGGTGCCGTGGATCAGAAGCAGCTGACGCTGGTGGTCGGACGCAGCTGGAGCGAGCTGGCCTCGTCGCGCTGGCCGTTGTGGTTGCCGTCGACCATGTCGTCGGACAGCTGGTCGTGGCGGACGGAGCTGCCCGGGTTGACGCAGAAGACGAGCCCGCCCTGGTAGCCGGCGTCGTAGTAGTAGTGGCTCTCGTAGCCGCCGGTGCTGGAGTTGCTCGCGGACCACGAGTTGTCGTTCACGTTGTGACCGCTGGAGAACGTGTCGTCGGTGAAGTTGTCGTCGCTGTTGAAGAAGTTGTGCACCGAGGAGCCGATGCTGCCCTCGAAGAGACAGTGGTAGCCCGTGGGGCAGCTGGGACCGGCCGAGGCGGTCGACGCGGTGGCGATGCCAGCGCCGACGAGCAGGGTGGTGGCACCGGCGACAGCGGCGAACTTACGACGGAGGTTCATGGACATGGGTGTTCCTTCCGGGTACGGGAAAGGTCGGTGCGGGAAACATCCGGGCCGGTGAGGGCGCGGAAGACTGTGGGCGTACGGGGCAGGGCGGCGGCGGTACGAGGCGGCCGGGCACGGTCAGGGGGGCGGGCCGGACCGGGGCTCGGCGGGGGCTCAGCCCGTGCCGCCGAGGACCTCGCCGACGGCCTTGCTCTCGCGGGCCGAGAGCTTCCGCCAGTCCGCGCCGACGTCCGGGTGGCGGTCCAGCCAGTCGCGCTGCACGGCGGCCAGCCGCTGGTACGCGGTGGTGAGATAGCCGGTCTCGGCCTTGCAGCGCAGGTCGGCGGCGGCGACCGGGCTGGTCCCCGGGTCCTTGCCCGACGTCAGGGTGCCCGCCACCTGGACCGGGTCCTTCGCCCTGACCTTGGCGGCGTCCATGCACTGCCGCCAGCGGGCGGTCACGGCCTGGAACGCCGGATCCTTCTCGACCTCCCGGCGGGCGTTCTCCTGGGCCTCGAAGAGCAGGATCCGCAGCTGGAGGCGGCGCATCCGCCCGTCCCCGAACAGCCGCTCCTCGGCCTCGGCGAGGCAGCCCTCGCCCGGCCGCGACACGCTCAGCCGGGCGCCCTTGGCGGTGACCCGGGCGCTCTCCCGGCCGAACAGCGCCGTGGCGTACGCGTCGCTGCTCTCCGGACTGCCCGGCTTCGGCGGTGTCTCGGAGGGCACCGCGGCGGGCTGCTTCGGCGCCTCGGCCGACTCCAGGCCGAAGGGACGCGGCAGTTGGTCGGCTCGTTGGTCGGCCCGTTGACCGGCGCCGTCCGGGGTGCGGGGCGGCGGGACCGGCGCGTAGCGGAAGCCACGGGCCGCCATGCAGGCGACCGCGAGCTTCTGCTGCGCCAGGGTGCCGCGCTGGGCCGGGGTGAAGAGCAGGGCGGTGACCGGCGGCGAGGCGCGCAGCGCGGTCGGTTCGGCCTGCTGGACGACCGGCTTCGGAGCGCGCGGAGCGGCGGGACCCGAAGGGCTGCCCGAGCAGCCGGCGACCGCGAGGAGCAGCGCGCCGACCGCCGCCGCGCGGAGCGCGCCGCGCCCGGCGACACGCCCGCCGCGAAAACCGCTCCGCGCAAGGGACTCGGGCATTTTACGATCCACCGTCCTGTTGGGGTGTGTGCCGTGGTGGCACCGACGGGACAGAGTCTGCGCGGACCGGGGGGTTGTCGTGAACGTTGTTGCGCTGAGCCGTAATTGCGCTGGTGGGAGGGGCTGACGTGCTGCGGATCCACTTCACGGGGGAGGACCTGGGGCGGGTGCGGCTGGCACCCGAACCCGATCCGATGTGGGAGATGCTGCTCAGCCTGCACCGGCTGAGACGCCGGGACGCGGGGGTGCTGTTCGGCCCATGGCTGCGCGAGTCGCTGCCCCGAGTGCCGCCCGACATCCGGCTGTTGACGGCGCTCGCGCCGCCGGTCGGTTACGCGGCGGACTTCCTCACGCCCACCGTCGACGGCGGCCTCGACGAGCAGCTGGAGGCGCTGCGGGCCACCCCGCTGCGCCAGGTCCAGCGGGACTTACGCGAGTTCGTGATCCAGAACGCCCCGCGTCGGCTGCCGTCCTGGTCGCGGGAGCTGATGGCGGGCGAGGCGGCGGGCCTTGAGCGGCTCGCCGGGGCGGCCCGCGGCTATGTGGACGCGGTGCTCGGCCCGTACTGGGACCGCATCCGGGTGCAGATCTGCCGGGACCGCAACCGGCGCAGCCGTACCCTCGCGGAAGGCGGCTGGGACGCCGTGCTCAGCACCCTCCATCCGTCCGCCACCTGGGACTTCCCGGTGCTCCGGCTGGACTTCCCGGTCGACCAGGACCTCCATCTGCGGGGCCGCGGGCTCCTCCTCCAGCCGTCGTTCTTCTCCCGCTACAACCCGACGACCCTCGCCGACCCGGCGCTGCCGCCGGTCCTCGTCCACCCGATCGAGCACGACGTGTACTGGGCGACGCCGGACGTGCCGCAGGCCGACGGAAAGGCGCTGGCCGCGCTGATCGGCCCGACCAGGGCGGTGCTCCTCACCGCCCTGGCCGACGGCGCCGCCACCACGGGCCAGCTCGCCCGCCGTGCGGGCACCACCCCGCCCAACGCCAGCCGCCACCTCACGGCCCTGCGCCAGGCGTCCCTGATCGCCAGCCAGCGCCACCGCAACGCGACCCTGCACCGGGTCACCGACCTGGGCAAAGCCCTGCTGGAGGGCGGGAGTTCCCAGATCGGCATGTGACCGGCCGGGCCCGAGCGGGCCCGAAGGGCCTCGGTCAGGCGCGGGGCACCACCACGACCGCCGTGCTCATCGGGCGCTCGCGCGGCGCGGTGTCCTGCCACTGGTCCCACGGCCGGTTGTACAGGCTGCCGTTCACGACGAGGGTCGTGTCGCCGCCGCTGCCCAGGCCCACCGCGTCCCGCGCGCCGAGCCACTTCATCACCTGCGCCGCCTCGACGAGCGTCGCGCCCACGCTGTGGGCGGGGTTGCGGCCGTCGATCGTGACCAGCATCAGGTGGCCGTCGGGCGAGATCCCGGCGAGCGTACGGGGATGCCGCGAGGTCAGCGCGGCGCTCGGGCGGCAGGTCAGCGGGTCGGGCTTGGCGCACGAGACGTGGGCCATGCCGTTGGCCGCCGGGTTCAGCATGATCTCGCCGTCGCGCAGCAGCGCGGGCGTGCCGCCCGCCACCGCCGACAGCTTCGACGAGGTGACCGAGGCGCCCGCCGCGTCCGTGATGGTGGTGCGGGGCGTGATCCGGTCACCCGGTACGAGCGTGTCGAGCCAGGCGCCTCCCGTACCGATGCCCTGGATCACCCGGCCGCCCGCCGGGACCGCGCCCGGGGTGTGCCGGACGGTGACGACCTTCCAGCTGCCGTCGGTCACCACCTCGGTCATCGGGGTCCCGGCCCACCGCGGGGCGGGCGCGGGGGTGGTGGCCCCCCACTCGGGGCGGAAGATCACGATGTCGTCGGGGTCGTGGCAGACGGCGTTGCGCAGCGGCGTCGGGCGGGGCGCCGACACCCCCGGAGAGGTCTCCAGGAGGTCGCCGGGCGTGCCGCAGCCGAGGACCTGGCCGGTGACCCGGTTGATGCCGTCGGCGTCGCGCTCGCCCTTGCCCGGCACGGACAGCCAGGTCCGGGTACTGGTCTCGGCGATCCGGTGACCGCCCCCGGCGGCGTTCATCAGCAGCGCGGTACGGCCGTTGTTGGCCGCGCCGAGCAGCACGCCGTCCCGCACGTACAGGCCCTGCGGCACGCCCTCGTACCCCATGAAGCCGGGGTTGTTGACGGAGTCGATGTCGAACTCCGCGCCGTTGACCGCGGCCAGCGCGCCGAGCGGGGCGGCCATCTGCTTCACCGTCTGCGAGCCGGACACATCGGTGCCGTGCTCGGCGCGCACGTCGACCTGCGCGCCGGGGGCGACCGTGATCACCCGTATCTGCCAGGGGCCCTTGCTGGCGGGGTCGGTCTCGGCGGTGAAGAAGGTACGGGTGCTGGGGAACCCGGCGGTGTTCAGCGCGGTACGGGCGGCGTTCGCGGCGTCCGCCGTCGGGTACCCGGTGAGGTGCACCCCGTACAGCGTCATCGCCTTCGTGTCCGCCGTGGCCGGTGACGGAAGCGGTACGACGGCGGCGGCCGGGAACCCGGCGTCGCGCAGCTCCTTGGCGCGCGTCTCGGCGGTGGTGGTGGAGGTGGTCATCTCCTGCCCGTCGGCGTACCGCACCCACACCGCCCAGCTGCCGTCCGCCGCGCCCTGCGAGAACACCCGGTAGGTGACGCCGGGCGCCAGCTGGGTCAGCCCGCTCTTCGGCGCCGAGCCGTCACCCAGCGGGAAGGCGGGACCGAGGGGCGGGTAGTCGGGTACGGGGGCGGGCTCGGCGGCGTCGGCGGGGGCGCCGAGCAGTGGGGCGAGGAGCAGGGCGGAGACGAGTCCGGCCGCGTGGCGGCGGCGCCGGAGCGGCGGGGCGGACGTGGGACGGGAAGAACGGAAGGTGATCACAGGCGGAAGGATCACTGAACCGGATCCGGCCTGTCCAACCGGTTCCCACCAGCGGTTTCGCGGAGTCCCGACGGTGTCCCGCTGGGCCGGACCGGCGAGCCGGACCGATGTCGGAGACGACCGATACGATCATGCTTGATCGTCAACTGACCGCAAAAGTGGGGGAAAACCGCGCATGTCAGTCATCCGAAGAATGCTCACACTCGCGGCCGTCGGGTCGCTCGGGCTCACCGCCCTCCAGGCCGGGCCGCTCGCGGGGGAAGCGGCCGCCGCCGCACCGGACACCACCAAGTTCCAAGGCGTCAACTGGGCCGACCCGCGCGACAACTACGCCTCGGACGAGGTCGTGCCCACCGGACTCGCGCTCACCGACGACTACCTGGCCACCTACCAGAAGTCGACCGCCGTCGTCGCCGAGTTCCAGCGCAAGTTCGGCACCAACACCGTCCGGCTGCCGATCAACCCGGCCACCGTCAACGGCCCCTGGTGGGACTCCTACCGGGGCGCCATCGACGCCGCCACCGGCCGTGGCGTGAAGGTCCTCCTCGGCTACTGGGAGAGCCCCGAGCACAAGGACGGCCGCATCGACGACAAGGCCGCCTACGACACCATGTGGCGCACCGTCGTCGACCAGTACGGCGACACCGGCGCGGTCTCCTTCGAGCCGATGAACGAGCCCTACGGCTACACCGCCGCCCAATGGGCCGACACCGCCGCCAACTGGCTCGACACCTACGGTGCCGTCGTCCCGCGCGAGCGCGTCTTCGTCGGCGGCGTCGGCTACAGCGAGGACGTCAAGCCCGTCTGCGCCGACCAGCGACTCGCCGGCACCCATCTCTCCCTGCACCACTACGGCTTCTGGCACCAGAACTGGACCGACCCGGCGACCTGGGCCGCCGACCTCCGGTCCAAGATCGGCGACTGCGCCTCCCGTACCGTTCTCACCGAATTCGGCGTCGGCGCCACCGGCGGCCTCGACTACAACGGCGCCGTCAACGGCGAATGGCAGATCGCCGCGTTCCAGGCCCAGACGGACACCCTCCGCGAACTCGGCATGGGCTCGGTCTACTGGCCCGGCCTGCGCGCCGGGGACGGCTACTCCCTCACCGAACTCCAGGGCACCGGCACCGACCTCACCCTGCGCACCACCAACCAGTCCGTCGCCGACCGCCTCGCCTGGGCCTGGTGGGGCACCGGTCGCCCCGCCACCACCGCGGGCGTGCTGCGCGGTGTCGGCTCCGGCATCTGCCTCGACGTGCCCGGCGCCGTCCGCGAACCCGGCACCAAGATGATCCTCTGGTACTGCAACGGCGGCCCCAACCAGCAGTGGACCTACACCGCCCAGAAGGAACTCCGCGTCTACGGCGACATGTGCCTCGACGTCGACCACGGCGGCACGGTCGGCAACACCCCGCTCATCCTCTGGCCCTGCAACGGCGGCACCAACCAGAAGTGGAACCTCAACGCGGGCGGCAGCGTCACCCCGGTCGACTCGCCGCTCTGCCTCGACGTCGGCGGCCGGGCCACGGCGGCGGGCAGCGCCGTCGGCCTCTGGTACTGCAACGGCGAGCCCAACCAGCGCTGGCAGCGGCTGTAGGCGCACGCGACGACGGCCCCGCACCCGGACATCCGGTGCGGGGCCGCCCCGTACCCGCCCCCGTTCTCGTGCCCGTCCTCGTCGCCGGGGCGAGGTCAGGCGCGCGCCGCCACGAAGGCGTACCAGGCGGCGGGGGAGACGGTGCAGACGGGGCTGCCGTCGCCCAGCTTGGAGTCCCGGACGTGGACGGCGGCCGCGTGCGCGGCCACCTCGACGCAGTCGCCGCCCTCACTGCCGCTGTAGCTCGACTTGCGCCACTCGTAGGCGACTTCGAGGCAGGCACCGCCCTCGCTGCCGCTGTAGCTGGACTTGAACCACGAAAGTGCGCTTGCGCTCATGTCTCTCCTGCCAGACGTTCCAGCAGGCCCATGGTGTCCTCGGGCGTCAGGGCCTGTGAGCGCAGCATTCCATACTTGCGCTGGAGGACGCCGACCTCGTCGGGGTCGTCGATGAGGAAGCTCACCCGCTGCCCTTCGACGTAGGCGACATGCTCGTGGTCAGGCGTCTCGATCAGGATCATGGGCCCGTCGAGGCCCGCGTGTTTCGTCCGGGTCTTCGGGACGATCTGGAGGGCGAGGAAGGGGAGTTCCGCCATCTCCCGCAGATGAAGGAGCTGTCCGCGCAGCACCTCGCGCCCGCCGATCGGGCGTTCGAGGATCCATTCGTCGAGCAGGAAGGACATCATCGGCGGCCACGGCTGCTGCTGGAAGATCGCCTGCCGGTCGATCCGGTCGAGCATCGATTCCTCCGCCTCCTGCGCCGTCTTCGGCGGATAGAGACAGTCGAAGACCGCACGGGCGTACTCCGGCGTCTGGAGCAGACCCGGCACCACCGCGTTCTGATACGACGAGAGGGCCAGCGCCTCCGTCTCCAGCTCGATGTACTCCTGCGCGAACGCCGGATACCGCTCCTTCTTCGGCGCCTTCGACACCGCCACCGTCAGTGCGCCGCCGGTCTCCAGGACATCGTCCAGCTCGGCCGCCAGCCTCAGCCGCAGCGCCCGCCGCCCCTGCTCGATCGAGGCCAGCGTCTCCTCACCCACACAGACCAGATCCGCCAACTGGAGCTGGGTCAGCCCCGCGATGTTCCGGAAGAGCCCCACGAGGGCGCCGATCACTTCCCATGAGGGGACCTTCTTCCTGGAGTTCGTGATGCGTGCCATGTGCGGTGCCTTCCCCACGCCGTGCCCGCCCGACGCGTCCGGAACCCGTACAAAGATTTTGTACGGGTCCACGCCCTGGGGCCGGAGTGGCGCGAGACGCCACTGTGATCCGTATGAACGACCAACTTCCCCTGTTCCGCGAGGTGTTCCACCGCCGGGAACGCCGCTCGGTCCCGCTCGCCCGCGCCTTCGCGCGCGCCGCGCTCGTGGACTGGAACCTGGACGCACGGACGGACGACGTACTGGTGTGCGTCAGTGAACTCGCCACCAACGCCCTCCTCCACGGCGTCCCGCCCGGCCGTGGCTACCGCCTCCAGCTCCTCCTGGAGCGCGGTCCCGGCCTTCGGTACGTGCTGCGCGTCGAGGTCCACGACAGCGGTGACGGCGTCCCGGCCCGCCGGGCGCCGGAGGGCGAGTCCGGGCGCGGGCTCCATCTCGTCGCCGCGCTCGCGGACCGCTGGGGCGTGGGGGAGCGGAACCCCGGCAAGATCGTCTGGTGCGAGTTCCACTCGACGCCCGGCGCCCCCGCCCCCGAGCCCGACCTCGCCCCCGTACCCGTACCCGCCCCCGACCCCGAGTCCGAGGCCCTGACGGGAACCGCCCGAACGGTGGCCGTTCACCGAGGCGAACAGCCGTTCACTCTCCCACCCCCCTCGGGTCTCCTCTCCGTCACCCCGCCCGCCTAGCGTCCCCGCCGTGCCACCCGGCGGCTCGAAGGCGAGCCGTCGGTCGTCGATGAGGAAGGTCGGGGCCGTGTCACCGGAGATTTCGCGCAGGAGGCTGTTCGCACTCGGCGGAGGCGCCCTCGGCGCGGCGGCCGCCGGGTCGTTGCTGCCGCCGTCGCTCCAGGCGGCCATGGCCGCCGAGCCCCCGGCCGGCGGCATCAGAGCGGTCAGGCACGTGGTGATCCTGATGCAGGAGAACCGCTCCTTCGACCACTACTTCGGCACCCTGCGCGGGGTCCGGGGCTTCGGCGACCGCAACGCGATCGAGCTGCCGTCCGGCCGCCCCGTCTTCGAGCAGCCCGCCGCGCCCGGCGGCAGCGTGCTGCCGTTCCCGGTGCGCGGCGCCGCCGCCGCGCAGCAGAAGGACCTCCAGTACATCGGCGACCTCGACCACTCGTGGGGCGGCGGCGCCAAGGCGTGGCACGACGGCTGGATGGACGGCTGGGTCTCCGCCAAGACCGCCGCCACCATGGCGTACTACGACCGCCGGGACATCCCGCTGCACTACGAGCTCGCCGACACCTTCACCATCTGCGACGCCTACCACTCCTCCATCCACACCTCCACCAGCCCCAACCGCAACCACCTGTGGTCCGGCTGGACCGGCTACGAGGCCGACGGCAGCCGTGCCGTCACCAACGCCGCGTACGCCGAGGACACCCACCCCGGCTACGGCTGGCCCACCTACGCCGAGCGTCTTGAGGCGGCCGGGCGGAGCTGGAAGACGTACACGGAGTGGGAGAACTTCACCGACAACAACATCGAGTTCTTCACCAGCTTCAAGAAGATCGCCCGCAAGGCGCTCGCGAAGACCGGCGGGCACACCTTCATGGAGTCCTTCTACGCCGCCGTCCGCGACACCGAGGACATGGCTGAGCGGGCCAGGCTGCTCGGCCTCCTGGAGGACGGCGTCGCGACCCTCACCGCCGCCGAGCGCTCGCTCTTCGAGCGCGGTCTGCGCCGGGTCGAGTCCGGCACCCTCGCCGACGCCTTCCGCGCCGACGTCGCCGCCGGGACCCTGCCCGAGGTCTCCTACCTGGTGCCGTCCGCCGTCGACTCGGAGCACCCCGGCGCCTCCTCGCCGGTCGCCTCCGCCTCCCTCGTCTACCGGGTGCTCGACGCCCTCGGCTCGCACCCCGAGGTCTGGCGGCACACCGTCGTCCTGATCAACTACGACGAGAACGACGGTTTCTTCGACCACGTGCCGCCGCCGGTGCCCGGCGCCGACGACCCGCGCGGCGCCGCCGAGCGCTGGCAGGGCCGCCCCACCGGCCTCGGCATCCGGGTCCCGCTGCTCGCCGTCTCCCCGTGGTCGGTCGGCGGCTACGTCTGCTCCGAGACCTTCGACCACACCTCGGTGATCCGCTTCCTGGAGCAGGTCACCGGCGTCCGCGAGCCCAACATCACCCCCTGGCGGCGGGCCGTCACCGGTGACCTCACCTCCGCCTTCGACTTCACCCGCACCCGCCGTCTGCCGCCGGTCGAGCAGCCCGAGCCCGTGCCGCCGTTCACCGGCCGCTGGCGGCCCCGGCCCCCGGCCGTGCAGACCATGCCCGTGCAGGAGCCCGGCACCCGCCCGGCCCGCCCGCTGCCGTACCAGCCGGACGCCGTCGCCACCGTCGGCCACCGCACGGTCACGGTCGAGCTGCGCAACACCGGCCGGGCCAGCGCGCACTTCGCGCTCTACCCGTACGCGGGGGAGTTCGCCGTCCCGCAGCACGCCGACGTCAGGGGCACCGGCCGCTGGACCGTCCCCCTTGCCGGTGATCGTTACCGGTTCACCGTCACCGGCCCCAACGGCTTCCGCCGCGAGTTCGCCGGACCGGCGGGCGGCACCGCCGGGCTGGCGTCCCGGGTCGACCACCACGACCGTGACCTGCACCTCACGCTGCGCAACGCGGCCAGGACCCCGGTCACCTTCACCGTCCGGCCGCTCGGCTACGTCGACGCCGACGACCTCGCCGACAACCCCGAGGGCTGGACCCGCACGGTGACCGTGAAGCCCGGCAGGTCCCGTACGGTCGTGCACTCCGCCGCCGACGCGCACGGCTGGTACGACGTCGAGGTCACCGGCCCCGACGGCTTCCGGCGCCGCCTCATGGGGCACATCGAGAACGGACGCACCAGCGTCTCGGGCTGAGGTCCCGCCCCCGAGAGGTCTTCGGGGGGTCTTCGGAGGGTCTTCGGGGGGCGTTCGGAGCGGGGGAGCGGGGCCATCGGTCCCGTACCCCCGCACCGGCCTGTGAGCATCGCCACGAAAGGGACAAACGATCACGTTTGGCTGTAACAGTGGGCGGAGCACCGAACCACAGGGAGCACGTCCGTTGGCCGCTATCGCCCGGTGGTGCGTCACGCACCGCCTCGTCGTCGTTCTGGTCTGGCTCCTCGCGCTCGGCGGGGCCGCCACGGGTGCGGCGATCGCCGGCAGCGCGTACTCCAACGACTACGAGGTGCCCGGCACCGAGTCCGGCCGCGCCACCGCCCTGCTCGAACAGGGCTTCCACGGCCTCGGCGGCGACACCGACACCATCGTCTGGCACACCGACCGGGGCAGCGTGCGCGCCGCCGACGTGGAAGCGCGGATGACCGCGATGCTCCACAAGGTCGAGCACCTGCCCGGCGTCGCCTCCGTCACCTCCCCGTACGGCTCCGACCCCAGCAGGATCAGCGAGGACGGCCGCACCGCCTACGCCACCCTCGCCTTCGACGCGCAGGCCGACGACATCCCCGAAGCCCAGGCCAAGGCCCTCGTCGACACCGCGCGCGGCGCCGGGGGCGACGGCGTCCAGGTCGAACTCGGCGGCACCGCCGTCGCCCTCACCGAGGCACCCGGCGGCCACATCGCCGAAGCCGTCGGCGTGGTCGTCGCCGCCGTCGTCCTCTTCCTCGCCTTCGGCTCGCTCGCCGCCTCCCTGCTGCCCATCGCGACCGCCCTGGTCAGCGTCGGCATCGCCTACTCCGGCATCGTGCTCCTCGGCCACCTGATGACGGTCGCCGACTTCGCGCCCATGCTCGGCATGCTGATCGGCCTCGGCGTCGGCATCGACTACGCGCTGTTCATCGTCACCCGGCACCGCAAGGGCCTCAAACGCGGCCTGCCGGTACCGGAGGCGGCCCGGATCGCGGTCGCCACCACCGGACGGGCCGTCGTCTTCGCGGGCGCCACGGTCTGCATCGCGCTGCTCGGCATGCTGATCCTGCGGCTCAGCTTCCTCAACGGCGTCGCCATCGCCGCCTCGCTGACCGTCGTCCTCACCGTCGCCGCCTCCGTCACCCTGCTGCCCGCGCTGCTGTCGCTGATCGGGATGCGGGCGCTCAGCCGCCGCGAACGCAGGCAGCTCGCCGAGCACGGCCCGCAGCCCGAGCTGCCCACCGGCTTCGCCGCCCGCTGGTCGGCTTTCGTGGAACGCCACCCCAAGCTGCTCGGCGCGGTCGCCGCCGTCGTCATGGTGGTCCTCGCGCTGCCCACCCTCTCGCTCCACCTCGGCACCTCCGACCAGGGCAACAACCCGGCCACCGCCACCACCCGCAAGGCGTACGACCTGCTCGCCGACGGCTTCGGACCGGGCGTGAACGGCCCCCTCACCCTCGTCGCGAGCCTCGACGGCGCCGACGCCCGGGTCGCCCTCGACGCGCTCCCGGCCCGCCTCGAACACACCAAGGGCGTCGAGGCCGTCTCCCCGGTCACCTACAACGGCTCCGGCGACACCGCCGTCCTCACCGTCGTCCCCGACTCCTCGCCGCAGTCCAAGGCCACCAGCGAACTCGTCGACCGGCTCCGCGACGACGTGCTGCCGACCGCGTCCGACGGCACCTCGCTCCAGGTCCACGTCGGCGGCGTCACCGCCTCCTATGACGACTTCGCCGACATCATCATCGGCAAGCTGCCGCTGTTCGTCGGCGTCGTGATCGCCCTCGGCTGCCTCCTTCTGTTGCTCGCGTTCCGCTCGATCGGCATCCCCTTGAAGGCCGCGTTCATGAACGTGGCCGCCGTCGCCGGAGCCTTCGGCGTGGTCGTGGCGATCTTCCAGTGGGGCTGGGGCAGCGAACCCCTCGGCCTCGGCAGCGCGGGCCCGATCGAACCCTTCCTGCCCGTGATCATGGTCTCGGTGCTGTTCGGGCTCTCCATGGACTACCAGGTGTTCCTGGTCAGCCGGATGTACGAGGAATGGCTGGAGACCGGCGACAACCGCCGGGCGGTCCGGGTCGGCCTCGCCGAGACCAGCCGCGTGATCAACTCCGCGGCGGTCATCATGATCTCCGTCTTCCTCGCCTTCGTCCTCTCCGGCGACCGCGTCATCGCGATGTTCGGCATCGCCCTCGCCGCCGCCGTCGCCCTGGACGCCTTCGTCCTGCGCACCCTCCTCGTCCCCGCCCTCATGCACATGCTCGGCGGCGCCAACTGGTGGCTGCCCCGCTGGCTCGACCGCCGCCTGCCCCGCATCAGCATCGAGCCGCCGGAATGCCGGGCGGCGGCGGACGCGCGGGAGACGGACACCCCGGCGCCGGAGGAGGCCGCCCGGCTGCCCCTCCAGCGCACCGAGACCGTGCGGAGCGCGGAAGCGGGTCCGCGCTAGCGGCTCGCCGGACACGGAAAAAGCTTCGACAGCGGCCCTCCGCGCCCGGCAGGGTGAGGGCCATGACGAGCAGCGAACTGTGGACCCGCGAGACCGCCGAGCGCTACGACGCGGAGGAGACGGAGATGTCCTCGGCCGCCGCCCTCGGACCGGCCCTCGCCTTCCTCGCCGAGCTCGCCGGTGACGGCCGGGCACTGGAGTTCGCCATCGGCACCGGCCGCGTGGGAGTCCCGCTGCGGGCCCGTGGCGTGCCGGTCGTGGGCATCGAACTGTCCACGCACATGGCGGAGGTGCTGCGGCGCAAGACCGACGCGGACACGCTCCCGGTGGTCATCGGCGACATGGCCACCACCGTCGTGCCCGGCGAGTTCACCCTGGTCTACCTCGTCTACAACACCATCACGAACCTGCTCACCCAGGACGAGCAGGTCGAGTGCTTCCGCAACGCCGCCCGGCACCTGGCGCCCGGCGGCCGGTTCGTCATCGAGCTCGGCGTACCCCCGCTCAGGCACCTGCCGCCCGGCCAGGTCGCCGTGCCGTTCGACGTCTCCGAGCGGCACCTCGGCTTCGACACCTTCGACCTGGTCGAGCAGATCCTCGTCTCCCACCACCTCACCCGCGACGGCGCGGACGGCCGCTACCGCCGCGAGGACTCCCGGCACCGGTACGCCTGGCCCGCCGAGCTCGACCTGATGGCCAGGATCGCCGGTCTGGAACGGGAGCGCCGGGTCGCGGACTGGGACGGGACCCCGTTCACCCAGGACTCCACGAAGCACATCTCGGTCTGGCGCAAGCCGCTCCCCGACGGCCCGGACACCCGCTGAGGCCCGCCTGAGGAAGCCCCTCAGGCCACCTAAGGCCCCCTAGGACCTCCCTAAGGCCCCCCACCCCCCGAACATGCGGCACTCTCCCCATGTGGCGCACCCCCCTGGGCCGAGAAAGTAGAGGCATCGCAGAGAGCGACACCGAAACCCCAGGGAGCACCCCATGTTCGAGTACGAACTCCACCAGGCCCGCCACGCCGAGCTCGTCCGCGAGGCCGCCGACCGCCGCCTCGCCCGGCAGGCCGCCCGGGCCGCCCGGCGCGGCAGCGCCCGCCAGGAACCCGAAGGGCGGGTGAGTGACGGCCGGGGCCGCTTCGCCAGGGCCGCGTGACCCCCGGTGGAGATCCGTTCACACACCAGAACGGACGCCTGTGCGATGCTCGGCGCCGTGGAGACCAGGTCAGTCAGCCCCGTGTTCGTCGGCCGGGCCGGTGAGCTCACCGCCCTCACCGAAGCGCTCGCCCGGGCCGCCCGGGCGGAGCCCCAGGCGCTGCTGCTCGGCGGCGAGGCGGGCGTCGGCAAGACCCGGCTCATCGAGGAGTTCACCGACCGCGCCCGTGCCACGGGCGCGGTCGTCGCGCTCGGCGGCTGCGTCGAGATCGGCGCCGACGGCCTGCCTTTCGCCCCCTTCTCGGCCGCCCTGCGCGCCCTGCGCCGCGCCCTCCCCGAGGAGTTCGCCGCCGCCGCCGAGGGCCACGAGGGCGAACTCGCCCGGCTGCTGCCCGAACTCGCCGAGCTCGGCGGCCGCGACCCGCACGCCGAGGAGGCCACCGCCCGCCTCTTCGAACTGACCGTACGGCTCCTGGAACGGCTCGCCGCCGACCGCACCGTCGTCGTGGTCCTGGAAGACCTGCACTGGGCCGACACCTCCACCCGGCACCTGCTCGCCTACCTCTTCCGCACCCTCGCCCACGGCCGGATCTGCGTCCTCGCCAGCTACCGCGCCGACGACATCCACCGCCGCCACCCGCTGCGCCCGCTGCTCGCCGAACTCGACCGGCTGCGCTCCGTCCGCCGCGTCGAACTCGCCCGCTTCACCCGCGCCGAGGTGCACCGCCAGCTCACCGGCATCCTCGCCGCCGAACCCGACGCCGGCCTCCTCGACGAGGTCTTCGAACGCTCCGACGGCAACGCCTTCTTCGTCGAGGAACTCGTCGCCTCCCACGAGTTCGGCTGCGCCGCCGCCGAACTCAGCGACTCCCTGCGCGACCTCCTCCTCGTCCGCGTCGAAGCCCTCCCCGACGGCGCCCAGCGGGTGGTCAGGATCGTCGCCGAGGGCGGCTCCACCGTCGAGTACGACCTGCTCGCCGCCGTCGCCCAGCTCGGCGAGGACGCCCTCATCGAGGCCCTGCGCGCCGCCGTCGGCGCCAACATCCTGCTGGCCGCCCCTGAAGGCGACGGCTACCGTTTCCGGCACTCCCTGGTCCGCGAGGCCGTCAGCGACGACCTGCTCCCCGGCGAACGCTCCCGGCTCAACCGCCGCTACGCCGAAGCCCTGGAGACCGACCCGGCCCTGGTCCGCGCCGACGAACGCGCCAACCGGCTCGCCACCTACTGGTTCCACGCCCGCGACGCCGCCCGCGCCCTGCCCGCCGTGCTCCGCGCCTCCGTCGAGACCCGCAAGCGGCACGCGTACGCCGAACAGCTCGGCCTGCTCGAACGCGCCATGGAACTCTGGGACGCCGTCCCCGACGAGGTCCGCGACGCCCTGCGCCCGATGGACTTCGCCGACTCGTATCCTCCCCTTACCTTCGGCAGGGGGAACCCCAGCGGCTGCGACCCCGAGACCACCCCGCTGCGCTACCTGGACCTGCTCGCCGAAGCCCTGGTCGCCGCCCGGCTCGGCGGCGAACGCGAACGCGCCCTGAAGATCTGCCGCACCGCGCTGCGCCTCCTCGACGCCGACACGGACGCCGTCGCCGCCGCGGAACCCGCGAGCGACCCGCTGCGCGCCGCCTGGTTCCTGTGCGAGATGGCCAGGCTCCAGTCCAACCTCGGCCGCGGCGACGGCTGGGAGGAGATATCCCGCGCCCAGGAACTCGTCCGGGGCCTGCCGCCGTCCGCCGTGCACGCCATGGTGCTCACCGGGGTCGCGGGCTGGGGCATGCTCCGCGCCCCGGGCCCCGACTCGCTGGCCGCCGCCGAACGGGCCGTCGAGTACGCCCGCCTGGTCAAGGCCGAGGACATCGAACTGGCCGCCCGGCTCACCCTCGGCACCATCATGGTCTCCGCCGGGGACGTCGACGCCGGTCTCGCCGAGATGCACGAGGTGCGCGCCCGCACCACCGCGCTCGGCCACGACCACGAGGCCGCCCGCGCCCACATCAACATCTCCTCCGCGCTCGAATCCCTCGGCCGCTCCGCGGAGTCCGTGACCGTCGCCGACCAGGGCCTCGAACTCACCCGGCGGCGCGGCCTGCTCGGCTCGGCGGGCTGGATCCGCGCCAACAAGGCCGAGTCGCTGCTGTCGCTGGGCCGTTGGGACGAGGCCCAGGACGAGGCCCGGGACATGCTCACGCTGCCCGCCGGTACCAAGCCGAGCGCCTCCGCCTCGCTGTGGCTCGCCGAGATCGCCACCGGACGCGGCGAACTGACCGCCGCCGCCGGCCATCTCGCCGCCGCCCGCGCCGCCTACGGCTCCCGCGACCCGATCCCGCAGTACACGCTGCCGATGGCCCGGGTGGCCACCGCGCTCGCCGCCGCCGAGGGCCGGCTCGCGGACGTCCGCGCGGCGCTCGCCACCGCCGCCGAGGACGGCTTCCCGCCCGGCACCCACCGCTACGGCTGGCCGCTGCTGCTGAGCGCCGTCACCGCCGAGGCCGACGCCCGCGGCCTCCCGGCCGCCGCCGAGGGCCGGGCCGCCGCCCTCGACGACGTCCGGCGGGCACTCCGCGGCCTCGCCACCCCCGCCCCGGTCTGGCAGGGGTACGCCCACTACGTCTCCGCCGAACTCGCCCGCGCCGAGGACCGCGCCACCGCCGAACGCTGGGCCGAGACGGTCGCCGCCCTCGAACCGCTCGACCAGCCGTACCTGCTGGCCAGGGCCCGCCACCGGCTCGCCGACGCGCTCCTCGCCGAAGGCGGCCGCCGCACCGAGGCCGCCGCCCTGCTCCGGGCCGCCCACACCACCGCCGTACGGCTCGGTGCGCACCCGCTGCGCGAGGACATCGACCTGCTGGCCGCCCGGGCCCGGCTCACCCTCGACCCGGCCGACGAACCCACGGCCGCCCCCGACCCCGCCGAGGGCCCCGCCGACACCTTCGGACTGACCCCGCGCGAACAGGACGTGCTGCGCCTCGTCACGGTGGGCCGCACCAACCGCCAGATCGCCGAGGAACTGTTCATCTCCCCGAAGACGGCGAGCGTCCACGTCTCCAACATCCTCGCCAAACTGGGCGTCCAGGGCAGAGGAGAGGCGGCGGCCCTGGCCCACCGGCTACGGCTGCTCGACGCGGCCGTCTGACCCGTGGGCCATACTGGAGACGGCCGTCACACCGGAGGAGCCGTGTTGTACCAGATCGAGTTCACGGAGCGGGCCGCCAGCCAGCGCGACGCTCTGCCCGAGGAGCGCCGCAAGCTGCTGGAGCGCGGTCTGCTCAAGCTCGCTGAGGACCCGTTCACGCCGGTGTCCCAGGCCGTCAGCGGCGAGGACATCAGGGTCGTCTCGGTGTCGCCCGGCCTCACGGTCGACTACATGGTGCACCGCGCGTTCCTGATCCTCGTGTCCGTCGCCGTCCTCGACCAGTCGTTGATAGACGACGAATAGTCGTCGGCCGCGCCGTTCGCCCGGCGTCAGCCGACCTCCAGCCGGAGCACCCGGTCGTCGCCCGGCTCCGGCGTGCCCCGGGTGTCCGTCTCGCTGGTCACCAGCCAGAGCCCGGAGCCGCCCGCCGTCGCCACCACCGTGCGCAGCCGCCCGTACGCGCCCTGAAGGAACGCCTTCGGCGTGCCGGAACGTTCCCCCGCGCCCGCCCCCGGCCCCGGCACCGGGACCCGCCACAGCCGTTCGCCGCGCAGCCCCGCCAGCCAGATCGCGCCCTTGGCGTACGCGATGCCGCTCGGCGACGCCTGGTCCGTCGGCCACTGGGCGACCGGGTCGGTGAACCCGGCCCGCCCGGCCCGGCCCTCGACCACCGGCCAGCCGTAGTTGCCGCCCGGCGCGATCAGATTCAGCTCGTCCCAGGTGTTCTGGCCGAACTCGCCCGCCCACAGCCGCCCCCGGTCGTCCCAGGCCAGGCCCTGGACATTGCGGTGGCCGTACGAGAGGACCACCGAGTCCGGGAAGGGGTTGCCGGGCGCCGGGCGGCCCTCCGGGGTCATCCGCAGGATCTTCCCGCCGAGCGAGGACCGGTCCTGGGCGAGACCCGTCCGGCCGGTCTCGCCGGTGCCCGCGTACAGCATCCCGTCCGGGCCGAACGCGATCCGGCCACCGTTGTGGATCACGCCCTTGGGGATCCCGGTCAGCACCGGCTCCGGCGCCCCGAGCCGGTCGCCCGGGCCGCCCCCGTACCGCATCCGGACGATCCGGTTGTCGTCGGCCGCGGTGAGGTACGCGTACAGCCACCCGTCCCGGTGGGCGAGCCCGAGCAGCCCGCCCTCACCGCCGGGCACCACCCCGGGCACCTCGCCCAGCGACGCCTGCCGCCCGGTGCGGGCGTCGATCCGGGTGACGGTCCGCTCGTCGCGCGAGGAGACCAGCAGAGCGCCGCCGGGCAGCTCCACCAGGCCCCACGGGGAGCGCAGCCCCTCGGTGAGGGTGCGCACGACCCGGACCGAGCCGGTGGCGGCGGGCGGAGCCGAGGTGGGGGACGAGGGGGAGGACGGCGCCGGGGCCGTCGTACCCGTAGGCGCCTCCGTACGGGTACCCGTACCCGGGTCCGTACCCGACGAGCAGCCGGTCACCAGGAGCAGCGCCGCCGCGCCGCCCGCCACTGCTCTGCCCATGACGACTCGGCCCACGGTCCCGATCCCTTCCGGCGGCGGTATCCCTCCCCTTGATACACCGGATCGGCGGTTCAGTCCCAGGACCCCTGGGGCGCCGGGAGGGCCGCGATCTCCGCCAGGTCGGCCGGGGCGAGGACCAGCCCCGCCGCCCGGGCGTTCTCCACCGCCCACCGCTCCCGCTTGGCGCCCGGCACCGGGATCACGTGCGGCCCCTGCGCGAGCACCCAGGCCAGCGCGACCTGCGCCGGGGTGACGTCGTCCCCGTGCCGGGCCGCGACCCGCCGCAGGCCCGCCACGAGCGGCTGGTTCGCGGCCATCATCTCGGCCGTGAACCGCGGGTGCCGGGCCCGCGGGTCGTCCTGCTCGAAGCCGCCGCCCGGGGTCAGCGTGCCGGTCAGGAAGCCCGCGCCGAGCGGCAGCGCCGCCAGGAAGCCCACCCCGCGCGCCGCGCACCACGGCAGCAGCCGCCGCAGCACCTCGGGCGACCACACCGACAGCTCCGCCTCGACGGCGCTCACCGGGAACACCTGCTGCACCCGCTCCAGCTGCCGGATCGTTCCGTCGTAGCCGCCGCCGGTCGCCCCGCGCCGGGTCGAGCGGGCGCCGACCGCGCACAGTCCGAGCGCCCGCACCTTGCCCGCCGCGACCAGCTCGGCCATCGCGCCCCAGGTCTCCTCCACCGGCACCTCGGGGTCCGCCCGGTGCAGCTGGTACAGGTCGATGACGTCGGTCTGGAGCCGCCGCAGCGAGGCGTCGCAGGCCCTGCGGACGTACCCGGGGCGGCCGTTGGCGACGATGTGCCCGTCGCCGACAAGGAGACCGCACTTGGTCGACACGAAGGCGTCCGCCCTGCGCTCCTTCAACACCCGCCCGAGCAGCAGCTCGTTGGTGAACGGGCCGTACATGTCGGCGGTGTCGAGCAGGTTCACCCCGGCGTCCAGGGCCGCGTGCACCGTCCGCAGCGAGCGGTCACCGCGCCGCTGCGAGGCGCTGTACGCCCAGTTCATCGGCATGCATCCGAGGCCCACCGCACCCACACCGAGCGCCGTCGCCCCGATCGTCCTGCGCTCCACCGCCGGTACCCCTCCCTGTGCAGCCCCCAAAGTAACCAATGGCGCGCGGGATTCTTCGCATAGCCTCCGTGACATGAGCTTCGATGACACCGCCACTGACGTGTGGCTTCCGATTCCGGCCGAGGAGATCGAAGGGCTGCCCGCGCCGGGCGCGTCGGGCCTGAACTACCGCTTCTGGGACGGCGGCCCGGACTTCCCGGCCGACCCGGCCGACTGCGCCTTCTACGTCGTGCCGTACATGAAGGGCGAGGAGATCGCGATCCGGCCGCTGGCCGGGATGCGCTCGGTCCGGGTGGTGCAGACGCTGTCCGCCGGGGTCGACCACGTCACCCCCGGCATCGGCGCGCTCCGCCCCGGCGTCCGGCTGTGCAACGCCAAGGGCGTCCACGAGGCCAGCACCGCCGAGCTCACCCTCGCCCTGATCCTCGCCTCGCTGCGCGGCATCCCCGGCTTCGTACGCGGCCAGGACGCCGAGGAATGGCGGTCCGGGTTCTACCCGGCGCTCGCCGACCGATCGGTGCTGATCGTCGGGTACGGATCGATCGGCGCCGCCATCGAGGACCGGCTCGCGCCCTTCGAGTGTGCGCGGGTCGTGCGCGTCGCGCGCTCCGCTCGCACCACCGAGCGCGGGCCCGTGCACCCGCTGGGCGAGCTGCCCGCGCTGCTCCCCGAGGCCGACGTGGTGATCCTGTCCACCCCGCTCACCCCGGACACCCGGCACCTGGCCGACGCGGACTTCCTGGCCCGGATGAAGGACGGCGCGCTGCTGGTCAACATGGCCCGCGGGCCGGTGGTGGACACCGCCGCGCTCCTGAAGGAGACCGGGAACGGGCGCATCACCGCGGCCCTCGACGTCACCGACCCGGAACCGCTGCCCGCCGGACACCCGCTGTGGCACGCTCCCGGTGTGCTCGTCAGCCCCCACGTGGGCGGTTCGAGCTCGGCGTTCATGCCGCGCGCGAAGCGGCTCGTCGCGGCCCAGCTGACCCGGTTCGCGGCGGGGGAGGAGCCGGCGAACGTCGTCCTCACGACGTGACCGGTGGCGTGACCGACGGGAGGGCCCGGCCGGGCCGGGAACCGTGGCCAGATCGGCGGCGAGGCCCATGGCGAGATCTCGCCAACTCCCGGGCGGCGCCCGGCCGGTGTGCGCCCCCTGAGTGCGCTGTTCATGAGCCCCCTGGTCGTCACGCAGAGTACTGTGACCCTGTCCCTGAGTGACGATCCTGGTGTATGGTCCCCGGAGCGGGGGGACTGCGTCGAGTACGGGCAGACGCTGGGGAGCGACGTGACGGGACATCAGATTCCGAGGGGGGCGACGGGTGGAGCACGGCCGAGCGAGCGACGATCCGACGCGGCGACACCGCCGTCGGCCATCCCCCCGCGCCTCGCGGCGGCCGGCCGGCCGGACCGGCCGGACCGCGCGCCCACCGAGGGCGCGGCGCGCGACGGCCACACCCTCGCCCCACCACCCGGCCGGGCACCGAGCCCCGTCGCCGTCCCCGCGCCCCGCGCGTCGGACGCCCACCGGGCACCGGACACCCCTCGCGCACCGACCGCGCCCGCAGCGCCCGGCCCCGGGCACGCGCCCGGCGGGCCCCGCTGCGACAGCCGCCAGGACCTCGCGGGCGGCGGCTGCGGCGGGCACGCCGTGGCGCGTCCCGACGGGATCGACGACGGGATCGACGACGGCCCCGCCCGGCAGCCCGCGCACCAGCACCCCGGAGAGACCCCGGAGGACCCGGTGAACGCGGGCGCGCTGATCGGACACCCGGCGGCCGTCACCGCCACCGGCGGCCCCGCAGGACACGGCTCCGCACCCGGATCCGGCGCGGGCCGGGACCGGCCGGGCGGCTCCGGCCTCGGCAGCCTGCTCACCCAGATCGCCCTCGGCCTGGTCTGCGGGGGATACGCGACGGGCGCCGCCCTCGGCTGGGGCTCCGAGGAACTCGCCCTGGTCATGGGCGACTTCGGCCTGAGCGCCGCCGCCTTCGCCGCCGCGGTCTCCTGCTTCCGCTACGCCCGGGGCCACCACCACAGCTTCCGCCCCGCCTGGTACCTGTTCGCCTTCTCCTCCTTCATGGCCGCCGTGGGCAACGGGGTCTGGGGCTGGTACGAGGTCCTGCTCCGCCGGACCGTGCCCAGCCCGTCCCTCGCCGACCTCTGCTTCTTACTTTTCGCGCCGCCCGCCATCGTCGGCCTGCTCGTCCTCGCCAAGAAACCCGTCACCCGGGCCGGCTGGGTCTGCCTCGGCCTCGACTCCTGGCTGATCGGCGGCTCGCTGCTCACCCTGTCCTGGAGCCTCGCCCTCGCGCACACCGCGTACGTGCCCGGCGAGAGCGTCACCCGGGCGGCGCTCTCCCTCGCGTACCCGCTCCTCGACATCGTCCTGGTCAGCATGGTGCTCGCGCTGCACTTCCGGCGCTCGCACATCAACCGCTCCGCGATCAACACCGCCATCGCGGCCCTCGCGCTCACCGTCCTGTGCGACGCGCTGTTCACCTCGCCGCTGCTGCGCGAGCACTACAGCTCGGGCCAGCTGCTCGACGCGGGCTGGTTCGCCGGCTCGCTGCTCCTGGCCTACGCCCCCTGGGGCGTGCGCCGCCCGGTCGACCCGGCCCCGGCCGCCGTCCGCGCCCGGCAGCCGCACAGTCGCCCGATCGCCGGTTCGCTGGCCGCCCTCACCCCGTACCTCGCCGCCGCGGTCTGCACCCTCGGCATCCTGTACAACGTCGTCGAGGGCCGCCGGGTGGACCGGGTCGTCGTCTTCACCGGCTGCACGGTCGTCCTCGCGCTCGTCGTCCGGCAGGGCATCATGCTGCTCGACAACATCGCCCTCACCCATGAACTCGCCCAGAAGGAGAACCACTTCAGGTCCCTCGTGCAGGGTTCGAGCGACGTCATCATGATCGCCGCGCCCACCGGGATACTGCGCTACGTCAGCCCCGCCGCCACCGGGGTGTACGGGCGCGAGGCCGAGGACCTGATCGGCTCCGAGCTGGCCGCCCTCATCCACCCCGAGGACCTCGGCGGCGTCGTCCACGAGGTGCGCCGCTTCCTCGCCGCACCGCCCTCCGAGGAGCCCACCACCCGGATCGAGTGCCGCTTCCGCTCCGGCCGCGGCGACTGGCTCAACGTCGAGTCCACCGTCAACCGCCACCAGGGCGGCCTGATCTTCAACAGCCGGGACGTCACCGAACGGGTCAGGCTCCAGGCCCAGTTGCGGCACAACGCCGAGCACGACCCGCTCACCGACCTGCCCAACCGGGCGCTGTTCACCGACCGGGTGCGCGGCGCCCTCAGCGGCCGCAGATCCACCGACCCCGGCACCGCCGTGCTCTTCATCGACCTCGACGGCTTCAAGGCGGTCAACGACCGGCTCGGCCACCAGGCCGGGGACGAACTGCTCGTGCAGGCCGCCCGGCGGCTCCAGGACTCGGTGCGGGCCGGGGACACCGCCGCCCGGCTCGGCGGCGACGAGTTCGCCGCGCTCATCCTCGGCGACGGCAGCCGCGACCGGGCCGACCGCGAATGCCGCGTCGCCGAGATCGCCGACCGGCTGCGGGTCACCCTCTCCCAGCCGTACACCGTCGGCGGCAACGGCGAGGTGCGGGTCGCCGCCTCCATCGGCGTCGCCTTCGCCGAGCCCGGCATCGGCGCCGGGGACCTGCTGCGCAACGCCGACCTCGCCATGTACCGGGCCAAGGCCGGCGGCAAGGACCGGGTCGAGCTCTACGCGCCCCAGATGCAGGCCGAGGTGGTGCGCCGCACCGAGCTCGCCGCCCGGCTGCGCACCGCGCTCACCGACGGCGAGTTCGCCCTCCTCCACCAGCCGGTCGTCGACCTGTCCAGCGGCCGGATCGCGGCCGTCGCCGCCCAGGCCCGCTGGCGCTCCGCCCAGGGCATCCTGTTCACCCCCGCCGAGTTCCTGCGGGTCGCCGAGGACAGCGAGCGCACCGCCGAGCTCGGCCGCTGGCTCCTGGAGGAGGCCGTCGCCCAGGCCGCCGAGCGGGCCGGGATCGGCCACCGCACCCCGGTGACCGTCCGGCTGTCCGCCCGCCGCCTGCTCGACCGCTCGCTGCCGCTCGGCACCGTCGAATCGCTGCTCACCCGGCACGGCCTGCCGTCCGGCTCGCTGATCGTCGAGCTCGCCGACAGCGACCCCCGCGACCCCCGGGTCTCCTTCGACGAGCTGGAGCAGCGGCTCGCCGCGCTGCGCCGCCTCGGCGTCCGGATCGCGCTCGACGGATTCGGCAGCGGACACGCCGCCATCAACGCCCTGCGGCGGCTTCCCGTCGACATACTGAAGCTCGACCGGGGTCTCGTCGAAGGCATCGTCGAATCGGCCAGACTGCGCAAGATCACCAGTGGTCTGCTGCGCATCGCGGGCGATCTCGGCATGCAGTCGGTCGCCGACGGCGTGGACATGCCCGAACAGGTGCTCGCGCTCCGCTCCATGGGCTGCACCCATGGCCAGGGGATGGCCTTCTCCGGCGCCCTGGACGAGTACCGGCTGCGTCGTGCCCTGGTCAGGGACGAGTACCCGGTGCCGGGCGCGCTCGCCGTGGGAGCCGGAAACCGACCCCCCTCCCGCTCACATGATGAGACGCGCGTCCCACCCACTTGACAGTGGCTGGGCGTCGGGGAGAGGGTCAGTGCCATGCGCACCCGAATTCTCGTACTTGGACAGCGCGTCGGCTGAGGCGGGCCCACGAAGAAGGCCCGCCTGAAACGCTCCCGACGCGCTCCCCTCGCTTGCCTCCCGGCACGAGGGGTTTTTTGTTGCACCGGATCTCCCCGAAGTCGCCCCAAAAGCAAGTAAAACGCCTCGCACACCACCTGGCACCAACCCTCTGCCTCGAGAAGAGAATGCTGATGACCGAGCAGGCCACCGGGCACCATCCGCAGCCGCGGACCCGTAGCGGCGCACAGCCCGCCACCACCGTCGAGCACGTCACGGGTGCGCAGTCCCTCATCCGGTCTCTCGAGGAAGTGGGCGCCGACACCGTCTTCGGCATTCCGGGCGGCGCCATCCTCCCGGCGTACGACCCGATGATGGACTCGACCCGGGTGCGCCACATCCTGGTCCGCCACGAGCAGGGCGCGGGCCACGCCGCCACCGGCTACGCCCAGGCCACCGGCAAGGTCGGCGTCTGCATGGCGACCTCGGGCCCGGGCGCCACCAACCTGGTCACCCCGATCGCCGACGCGCACATGGACTCCGTCCCGCTGGTCGCGATCACCGGCCAGGTCGCCTCCAAGGCGATCGGCACCGACGCCTTCCAGGAGGCGGACATCTGCGGCATCACGATGCCGATCACCAAGCACAACTTCCTGGTCACCAAGGCCGAGGACATCCCGCGGACCATCGCGGAGGCGTTCCACATCGCCTCCACCGGCCGCCCGGGCCCGGTCCTGGTCGACATCGCCAAGGACGCCCTCCAGGCCAAGACCACCTTCAGCTGGCCGCCGCAGACCGACCTGCCCGGCTACCGCCCGGTCACCAAGCCGCACGCCAAGCAGATCCGCGAGGCCGCCAAGCTGATCACCGCCGCCAAGCGGCCGGTCCTCTACGTCGGCGGCGGTGTCCTCAAGGCCAACGCCACCGCCGAGCTGAAGATGCTCGCCGAGCTGACCGGCGCCCCGGTCACCACCACCCTGATGGCGCTCGGCGCGTTCCCCGACAGCCACCCGCTGCACGTCGGCATGCCGGGCATGCACGGTGCGGTCACCGCCGTCACCGCGCTGCAGAAGGCCGACCTGATCGTCGCCCTCGGCGCCCGCTTCGACGACCGCGTCACCGGCAAGCTGGACAGCTTCGCCCCGTACGCGAAGATCGTCCACGCCGACATCGACCCCGCCGAGATCGGCAAGAACCGCGTCGCCGACGTCCCGATCGTCGGTGACGCCCGCGAGGTCATCGCCGACCTGATCCAGGCCGTCCAGACCGAGTACAGCGAGGGCCACCGCGGCGACTACACCGCCTGGTGGACCGACCTCAACCGGTGGCGCGAGACCTACCCGCTCGGCTACGACCTGCCCGAGGACGGCAGCCTGTCGCCGCAGCAGGTCATCCAGCGGATCGGCCAACTCGCCCCGGAGGGCACCATCTTCGCGGCGGGCGTCGGCCAGCACCAGATGTGGGCCGCCCACTTCATCGACTACGAGCAGCCCGCCACCTGGCTGAACTCCGGCGGCGCCGGAACCATGGGCTACGCGGTCCCCGCCGCCATGGGCGCCAAGGCCGGCATGCCGGAGCGCACGGTCTGGGCGGTCGACGGCGACGGCTGCTTCCAGATGACCAACCAGGAACTCACCACCTGCGCCCTGAACAACATCCCGATCAAGGTCGCCATCATCAACAACGGCGCCCTCGGCATGGTCCGCCAGTGGCAGACGCTGTTCTACAACCAGCGCTACTCCAACACGGTCCTGCACTCCGGCCCGGACGACATCAAGGCGAACAAGGGCACCCGCGTCCCCGACTTCGTCAAGCTCTCCGAGGCCATGGGCTGCGTCGCGCTGCGCTGCGAGGACCCGGCCGACCTCGACAAGGTCATCGCCGAGGCCAACGCCATCAACGACCGGCCGGTCGTCGTCGACTTCATCGTCCACGAGGACGCCCAGGTGTGGCCGATGGTCGCCGCCGGCACCTCCAACGACGAGGTCATGGCCGCGCGGGGCGTCCGCCCCGACTTCGGCGACGGCGAAGACGACTGAGACCGCGACGCAGCAGAGCTAGAGGGAAGAGACCGACACCATGTCCACCAAGCACACGCTCTCCGTCCTGGTCGAGAACACGCCCGGCATCCTCGCCCGGATCGCCGCCCTGTTCTCCCGCCGCGGCTTCAACATCGACTCGCTCGCCGTGGGCGTCACCGAACACCCCGACATCTCCCGCATCACCATCGTGGTCAATGTCGAGGACCTGCCGCTGGAGCAGGTGACCAAGCAGCTCAACAAGCTGGTCAACGTCCTGAAGATCGTCGAACTCGAGCCCAGCGCCGCGATCCAGCGCGAGCTCGTCCTGGTGAAGGTCCGCGCCGACAACGAGACCCGCTCCCAGATCGTCGAGATCGTCCAGCTGTTCCGCGCCAAGACCGTGGACGTCTCGCCCGAGGCGGTCACCATCGAGGCCACCGGTTCGAGTGACAAGCTCGAAGCGATGCTGAAGATGCTGGAGCAGTTCGGCATCAAGGAACTCGTCCAGTCCGGCACGATCGCCATAGGGCGTGGTTCCCGGTCCATCACGGACCGGTCCCTGCGGGCCCTCGACCGCAGCGCCTGACCGAAGCGAGCACAGCGACCGCAGCAACCCCGTCCCGACAGGCGGTCCGCCTGACGAGACCCCCCGACCTTCCTTCCGCACCCCGCCGTACGGTGGGAGCAACACCAGCACCTCAAGGAGATTCCCAGTGGCCGAGCTGTTCTACGACGCCGACGCAGACCTGTCCATCATCCAGGGCCGCAAGGTCGCGGTGATCGGCTACGGCAGCCAGGGCCACGCCCACGCGCTGTCGCTCCGTGACTCGGGTGTCGACGTCCGCGTCGGTCTGCACGAGGGCTCCACGTCCAAGGCCAAGGCCGAGGAGCAGGGCCTGCGCGTGGTCACCCCCGCCGAGGCGGCCGCCGAGGCCGACCTCATCATGATCCTGATCCCGGACCCGATCCAGGCCAAGGTCTACGAGGAGTCCATCGCCCCGAACCTGAAGGACGGCGACGCGCTCTTCTTCGCGCACGGCTTCAACGTCCGCTTCGGCTTCATCAAGCCCCCGGCCGGCGTCGACGTCGCCCTGGTCGCCCCGAAGGGCCCGGGCCACCTGGTCCGCCGCCAGTACGAGGAGGGTCGCGGCGTCCCGGCGATCGCGGCCGTCGAGCAGGACGCCACCGGCAACGCGTTCGCGCTGGCCCTGTCGTACGCGAAGGCCATCGGCGGCACCCGCGCCGGTGTCATCAAGACCACCTTCACCGAGGAGACCGAGACCGACCTCTTCGGCGAGCAGGCCGTCCTCTGCGGTGGCGCCAGCGCCCTGGTGAAGGCGGGCTTCGAGACCCTGGTCGAGGCCGGCTACCAGCCGGAGATCGCGTACTTCGAGTGCCTCCACGAGCTGAAGCTGATCGTGGACCTCATGTACGAGGGCGGCCTGGAGAAGATGCGCTGGTCCGTCTCCGAGACCGCCGAGTGGGGCGACTACATCACCGGCCCGCGCATCATCACGGACGCCACCAAGGCCGAGATGAAGCAGGTCCTCGCCGAGATCCAGGACGGCACCTTCGCCAAGAACTGGATGGACGAGTACCACGGCGGTCTGAAGAAGTACAACGAGTACAAGACCCAGGACGAGCAGCACCTCCTGGAGACCACCGGCAAGGAGCTCCGCAAGCTCATGAGCTGGGTGAACGACGAGGAGGCGTAAGCCTTCGGGGCGGGGCCGGACACAGTGTCCGGCCCCGCCTCATCTCCTTGGACATCCCGTCGAACCACGGACGGGTGATCCTTCCAACGAGGCGTACGAGTGACGCCGACGCAGCACTACACTGCTCAAACAACATCGCGTCTGGCCCACAGCGTCGTGCGCTTTCACGCGGCTAGCCCCCTCTCACCGCTGCGGCCGTCGGGACGGCCGTCCGCACTGTCTTTGTGAGGACTCACGTGAGCTCGAAACCTGTCGTACTCATCGCTGAAGAGCTGTCGCCCGCCACCGTGGACGCGCTGGGCCCGGACTTCGAGATCCGGCACTGCAACGGCGCGGACCGCGCCGAACTGCTCCCGGCCGTCGCCGACGTCGACGCCATCCTGGTCCGCTCCGCGACCAAGGTCGACGCCGAGGCCATCGCCGCCGCGAAGAAGCTGAAGGTCGTCGCCCGGGCCGGCGTCGGCCTCGACAACGTCGACGTGTCCGCCGCCACCAAGGCCGGCGTGATGGTCGTGAACGCCCCGACCTCCAACATCGTCACCGCCGCCGAGCTCGCCTGCGGCCTCCTGGTCGCCACCGCGCGCAACATCCCGCAGGCCAACACCGCCCTGAAGAACGGCGAGTGGAAGCGCTCGAAGTACACCGGCGTCGAGCTCAGCGAGAAGACCCTCGGCGTCGTCGGCCTCGGCCGCATCGGCGTCCTGGTCGCCCAGCGGATGTCCGCCTTCGGCATGAAGATCGTCGCGTACGACCCCTATGTGCAGCCCGCCCGCGCCGCCCAGATGGGGGTGAAGCTGCTGGCCCTCGACGAGCTCCTGGAGGTCGCCGACTTCATCACCGTCCACCTCCCCAAGACGCCCGAGACCCTCGGTCTCATCGGCGACGAGGCGCTGCACAAGGTCAAGCCGTCCGTCCGGATCGTCAACGCCGCCCGCGGCGGCATCGTCGACGAGGAGGCGCTGTACTCGGCGCTCAAGGAGGGCCGGGTCGCCGGTGCGGGCCTCGACGTCTACGCCAAGGAGCCCTGCACGGACTCCCCGCTGTTCGAGCTCGACCAGGTCGTCTGCACCCCGCACCTCGGCGCCTCCACCGACGAGGCGCAGGAGAAGGCCGGTATCGCGGTGGCCCGTTCGGTGCGCCTCGCGCTCGCCGGCGAGCTGGTGCCGGACGCGGTGAACGTCCAGGGCGGTGTCATCGCCGAGGACGTGAAGCCCGGTCTGCCGCTGGCCGAGAAGCTCGGCCGGATCTTCACCGCGCTCGCCGGTGAGGTCGCGGTACGGCTCGACGTCGAGGTGTACGGCGAGATCACCCAGCACGATGTGAAGGTGCTCGAACTCTCCGCGCTCAAGGGCGTGTTCGAGGACGTCGTCGACGAGACGGTGTCCTATGTGAACGCCCCGCTGTTCGCCCAGGAGCGCGGTGTCGAGGTCCGCCTCACCACCAGCTCCGAGTCGCCCGACCACCGCAACGTGGTCACCGTCCGCGGCACCCTCGGCGACGGCCAGGAGGTCTCGGTCTCCGGCACCCTGGCGGGCCCCAAGCACCTCCAGAAGATCGTCGCGGTCGGCGACTACGACGTCGACCTGGCGCTCGCCGACCACATGGCGGTGCTGCGCTACGAGGACCGTCCGGGTGTCGTCGGCACCGTCGGCCGGATCCTCGGCGAGGCCGGTCTGAACATCGCGGGCATGCAGGTCTCCCGCACCAAGGAGGGCGGCGAGGCGCTGGTCGTCCTCACCGTCGACGAGACCGTCCCGGCGCCGGTCCTCGCGGAGATCGCCGACGAGATCGGCGCGGCCTCGGCCCGCTCGGTCAACCTGGTCTGACCTCGGGCGCCTCGCGCGCGACGGACGACGAGAACCGCACCCGGCCCGCCGGGTGCGGTTCTTCGTGTCCGGGGTCAACCTGACGCGGTGCCACGGGAGTTGACTAGGGTGGGCGGGTTCCGCCCCCTGTCGTCGAACCGGAGGAGCAGCGCAGGCATGTCGGCCACACCGCCCGGGACCACACCGCCCGAGGGCACCCCGCAGGAGAACGCCCCGCAGCCGACCCCGCAGCCGACCGCGCCCGGCCCGGTGCCGCCCACCGCGCCGCCCGCCACCGCGCCGCGCCCCACCGCGCCGGACGAGCCGTCCACGATGGCGCTCGCCGTCGACCATGTCGTCCCGGGCACCCGTGACCTGCCGTCCCGCAAGCGCTGGAAGGTCGTCGCGACGACCCTCTCCCTGGTCGCCGCCCTCGGCCTCGTCGGCATCTACGCGAACTACGCCGTCCCCAAGTGGCTGGACGAGTCGGCGAAACCGTCCGACGCGGCCACCGACCAGCGGATCCAGGACGACCTCGACAAGGAGGAGACCGCGTTCACCGCCGCCGTCGACTACGACCGCAGCCCGCCGGAGACCTGGCGGGTCGTGCTCGACCGCCCGCTGACCGCGCCCGAGCAGCGCCGTCTCGGCACGCTCGACGGGGACGCGGAGGCGGCCCGCGGCTATCTGACCTCGCTGGGCGGACGCACCCTGCGCCATCCCAGCTCGTTCGACGACCGCGCGGACCTGATGCCGAGGTTCACCGGCACGGACGCCACCGTCTTCCTGATGAACCTGTTCAGCAGACGGCAGTCGAAGCTGACGGTCCTGTCGATGGAGGCCGTCGACGTCTCCTGCCGCACCCCCACCGCCCGGACCGTCGTCGACCTGCCGCCGCAGGGCGGAGCCGCGTACGAGGGGGTGCTGTTCGACCTGTCGACGCCCGCCGCCCCACCGATCGTCACCGACGCGGGCCCGCTCCAGGGGCAGCCCCACTTCGCCCACCGCAAGATCGACCTCGGCGGCGGCGAGTCGCCCGGCGGGCTCCGGGTCGAGGCGGTCACCCGGGCGAAGACCTGCGACTGGGCCATCGAGGCCAAGTACCGCGACGAGTACCAGGGGTTCGGCGCCCTCGTCCTCAAGGACGGCGACAAGCCGTTCGTCGCCGAGGGCACCCCGCTCAAGCCCGAGCAGCTGTGGGTCCGGGACAGCTCCGAGCCGCGCGGCCGGCAGTGGCTGCCCTGTCATGAACGGCCCGCCGAGAGCGCCTGCGCCGCCTGGTACGAAGGTCACGCGGGCACCGCCGGGGCCGCGCGATGACCGCCGCGCCACGCGTCCTGGCCGCCGCCCTCACCACGGCCCTCACGCTGCTCGCGGTCACCGGCTGCACCCGGGACGGCGACCCCGGCCCCGCGACCACGTCCGCCTCGGCCCCCGCCCGGGTGCCGACGGCCGCGCCCGCCCCAGGACCCTGGGGCACGGACGTGGTGGTGTCCGCCGACTGCATGCTCGGCGCCCGGTTCGCGGCGGTGCAGCTGCGGGCCTGGGACCCGCGCACCTGGAAGGTGAAGGCGGAGCGGGTCTTCGACCTGCCGCCGGAGGCCGTGTTCTCCCGGGACCCCGGCGGCCCGGAGACGCTCAGCCCGCTGGTCGACCTGTGCCGGACGAACCCGGACGAGGCGGTCTATCCGTCCGACGCCCTGGAACGGGTGGTGCCCCGGGTGCGGGCCCTGTTCGACCGGGACTTCACCACCCTTGCGGTGGTGCTGCGGACCCCGGACGGCAAGGACAGCCACGTCGGGTACGTCCGGGCGGGGGACCGGGACGGCGGCCGTGCCGACCTCACCGCCCGGGACCGGACCGCCACCGTCGGCGCCCATGAGCAGAACGCGGCCCTGTCGCCCGACGGGACCCGGGTCTGGTTCACGTACCAGCTGCCGTCCGGCCGGGACCGGATCGGCAGCCGGGCGATCGGCGGCGGCGACCCCGGACGCCGTGACGAGGGGCCCGCCGTCGGTGCCGCGCTGCCGCTGGTCGTGGTGGACGGGCCGCCGCGCGGGGTGCAGGCCGAGCTGCTGCGGACCGCCCCGGACGGGCTGCGGACCACGGTGGTGCGGGGGAGCGGCCCCGGCGTCAGCGTCGTCGAGCTGCCGGACGCGCCGACCGTGCTCGCCGGAGCGGCCGTCCGGGGGGCCCGCGAGGTGCCCGGCTGTCTGCACGCGGTCGGCTGGACCGGACCCGAACGGCTGCTGTGCCGTACCGAGTCGGGCGGCTTCCGCACGGTCGGCACCGGCCCCGACGCCGCTCCGGGCCCCGAGACCCGCCCCGGCGTCCGGGGCAGCGAAGGGCTCCTGGTCTCGCCCGACGGCAGCCGCTTCCTGCTGTCGGAGCATCCGCCGGGGGACCCGTACGACGGCTTCCGCGGCTTCCGGATCGTCGGTACGGGCGCGGGTACGGGCGCGGGTACGGGCCCGGGCGGCGCGGTCACCCCGCTGACGGACCCCACCCTGACCGGCAACACCCTTTTCATCGAGTGGCGTTGAGCGGCCGGACCGCCCGACGGGACCGCCGGGCGGTGCGACATGACCGAGATGCCCGGAGGTGTCGCGTCCGGGGCCCGGCGCTGATGTGATGGTCGTTTGGGCGGTCGATCGACGGCCGTCCGACTGTTCGCCCAGGAGGCACCCATGCGCAATCCCCGCCGCACCACCCGGCTGCTGGCCGTCCTCACCGCCGCCGCGTTCCTGATCGGCGCCGCCGCCCAGTTCGCCAAGATGTCCACCAACGACCTGCACGCGACGACGGTCACCGCCATGAACAAGGCCGAACTCGTCGGCGCCTGAGGTTCCTTGACGCCCGGCGGCCGGCGCGCGGCGCCGCGGGCGGCACGGCTCAGAGCTTCGCCGCCTTCAGCGCCATGTGCAGCAGCAGCCGGTCCTCGCCCGTGTCCAGGTCGAGGCCGGTGAGCTGTTCGACGCGGGACAGCCGGTAGTAGAGGGTCTGGCGGTGGATGCCGAGGGCCGTCGCCGTGCGGCCCGCCTGGCCCGCGTGGTCGAGGAACACCTCGGCCGTGCGGGCCAGTTCGGTGTGGGCCGGAGCCAGCAGGGTGCGGACCGCCGGATCGGGCTCGGCCGCCGGGAGCGCGGTCAGCATCCGGTACGGGCCGAGGGCCGCCCACCGGGCCAGCGGGCCCAGCTGCGGCTGGGCGGTCGCCGCGCGGGCGGCCGACGCGGCCTCGCGCCAGGACACGTCGACATCGGCGAGCCCGCGCCGGGCCGACGCGATGCCCACCACGGCCGCCGCGCCCGAACCGCCGCGCAGCCGGTCCGCCGCGGTGGTGGCGGGCGTGAGGTTGTCGGCCGAGCGCAGCCGCACCAGGACCGCGAGCGCCCGGGGCGCGCCGACGGAGACCGGCCCTGCGCCGGGGCCGGGGGCCGGCCGGGCGGCCGGCGGGGTCCACGGCAGCGTGCACAGGGCCGCCGCGCCCGGCACCGTACGCGGCGAGGGGGAGTCGTCGCCGGACCAGGGGGCGACACAGAGCAGCGCGTGCAGGCCCTCGGCGTCCGGGCCGACCGCGTTGCGCAGGGCCGCCACCGCCATGTCGTACTGCCAGCCGCGTTCCGCCGTCAGGGTGGCCCGCAGCTCACGGGAGAGGTCGGCGCCCGCCCGTTCCTCGTCGGCGAGCAGCTCGCCGATCCGCGCCGCCGCCTCCATCGCGGCGGCCAGCCGTTCGTGCGAGGGGCCCGGCTCGACGTCGAGCAGCCAGACATAGCCGAGCACGACACCCCGATGGCGTACCGGCAGACAGATCCGGGCCCGGAACACCCCGGCGTCCGGCGCGGCCGGGATCCGCACCGGACCGGTCGCCCGGGTGATGCCGAAGCCCTCGAACCAGGCCCGGACCGCCGGGGTGGACTTCCTGGTGAGGATCGACCGGGTCCTGACCGGGTCCATCGCGGTGTCGTCGTCGCTGTCGTGCGCGCCGAAGGCGATCAGCCCGAAATCGCGGTTCTCCAGGGTCGCGGGGGTGCCGAGCAGCCCCGAGATCTCGTCGACCAGCTCCTGGTAATCGCCCTTCACGGCGCCATTCTCGCACCGCCCGCGCGGATCTTCAGACAGATGTCTGAGAGCGTGGCCACGGATGCGTGACAGCTGTAGATGGCGGACGATCGGAGCGATCCCTAGGTTTCACGGTGGTTATCCGTGCTGTTCCCGGTTGGTTACGAAAATCCGGGTACAGCACCTTTCGTCGCCCTGCCCTCTGGAGGTCCCCGTGCTGGGTCCTGTGATCCTCGCCGCGTCGCGCAGCGACAAGATGCGCCGTTTCGTGTCGGCCGCCCCCGGGACCAAGCAGGTCGTGGCGCGGTTCATCGCCGGCGAGACGGTGAACGACGTGGTCCCGATCGTGCAGGACCTGGCCGCCCGCGGTCTTGAGGTCACCCTCGACGTCGTCGGTGAGGACATCACCACCGTCGAGCAGTCCTACGCCGCCCGTGACGCCTACCTGGCGCTGATCGGCCGCCTCAAGGAGCTCGGCCTCGGCACCCGCGCCGAGATGTCGGTGAAGCTGTCGATGTTCGGCCAGTCCCTCGACCCCGAGGGCCCCGGCAGCGGCCACGAGCTGGCGCTCGCGAACGTCCGCCCGGTCGTCGAGGCCGCCGCCGAGATCGGCACCACGGTCACCCTGGACGCCGAGGACCACACCACCCTCGACTCGATGTTCGCCATCCACGACGAGCTGCGCCGGGACTTCCCGCAGACCGGCTGCGTCATCCAGGCGTACCTCTTCCGCACCGAGGACGACGCCCGCCGCCTCGCCGCCAACGGCTCGCGCGTGCGCATCGTGAAGGGCGCCTACAAGGAGCCCGCCGAGGTCGCGATCCAGGACAAGGCCGAGATCGACAAGGCGTACGTCCGGATCATGAAGATCCTGATGGACGGCGAGGGCTACCCGATGATCGGGTCCCACGACCCGCGCCTCATCGCCATCGGCCAGGAGCTGGCCCGCCGCGCCGGGCGCAAGCTGGACGAGTACGAGTTCCAGATGCTGTACGGCATCCGCGGCGAGGAGCAGAACCGGCTCGCGGCCGAGGGCCACCGGATGCGCGTCTACACCGCCTACGGCACCGACTGGTACGGCTACTTCATGCGCCGCCTGGCGGAGAAGCCGGCCAACCTCCTCTTCTTCGTCCGCTCCATCCTCACCAAGGGCTGAGCCCCCACTCCGGGGCCGCACCCCTCCCGGCCCCGGCCCCCGGCGAACACCCCACACCCCTCAGAAGGAGTTCCGAGACTCATGGACGCTGTGACCCAGGTCCCCACTCCCGTCAACGAGCCGGTGCACGGCTACGCCCCCGGCTCGCCCGAGCGCGCCCGGCTTGAGGTCAAGCTCAAGGAGCTGGCGGACAACCCGCGCGAGCTGCCGATGACCATCGGCGGAGTGAAGCGCATGGGCGGCGGCGACGAGTTCAAGGTCGTCCAGCCGCACAACCACAAGTCCGTCATCGGTACCTTCCGCGGCGCCACCGAGGCCGACGCCCAGGACGCGATCGACGCGGCCCTGGCCGCCGCCCCGGCCTGGCGCGCGATGGCCTTCGACGACCGCGCGGCGATCATCCTGCGCGCCGCCGAGCTGCTCGCCGGTCCGTGGCGCGAGACCCTCGCCGCCTCCACCATGCTCGGCCAGTCCAAGACCGCCCAGCAGGCCGAGATCGACACCCCGTGCGAGCTCGTCGACTTCTGGCGCTTCAACGTGGCCTACGCCCGCCAGATCCTCGCCGAGCAGCCCCCGGCGAACTCCCCGGGCGTGTGGAACCGGCTGGACCACCGCCCGCTCGAGGGCTTCGTCTACGCGATCACGCCGTTCAACTTCACGGCCATCGCGGGCAACCTGCCCACCGCCCCCGCCCTGATGGGCAACGTGGTGGTCTGGAAGCCGTCCCCGACCCAGACCCACTCCGCCGTGCTCCTCATGGAGCTCCTGGAGGAGGCCGGGCTGCCGAAGGGCGTCATCAACCTGGTCACCGGCGACGGCATCGCCGTCTCCGAGGTGGCGCTGAACCACCGCGACCTGGCCGGCATCCACTTCACCGGCTCGACCAAGACCTTCCAGCACCTGTGGAAGACGGTCGGCAACAACATCGAGAAGTACCGCTCCTACCCGCGGATCGTCGGCGAGACCGGTGGCAAGGACTTCGTCGTCGCCCACCCGAGCGCCGACCGCGCCATCCTGAAGACCGCGCTGACCCGTGGCTCCTTCGAGTTCCAGGGCCAGAAGTGCTCGGCCTCCTCGCGCGCCTACGTCCCGGCCTCGATCTGGAACGACGGCTTCAAGGAGGAGTTCGCGGCCGAGGTCGACGGCATCACCATGGGTGACGTCACCGACCTGTCGAACTTCATCGGCGCCGTCATCGACGAGCGTTCGTTCGCCAAGAACAAGGCCGCGATCGACCGTGCCGCCGCCGACCCGAGCTGCACCATCGTCGCCGGTGGCACGTACGACGACAGCGAGGGCTACTTCGTCCGCCCGACCGTCATCGAGTGCACCGACCCGGAGAACGAGGTCTTCAAGGCCGAGTACTTCGGCCCGATCCTCGCGATCCACGTGTACGACGACAGCTCCGCCGAGGGCTACGACGCCATGCTCACCCAGATGGAGTCGGTGTCGGACTACGCGCTGACCGGCTCGGTCATCTCCGGCGACCGCGCCGCCGCCGCGTACACGATGGAGAAGCTGCGCTTCGCGGCCGGCAACTTCTACATCAACGACAAGTCGACCGGCGCCGTCGTCGGCCAGCAGCCCTTCGGCGGCGGCCGCGCCTCCGGCACCAACGACAAGGCCGGTGCCCCGCAGAACCTGATGCGCTGGACGCTGACCCGCGCCATCAAGGAGACGCTGGTCCCGCCGACCGAGTACGGCTACCCGCACATGGGCTGACGCCCGCCCGCCGCCCGGCCCGCGCCGGGCGGCCCCTGAACACCGCCCCCTTCCTCGGTCCCCCAACCGAGGTCGGGGGCGGTTCCCATTCCGCCGCCGGTCCGCCGCCGCTCCCCGGGCACCACCCGGCACACTGGGCGGATGCTGATCCGTACCGCACCGACCCACGCGCTCGGGCCCGACCGGCTCGCCGCCGCCCACGCGATGCTCGACACCGCCTTCGACGGCTCGTTCGCCGCCGAGGACTGGGACCACGCCCTCGGCGGCGTGCACGCGTGGGCCGAGGACGAGCGGGGGATCGCCGCGCACGGCAGCGTCGTCATGCGCCGGGTCCTGCACGACGGCCGGTCGTTCCGGGTGGGGTACGTGGAAGCCGTCGGCGTCCGCGCCGACCTGCGCCGCCAGGGCCTCGGCGGCCGGATCATGGCCGCCCTCGAACCCGTCGTCGACGCCACCTTCGCGTACGGGGCGCTCTCGGCGTCCGAGGCGGGCGCCGCCCTCTACGCGGGCCGCGGCTGGGTCCGCTGGCCGGGCCGGATCGAGACCCTGGGCCCGACCGGGCCGGTGCGGCTGCCGGAGGACGAGGGCTCGGTGTACCTGTGGCGGACGCCGGGGCGCGAGCTGCCGGACCCGGCGCGGGCGCGGACGCTGGCGTTCGACTGGCGGGACGGCGACGTGATGTGAGGGGCGGGCGGGGCTGCGGGGGCGCTGGTACGGCGTGGGCGCGCGGGCGCTCAGCCCGTGGGGCCGGAGCCCGCACCCGCTCCCGTCCCGGGGACCGTCCCGGCCGTCTCCACGCCCTTCGTCGTCTCCACGCCCTTCGTCGTCTCCAGGTTCGCCGTCCACACCGCCGACACCACACCGCCGAACGCGGCCACGACCGCGAAGCCCGCCACTCCGAGGGCCAGGAACCCGCCGACGGCGAGCAGCAGCCAGCCGGCCAGGAACGCCTTGCCGCGGCGGCTCAGGAACAGCCGGCCGCGCGGGGTCGCGGGGCGGTCGGCCAGTTCACCGGCCGGGCCCGCCGTCACCGCCTTGGGCCGCTTGAAGTAGTGGTAGACCAGCCACTCGCCGCACGGCTCCCAGCCCTCCGGCTCCAGCTCGGCGAACACCTTCGCCCGGCGCCGCCCGGCCGTCACCTCGCGCCGGTACTCCCAGGCGAGCGCCACCCCGGGCGCCCGGCGGCAGACGAAGCGGCCCAGCGAGTCGAGGGACTCCACCTCCCAGCCCTGGTCGCCGTGGACGGTCAGCATCCGGCGGTCGTTGAACAGGTCCGCCGTCCAGGTCCAGTGCTCCGCCGCGGCCTCCGGCGCCCCGGGGGCCGGTACGACCCCGCCGAGCGAGGCCGCGAAGGCCGCGGCGGGCCCGAACTCCTCCTCGGGCGCCGTGCCCGCGTCGGCCAGATGGCCGCGCAGCTCGGCGACGGTCCCCGCGATCTGGTCCTCGGGCACCCGCGCGGCGCGCAGCGCCCCGGTGAGCTCGGCGAAGTACCCCTGGTGGTCCTGGTGGTCGTCGTGGCCCTGGTCGGCAGTCGTGTTGCCGGTCATGTCGTGTCCCCCCGTACGTTCAACTGGTCGCCCACGGCCCGGTGGAAGTCCGCCCAGGCCGCGCTCTCGGCCGCGAGATGCGCCCGGCCCGCCTCGGTGAGCCGGTAGTAGCGCCGCCCCGGTCCGCGCTCGGCGGCCCGGAACTCGGCCTCCACCAGGCCCGCCTCCTCCTGGCGGTTCAGGACCGGGTACAGCGTCCCGCCCTTGATCTCGCCGAGGCCCGCCTCCGCGAGCGCCTTGGCGATCTCGTACCCGTAACTCTCGCCCTCGGTGAGGCAGGAGAGGACGAGGAGGTCGAGGACTCCCTTGAGCCAACTGGATCTGCGGTCTGCGGCCATGAGCGCATCACATCACCATCTAGATAGGAACGCAATCTAGCTGGGTTGGCAGAATACCGCCACCGCGCGGGCGCGGGGGCTCGCCGTCTCAGATAGTAGGAAGTCCGAGTAATTGTGGAGACAGATGCGGTCACCTGCCCTAGCTTTGTAGAAGCCGAACGTCCCGCTCCATCGAGCGCAGGGCGGTCGAGAGCGCTCAGCCCCGAGCAGGCAACCCCTGCGGCGGCGCTCCCCGCCCCTTCCGGCGCCTTTGATCCCCACCGATCCCGTGCCGCCGCTCTCGCGTCGGGCCCGGGGCAACGCTGATCTCAAGGAGTCGATCCCTCATGGCCGCTCAGACCTCCCGCCGCGTCCGCCACTCCGCCGCCCGCACGAGCGACGACGCCCGCAAGAACGCCGCCGCCGCGCTCCAGCGCGCCCTCGACCGCCGTGACAACGGCGGCGAGACCGGCCACTGAGGCCCCTGGGTCCCCCGTCCGGGGGGCCTACGGCTTGCGCGCCTCGATCAGGGTGCGCGCCGAGTGCGCCACGAACGGGCCCTCCGCGCGGATCCGCGCGTCCAGCGCGCGGAGTCGCTCGTACTGCCCCGCCACCGTGAAGCCCGGCACGATCCAGATCACCTTGCGCAGGAACCACACCACGGCCCCGATGTCGTGGAACTCCATCCGCAGCCGCTCCGCCCGCAGGTCCACCACGTCGAGCCCGGCGGCCCCGGCCGCCGCCGCCTCGTCCGCGGGATGCCGCAGCCGGGCCGCCGCCGGCTGCGGGCCGAGGAAGAACTCGACCAGCTCCCAGACGCTGGCCGGGCCCACGTGCTGGGCCAGATAGCCGCCGCCCGGCCGCAGCACCCGGGCGATCTCGGCCCACCACACGGTCGCCGGGTGCCGGCTGCTGACCAGGTCGAAGGCCGCGTCGGCGAACGGCAGCGGCGGCTCGTCCGGGTCCGCCACCACCACGACCCCGCGCGGCCGCAGCAGCTCCGTCGCCCGCGCCAGGTTCGGCGGCCAGGACTCGGTGGCCGCCGCCACCGGCGGCAGTACGGGCACCCCGGCAAGCACCTCACCGCCGCCGGTCTGGATGTCGAGCGACGCCGTCACCCCCGGCCCGGCCAGCCGCTCGCCCAGCAGTCGCTGGAAGCCCCACGAAGGGCGCTCCTCGGTGGCCCGCCCGGCCAGCCAGCCGAAGTCCCAGCCGTCCACCGGCGCCTCGGCCGCCGCCGCGACCAGCTCCTCGAAGGACCCCGAGGCCCCCGCCGTACCGGCATCACCCATGTGCGCGTCCGTCATGACACCCATCCTGCGCACCCGGCGCGCCACCGGCCCGCCCCGACACGACGGCGACACCGCGTGCGTCCACATCCTGGACGTGACGTGTCAGACGGTGGGACGAAGAGTAGGGTGCGGACATGTCTCACAGCATCGATCTCGCAGTCATCCCCGGCGACGGCATCGGCCAGGAGGTCGTGGCCCAGGGCCTCAAGGTCCTCGCGGCCGTGCTTCCCCAGGATGTGAAGCTGGAGACGACGGAGTACGACTTCGGCGCCAAGCGCTACCACGCCACCGGTGAGACCCTCACCGACGCCGACCTCGACGCCCTCAAGCAGCACGACGCGATCCTGCTCGGCGCCATCGGCGACCCCTCGGTGCCGTCCGGCGTCCTGGAGCGCGGCTTCCTCCTGAAGCTCCGCTTCGCCTTCGACCACCACGTCAACCTGCGCCCCTCGAAGCTGCTCCCCGGCGTCGCGACCCCGCTCGCCGGCCAGCCGGAGATCGACTTCGTCGTCGTCCGCGAGGGCACCGAGGGCCCGTACACCGGCAACGGCGGCACCATCCGCAAGGGCACGCCGCACGAGGTCGCCACCGAGGTCTCGGTCAACACCGCCTTCGGTGTGGAGCGCGTGGTCCGGGACGCCTTCGCCCGCGCCCAGGCCCGCCCGCGCAAGAAGCTCACGCTGGTCCACAAGAACAACGTGCTGACCTTCGCGGGCCACCTGTGGACCGACATCTTCACCAAGGTCGCCGCCGAGTACCCCGAGGTCACCACCGACTACCTGCACGTCGACGCCGCGACGATCTTCCTCGTCACCGACCCGGCCCGGTTCGACGTGATCGTCACCGACAACCTCTTCGGCGACATCCTGACCGACCTCGCCGCGGCCGTCTCCGGCGGCATCGGCGTCGCCGCCTCGGGCAACATCAACCCGACCGGCGCCTTCCCGTCCATGTTCGAGCCGGTGCACGGCTCCGCCCCGGACATCGCGGGCCAGGGCAAGGCCGACCCCACGGCCACCGTCCTCTCCGTCGCCCTGCTCCTGCGCCACCTCGGCCACGACGCCGAGGCCGGGCGGATCGAGGCGGCGGTCGCCGCCGACCTCACCGAGCGCGGTGACGCCGTCCGCACCACGGACGAGATCGGCGACGCGCTCGCGGCGCGAGTAGCGAGCTGACCCGCCGCTGAAGGTCTCCACCACAGCCGCCGGGTCGCCCACCGCACCCGGCGGCTGTACCTGTGCCGTCGCAGGGTGCCACCATCGAACCCTGGACCGCGTACACACCTGTTTCGTGCACCGGCCCCCACGCGCGATAATCGAACGTGGGGCCGCGGCATGCGCGAAAGCTCGGACGTCCTAGCACCGGTGCCCACCGGTGCGGCGCGGCGTGAGCGCGGTCCTACCCACACAACCGGTGAAGGACAAGCACTCATGACGACGCCCACCATCGAGCTCAAGCCCTCCTCCAGCCCGCTGTCGGACGGGGAGCGCGCGGCGATCCTGGCGGACCCCGGGTTCGGCCGGCACTTCACCGACCACATGGTCACCATCCGCTGGACCGAGGGCCGCGGCTGGCACGACGGCCAGCTCGTGCCGTACGGCCCGCTCGCCCTCGACCCGGCGACCAACGTCCTGCACTACGCGCAGGAGATCTTCGAGGGCCTGAAGGCGTACCGCCGTCCCGACGGTTCGGTCGCCAGCTTCCGCCCGGACGCCAACGCCCGCCGGTTCCAGGCGTCCGCGCGCCGTCTCGCCATGCCCGAGCTGCCCGTCGAGACCTTCGTCGAGGCGTGCGACCTGCTGGTCCAGCAGGACAAGGCGTGGGTCCCGGAGCACGGCGGCGAGGCGTCGCTCTACCTGCGCCCGTTCATGATCGCGACCGAGGTCGGCCTGGGCGTCCGCCCCGCCAACGAGTACCTCTTCGTGGTCATCGCCTCCCCGGCGGGCCCGTACTTCCCCGGCGGCGTGAAGCCCGTCTCCATCTGGGCCTCCGAGGACCGCGTCCGCGCCGTCCCCGGCGGCATGGGCGACGCCAAGACCGGCGGCAACTACGCGGCCTCCCTGCTGGCCCAGGCCGAGGCGGCCGAGAAGGGCTGCGACCAGGTCTGCTACCTCGACGCGGTCGAGCACAAGTGGGTCGAGGAGCTCGGCGGCATGAACCTGTACTTCGTGTACGGGGACCGCATCGTCACGCCCGCCCTCAGCGGCTCCATCCTGGAGGGCATCACCCGCGACTCGCTGCTCCAGGTCGCGACGGACCTCGGCTACGCCTCCGAGGAGGCCCGGATCTCCGTCGACCAGTGGCAGACCGACACCGAGAACGGCACCCTCACCGAGGTCTTCGCCTGCGGCACCGCCGCCGTCATCACCCCGGTCGGCACGGTCAAGTCCGCCCGGGGCGAGTGGCAGCACTCCGGCGGCCGTCCGGGTGAGGTCACCATGAAGCTGCGCGAGGCGCTGCTGGCGATCCAGACCGGCAAGGCGGCGGACGTCCACGGCTGGATGCACCAGCTCGGGAAGTGAGCGAAGGCCCCGCCGGCCGCCCGGCGGGGCCTTTTCCCTTCGGTCGCCCGGCCCTTACTGGTCCGCGTCGACCAGGGCGCCCGGGACGGACACCGTCCCGGGCGTCCGCGCGTTCCCGGGCGCCTGAGCCTCGGCGGCCGTGGCCGTGCTGCCGCCCGGCGTGAGGATCGCGTACAGCACCCCGCCGACGATCCCGGAGAACACGAAGCTGCAGTCGATCCCGCCGGTCAGCGACAGCAGCGGACCCTCGTACAGCGGGGTGGACACGGCGGCCAGGCCGACGGCCGCGCCGACCGCCCAGGAGACCGTGGCCCGGGCGTGCCAGCCCGCCGCGTACCAGTAGACGCCGCCGCGCGAGCGCCGGTTGTAGACCTGGAGCGCCTCGGCGTCGTACACCCCGCGGCAGCGCCGGTGGCCGATCAGCGTGATGACCGCCCACGGGGTGCCGATCGCGGTGAGCAGCAGGACGAAGGAGGTCATCGCGGTCTGCGCGTCGGACGCGAAGTGGCCGAGGAAGACGAAGGCGGTGGCGACGGCGGCGACCACCAGGGTGGCCCGGGCACGGGTGGCCTTCGGCAGGATCGCGTCCAGGTCGAGCCCCATCGAGTACAGCATCAGACCGGCGTTGCCGACCGACCCGGCGGTGGCCGCGAGCAGCAGCGGCACCAGGTACCAGGCGGGGGAGGCGGCGACCAGCGGGCCCGCGTAGTCGGTGCCCGCCCGGGCGGCGAGCGCGGTGAAGGTGCCGAACAGCTGCGGCACGAGCAGGCCCACGACGAGGCCGAGACAGGTGGCCCACCAGACCTTGCGCGGGTTGTGCCGCTCGGGGGAGATGTAGCGGGTGTAGTCGCCGAGCAGGGTGATGAAGGCGACGGGGCCGCTGAGCCCGGCGGCGACCGCCGAAAGCAGCCAGGTCGGCCAGAACGAGCCGAGCAGGTACGGGGTGTCCGGCACGGCCGCGGTGGTGAAGTCACCCGCGTACGCGATCAGCCCGACCGCGAGCAGCAGGGTCATCACGACGGCGAGCGCCTTGCTCAGCTTGAGCAGCAGTCGGTAGCCGTAGACCGCGCCGACCACGGTGAGCGCGGCGAGCAGGGCGTAGACGGCGGCGTGCGCGGCGCCGCCGGTCGGCAGACCGACCAGCCGCTCCAGGGTGCCGACCATGACGTCGCCGCCGATCCACAGGGTCAGCGCGGTGTAGCCGAGCGAGAGCAGCAGGCCCACCACCGAGCCGACAAGGCGGCCCCGGACGCCGAAGAAGGCGCCGGAGGAGGTGGAGAGATTGGTGGCGGTACGCAGCGAGACCAGCGCGAGCGGGGCGGTCACCGCGACGCCGACGAGGGTGCCGGTGACGACGGAGGTCACCGCGCCCCACAGGCCGAGCCCGAAGGAGACCGGCAGCCAGCCGAAGACGATCACGCCGAGGCAGAGGTTGGAGCCCAGCAGGATCGCGATCAGGTCGCGGGGCCCGCTGGTGCGTTCGGCCTCGGGGATCGTGTCGACACCGCGCTGTTCTATCGCCATGGGGACTCCCGGGGGAAAGGGGGGACGGGGGTGGGGGCGGAGCGAGGGGGTGTGGGGGTGGGGTGGGACGCGGCCCGGATGCTGGGTGCGCATCTTTAGAGCAGCGCTCAATGTCAGCCAATGTGACGCATCCGCGACGGCCACGTCAATGCTTGGAAGATGCCGGTCCAACATTTAGAGTGATACTCAAACGTGACGCCGGTGCCCGACCCGCATCCCCCCCAGCCCCCGAGGACCCGTTCTCATGACGACGTACCGCATGCCCGCCGAGTGGACGCCCCACGAGCGCACCTGGATGGCCTGGCCCAGCCCCAACCCCACCTTCACCAACCCCGACGAGCTGGCCGAGGCCCGCGCCGCCTGGGCCTCCGTGGCCCGCGCCGTGCGCCGCTTCGAGCCGGTGACGGTGGTGGTGGCCCCCGGCGACGGCGACTCGGCCCGCGCGCTGCTCGGCCCGGACGTCGACCTGGTCGAGCGCGAGCTTGACGACGCCTGGATGCGGGACATCGGCCCCACCTTCGTCAAGGACGAGGACGGCCGGCTGGCCGCCGTGGACTGGGTCTTCAACGGCTGGGGCGCGCAGGACTGGGCCCGCTGGGAGCACGACTCCAAGATCGCCCGCCATGTCGCCGACGCCGCCGGGGTCCCCGTACTGCCCTCCCCGCTGGTCAACGAGGGCGGCGCGATCCACGTCGACGGCGAGGGCACCGTCCTGCTCACCGACACCGTGCAGCTCGGCGCGGGCCGCAACCCCGAGTGGACCAGGACCCAGGTCGAGCAGGAGATCCACGCCAAGCTCGGCACCACCAAGGCCATCTGGCTCCCGCACGGCCTCGCCGGGGACTACGGCCTGTACGGCACCCAGGGCCACGTCGACATCGTCGCCGCCTTCGCCCGCCCCGGCACCGTCCTGGTGCACAGCCAGCAGAACCCCCAGCACCCCGACTTCGAGCGCTCCCGCCTCTACGTCGACCTGCTGCGCCGCCAGACCGACGCCCAGGGCCGCCCGCTGGAGGTCATCGAGGTCCCGGCCCCCACCGTCCTCACCGACGAGGAGGGCGACTGGGTCGACTACTCCTACATCAACCACTACCTCTGCAACGGCGGCGTGGTGCTCTGCGCCTTCGACGACCCGCACGACGAGCTCGCCGCCGAGATCTTCCGCCGCCTCTTCCCGGAGCGCGAGGTCGTGCTCGTCGACGCCCGCCCGATCTTCGCGGGCGGCGGCGGCATCCACTGCATCACCCAGCAGCAGCCCGCGGTCTGAGCCTCGGCGGGCCCGCGCCCCGCGCCCCCGCGCGGAAAACCGTTGTCGCGCGCGGGGCGGGCCGCCGTACGCTCGGCCGCGATGGAGATCCTGACCTGCGCGGCCTGCGCCCACCCGCTCACCGCCCCGCTGCACCTGATCGCCGAGGCCCCCGACCGCCCCGGCTACGACGGCACGAAGGGCCCCGACGGCAAGCGGCGCCCGCCCGCGACCCTGCCACGCGGGTGCTACGCGATCGACCCCGAGCCCAGCGGCGCGCCGATGGTGCCGTACGAGGGCGACGACGACAGCTACCCGGGGGCGTACCCGGGCGGGCCCGCGCAGCTGGGGGAGGACGGCGACTGGCTGGTCGCGGGCGGACCCCGGAACTCGTACGTGACCCATCCCGACGACGTCGTGGAGCTCGACTTCCACCCCGACTTCGCACGGCTCGGCGGCTGCTGCGGGCCCGCCGGCGACCTGGGCGTCAACCGGGTCTGCCCCGGCTGCGGCGCCGAGGCCGCCACCGTCTTCGGCGACTGCGTCGGCCCGTACGAGACCCACTTCGCACCCGACGCGGTCCGTGCCGTCCCGGCCGCCGACGTCCCTCAAGCCGACCTGCCGGACCCGGACCGGACGGCGCCCGCCGCCGGTCCCGGCACCGGCTGAGAGGGACGGTCCGCCCATGCCCAGGACCCCGCACCCCACCGCGCCGTACCAGCTCACCACGCTCTACTCGGTGCCCGACGACGCCTGGTACCTGGAGCTCGACGACCTCGCCGACGGCGGCCGCACCCTCGTCGTCGCCGTCGTGCCCGACGAGGACCCGGCGCGCGAGCCCCACGTCCACTTCGACCCGAACACCGGGCACCGGTACATCCCGTACGAGGTGCTGCGCTGGTTCCTGGACGAGGTCGGCGCCGAGATCGCCCGCTCCCGCGACTGGATGGCGCTGCGGCCCGAGATCGTCGAGGTGATCAAGGAGCTGCGCGGGGAGTACCTCGGGGCGATCGGCGACGAGGACGTCGAGCCGGTGCTCGCCGGGCTGCGCGGCACCGTGCCCGCGGCGGACCTGGCGGACGTGATGCGGCACGCCTTCTCGCGCGGGGCGGACGGCCGCCCGCTCGTGCCGTAGGGCCTGTCCGGCGGCCCGCGCCCGGTCGTCCGTCCTGTAGAACGTACGAGTGAGTCAGCGCAGCAACCCGCCCCACCCCGCCCGCCGCCGCAACCAGGCCGCGCCGCCCATCGAGGACGTGCTCGCCGCCGCCATGGACACCATCGCCGAGCGCGGGCTCGACGGCCTCACCATGGCCGGGCTCGGCCGCCAGGTCGGCATGAGCAGCGGGCACCTGCTCTACTACTTCGGCACCAAGGACGAGTTGCTGCTGCGCACCCTGGAGTGGAGCGAGGGCCGGCTCGGCGCCGAGCGCGGCGCGCTGCTCGCCCGCCCCGGCACCGCCCGCGAACGGCTCGACGGCTATGTCGACGTGTACGTGCCGGACGGCCCGCGCGACCCGCACTGGACGCTCTGGCTGGAGGTCTGGAACCGCTCGCAGAACGCCGACGACGACGCCCGGGTCAGGCAGGCCGCCATCGAGGGCGCCTGGCACCGCGACCTGGTCGCGATCCTCGCCGAGGGCGTCTCGCGCGGCGAGTTCCGGGCCGTCGACGCGGACCGCACCGCGCACCGGATGCGGGCCCTGCTCGACGGCTTCAGCGTGCACGTGGCGGTCGGCATCCCCGGCACCGGGCGGGCCCAAGTCCTGTCCCACGTCGAGGAGTTCATCGCCGAAACCCTGCTTCCGTGACCGTTACGCACGCAAGTACTCCCGATCGTTGCCCCGTGCACCCTTGAGCCGCCCGGCGGCCTCCGGCACGGTTCGGGGACATGGGACGTGAACACTGGAAGAAGATCTGGGTCGGTTCGGCCGGAAACATGGTCGAATGGTTCGACTGGTTCGTCTACGCGAGCTTCGCGACCTACTTCGCGGGTGCGTTCTTCCCCGAGGGGAACGACACCGCCAAGCTCATGAACACCGCCGGCATCTTCGCCGTCGGATTCTTCATGCGCCCCGTCGGCGGCTGGCTGCTCGGCCGGGTCGGCGACCGCAAGGGCCGCAAGGCCGCCCTCACCCTCACCGTGACCCTGATGTCCGCGTCGGCGGTGCTCATCGCGGTCGCCCCGACCTACGGCGTCGCGGGCTACGGCGGCGCCGCCGTCCTTCTCGTCGCCCGGCTGCTCCAGGGCCTGTCCGTCGGCGGCGAGTACGCCGCCAGCGCCACCTACCTCACCGAGGCGTCCGCCCCGCAGCACCGCGGCTTCGCCTCCAGCTTCCAGTACGTGTCGATGACGGCCGGTCAGATCCTCGGCCTGGGCCTGCAGATCGTCCTCCAGCGGACGATGTCCGACGCCGCCCTGCACAGCTGGGGCTGGCGCATCCCGTTCATCGTGGGCGCGCTCGGCGCGGCCGTCGTCTTCTACCTGCGGCGCACCATGCTGGAGACCGAGGTGTACGAGGCGTCCGCCGACGACCCGGCCGCAGGCCCCGGGACCGGCGACCCCGCCGAACGCGGCACCCTCAAGGCGCTGTGGGCGCACCGCCGCGAGGCGTTCCTGGTGATCGCGCTCACCATGGGCGGCACGGTGGCCTACTACACGTACACCACCTACCTCACGAAGTACCTGTCCAACTCCGCCGGGCTGCCCAAGCAGACCGCCACCCTCGTCTCCTTCTGCGCGCTGATCGTGTTCGCCGCGATCCAGCCGCTCGCGGGGCGCCTCTCGGACCGGATCGGCCGCCGCCCGCTGCTCATCACCTTCGCGGTCGGCTCCACCCTGCTCACCGTGCCGATCATGACGATGCTGAAGCACGCGGGCTCCTTCTGGCCCGCGCTCGGCCTCTCGCTGCTCGCTCTGGTCGTCATCACCGGCTACACCTCCATCAACGCCTGTGTGAAGGCCGAGCTCTTCCCGACCCGGATCCGCGCGCTCGGGGTCGCCCTGCCGTACGCCATCGCCAACGCCCTGTTCGGCGGCACGGCGGAGTACGTCGCCCTCTGGTTCAAGAACGCCGGCGTCGAGTCCGGCTACTACTGGTACGTCGCCGGGTGCGCCGCGGTCTCGCTCGTGGTGTACGTGACGATGCGGGAGACCCGGGACATCGACCTGGGCCGGGTCGGCGGCGAGCCGGACCGCGCGGGCCGCACGGCTCAGCCGGAGGCCCCGGCCCCGGGGGCGCCGACCCCGGCGGCCTGACCCTTGCGCGCGGCGGCCAGCCGCTTCTGGAGGTCCTGGAGCTTCTCCCCGGCCAGGGTGCGCAGGGCGTCCGCGTCGCCCCGGTCGCCCTGGGCGAACACCGAGAGCACGGTGTCGCCGTCCCGGCCGTAGACGGAGACGTAGGGGAGGGCGAGCGGGCCGCCGGTGGCGCCGACGGTCTGGACGCCCTCCTCCGCGAGGACCTGGTCGAAACCGGTGACCTTCGGCACGGGGGCCGCGTGCACGCCGGTCCAGCGGGCCTGCCCGAAGTGCCGCTCCGGGCAGCTGTCCAGGGTGGCGAGGTAGTCCTCCATGAAGCCCCGCGCGGTCGCCTCGTCCTCGAAGACCCGCGCCGCGCTGAACCTGGTCCGCCTGGTCCCGTCGACCCACACCCGGCGCGAGAAGGACGCCCGGGTGCCGGGGCGCGCCTTCGGCGCCAGGATCAGGCAGTCCGGCGTCAGCTGCAGTTCGGTGAGCTCCTCGTCGGTGTAGGGCTCGGCGCGCTGGTAGCCGCCGCCCCAGTCGTCGACCTGGAGCGGCACCTCGTGCGCCGCCGACTCCGGCGTGTGGGCCTCGCCGCCCCCGCCCCCGGTGAGCACGACGGCGAGGACGACGCCCGCCACCACCAACACCCCGGCGGCCACCGCGAGCACCAGCCGCCGCCGGTTCCGGGACGCCCCGGCCGGGTCCGCCGGGTGCTCCCGCTCCGGCCCGGCCCCCTCGTCGGAGGCGCCGTCCCGCGGGGTGAGCGGTCCTTCCGGAGGTCCCTCCGCTGGCTCGTCCGGCGCGCCCTCCGGCCCGTCCCGCAACGGGCCCTTCGGCGGGCGCTGCGGCCTTGACGGGGGTTCGGCGGGCGAGGGAGTGCTCACGCGGATCATCCGTACCACCGCACGGCCGCCCGCATCCTGAGACCGCATGTCCGTCACCCGCGCGGGTGTGGCACACTGCGGGCGTGCTCGCTACCACGATGATTATCGGCAGCGGCGCGCCGGTCCGCAGTGACCGCTGAACCGCGGGAAGCCACCCCCGCGACGGCGGCCACCGTGCCCCAGACCCGCGCGCAGACCTCTCGCACCCGCGAGGGGTTTTTTCGTTTTCCGGCCCCACCACCGCCGGGAACGGACCGCGCGTGAGAATGGGGGCAAGTGGATCCAGACCTTCCGGAGCCACATCCGACAGGAGCCATCACAGTCATGACCACGGAGAACGGCGAGAGCCCGCGCCGCGTCGACGACAGCTTCCATGTCTTCGACACCACCCTGCGCGACGGCGCTCAGCGCGAGGGCATCAATCTGACCGTCGCGGACAAGCTGACCATCGCCCGGCACCTCGACGACTTCGGCGTCGGCTTCATCGAGGGCGGCTGGCCCGGCGCCAACCCGCGCGACACCGAGTTCTTCGCCCGCGCCCGGCAGGAGATCGCGTTCAAGAACGCGCAGCTCGTCGCCTTCGGCGCGACCCGCCGTGCCGGTGGCAGCGCCGCCGAGGACCCCCAGGTCAAGGCCCTGCTCGAGTCCGGAGCCCCGGTGATCACGCTGGTCGCCAAGTCGCACGACCGGCACGTCGAACTCGCCCTGCGCACCACCCTGGACGAGAACCTGGAGATGGTCCGCGACACCGTCTCCCACCTCCGCGCCCAGGGCCGCCGCGTCTTCGTCGACTGCGAGCACTTCTTCGACGGCTACAAGGAGAACCCCGGCTACGCCAAGGACGTGGTGCGCACCGCCCACGAGGCGGGCGCCGACGTGGTCATCCTCTGCGACACCAACGGCGGCATGCTCCCCGCCCAGATCCAGGCCGTGGTCGCCACCGTCCTCGCCGACACCGGCGCCCGGCTCGGCATCCACGCCCAGGACGACACCGGCTGCGCCGTCGCCAACACCCTCGCCGCCGTCGACGCGGGCGCCACCCACGTCCAGTGCACCGCCAACGGCTACGGCGAGCGGGTCGGCAACGCCAACCTCTTCCCGGTCGTCGCCGCCCTGGAGCTCAAGTACGGCAAGCAGGTGCTGCCCGAGGGCTCGCTCGCCGAGATGACCCGGATCTCGCACGCCATCGCCGAGGTCGTCAACCTCACCCCGGCCACCCACCAGCCGTACGTCGGCGTCTCCGCGTTCGCGCACAAGGCGGGCCTGCACGCCTCCGCCATCAAGGTGGACCCCGACCTCTACCAGCACATCGACCCCGAGCTGGTCGGCAACACCATGCGGATGCTGGTCTCCGACATGGCGGGCCGCGCCTCCATCGAGCTCAAGGGCAAGGAGCTCGGCGTCGACCTGGGCGGCGACCGGGCACTGGTCGCCCGGGTCGTCGAGCGGGTCAAGGAGCGCGAGCTGCGCGGCTACACCTACGAGGCCGCCGACGCCTCCTTCGAGCTGCTGCTGCGCGAGGAGGCGGAGGGCAGGCCGCGCCGCTACTTCCGCACCGAGTCCTGGCGGGCGATCGTCGAGGACCGCCCGGACGGCATCCACGCCAACGAGGCCACCGTGAAGCTGTGGGCCAAGGGCGAGCGGATCGTCGCCACCGCCGAGGGCAACGGCCCGGTCAACGCCCTCGACCGGGCGATGCGGGTGGCCCTGGAGCGGATCTACCCGCCGCTCGCCAAGTTCGAGCTGATCGACTACAAGGTCCGCATCCTCGAAGGCCGCCACGGCACCGAGTCCATCACCCGGGTCCTGATCACCACCGGTGACGGCAACGGCGAATGGTCGACCGTCGGCGTCGGCGAGAACATCATCGCCGCCTCCTGGCAGGCCCTGGAGGACGCCTTCACCTACGGCCTGCTGCGGGCCGGGATCGACCCCGCCGAGTAGCAGCCCGCCGAGCACCCCGCCCGCGGGCGGGGGAAGGGCGCGGAGAGCGGGCCTGTCCGGATATGTCTAGTTCGAGTTTGTTCGGGTAGCGTCGAACCATGAGGACCAGGCCGCTCTCCCTTCTCCCCGCTCTCGCGGGACTCATACTCGTGCTGCTCCTGGCCCTGGCGCCCGCCGCCGGGGCGGCGAGGGCCACCGGGATCCCGGACGCGGCCGCCGCCCTCAAGCAGGGGCCGGTCTATGTGGACCCCGGCGCGGCCGGGCAGCTCTCGCAGGCCGACGCCGACGCCCTGGCGAAGAAGATCAAGGACGCCGACAAGCCGCTGTTCGTGGCGGTGCTCCCCGCGAACGCGCAGTTCCCGCCGGAGAACCTGCTGCGCAACCTGCGCACCCAGACCGGGGTCACCGGCCTCTACGCGGTCCGCCTCGGCACCGGTTTCAACGCCGCCGCCGACTCCTCCGTGATGTCGCGGAACGCCGTGCAGAACCTCGTCACCTCCGTGCGGCAGCCGAACGTCGACACCAAGACCGAGCTGAACAACTTCGTCGACCAGGCACTGCCCACCCTGCGCGGCTCCGCCCCCGCCTCCTGGGGCGGCGGCGCGGCCGACGACTCCGGGGTGCCGGTGGCCGGCCTGGTCACCCTCGGCGCGGTCGTCGCGGTCGGCGGCGGCGCCGCCTACGCGGTGGTACGGCGCAACCGGCTCCGCAAGGAGGCCGAGGAGCGCGCCGCCCTGGACCGGCTGCGGGTCGTCGTCGACGAGGACATCACCGCCTTCGGCGAGGAACTGGAGCGGCTGGACTTCCACCCGGCCGAAGCGGGCGCCGACGACGCCATGCGCGCCGACTACGAGCGCTCCCTCGACTCGTACGACAAGGCGAAGTCCCTGATGGGCGCCGTCACCCGGCCGCACGAGGTGCGCGGGGTGACCGAGGCCGTGGAGGACGGCCGCTACTCGCTCGCCGTGCTCGCCGCCCGCCGCGAGCACCGGCCGCTTCCCGAGCGGCGCGCCCCCTGCTTCTTCGACCCCCGGCACGGCCCCTCCGTCGAGGACCGCGCCTGGACCCCGGCCGGTGGCGCGGCCCGCGAGGTCCCGGTCTGCGCCGCCGACGCGGCCCGGCTCGCCGACGGCCTCGACCCGCAGGCCCGCACCGTCGAGACCGACGGCGGCCGCCGCCCCTACTGGGAGGCCGGACCGGCGTACGGCCCCTGGGCGGGCGGCTACTTCGGCGGCGGCATCCTGCCGGGCCTCCTGGTCGGCACCATGCTCGGCTCGATGCTCTCCACCCCGGCCTACGCCGCCGAGTACGGCGGCGGCGACTTCCAGGACTTCCAGGGCGGCGACTTCTCCGGCGCCGACTTCAGCCCCGGTGACTTCGGATCGAGCGACTTCGGCGGCGGCGGAGGCTTCGACGGCGGGGGCGGCGGCTTCGACGGCGGCGGCGGATTCTGACCCGGCCCCCGCACCCGGCCCGGCGCGGCGCGGCCCGGCCCGGCCCTAGGCGACGCTCAGAGCAGCGGCTTCACCGACATCAGCAGATGGCGGTGGCCGCCCTCGCCGCCGTCCGTGGCGTCCGTGAGCAGTGCCCGCTGCCCGGGGCCGAGCAGCCGCAGTCCTATCTCGTCCGCCTCGAAGGAACCCAGCGCGTCGAGCAGATAGCCCGGGTTGAAGGCCACCGTCATCGGCGCGGCCCCGGACATCGTGGCGGGCAGCCGCTGCGAGGCCACGTCGTCCTCGTACCCGGCCTGGAGATGCACCGTCGTCCCGTCGAACGCCAGCTGTACGGGGCTGTCGCCCTCCGCCACCACCGCGACCCGCTTCACGGCCGCCACCAGCGGCGCCCGCTCGGTCACCGCGAGCGCGTGCTCCCCGAGCGCGAACAGCTTGTCGTGCCGGGGGAGCCGCCCGTCGAGCAGCCGGGTGGTGGTGCGCAGGCCCGCGCTCTCGAAGCCGAGCGACCCGCCGTCCAGGGCCAGCCGCAGCGTCCCCGAACCCGCCAGGGACCGGGCGATCTCGGTCAGCCGACGGGCCGGGACCACCACGTCCAGCGGCTCCGCCGCCGCGCCCGGCTCCGGCCGCCACTCCAGGTCGCGCACCGCGTACCGGTAGCGGTCGGTGGCGGCCAGCGTCATCGTCGTGCCGTCGAGCGCGAGCCGCACCCCGGTGAGCACCGGCAGCGCGTCGTCCCGCCCGGCCGCCACCGCCACCTGCCCGACGGCCGTCGCGAACGCCGCCGCGGACACCTCACCGCGCCGCGCGGGCAGCGCGGGCGGCGCCGGATGGTCGTCGAGCGGCAGCAGCGAAAGACCGAACCGCGCGTCGCCGCCGGTCACCGAGAGCCGCGCCCCCTCCACGGCGCACTCCACGGGCCCCGGCGGCAGCACCTTGCAGATGTCGAGCAGCCGCCGCCCGAGCACCAGCGCCCGCCCCGCGCCGGGCACATCGGCGGCCACCTCGATCCGGGCGGACGCCTCGTGGTCGAGCCCGAGGACCGTGAGCCGCCCGTCCGCCGCCGTCAGGAGCAGCCCGCCCAGGACGGGCAGGGGGGAGCGGGCGGGCAGCACACGGGCGGCCCACGCCACGGCCTCGGTCAGCACACCACTGTCGATACGCAGTTCCATGCCGACGACGCTAACGGCCCCCACTGACAACGGCCCTGACCAGCCGTTGTGTCCATCCGTCGGGCCCATCCGTCGGGCCCGGCGCCGAATCCGCCGGGGGCCTTGATCGTCCGGCCCGGGACCGGCAAGCTCGCGGGGAGACGGACAGCGGAACAGCAGCACGGCAGCGGGGGAGCGGGCCATGGACAGGAGCACGGCCGGGGGCGGCGAGGACCGCGAGCCGGTACCGGTGCACGGCACGGTCGCGCCCGGATTCGAGGAGGTGCGGGAGGAGTTCGGCCGGGCCCTCGACGGCCACGCCCGCGACGGCGGCGCCCAGCTCGCCGTCCACCACCGGGGCGAGCTCGTCGTCGACCTGTGGGGCGGCGACGAGCTGGCGGGCGACTCGCTGCTCGCCCTCTACTCCTGCGCCAAGGGCGCCACCGCGCTGGTCGCCGCCCTCCTCGTGCAGGAGGGCGTGCTCGACCTCGACCGCGAAGTGGCCTTCTGGTGGCCCGAGTTCGCCGCCGAGGGCAAGGGCGGGACCACCCTGCGGGAACTCCTCGCCCACCGGGCCGGGGCGATCGGCGTCGACGGCGGCTTCGCCCCCGGTGAACTCTTCGACGACCGCGCGGTGGCCGCCCGGGTCGCCGCCCACCGCCCCTACTGGGCCCCGGGCAGCGGCCACGGCTACCACGCGCTCACCTTCGGCGCCCTGGTCGGCGAGGTGGTGCTGCGGGCCACCGGCCGCACGGTCCACCAGCTGTACGCCGAGCGGATCCGCGTCCCGTACGACGTCGACTACCACCTCGGGCTCCCCGAGGAGCTCGAACCCCGCTTCAGGACCGCGCTGCCGATGCGGCCCACCCGGGTCCAGCGGGCCTTCCTCGACGCGCACCCGGTCGCCCCTGGCAGCCTGCTCGCCGTCGCCTTCCAGGTGACCGGCGCGCCCCGGGCCGACTTCATCGGGTCCGCCAACTCCCGTGCCGTGCGCGCCGCCTGCCCGCTCTCCTCCGGCGGCGTCGGCAGTGCCCGCGGCCTCTCCCGGATGTACGCGGCGGTCGCGGGCGAACTGGCCGGACGCGCCCCGCTGCTCACCCCGGACACCCTCGCGACCGTCTCCCGGCACCACTCCGCGGGCGTCGACCTGGTCACCGGCGAGCCGAACGCCTACGGACTCGGCCTCGTGCCGCTGGCCACCCGGCACCCCGAGCTCGGCCCGACCGCCGTCGGCCACAGCGGCGCCCCCGGCTCGCTGTCCTTCGCCGACCCGTCGCGCGCCCTCGGCTACGGCTACGCCCGGCGCCGCTTCGCCTTCCTCGGCGGCCCCGGCGCCGTCGAGAACCGCGCGCTGGTCCGCGCGGTGACCCGGGCCGCCGACCGCCGCCCGGCCTGACCCGCCTGGCCTGACCTGCCCGGCCTGACCTGCCCGGCCTGACCGGCCCGGCCGACTGCCGGGCCCCGCCCCCGCCCCCGTACCGCCGGAGAACGCCGAGCGCCCGCCTTCCGTGGCGGCGGAAGGGCGGGCGCGCTCGTGGTGCCGGGGTGCGGGCCTGGCGGCCCGCCCGGTTCAGCCGGTTGGCCGGTTCGGCCGGTTCAGCCGGCGTTCTTGATGGCGGAGATGTCGAAGTTCAGCTTGACCTTGTCGCTGACCATGACGCCGCCGGTCTCCAGGGCGGCGTTCCAGGTCAGGCCCCACTCGGAGCGCAGGATCTCGGCCGAGCCCTCGAAGCCGACGCGCTGGTTGCCGTACGGGTCGGTCGCGGAGCCGTTGAACTCCAGGTCGATCGCGAGCGGCCGGGTGACGTCCTTGATGGTCAGGTCGCCCTTGATGCGGTAGGTGTCACCGCCGAGGTGCGCGGCCTCGGTGGAGCGGAAGGTCATCAGCGGGAAGGTCTCGGCGTCGAAGAAGTCGCCGCTGCGCAGGTGGTTGTCGCGGTCGCCGATGCCGGTGTCGACGGAGGCGATCCTGACGTCGATGGAGGCGCTGGAGGCGGCCGGGTTCTCGCCGTTCAGGGTCAGGGTGCCCTCGTGCTCGCCGAAGCTGCCGCGCACATTGGTGACCATGGCGTGCCGGACGGTGAAGCCGATGCTGCTGTGGGCCGGGTCGATGGCGTACTCGCCGGTCAGGGCGGCCAGGGCCGGGTCCACCGGGAGGGTGGCGACGGCGGTGGCGGACTCGTTGTTCTTGCGGCTGAAGAGACCCATGACGTGCTCCTTGGGGACGGGGCGCGGGGAGGCGCCCGCTGAGGCGGTGCGGTCGCTGAGACGGTTCCACCTCGTTGGTTGAACCTTCAACGAGAATGACGATAGACCTATTCCGTTCAAGTTTCAACATCTCTCGGAAAGCTTCACCCGAACGGCGCCCCGCGGTCGCCGAGGCCCCCTGGCGGACGGCTCCCCGACGCGGGACCATCGCGGGGCGCGCCACCGGGCGCCATCGGCACCGCCGGCACCATCCGCGCCAGCCGTACCACCGACGCCTTCCGCGCCGGTCGCACCACCCGCCCGCCCGGCAGCATCCGCACGGCCGTCCCGCTCGCTCCATCCCCACCGCAGGAGGCACTGTGAAGACCCGCTCCGCGCTCGCCGCCCTCGCGCTCGTCCTGGGCACCCTCTTCGCCCCCGGCTTCGGCGCCCTGACCACCGCCACCGACGCCCACGCGGCCACCAAGATCAGTCACGCCACGGCGACCTCGATGTTCCGCTCGTCCGGCATCACCTGGTCGTCGTCCGGCGGCTGTTCGGACCGGTCCAACCCCACCTGCACGTCCTTCGAGCAGCTCAACCTCGCCACCGCGCAGGGCGCCCAGACCCTGAAGAGCGCCACCGGCTGCGCCCTCAACATCACCGGCGGCACCGAGACGGGTCACGCGGGCGGCACGTACTCCCACTGGAACGGCTACAAGCTCGACTACGCCAAGGCCACCTGTGTCACCAACTACATCAAGAACACCTTCACCTACATCGGGCTGCGCGGCGACGGCGCCCCGCAGTGGAAGTCCGGCTCCGGCAATGTCTACGCCGACGAGGGCAACCACTGGGACGTGACCTACTACAACTGCGGCGGCTGCTGAACCGATCCGGACGGGGCTTGGCAGAAAGCGCTTGCCAAAACTCTTCCTGACTCCCGGGTGCGGCTGCTAGAAACGGGCGCCAACCGGTCCCCACCCCACCCGGGAGGCTCCCGTGCCCCGCCCTGCCCGGCCCCGCCCCGCCTGGTCCCGCCGCACCTTCCTGTCCGCGACCGCCTCCGCCACCCTCGCCACCGCCGCCCTCGCCCTCCCCCCGGCCCCCGCCCCTGCCCAACCCACCCCCACCGCCGATGAGTTCGAGGCGCTGCGGCTGCGCTGGGCCGAACTCCAGCTCGGCTCCGGCTACGACCCCGCCGCCGACCCCTTCGCCGCCCGCCTCGCCGAGACCGGCACCCTCGCGACCGCCTTCCAGACCGCCATGGCCCCCGCCACCGGCTCGCTCTGGCCCGGCCTCGCCTTCGACCCGCCCGCCGGCATCACCCAGAGCTACGGGCGGCTGTGGACGATGACCCAGGCGTACGCCCAGCAGGGCACCGGCCGCACCGGCGACCCCGCCCTGCTCGCCGACGTGCTGCGCGGGCTCGACCACCTCGCCGAGCGCGTCTACCACCCCGGCGCCACCCGCTACGGCAACTGGTGGGAATGGCAGATCGGCTCGCCCCGGCTGCTCATGGACATCACCGCCGTCCTCGGGCCGCTGCTCGGCGCCGACCGGACCGCCGCCGCCTGCGCGGCCGTCGACCACTTCGTGCCGGACACCGCGCTCGGCCCGTACACCGGCACCTCCACCGGGGCCAACCGGGTCGACCTGTGCCGCTCGGTCGCGGTGCGCGGGGTCGTCGGCGCGCACCCCGGCAAACTGGCCCTCGCCAGGGACGCGCTCTCGCCGGTCTTCCCGTACGTCAGCCAGGGCGACGGCCTCTACGCCGACGGCTCCTTCGTCCAGCACACCTGGGTCGCCTACTCCGGCACCTACGGCCAGGTCATGCTCGACGGCCTCGGCCGCCTCTTCGCGCTGCTCGCCGGATCCCGCTGGGAGGTCACCGACCCGGCCCGGCAGATCGTCCTGGACAGCGTGGAGCACGCCTACGCGCCGCTGATCCACGACGGACTGATGATGGACAGCGTCAACGGCCGCGCGATCAGCCGCGGTTACCTCGCCGCCGACGAACGGCAGGTGCCGCGCTCCGACCACTTCCACGGCCAGGGCGTGATCGCCGCCGTCGCCCTGCTCGCGGGCGGCGCGAGCCCCGCCGAGCGGGACCGCTGGCACGCGCGCGTGAAGGGCTGGATCGAGCGGGACACCGTCGTGCCGATCCTCACCGCCCGCCAGTTCGGCGTCGCCGACCTGGCCCGGCTGCACGCCGTCGCCGCGGCCGAGGTCGCCGCCGCCCCCGAACCGGTCGGGCACCGGCTGTTCCCCGCCATGGCCAGGGCCGTCCACCGCCGCCCCGGCTGGGCCGTGAGCATCGCCATGGCCTCCGAACGGATCGCCCACTACGAATGCGGCAACGGCGAGAACCCGCGCGGCTGGCACACCGGCTCCGGCATGGTCTCCTGGTGGACCGGCGGCCAGGGCGGCCAGTACACCGACTGGTTCTGGCCCACCGTCGACCCCTACCGGCTGCCCGGCACCACCGTCTCAACCAAGCGCCTCGCCGACAACGCGGGCGGTGAATGGGGCGCGCCCCGGCCCGCCGTCAGCTGGGTCGGCGGCGTCACCGACGGGGAGTTCGCCGCGATCGGCCAGCACCTCAAGGGCCTCGGCTCCACCCTGGAGGCCCGCAAGTCCTGGTTCTGCGCCGCCGACACCGTGATCTGCCTGGGCGCCGGGATCAGCGCCACCGACGGGGTGCCCGTCGAGACCGTCGTCGACAACCGCTGCCTCGGCGGGAACGGCACGGCCGCCTTCACCCGGGGCACCCGCTGGGCGCACCTCGCCGGACACGGCGGCTGGGTCTTCCCGGCCGGTACGGAGGATCTGCGCATCCTGCGCGAGGACCGCACCGGGGCCTGGCGCGACATCAACGTCACCAGCTCCACCGAGCGCCGCACCCGCCGCTACCAGACCCTCTGGCTCGACCACGGCACCGATCCGGCGGGCGCCGGTTACGTCTACCTCCTGATGCCCGGCGCCGGGCCGCGCACCCTGGCGGCCCGCGCCGCCGACCGCGGCTGGCTGCGGATCCTCGCCAACGACCCGGGGTGCCAGGCCGTCGCCGTCCCGTCCCTCGGACTGACCGCGGCCAACCACTGGCGGGCCGGTACGGTGGCGGGACTCACCGTCACCGCGCCCGCGAGCCTGCTGCTGCGCCGCCGGGGCCGCGCCACGGCCCTGTCGATCGGCGACCCGACCCGCTCGGGACAGCCCTTCGAGGTGGCCTGGGACCGGCCGGTCCGGGCCGTGACCGGCCGGGACGACACGGTCGAGGTGCTGGCCGCCGGGGCCGCCGGACTACGACTGCGGATCACCCCCGGCACCGCGGGAGCCACCCACCACTGTGCGGTGCTCTCCTAGGGTGCTTGTAGGAACACTACAAGTACAGGGGGTGTCTGGCTGTTGACTCGGACGGGTGGGGCCGGTCTTTCTGTCGTGCCCCACCAGGATTCGGCGCAGGAGACTGTACGGAGTGGACGGCGGGGTTTTCTTGTCCGAGTTCGTAGGGTCGGTACATGACCGTTGTGGACCAGATCTCGAGCGAGCCCGCTGACGCCCGTGGCCGCGTGGCCGAGCTGCACGAACTGCGTGAGCAGGCCAGGCGCGGCCCGAGCGAGCGCGCCACCGAGGCGCAGCACGCCAAGGGCAAGCTGACCGCGCGCGAGCGGATCGAGCTGCTGGTCGACCCCGGTTCCTTCAACGAGGTCGAGCAGCTGCGGCGGCACCGCGCCACCGGCTTCGGCCTGGAGGCGAAGAAGCCCTACACCGACGGTGTCATCACCGGCTGGGGCACCGTCGACGGCCGCACGGTCTTCGTCTACGCCCACGACTTCCGGATCTTCGGCGGCGCCCTCGGCGAGGCCCACGCCACCAAGATCCACAAGATCATGGACATGGCCATCGCGGCCGGTGCCCCGCTGGTCTCCCTGAACGACGGCGCGGGCGCCCGTATCCAGGAGGGCGTCTCCGCCCTCGCCGGTTACGGCGGCATCTTCCAGCGCAACACCCGCGCCTCCGGCGTCATCCCGCAGATCAGCGTGATGCTCGGCCCGTGCGCGGGCGGCGCGGCCTACTCGCCGGCCCTCACCGACTTCGTCTTCATGGTCCGCGAGACCTCGCAGATGTTCATCACGGGACCGGACGTCGTCAAGGCGGTCACCGGCGAGGAGATCACCCAGAACGGCCTCGGCGGCGCCGATGTGCACGCCGAGACCTCCGGCGTCGCGCACTTCGCGTACGACGACGAGGAGACCTGCATCGCCGAGGTCCGCTACCTCCTGTCGATGCTCCCGCAGAACAACCGCGAGAACCCGCCGGTCGTCGCCTCCGAGGACCCGGCCGACCGCCGCTCCGACGTGCTGCTCGACCTGGTGCCCGCCGACGGCAACCGCCCGTACGACATGCACAAGGTCATCGAGGAGCTCGTCGACGACGGCGACTACCTGGAGATCCACGAGCGCTGGGCCCGCAACATCATCTGCGCCCTGGCCCGGCTCGACGGCCAGGTCGTCGGCATCGTCGCCAACCAGCCGCAGTCCCTCGCCGGTGTCCTCGACATCGAGGCCAGCGAGAAGGCCGCCCGCTTCGTGCAGATGTGCGACGCCTTCAACATCCCGATCATCACCCTTCTGGACGTACCCGGCTTCCTGCCGGGCGTCGACCAGGAGCACGGTGGAATCATCCGCCACGGCGCGAAGCTGCTCTACGCGTACTGCAACGCGACCGTGCCCCGGATCTCGCTGATCCTGCGCAAGGCGTACGGCGGCGCCTACATCGTCATGGACTCCCAGTCCATCGGCGCCGACCTGACGTACGCCTGGCCCACCAACGAAATCGCGGTGATGGGTGCCGAAGGCGCCGCCAACGTCATCTTCCGCAAGCAGATCGCGGAGGCCGAGGACCCCGAGGCCATGCGGGTGCGCATGGTCAAGGAGTACAAGGCCGAGCTCATGCACCCGTACTACGCCGCGGAGCGCGGCCTGGTCGACGACGTCATCGACCCGGTGGAGACCCGTGAGGTGCTCGCGCGGTCCCTGGCCATGCTCCGCACCAAGCACGCCGACCTGCCGTCCCGCAAGCACGGCAACCCGCCTCAGTAAGAGGAGCCCGTAGAAGTGACCACCCCTGCCACCGCCAATCTGCTCCGAGTCGAGAAGGGCAACGCCGAGCCGGAGGAGCTGGCCGCGATCACCGCGGTCCTGCTCGCCCGCGCCGCCGCCCAGCCCGCCGAGGAGACCCACACCCACCACCGCGCCCGTTCCACGGCCGGCTGGCGCCGCCTGGAGCGCGAGAACGGCTTCCGCGCCCCGCACAGCTGGCGCTGACCGCCCCGCGCGCACCCGCAGCACCGCACCACCACGCTCCACCCCGCACCACCGCACCACCCGAAAGGCCCCGCTCTCCGCAGGAGCGGGGCCTTTCCGCGTGCCCGCCGTCCCCAGGCAGGCCGAAGGCCCCGTACCGCCGGAGAACCGGTGGTACGGGGCCTTCGCCGACCGGCGGCCGCAACGGCCGTCCGCCCGTCGGGACTACCGCAGGCGGGCCATCAGGGCGTGCTCGACGAGGGTGATGAGCGCGCTCTTGGCGTCCGCGCGGTGGCGGGCGTCGGTGGTGAGGATCGGGGTGTCGGGGCCGATCTGCAGCGCCTCGCGGACCTCGTCGGGGGTGTACGGCTGGTGGCCGTCGAACCCGTTGAGCGCGATGACGAAGGGCAGGCCCGAGTTCTCGAAGTAGTCGACCGCGGGGAAGCAGTCGGCGAGGCGCCGGGTGTCGACCAGGACCACGGCGCCGATGGCGCCGCGTACCAGGTCGTCCCACATGAACCAGAAACGGTCCTGCCCGGGGGTGCCGAACAGGTACAGGATCAGGTCCTGGTCCAGGGTGATGCGGCCGAAGTCCATGGCGACGGTCGTCGTCGTCTTGTCGCCGGTGTGCGTGAGGTCGTCGATACCCGCGGAGGCGGACGTCATCACGGCTTCGGTACGCAGCGGGTTGATCTCCGAGACGGCGCCCACGAACGTGGTCTTGCCCACGCCGAAGCCGCCCGCCACCACGATCTTCGCGCTGGTGGTTGAACGGGCCGCACCGCCGCTAGAGCTTGCGAAGTCCACTGAGCACCCTTTCGAGCAGTGTCACGTCTGGCTGACCGCCGGCGGCCTCGTCGCCGCCCGGCTGGTGAATGGCGACGAGTCCGGCCTCGGCCAGGTCGGCCACGAGGATCCGGGCTACGCCGAGGGGGATGGAGAGAAGTGCCGAGATCTCCGCGACCGACTTGATCTCGAAGCACAGCCGGCAGATCCGCTGGTGCTCGGGCAACTGCCCCTGCAGCCGGGACGGATCGGCCGTCGTGCTCACCAGCGCCTCGATGGCGAGCTGGTAGCGCGGCCGGGTACGGCCGCCGGTCATCGCGTAGGGACGCACCAGCGGGTTGCTGCCGCCGTATCCGCCACCGCCCTGCGGGGGGCCGGACGGGGCGGACCGCTGGGCCTGCGGCTGCTGCGGCTGCTGCTGATAGGGCTGCGCCATGCCCTGTCTGCTCGGCGCGGAGGGAAAGTTGAAGCGGTTCTGCGTGGTGTCGCCGAGCGGCGTACCGTGCGCGTCGAAACCGTTGTAAGGGCTCGCGCCCGGGGGTGTGCCCACGTCTCCTCCTCCGACTGCCTCGCGGCCCCATGTCCCTTGGAACCGCGCCACCGCACCCTACGGTGCGGTGGCGAGAAACGCACTGTCTGTCTGTTGGTTGAGCGGTCTTCTAGTTGAGAAGGCTGCCCTGGAGCTCCGCCCGCAGGTCGGGAGTGAGGACACTGCCCGCGCGATCGACGAGCAGCGCCATCTCGTAACCCACCAGACCGATGTCCGACTCGGGGTGCGCGAGCACGGCCAGCGAGGAGCCGTCCGAGACCGACATGATGAAGAGGAAGCCGCGCTCCATCTCCACCACGGTCTGGTTGACCGCACCGCCCTCGAAGATCCGGGACGCGCCCGCGGTCAGCGAGGTCAGTCCGGAGGCGACGGCCGCCAGCTGGTCGGCGCGGTCCCGGGGGAACCCCTCGGACATCGCCAGCAGGAGTCCGTCGGCGGAGACCACCACCGTGTGGGACACCCCGGGGGTGTTGTCCACAAAGTTGGTGATCAACCAGTTCAGATTCTGCGCCGCCTGGCTCATCGGGCTCACACTAACGCTCCTGGTTGTAGGTACTACCCGGGCCGAGGCCCGATCCGTTCGTGTCCGTCCCCGCGTTGCGTCCCTGCTGGACACCGCGGCGCAGGTTGCTCAGCCTGCCCCGGACGTCCTCCGGTGCGCGGGAGACCTGGGGGCCGCCCTGCGGGGTGTGCTCCGCGGCGCCCTCGACCAGGTTGGCCTTGGGGATGCGTCGCGGCAGGCCGGAGGGGGTGACCCCGCCCGCCTTCGGGTCGCGCAGCCGCTCGGCCCGCGTCCAGCGCTCGTCGTTGGCCGAGCGCCAGTCCTCGGGCCCTTCGGCGTCGGTGCCGCCGCCCGGTGCCGCGGGTTCGGCCGACGGCGCGGGCTGCTCCGCGCGCGGGGCCTGCGGCGCCTGCGGGGCGGTGCTGCCGCGGCGCGGCAGACCGGCGTCGGTCAGCGCGTGGCCGGCGTCCGGGGTGGGCTCCGGCGTGGTGTCCGGCATGGCGTCCGGACGGTCGAAGCCTACGCGCTCGCCGCCCTGTTCGGGAGCGGCACCGAAGGATTCCGCATCCGTTCCCGGAAGCTGCCCGTAACCGTCGCCGTAGCCGGTCTGCTGCGGCCAGTCCGCCTGGTGGGACGGGGTGCCGTAGCCGTTGTCGTACGTCTGCTGGTCGTTCGCTCCACCGTTGTACGGGGCTTCCGCATACGCCTGGTCCTGGTAGGACTCCTGCGCCTGGGGGTACCCCTCGTACACCGGCGCGGACGGCTGCTGCTGCCCCTGCCCGGGGATGGTGACCGGGAAGCCGTAGGCGTCCTGGCCGCCGTGCTGCGCGTAATCCTGGCTGAAATCCTGACCGAATTCCGGTGCGTACGGCTGCTGCTGGTACTCGCCGGGGTAGCCCGCCGGGCCCGCCGGGTAGTCCTGCCGCGGCTGTTCCTGCTGCGCCGGCTCCGGCTGCGGGAGCTGCTGGATCATCGGCGCCTGCTGCACCGGCTGCACCTGCGGGAACTTCTGGGTCTGCTCGGCCTGGTGTGCCTGGTGCGACTGCTGCGCCGGGGCGATCTCGTCCTGGAACAGCGGCCGTTCGCCGCCGTCCTTCACCTGCGCCTCCAGGGCCGCCCGGCGCTCCTCGCGGATCAGCGAGCGGTTCACCGGGTCGAGCTGGTGGCCCTCGGCCGGCTCCTCGTAGCGGGAGTCGTCGAAGCCGAGCTCGGCCGCGGTGCGCATCGGCTGCTGGTACGGCTCGAAGGCCGACTGCTGCTGCTCCGGGATCATCTGGGAGACGGTGAAGTCGCCCGGCAGCGGCGCCTCGCCGCCACCACCGTGGGTGATCGCGTCCGGCAGCATGACCAGCGAGGTGGTGCCCGCCTGCTCGCCCGAGGGGCGCAGCTGGACCCGGATGCCGTGCCGGTCGGACAGCCGGCCGACCACGAACAGGCCCATCCGCTGCGAGACGGCGGCGTCCACCGTCGGCGGGTTGGCCAGCTTGTGGTTGATGTCCGCGAAGTCCTCGGCGGTCAGGCCGATGCCCTTGTCGTGGATCTCGACCATCACGCGGCCGTCGGGCAGCCGGGTCGCGGTGACCCGGACCTTGGTCTGCGGGGAGGAGAACGTGGTGGCGTTCTCCAGGAGCTCGGCGAGCAGGTGCACGAGGTCGGTCACGGCCTGGCCGTGGATGTCGGCCTCCGGCACGCCCGCGATGTCGACGCGCTCGTACTGCTCCACCTCGGAGGCGGCGGCGCGCATCACGTCGACCAGCGGGACCGGCTGGTCCCAGCGGCGGCCCGGCTCCTCACCGGCGAGGACCAGCAGGTTCTCGCCGTTGCGGCGCATACGGGTGGCCAGGTGGTCCAGCTTGAAGAGGTTCTCCAGCTGGTCCGGGTCGGCCTCGTTGTTCTCCAGGTCGGTGATGAGGGTCAGCTGGCCCTCGATCAGCGACTGGTTGCGGCGCGACAGGTTGGTGAAGATCGCGTTGATGTTGCCGCGGAGCAGCGCCTGCTCGGCGGCGAGCCGGACGGCCTCGCGGTGCACCTGGTCGAAGGCACGGGCGACCTCGCCGATCTCGTCGGTGGAGTCGATCGGGATGGGCTGCACCCGGGTGTCGACCCGGCCGGGCTCGGTCCTGGACAGCTGGTCGACCAGCATCGGCAGGCGCTGCTCGGCGATGCCGAAGGCGGCGGTGCGCAGCTCGCGCATCGAGCGGCTCATCTGGCGGGCCATGAGACCGGCCAGGATGAAGGCGGCGAGCAGGGCGATGACGACGATGCCGCCGCTGACCCAGGCGTCGGTCTGGGCGTCCGCGGAGATGTCGGCGGCCTCGGTGACCGTCTTGTCGACGAGCTCCTTCTCGACCTCGGTGTAGCCGTCGAACTTGCCGGTGGCGACGGCCATCCAGGTGTCGGGGGTGATGCCCTGCGACTTCAGCGCGGCGATGCCGTCGGCGTCCTTGGCGCCGCCGATGGCCTGCGCCACGCCCGCGTAGACGGAGGCGTCCTTGCCGCCGCCCTTGGGGAGTTCGATGCCGAGCGCGGACAGCTTCTTGGAGCCCTCCGCGGCCTTCCCGGCCATCACCTTCTGGAGGCGCTCCACATCGGCCTCGGTACCACCGGACTGGTACTCGCCGAGAGCGATCTGCTCCAGGTAGTTGTACGAGTTGAAGGCGACCGACTGCTGGGCGAAGACCTCGTCCTTCTGGCTGGGCCGGACGAGCAGCTGGGTGCCGATGGAGCGCTGCAGCGAGGTCGCGGCCTTGGCCAGCTGGAGGGCGTAGACGGTACGGCCGTAGCTGGTGACGTTGCCGGTGCCCAGACCGAGTTCGTTGGAGAACTCCATCAGGTAGTGCTGGACCTCGGTGTAGCCGGTCTGGGTGCTCACCGGGTCCTGGGACCGGGTGTAGGCGATCTTGCGCAGTTCCTGCAGGCGGGGCTCGGCGTCGCGGAAGAGGCCGAGGCGGCGCTCCAGGCCCTGGCCGGACGGCAGGCTGCGGACGGCCTCGTCGAACTTGACCTTGGCGGCGTCGGTGGCGGCGTAGATCGAGGTGACCTCGTCGCTCTCGCGGTCCGCCGGGGTCTTCGCGCTGAGCAGCGGGGCGGCGGTGAGGTCGCGCTCGTTGAGCAGGGCCTGGCCGTAGTCCGAGGCGGCGCGCACGATGAGCGCCGTCTTCTCGGCGTCCTGCGCCTCCTGCCAGGTGTCGATGGCGCCCTTGACCTGGAAGCCGCCCATGACGAGTCCGACGAGCACGGGTATGAGGAGGATCGCGTTCAGCCGGGTGGGCACCCGCCAGTTGCGCGGGGACAGCTTGCTGGAGCTGCCCGGGCGGCTGGGTGCCACCGGCGCCACGGGCTCGTCCGCGGGCGACATCGCCGCGCGCGACGGCGGCGTGAAGTTGCCCCGCGTCTGCTGCTCCGCGGAGCTTTCCTTGCTTCGCCTCACTCGACCAACAACCTCTCGGCGCCGGCACCTACGTTGTGCCGGGTGTTTCGTTCAGGGCCGTACTACTCGGGAGTTCATGAATTGCAGCACGTGAAGGGGGTCCCTTCCAAACAGTGCGGAGCAGCCGGTTTTTGCGGATCGCGCCAGAGATAAAACGGGCATAAAGAGCGAGCCCCGCCAAAAGGCGGGGCTCAGGTGAGCGCAGCGGCATCGATCGGATGCGTCGGGTGTCCGGCGGCCGTCAATTCTCTGTCGAAATGTTATGAACCGGCGCAACGCCCGGGTCCGATGGCGGGAAGCCGCGAGGGCGGCCGTGTCGAAAGACACAGACCGCCCCCAAAACCTCTACGACAACTGACGTATATCGACGTCTCCTTGCGGTGTACTACTTCAACCGCGCCATGAGGGCGTGCTCGACGAGGGTGATGAGCGCGCTCTTGGCGTCCGCGCGGTGCCGCGCGTCGGTCGTGATGATCGGCGTGTCCGGGCCGATCTGCAGCGCCTCGCGCACCTCGTCCGGGGTGTAGGGCTGCTGCCCGTCGAACCCGTTGAGCGCGATCACGAAAGGCAGGCCCGAGTTCTCGAAGTAGTCCACCGCGGGGAAGCAGTCGGCCAGCCGACGGGTGTCCACGAGCACCACCGCGCCGATGGCACCGCGCACGAGGTCGTCCCACATGAACCAGAAACGGTCCTGCCCCGGCGTACCGAACAGGTACAGGATCAGGTCCTGGTCCAGGGTGATCCGGCCGAAGTCCATCGCCACCGTGGTGGTCGTCTTGCCACCGGTGTGGGTCAGGTCGTCGATGCCCGCCGACGCGGCCGTCATCACGGCCTCCGTCCGCAGCGGGTTGATCTCGGAGACGGCGCCCACGAACGTGGTCTTGCCCACGCCGAAACCGCCCGCCACCACGATCTTCGCGCTGGTGGTGGAGCGAGCCGCGGACGCGGAACCGCTAGAGCTTGCGAAGTCCACTGAGCACCCTTTCGAGCAGTGTCACGTCCGGCGTGCCGCCGGCCTCTCCGTTGCCCGGCTGGTGGATGGCCACCATGCCCGCCTCGGCCAGGTCGGCCACGAGGATGCGGGCGACGCCGAGCGGCATCGACAGGAGCGCCGAGACCTCGGCGACCGACTTCACCTCGCGGCACAGGTGGCAGATCCGCTGGTGCTCCGGAAGCAGGGTGGCCAGGTGCGCCGGGTCGGCCGTGGTGCTGACCAGCGCCTCGATGGCGAGCTGGTAGCGCGGCCGGGTCCGGCCGCCGGTCATCGCGTAAGGACGTACCAGCGGCTGGTCGCCCTCACTTCCGTAGCCGTCGTCTATCGACGCGCCGTACGGATCGTGAGAGGCGGGGGGCGGGGTCATGAATCCTCCGGGCGTGACAGCAGAACCTTCTGCCGTCTGGTGGGGCCGGTGGGGGGCCGTTGGTGGCGGCCGGACGGTGATCGGGTCCGAGGCGGTGCGGAGGGGCGCACCGCCCGGGCATGTCGGTAGCGGGTTCGGACACTCGGACACTCGGGTACGAGCGGACACTCGGGTACGAGCGGACTTCAAGGGCCTGGTGGGCCCGTGGCGCGGTCAGCGCAGCAGGCTGCCCTGGAGCTCGGCCCGCAGGTCCGGGGTGAGGACACTGCCCGCACGGTCCACCAGCAGCGCCATCTCGTAGCCCACGAGGCCGATGTCGCACTCGGGGTGGGCGAGCACCGCCATGGAGGATCCGTCCGAGACGGACATGATGAAGAGGAAGCCGCGCTCCATCTCCACCACGGTCTGGGCCACCGGGCCGCCCTCGAAGATCCGGGACGCGCCCGCCGTCAGCGACGTCAGCCCGGAGGCCACCGCCGCCAGCTGGTCGGCCCGGTCCCGGGGGAACCCCTCGGACATGGCAAGGAGCAGACCGTCGGCGGAGACCACCACCGTGTGGGACACCCCGGGGGTGTTGTCCACAAAGTTGGTGATCAACCAGTTCAGATTCTGCGCCGCCTGGCTCATCGCGCTCAACTAACGCTCCTGCTGCTGGGTCGGACCGAGATTGAAGGAACCCGTGGTGGAGTTGCCCGCCTGACGGCCCTGCTGGATACCGCGGCGCAGATTCGTGAGCCGGCCGCGGACGTCGTCGGGTGCGCGGGACACCTGGGGGCCGGCCGAACCGGCCTGCTCCTGGGCGGTCCCGGGCACGAGGTTGGCCCGCGGCACCCGCCGCGGGAGCCCGGAGGTGGTGACCCCGCCGGCGGCGGGCTTGCGCACCCGCTCGGCCTGGCGCACCAGCTCGTCGTTGGGCGAGGTGCGCCAGTTGGCCTGGCCGCCCGGGCCTGCCGCGGGCGCGGCGGCCTGCGGCACCACCGGGGTCTGCGTGGTGCGCTCGGCCTCGGGCACCGCCGGCGCCTGCGCGCTCTGCGCCGGAGCCGGGTGCTGCGCCAGACGCTGCTCGTACGGCTGCGGCTGCGGGGCCTGCTGCGGCTGCTGGACCTGCGGGGGCTGCTGCGGCGCGTAGCCGTCGTGGCCCTGGCCGCTCTGGCCGCCCTGCCCGACGTGCCCGCCGTACGGCTGCCCGCCCTGACCCTGGCCCTGCGCCGGAACCGGACCGGGCTGACCGCCCTGGCCCTGCTCCTGGCGGAACCAGTTGGTCTCCAGGGTGTCGTACAGCGGGGTGCGCCCGTCACCGGAGTGCCCGGCCGGGGGCAGCGCCTCCGGCTGACGCGACTGCGGGAGCTGCGGCGCCTGCGGCTCCTGGCCGCGCTGGCGCGGCGCCGGGGCCTGCGGGGCCTGCTGCGCCGGGGCCTGCGCCTGCGGCACGAACGGCTGGTGGCCGTACGGCTGCGGCGCCTGCGCCTGCTGCGGCAGCGGCGCGTTGAAGTCAGGGCGCGGGAACTGCGCGGTGGACGCCGGGTCCTGGCCGCCGCCCTGGTACCCCTGCGGGGCCATCGGCTGCGGCTGCTGCGGCGCCGGGGCGCCGAAGTCGGGGCGCGCGAACTGGCCGGTCGAGCCGGGCCCGTCGAGCGGCTCCTCGTGACCGCGCGGCGCGTCCAGCGGCGTCATGTCCTGCTGCGGACGGCGCACCGGCTGCCGCGCCGGCTCGTTGTTGCCCCAGCTGGTCGCCTGCGGACGCGGCTGCCCCTGCGGAGCGCCGCCGGGCAGCTCGGCGCGCGGGAAGCCGTTCTGCGCCAGGTGCTGCTGCTCCTGACCGGACCCGTCCTGCGCCTGCTGCGGCTGCGGCACCTGCGGCTGGGGAGCCTGCGGGGCCTGCGGGGCGCGCGGGCCCTGGCCGCTCTGGCCGCCCCACACGTCGGTACGGGACGGGATGGCGCTCTGCGCGCCGCCCGGGAAACCACCGGGCGCGCCGGCGCCGAACCCCGGGCGCTGCTGCTGGTCCTGGGGGACCGGCGGCAGCTGCGCGGTCCCCGGGCCCTGCTGCTGCGCCTGCGCCGGGGCGGGCGCGGGCGAGCCCGAGGGGGAGCGCTCGGCGAAGAAGTTCTGGCCGCCGCCCTGGCCGCCCTGACCGTGCTGGCCCGAGCCGGAGCCGTCGCGGGACGGCAGCGCCGTACGGGCCGCTCCGGCGCCGATCCGGCCGCCGGGCGCGTTCGGGGCACCGCCGGGACGGCCGCCCGGGGCGCCGGGAGTGCCGGGACCCGCGGTGAGCCGGCCGCCCGGGGCGCCCTGGCCCTGCGGGACGGCGCCCTGGCCGCCGGTGCCGGGCTTCGGCGCGGGCTTCTTGCCGCCCTGGGCGACGTCGACCGGGAGCATGACGAGCGCGGTGGTGCCGCCCGAGTCGGACGGGCGCAGCTGGATCCGGATGCCGTGCCGCAGGGACAGCCGGCCGACCACGAACAGACCCATCCGGCGGGACACCGAGACGTCCACGGTGGGCGGCGAGGCGAGCCGCTCGTTGATCGCGGCCAGGTCCTCGGGGGACAGGCCGATGCCGGTGTCGTGGATCTCGACCAGCACCCGGCCGTCGGGCAGGGCGTGACCGGTGACCCGGACCTTGGTCTGCGGGGAGGAGAACGAGGTGGCGTTCTCAAGCAGCTCGGCGAGCAGGTGGACGAGGTCGTTGACGACGCGTCCGGCGACCTCGGTCGCCGGGACCGCGGCCAGTTCGATGCGCTCGTACTGCTCCACCTCGGAGGCGGCGGCGCGGAGCACGTCGACCAGCGGGACCGGCCGGGTCCACCGGCGGCCCGGCTCCTCACCGGCGAGGACGAGGAGGTTCTCACCGTTACGGCGCATACGCGTCGCGAGGTGGTCGAGCTTGAACAGCGAGGACAGCTGGTCCGGGTCGGCCTCGCGGGACTCCAGCTCGGAGATGAGCGAGAGCTGACGCTGGATGAGGCCCTGCGAACGGCGCGAGAGGTTGGTGAACATCGCGTTGACGTTGCCCCGGAGGAGGGCCTGCTCGGCGGCGAGCCGGACCGCCTCGCGGTGCACGTCGTCGAAGGCCGCGGCCACCTGGCCGATCTCGTCCCGGGAGTGCACACCGACGGACTCGACGGAGGTGTCGACGTCCTGCGGGTCGGACTCGGAGAGCTGCTTGACCAGCTCGGGCAGGCGTTCCTGGGCGACCTTGGTGGCGGTGTCCTGGAGCCGGCGCAGCGACCGGATCATGGACCGGGCCACCACGAAGGCGCCGACCAGCGAGACGCCGAGGACGAGGAGGATCAGCGCACCGTTGATGATGGCGTCGCGCTGCGACTCCTGGCGCAGCTCACGGGCCTTGGTCTCCATCTCACCGAGGAGGGTGGCCTCGATGGTGTTCATGGCCCGGATCTTGGTGCCGTACTCGTCGGTGAAGTTGAGGTGACCGCGCTTCACGTCGGGCAGACCGCGGTCCGACTTCAGCATCCGCTGCGCGTAGTTGTCCGCGGCCTCGATCGACGGGTTGCCGTTGGTCAGCGAGGCGGTGAGCTCCTCGGCGTCGCCGCCGGTCGACTCGTAGATCGCCTTGAAGGACTTGAGCTCGACGGCCTCACTGGTGAGCGCGGCGTCGCCGTACAGGCGGTCACCGAGCTGGAGGGCGCCGGGGCGGCTGTCGTTGGGCGGCAGCGCGGAGGCGATGATCGCCTGCTGGATGGAGGCGTACTCCTTGGCGGACGAGAACGCGGCGAGCGCGCGGGTCCGCTTGATCATCTCCGGGTTGCTGGTGGCCTGCGCCATGTCCTGGGACAGGCTGAGCAGCGAGCGGATCAGCCGGCTGTACGCCTCGACCGTCACCGAGTGCGCGATGTTCTTCTCGTACGCGGTGGAGCGGATCGAACCGAGCTGGCTGACCTGCGAGGCGATCTGGCTGACGTTCTGCCGGATGCTGCGCAGCGACTCGTCGTCCTCGGTCGCCGGGATGTCGCCGGTGGCTTCCAGGAACGCCTTGTAGGCGCGGTCGGTGTCCTTGCGCGGCTTGGACACCTGGTAGTCGTTCGAGGTCTTGCCGTTGGCGAGCGGACCGGCCGACAGGTCACGCTCGGCCTGCAGCATCTCCGCGAAGTTGGTGGCCTCCTTGGTCAGCTTGGTGAGCAGCTGCATGTGATCCAGCTGTTCCATGTCCCGGAGGGACTCGCTGATACGGATGCCGCCGAGGCTGGTGGCCGCGACCACGGGAAGGGTCAGCAGGGCGACCAGTCGGGTCGAGATGCGCCAGTTGCGCAGGGCTATTCGGGGCCCGACCTGGCCGTCGCCGGCCAGCTTCGGGAGCGGGGCGTGCTCGGCGGCCGCGTCCGCGGCGGTGCCGCGGGCGGCGCTGTCGGAGTCGCCCTTCCCCTGGTTCGGGGGCTGCGGGGCGGGGGAACCGTGCTGGGTCCCGGCACGCGGCTCCTGCTCCGCCGAGGCTTCTCCTCGGCCCTTGCGGGCCTGGGAAGAGCCCGTGCCATCCCTCTTGAAACGTCCCTGCACTAGCGTCGCAACCTCTGGACCAGGCGTCCTTCCGGGTGAACGGAGAGGACGGTGTCGGCGTCGTGGGGCACATGGTGCGCCCCAGTGTTGGTCGTCGGTGACCGGCGCAGATCCCCCATACCCCGCCACTCGGCCGGCGCTGCGTTGCGCCCCCTGCACACCGGCCTGAAACCCGCGGCGGTGCGTGGAATTCCAGCACAGTGGCGGATCTCCAACAAGAGCCGTCCGGCGCGCCCCCAGGGGCATGACAACCTGTGCACAGGCTGTCACCCGATGTAGAAGATGATCACGGAGGAATCGGGCGTTTCTCCGCGAACCGACGAGGGGGTGGGGGTGTCCCAGTCGCGATGATCAGCAGCGGAATGGCGCATTCAGTGGAGGAATGTCCGTTTCGTTTCCCTCGAACGGCGGTGCGTAATGCCCGGAATGTGCCACAGGTGGTGAGCAAACTCACACGTAGTTCGTTGAGTCCGCCATGCATTCGAAGGGAATTGCATGTTTAGCCTGACGCTTTACAGAATGGGCTGCCCGTACAGCGCGCCCCCGGGTGCGCTCCCCACCGCAGACAAGGGTCCGACACCGCGATGAACACGACCGTACTCCGCACCACGGCCAACCCCCGCCGCGCCACCCTCGCCCACCTCGAGGACGCCGAGCAGCTCGGCCGCGGCGCCCAGCCCGAGTACGCCGCCACCCTCCCGGGCGTCACCGCCAACCCGCGCCGCACCATCCTGATGGTCGCCCCCGCCCCGTACCGCCCGCTCGACTGAGGCGCCGCACGGCCGGACGGCCGGACGGGGCGCCGGTCGTCACCCCCTGCCGCGTTAGCCTGGAGCGTCCGACTCCAGCCAGTAACAAGTGAGGGGCGACAGCACGCGTGCGCATCGCCAGATTCTCCATCGACGGGAACGTCGCCTTCGGCGCGGTCGAGGGTGAGGGGACCGTCGAGTCCGGCGGCCTCGTCCTCGACATCATCAAGGGCATCCCGTACACCGACTTCGAGCTCAGCGGCACCAAGGTCCCGCTGAGCAAGGTGCGGCTGCTGCCGCCGGTGCTCCCCAACAAGGTCGTGGCCGTCGGCCGCAACTACGCGGAGCACGCGAAGGAGCTGGGCAACGAGGTCCCCGAGGCCCCGGTCGTCTTCTTCAAGCCGACCACCTCCGTGATCGGCCCCGGCGACGCCATCGAGTACCCCTCCTTCTCCGAGGACCTGCACCACGAGGCCGAACTGGCCGTCGTCATCGGCCGGCTGTGCCGCGAGGTGCCCCGCGAGCGCGTCCAGGACGTGATCTTCGGCTACACCTGCGCCAACGACGTCACCGCGCGCGACGTCCAGAAGCGCGAGCTCCAGTGGGCCCGCGCCAAGGGCTTCGACACCTCGTGCCCGCTCGGCCCCTGGGTGGAGACCGGACTGACCCCGGCCGCCGCCGGTGACCTGACCGTCCAGGCCACCGTCAACGGCGAACAGCGCCAGCTCGGCCGGACGAGCGACATGATCCGCTCCATCGAGGACCTGGTCGTCCACATCTCCGAGGCCATGACGCTGCTCCCCGGCGACGTCATCCTCACCGGCACCCCCGCCGGGGTCGGCCCCCTCACCGTCGGCGACGAGGTCGCCGTCACCATCGAAGGCATCGGCACTCTCACCAACAGGGTGATCAAGCGTGGCTAACGCGAACATCCGCGTCCGTTTCTGTCCGTCCCCGACCGGCAACCCCCACGTGGGCCTGGTCCGCACCGCCCTCTTCAACTGGGCCTTCGCCCGGCACAACGAGGGCACCATGGTGTTCCGCATCGAGGACACCGACGCGGCCCGCGACTCCGAGGAGTCGTACCAGCAGCTGCTCGACTCGCTGCGCTGGCTCGGTCTCGACTGGGACGAGGGCCCCGAGGTCGGCGGCCCGCACGCGCCCTACCGGCAGTCCCAGCGGATGGACATCTACCGGGACGTCGCCGAGAAGCTGCTCGCCGGCGGTCACGCGTACCACTGCTACTGCACCGCCACCGAGCTGGACGAGCGCCGCGAGGCCGCCCGCGCCGCCGGCCGCCCCTCCGGCTACGACGGCCACTGCCGCGACCTGAGCGCCGAGCAGACCGCCGCCTACCAGGCCGAGGGCCGCGAGGCGATCGTCCGCTTCCGGATGCCGGACGAGGCCATCACCTTCACCGACCTGGTCCGCGGCGAACTCACCTTCACCCCGGAGAACGTCCCGGACTACGGCATCGTGCGCGCCAACGGCGCCCCGCTGTACACCCTGGTCAACCCGGTCGACGACGCCCTGATGGAGATCACCCACGTCCTGCGCGGCGAGGACCTGCTCTCCTCCACCCCGCGCCAGATCGCGCTCTACAAGGCGCTGATCGAGCTGGGCGTCGCCAAGGACATCCCCGCCTTCGGCCACCTGCCGTACGTGATGGGCGAGGGCAACAAGAAGCTCTCCAAGCGCGACCCGCAGGCTTCGCTCAACCTCTACCGCGAGCGCGGCTTCCTGCCCGAGGGGCTGCTCAACTACCTCTCGCTGCTCGGCTGGTCCTTCTCCGCCGACCAGGACCTCTTCACCATCCCCGAGATGGTGGCGAAGTTCGACATCGCGGACGTCAACGCCAACCCGGCCCGCTTCGACCTCAAGAAGGCCGAGTCCATCAACGCGGACCACATCCGCATGCTGGACCCGAAGGCGTTCGCCGACGCCTGCGAGCCCTGGCTGAACGCCCCGCACGCCCCCTGGGCGCCGGCGGACTTCGACCGCGCCGCCTGGGAGGCCATCGCGCCGTACGCCCAGACCCGGCTCACCGTCCTGTCGGACATCACCGCCAACGTCGACTTCCTGTTCCTGCCGGAGCCGGTCCTCGACCAGCCCTCCTGGGACAAGGCGATGAAGGGCGAGCCCGCGGCCCTGCTCACCACGGCCCGCGAGAAGCTCGTGGCCGCCGACTGGAGCGACCCGGAGTCCCTGAAGAACGCCGTCCTGGCCGCGGGCGAGGCCCACGGCCTCAAGCTCGGCAAGGCCCAGGCCCCGGTCCGCGTCGCCGTCACCGGCCGCACGGTCGGCCTGCCGCTCTTCGAGTCGCTGCAGATCCTCGGCCAGGACCGCACCCTGGCCCGGATCGACGCCGCCCTGGCGAAGCTCGCCGCCTGACCCCGTACGGCCCCGGGCCCCAGGCCCCGCCGGCGGATGCCGGAAAGTACCCCCGTCCCGCCCCGGGACGGGGGTACCGTCGTTCCATGGCCATCCGCGCGGTGCTGTGGGACGTCGACGACACGATCTTCGACTACGGCACGGCCGACCGCGCCGGGATGCGCGCCCACCTGGCGGTCGAGGGCCTGCTCGGGCGGTACGGCTCCGTCGAGGACGCCCTGGACCACTGGAAGGCCCTCACCGAGCTGCACTGGCGGCGCTACGAGGCCACCGGGGGCGACTGGCAGGAGCAGCGCAGGGCCAGGGTCCGCGACTTCCTCGGCAGCCCCGCCCTGCCCGACGCGGACACCGACGCCTGGCTCGAGCGCTACCGGCGCCACTACGAGGCCGCCTCCGCGCTCTTCCCCGACACCGTCCCGGTGCTCGACCTGCTGGCCGGTGACTACCGTCACGCGATCCTGTCCAACGCCAGCCTGCTCGTCCAGGAGCCCAAGCTGCGCGTCCTCGGCGTCCGGGACCGCTTCGAGGCCGTGGTCTGCGCCGTGGAGCTGGGCGTCGCCAAGCCCGCGGCCGCCGCCTTCCACGCCGCCTGCGCCGCCCTGGGGCTGCCGCCCGAGGAGGTCGCGTACGTGGGGGACCACCCCGACATCGACGCCCGCGGCGCCACCGACGCCGGCCTCACCGGCATCTGGCTGGACCGCCAGGGGACCGGCGGCAGACCCGAACTGACCCGCATCACCGACCTCCACCAGCTGCCCGGAGTGCTCGCCGGGGATACCGGTTTTGGAGCGCAGGACACCTTCAGGTAATGTTCTTCCTGCGCCGAGGGGAGCGGGCCGAAAGGCCGGAAAGCCCCGAAAGCGCAAGCCGAGCAAGATCCTTCCCCGGAAGGATGGTGCCCCGGTGGCCTATGGTGTAATTGGCAGCACGACTGATTCTGGTTCAGTTAGTCTTGGTTCGAGTCCAGGTAGGCCAGCTCGCAGAGCTCATCTGCAACCGTGGAGATCAGATCCACAAAGCCCCCGTTGTGTAGCGGCCTAGCACGCTGCCCTCTCAAGGCAGTAGCGCCGGTTCGAATCCGGTCGGGGGTACAGATCCACCTTGTGGGACCACTTGGGTAGCTCCCGGTGCTCCTTCGAGACATCCATCCGGCATCCGTCGGATGGGGATCGCTAGGGCCCCCGTTGTGTAGCGGCCTAGCACGCCGCCCTCTCAAGGCGGTAGCGCCGGTTCGAATCCGGTCGGGGGTACGAACTGGTCTACACCACCAGTGGCCTATGGTGTAATTGGCAGCACGACTGATTCTGGTTCAGTTAGTCTTGGTTCGAGTCCAGGTAGGCCAGCGCAGAAAAACATCGGGTGACTCCGGTCGCTCGATCACAGACTTGCCCCCGTTGTGTAGCGGCCTAGCACGCCGCCCTCTCAAGGCGGTAGCGCCGGTTCGAATCCGGTCGGGGGTACGTGAGAAGAAGCCCTTCCCTTCGGGGGAGGGCTTCTTCGTCGTGTCCTGGCCGACCCATCGGGACGTGTGACGGTGCACACAACTCCGGCCCACCGCTGCGGCGTTGAAGCGGTGGGCCGGATCGATCTCGTACGGGAGAGGGGCGGGGAGCGGTCAGCCGTTGCGGCGCAGCGCCTCGGAGAGCCGGGCGGCGGCGTCGATGACCGCCTGGGCGTGCATCCGGCCCGGGTGGCGGGTCAGCCGCTCGATCGGCCCGGAGACCGACACGGCGGCCACCACGCGGTTCGACGGGCCCCTGACGGGCGCCGAGACGGACGCGACGCCCGGCTCGCGCTCACCGATCGACTGGGCCCAGCCGCGGCGCCGTACGCCCGACAGGGCGGTCGCCGTGAAGCGCGCGCCCTGCAGACCGCGGTGCAGCCGCTCGGGCTCCTCCCAGGCCATCAGGATCTGCGCGGACGAACCGGCCTTCATGGTGAGCGTGGAACCGACCGGGACGGTGTCCCGCAGGCCGGAGAGCCGCTCGGCCGCCGCCACACAGATGCGCATGTCGCCCTGGCGCCGGTAGAGCTGGGCGCTCTCGCCGGTCACGTCGCGCAGATGCGTCAGCACCGGCCCGGCGGTCGCGAGCAGGCGGTCCTCGCCGGCCGCGGCCGCGAGCTCCGCGAGCCGCGGGCCGAGGATGAACCGGCCCTGCATGTCGCGGGCCACCATCCGGTGGTGTTCCAGTGCCACGGCCAGTCGGTGGGCCGTGGGTCGTGCGAGTCCCGTGGCCGCGACCAGTCCTGCGAGGGTGGCCGGACCGGACTCCAGGGCGCCCAGGACAAGGGCTGCCTTGTCGAGAACGCCTACGCCGCTAGAGTTGTCCATGCAACGATATTCGCGTCTCACTCTGTGAAACGCAAGTTCAATTTTCCGAGGAACTTGTCACTCTGGTGGAGCGGCCGCACGACGGCACGCGAACTGGGTCTCTAGGTGTGCCGGTGCAACCGCCGGCCGGAGGGAAAGCGATGGGTAGGACACTCGCGGAGAAGGTCTGGGACGACCATGTCGTCCGGCGCGCCGAGGGCGAGCCCGACCTCCTCTTCATCGATCTGCACCTGCTGCACGAGGTGACCAGCCCGCAGGCGTTCGACGGGCTCCGGCAGAACGGCCGGCAGGTGCGGCGCCTCGACCTCACCATCGCCACCGAGGACCACAACACCCCCACCCTCGACATCGACAAGCCGATCGCCGACCCGGTCTCCCGCGCCCAGTTGGAGACCCTGCGCAAGAACTGCGCCGAGTTCGGCGTCCGGCTGCACCCGCTCGGCGACGTCGAGCAGGGCGTCGTCCACGTGGTGGGACCGCAGCTGGGACTGACCCAGCCGGGCACCACCGTGGTCTGCGGCGACTCGCACACCTCCACCCACGGCGCCTTCGGCGCGCTGGCCTTCGGCATCGGCACCAGCCAGGTCGAGCACGTGCTCGCCACCCAGACGCTGCCGATGGCCCGCCCCAGGACGATGGCCATCACCGTCGACGGGGAGCTGCCCGCCGACGTCACCGCCAAGGACCTGATCCTGGCGATCATCGCGAAGATCGGCACCGGCGGCGGCCAGGGCTACGTCCTGGAGTACCGCGGCTCCGCCATCGAGAAACTCTCGATGGAAGCCCGGATGACCATCTGCAACATGTCCATCGAGGCCGGCGCCCGGGCGGGCATGATCGCCCCCGACGAGACCACCTTCGCCTACCTGAAGGGCCGCGCCCACGCCCCCGAGGGCGCGGACTGGGACGCCGCCGTCGCCTACTGGCAGACCCTGCGGACCGACGAGGACGCCGTCTTCGACGCCGAGGTCGTCATCGACGCCGCCGCCCTCGCCCCGTTCGTCACCTGGGGCACCAACCCGGGCCAGGGCGCCCCGCTTTCGGCGAACGTCCCCGACCCGGCTTCGTACGAAGACGCATCGGAGCGCTTCGCCGCCGAAAAGGCCCTGGAGTACATGGGGTTGACCGCCGGACAGCCGCTGCGCGACATCAAGGTCGACACCGTCTTCGTAGGTTCCTGCACCAACGGCCGCATCGAGGACCTGCGCAACGCCGCCGCCCTCCTGGACGGCCGCAAGGTCGCCGACGGCGTCCGCATGCTGGTCGTCCCCGGCTCGGTCCGGGTCGCCCTGCAGGCCGTCGAGGAGGGCCTGGACAAGGTCTTCAAGGAGGCCGGCGCCGAATGGCGGCACGCGGGCTGCTCGATGTGCCTGGGCATGAACCCCGACCAACTCGCGCCCGGTGAGCGCTCCGCGTCCACCTCCAACCGCAACTTCGAGGGCCGGCAGGGCAAGGGCGGCCGCACCCACCTGGTCTCGCCCCAGGTCGCCGCCGCCACCGCCGTCCTGGGCCATCTGGCCTCCCCGGCCGATCTGTCCGACGTCGCCACCACCGCGGGGGTCTGAGGAACCATGGAAGCTTTCACCACGCACACCGGCCGGGCCGTCCCGCTGCGCCGCAGCAACGTCGACACCGACCAGATCATCCCCGCCCACTGGCTGAAGAAGGTCACCCGGGACGGCTTCGAGGACGGCCTGTTCGAGGCATGGCGCAAGGACGCCGAGTTCGTCCTGAACCGCCCCGAGCGGCAGGGCGCCACGGTGCTGGTCGCGGGCCCCGACTTCGGCACCGGCTCGTCCCGCGAGCACGCCGTCTGGGCGCTGCAGAACTACGGCTTCAAGACCGTGATCTCGTCCCGCTTCGCCGACATCTTCCGCGGCAACTCGCTGAAGAACGGCCTGCTCACCGTGGTGCTGCCGCAGGCCACCGTGGACGCCCTGTGGGAGCTGACCGAGGCCGACCCGGCCGTCGAGGTCACCGTGGACCTGCGGACCCGCAAGGTCCTCGCCCCCGGGATCGACGCCGACTTCGAGCTCGACGAGAACGCCCGCTGGCGGCTCCTGAACGGCCTGGACGACATCAGCCTCACCCTTCAGAACGAAGCGGACATCGCCGCCTACGAGGCCGCCCGACCGGCCTACAAGCCGCGTACAATTGCCGTCTGAGCAGCGCTTTTCCACGACTGCGCCCCCCACCCTCCGGTGGGGGGCGCAGTCGCTTGTTGAGACCCCGTCGGGCGACAACTCGCCCTAGATGGCACAATCGGTGCATGGAACGCGACAACCAACTCGAGCTCTACGAGGTCGTCGCCGCCCGATTGAAGGAAGCGCACACCAGAGTGCGCTCACTGCAAGTCCCGGAGGGCGTAAGGATGGCGCTGTCCCGGAAGCTGCTGGTCGTCACGGCCGCGGCGAAGCACGATCTCGCGGACGCGGCAACGCGTCTGGACCGGTTGATGAAGGACCTCGACGAGGGCCGATTCCCTGAAGACGACTGACGCCCGGAACTCCGCAACGGACTTCTGCGTTGCGGCACTAGGGTGATTAGCCCGTTTCGTGTTTGATTTGCGGTATATACATGCCTAACGTGCGAAAAAGCTTGAACACTTTCGTTCTGGCAAAGTCTCCGAAGGGGAAGACGTGAACAAGGCGCAGCTCGTAGAAGCGATTGCCGACAAGTTGGGCGGTCGCCAGCAGGCCGCCGAAGCCGTCGACCACGTGCTCGACGCCATCGTGCGCGCCGTGGTCTCCGGCGACCGGGTCTCGGTCACCGGTTTCGGGTCGTTCGAGAAGGTCGACCGCCCGGCCCGCTACGCCCGCAACCCGCAGACGGGTGAGCGCGTGCGGGTCAAGAAGACCTCCGTCCCGCGCTTCCGCGCCGGGCAGGGCTTCAAGGACCTGGTCAGCGGCTCGAAGAAGCTCCCCAAGGGTGGCGAGGTCGCGGTCAAGAAGGCGCCCAAGGGCAGCCTGACCGGCGGCGCCGCGTCCGCGACGGTGAAGAAGGCGGCGGCCAAGAAGGCCACCACCGCCAAGAAGGCCGCCGCGAAGAAGGCGACCCCGGCCAAGAAGACCGTGGCGAAGAAGACCACCGCCGCGGCCAAGAAGGCCACCACCGCCAAGAAGGCGTCCGCCGCCACCAAGAAGACCACCGCGGCGGCGAAGAAGACCACCACGGCCGCCAAGAAGACCACGGCCGCGGCCAAGAAGACCGTCGCCAAGAAGACCGCGCCGGCGAAGAAGGCCACCGCGAAGAAGGCGCCCGCCAAGAAGACGACGGCGCGCAAGACCACCGCGAAGAAGACCGCCGCCAAGAAGTAACCACGGCTGGTGCTCACACGCCGGGCCGGGCTCCCCCAGGGGGAGCCCGGCCCGCGGCGCGTCCTAGGTTCTGTCGTCAAATGTCACGCCCACATCAGGAGTGATGCGAGGGTGACGGCTGCTTCGTAGGACTGTGCGGTCTTGTCGTAGCGGGTGG
>NZ_JBIVFL010000010.1:0-296147 GCF_044748125.1 Streptomyces sp. NPDC090025 | reverse complement strand
CCCCCCCCCCCCCCCCCCCCCCCCCCCCCCCCCCCCCCCCCCCCCCCCCCCCCCCCCCCCCCCCCCCCCCCCCCCCCCCCCCCCCCCCCCCCCCCCGGCCCCGCCCCGACCCCAGCCCCGCCCGATCCGCCGCCGACACCCCGCCCCGCCACCCCGCCTCGTCCCACGCCGCCCGCACCCTCGTCGCCCGCGTCTCCGGAAACAGCTCATCCGTCCGCGCCCCCACCGCCACCTCCCGCGAAGCCAGCACCGGCAACAACGTCGGCTCCTCCGCCGCCACCCGCCGCGACGTCGCCGCCAGCCTCGCCCCCAACCGATTCGCGTACGCCAACAGGAACGACTGCCGGAACGACTTCGTACGCTTCCGTCCGCCCGCCCGCTGCTCCGCCTCCGCCCGCGTCATCGCCGCCGTCCCCTGCACCAGCAGCGACGTGTACAGCAGCTCCACCGGATCCAGGTCCGCCTCGAACCCGACGACGGTCGAGAAGCCGTACGCCTCGTTCCACACCGCCCGGCAGTGGTTCGCGGTCGCGACGGCGTCGAGCAGGATCGCCTTGGCCTGCTCGTACGGCGGGTCGACGCCGATCCGGATCGCGCCGGGCGTCTCGGGGGCGGGGGCGCCCGCCGCGAGCCCGGCCTCGTCGAGGCTGTGCCGGGCCATCAGCTCCTGCGCCTTGGCGGTGAGGGCCTCGGCCTCCTCCGGGTAGGTGGTGGCCTCGGCCTTGGCGAGCAGCGCCCGGATCCGGGCGAGGAGCTTGGGCTCTCCGGCGACGGCGGGCGGGAGGGCCTCGCCGGGGGCGGGTCCGACGGCGTCGAGCCGGGGGAGCCGGACGAGCAGCCGGTAGAGCTCCAGGACGGTGGTGGCGTACGAGAACCGGTCGCCGCCCCGCGTCCCGGCAGCGGCACCGGCACCGGCACCGGCACCGAGTTCGCCCTCGACAAGGTCGAGCTGCCCCTGCCACCGGTGCGGCAGCCGCTCGTACCGCCCGGTCTCGACCCGTACGAGACCGACGGTCAACCGCAGGTGCTCGTCGTCGAGTTCGCGCCGTACGACCCGGAACAGATCGGCGGGCTGCCAGCCGCGGGCCCACAGCGAGCGTACGAACTCCTCACCGCGCCGGGCGAGTTCGGCGTCGGCGGTGCGGTCTGCGGCGAGCAGGGAGGCGGCGGTGTCGAGCGCGTGGTCGTCGCCCTCGGCGGCGTACAGGGCGGCGAGGGCGCGCTCGACCGTGGCTCCGGGTCCGCCGCTCATGCGGTGTGCCCCTGTGACATCAATGTGCCTCCTTCCAAGATCACGCAAGCCGCGTCACGCTGGTCCCGGGCGGCCGGCCCACAACCGTCGTGGTCAGCACGTACACCCGTGGACCACCATTCTCAGGGGGAACCGATACCGCTCGTCACCGGAGCGTCCGGAGCTCTCGGCCCGCTGGTCGCGGAGCGCGCTCGGGGTGTTCGTGGCGGGGGTGCGGGGGTGGGGCTGGGCCTACCCCGGGGACGCCCGCTGGTGGTCGTGATCGGCGGCCCGGCGCCCGGTTGGCTTGAGGCATGCCCTCACTCCAGCGCCGACGCCGGCCCCAGCCGCGACCGACCACCCCCGCTCACCTCCCCACCCCCGCCCCCGTCCCCACCCCCACGCCCACATTCGGCCCCACACCCGCCGTACGGCTGCGCGCCCTGCACCGCCACCACCGGGGCGTCCGGGCCCTCGACGGCGTCGACCTCGACCTCCCGGCGGGTTCGTTCACGGCCGTGATGGGCCCGTCCGGCTCGGGGAAGACGACGCTGCTCCAGTGCGCGGCCGGGCTCGACCGCCCGACCTCGGGCAGTGCGGAGATCGCGGGGATCGCCCTCGGGGGCCTGAGCGAACGGCGGTTGACGCTGCTGCGCCGGGACCGGATCCGTTTCGTGTTCCAGTCCTTCAACCTGCTGCCGTCGCTGACCGCCGCCCAGAACGTGGCGCTCCCGCACCGGCTCGCGGGCCGCCGCCCGTCCCGTACGGCCGTGCGCGAGGCGCTCGCCCGGGTCGGCCTCGCGGACCGCGCGGACCACCGCCCGGGGGAGCTGTCCGGCGGACAGCAACAACGGGTGGCACTGGCCCGGGCGCTGCTCACGGTGCCGGGCACGAGGCCGGGCACGAGGCCGGGCGGCACCATGTCGACCGCCCCCGCGCCGGTCCTGTTCGCGGACGAGCCGACGGGCGCGCTCGACTCGACGACCGGCCGGGCCGTCCTGGACCTGCTCAGGGACCTCGTCGACCGGGACGGTCTGACGATCGTGATGGTCACGCACGACCCGGTGGCGGCGTCCCGTGCGGACCGTGTCGTCTTCCTGACGGACGGCCGGGTGCACGGCGAACTGACCGCGCCCACGCCGGAGACGGTCGCCGCCCGCATGGCGGGCCTCGGCGGAACCGCCCGTACCGCCTGTACCGCCCCTACCGCGCACGCGGCGAGCACGGCGGGCGGTGCGGCATGCTGACCGTCGTCCTCGCCGGACTGCGCACCCGTGGGGCCTCGCTCCTCGGCGGGTTCACGGCGCTCGCGCTCGGCGTGTGCCTGCTGACCGTGACGGGGCTCGGGCTGGCGGCGGTGCTGCGGGCGCCGGACCGGCCGCCGGTGCTGTTCGCCGACTCGGCCGTCGTCGTCCAGGGGCAGGACCGGCTGTCGCTGGAGGTGCGGCGCGGACCGGGGACGGGCGTGGCGAGCGCGCCGCTGGACCGTCCACAGCCTGTGGACGCCGAACTCCTGCGCGAACTGCGGGCCCGCTGGACGGTGACCGTCCCGCCGTCGCTCGACGGCCCGGGCGGACCGGTGGCGGTGGGGGTGGCAGGACCGGCGGACGAGGTACGGGCGGTCGTCGCCACCTTCACCGACGCGGCCCAGGCCGAGGCCGAACCGGCGGCCCCACCCCGCACCGCGACCTCACCCAGCACCGCGACCTCATCCAACACAGCGGCCTCGGCCCGCGTGCTCACCGGCCCCGACCGACGGGCCGTCGACCCGGACGCCACCGCCGACGCCCGCGCCCTGGTCTCGCTCACCGCGCTGCTGGGCACGGCGGGCGGGGTCACCGCCTTCGTGTCGGTCTTCGTGGTCGCGTCCACCTTCGCCTTCACGGTGGCGCTGCGCCGCCGCGAGTACGGACTGCTGCGCACCGCCGGGGCCACCCCGGGCCAGATCCGCCGGATGCTGCTCGGCGAGGCGGCGCTGCTCGGTGTGGTCGCGTCCGCGACGGGCTGCCTGCTCGGCGGCTGGGCGGCGCCGGTCCTGGGCCGGGTGCTGGTGGCGGGCGGGGTGGCCCCGTCCTGGCTCACCGTCCCGGCGGCCGGGTCGGGGGTGGGCGACTGGCCGTACCAGGTGGCCTTCTGGACCGGGCCGCTGGTCGCCCTGACCGGCGCGCTCGCCGCCTCCCGGCGGGCCGGCCGCACCGGCGCGGCCGCGGTGCTGCGGGACGCGGACGTCGACGCCGACGTGCTGCCGCGCGGCCGGGCGCTGTGGGGCGCGGGACTGCTGCTCGGCGGTCTTGGACTGCTCGTCTGGACGTACGCGACGGAGCCCGCCGAACTCCTCAAGCGGAAGACGTACGTCATGCTGCCGATGCCCCTGATCGCGGGCGCCGCGCTGCTCTCCCCGGCCCTGGTCAGGCCGCTGGCCCGGGCCCTGCGCCTGCCGGGCGCGATCGGCTCGCTGGTGCGGGCGAACACCTCGGCGGCCGTCCGCCGTACCGCCGCCGTGGCCGCCCCGGTCCTGGCGACGGTCGCGCTCACCGGCACGCTGCTCGGCTCGGCGTCGACGGTGGCGGCGGCCCGCGCGGAGGAGGCGCCTGGCACCGCCGGTACCGCCGTGACCTCGGTGTTCGTACGGGACGGTGCCGAGGCCCTGGTCAAGTACGAGGCGCACGCGGTCGCCGACCCGGCCCGCTGGGCGCAGGCGCCGACGGCGGCCCGGCTGCCGGTGGTGGCGGGGTCGCTGGGGGACCTGGACGACGGTTCGATCGTGGTGAACGAGGAGTTCGCGCAGCGCGGGATCGGCGACCGGGTGGACGTGTGGCTGGCGGACGGCAGCGGTCCGGTACGGCTGCGGGTGGCGGCGGTCCTGGCGCGGGGCGCGGGCGGCAACGGCCCGTTCGTGACCCCACGGAACGCACCGGGCGCGCCCCAGAAGGCCGAGGCCCCGGCCCCGCCGCACACAGCAGCCCCCACATCCCCCACATCCCCCGCATCTCCCGCACCCGCCACATCCCCCGCATCACTCGTGTCCCCCGCACGGCTCGGCCTGATCCTCGTCCTCGGGATCGCGCTCGCCTACACGGTGATCGGCCTGGCCAACACGCTGCTCATGGCGACCTCGGCCCGCGGCCCGGAACTCGCCGCCCTCCGCCTGGCGGGCGCCACCCGGGCGCAGATCCTGCGGACGGTCGCGGGCGAGTCGCTGCTCGCGGTGGGCATCGGCGCCGCCCTGGGCATCGCGGTCACAGCGGTGGGCATCGGCGGTCTGACGGCGGCGCTCGCGGCGCTCTCCGCGCCGCTGACACCGACCGTTCCGTGGTCGGGCCTGGCCCTGGCGACCGGGGTGTGCGCGGTGGTCGCGACGGCGGCGGCGCTGCTCCCCGCGTGGCGGTCGACACGCTGACGGGTGAGGGTGGGAATTCGGGACGGGACGAGGACAGGGGTCGGAGCCGGGTCCTCGTCCCGTCCCGCCTGCGCGGACCCGCGCCCCGGTGCGCCCGCGCACATGCGTGCCCCGGTCCCGTACCCGTACCCGGGCCCGCCCCGTACCCCGTACACCCGCCTCGTACGCCCCTCACCCCCACGAGTGGTCATATGCCAAAGGCACCTCCCACTCCCCCTCCGCGTCCCTAGCGTGCCGCCATGCACACCTCCACCGAGAACGCCGTCAGCACCAGCACAACTCCCACGCCCACGCCGGTGCTCCCGCTCCCACGCTTCAGCCCCACCCCCGCCTTCCGGCTCCTCGGCCTCCTCCCGCCGCCGCCCGACCGCACCCTCGTGCACGTCCTCCCGGCCGAACCGGGCGTCGACAGCGTGCTGCGGGTCAAACCGCCGTCCCCCGGCGGGCCGTTCGTGCTCGCGCTCGACGTACGGGGACGGCGGGACCCGGCGCGGGCCAGGGGGTGGGCGGGCAGTCTGGTGCGGTTGCGGGAGCGGTACGGGGTGCCCGCCGTGCTGCTCGTCGTGTGCGCGGACCGGGCGACCGCGAGCTGGTCGGCGGGGCCGTTCACGACGGGGCTCGGCTGCTGGCCCGCGCTGAGCCTGCGGCCGCTGGTGCTGGGGCCGTTGGAGATCCGGCCGGTGACGACCGCGCCCGCCGCGGCGGCCGACCTCGGGAACGCCACCTTCGCCGCCCTGGCGCACGCCGGGGGCTCCCGTTCGGCCACGGCCCTCGCCGTACTGTCGGAGGCGCTGCGGACGGCGGCGCCGGAGACCCGGGCGTACTGCGCGTCCCTGCTCGAAGCGGGCCTCGGCGACTCCTTGGCGGGCGCGACCTGGCGGCGGCTCACCGGACTGCGGCGGGCCGCCGGGGGCATCGTATGACGGCACCGGAACGGCGGGCACCGAACGACGACTCCCGAAGGACGACTCCCGGACGACGGCACCGGAACGGCGGATGGCCGGACGATACGGGCCCCCGCACCCGCACCCTCCGGCCACCCGGCCACCCGGCCACCCGGGACCCCAGGGCCCGGGACCCCGTGCTCACCCCGCTAGGGAACGAGCACCAACTTCCCCCGCACATGCCCGGCCTCGCTCAGCTCCTGTGCCCGCGCGGCCTCCTTCAGGGGCAGCACTTCCGCGATGTCGAGCCGCAGTCGCCCTTCGACGACCATGCGGGCCTGCTCGGCGAGCCAGCGGCGGGCGAGCTCCGGTTCCACCGTCACGCCGGTGAAGGTGACGCCGAGTTCGGCGGCCTCCGGGGCGTCCGCGATGCTGACGACGCGGGACCGCTCGCCGCCGGTCAGTTCGAGCGACACCTGGAGCGCGCCGCGCCCGGCCGCGTCGAAGACGGCGTCGACGCCCTGCGGGGCCGCCGCCCGCACCCGGTCGGCGAGGCCGTCGCCGTACGTCACGGGGTGCACGCCCAGTTCGCGCAGGAACGCGTGGTTGCGCTCGGAGGCGGTGCCGATCACGGTCAGCCCGTCCGCGACGGCGAGCTGGGCGGCCAGCGCGCCGACCGCGCCCGCCGCGCCGTGCAGGAGCAGGGTCTCGCCGGAGCGGGTGGCGAGCAGGTCGAGCACCCGGCGGGCGGTCTCGCCCGCGACGGCGAGTCCGGCCGCGGCCTCCCAGGAGAGGCCGGCGGGCTTGGGGACCAGGTAGGCGGCGTCGGCGAGGGCGTACTCGGCGTAGGCGCCGGACGTCACCCACCCGAACACCTCGTCGCCGACGGCGAGTTCCGCCGCCGTGTCAGCCCCCGGCCCCCCGTCCTGACTCTCCCCCGCCGGGCCCACCGCGTCGACCGTCCCGGCGAACTCGAGCCCCGGCACGGCCGGGAACGTCGTCGGGTAGAAGTCCTCCAGCCAGCCGTAACGGCGCTTCCAGTCCACCGGGTTGACCCCGGCCGCCGCCACCCGCACCCGCACCTGGCCGGGGCCGGGCTCCGGCAGCTCGGCCTCCGTGACGTGCCGCAGCACCTCGGGCCCGCCGAGCTCCTCGTACACGATCGCGTCCATGGTCTCTCCCCGTCCTCCTGGCTCCGTTCGCGGCGCCGGTCGTCCTCTGCTGGATCAAGCTTCCGCCGGGCACCCCCTCACCCCTGCCGTCCTTTCGGCCAGTCCCGCCTGACCGGAAGGACAGCCGGTCGACGCCCCGGCCCCGTACCCTCGACGTACCCTCGACGCCATGACCGTGGAACTGACCGCCACCGATGCCCTGTTGGCCGCCCATGACGTCATCCGACAGCCGCTGGGCGCGATCCTGCCCCGGCTGTCCCAGGTGCTCGACGGGCTGATCCCGCACCGCGCCGCCGCCGAACTGTCCACGCACTGCGCGCACTCGCCGTTCAAGCGGACCGGCGCGCCGGAGGCCGACGGCGAGCCGCCGGTCACCGCGGCCGAGCTGGCGCCGCTGCTCGCCGCGGGCGTGGCCGGGCGGCCGTGGCAGGGGCGGGCAGAGGTGGGCGGGGCGGAGCGTCCGGTGGTGGCGGTACGGAGCGACGCCACGCCCCGAGGATCGGTCCTGGTGCTCGTACGGGACGAGGGCGCGGCTCCGGCGGGCGAGCCCGAGCTGGCCCTGGCGCAGGTCCTGTGGGACCTGGTGACCAGTCACTTCGACCGGTTCGCCTCGGAGGCGCTGCCGGGCGCGCTGGCGCGTTCCCGGGCGGCGGCCGACACGCGCGCGCGGGTGACGGCCGAGCTGTCGAACGCGCACGCCGCCGCCCTGTCCGGGGTGCTCGGGGTGCTGCGCAGCCGGTCGCTCGACGACGCGACGGCCCGGGCGACGGCGACCGATCTCGCGGTCTCGGCGCTGATCGAGCTGCGGGCGGCGTCCCAGCGGGACCGGACGATCGCCGAGGAACCGGCCTTCGAGGCGTTCGCGCGGCTCGCGGACGTGCTGCGGCCGATGCTGCGGCACAGCACGGTCCGGCTCGAACTCGGCCCGCCCGAGGGCCCGGACGCCACCCGGGGACTGCCCGGCGACGTGGCGCACGGCGCCCGGGCGGTGGTGCGGGCGCTGCTCCTGGTGATCCTCGACCAGGAGCGGGTGTCGCGGGTGCACGTGGGCTGGTCGCTGACGGAGCACGAGCTGCGGGCGACGCTGCGGGACGACGGCCCGGGGCTGCTCGACGCCTGCCCGCTGGGGGCGGGCAGCGTGATCGACCGGCTCGAGGCGCTGGGTGGGCGGCTCGACCTGGACACGGTGCGCGGCTGGGGCACCACGCTGACGGCGACGATTCCGCTGGCGGTGCCGGAGTCGTCGGTCACGGCGCTCGATCCGCTGCGGGAGCTGGGCGAGCGGGAGGTGGAGGTGCTGACGCATCTGGCGCTCGGGCACCGCAACCGGCAGATCGCGCAGGAGCTGCACATCAGCGAGTCGACGGTGAAGTTCCATGTCGCGAAGATCCTGAACAAGCTGGGGGTGGGTTCGCGGGGCGAGGCGGCGGCCCTGTTCCACCGCGCCGCCTGACATCACCCTCCCTTCCCTGTTCTCAGGTCACACAGGGGGCCTCAAAAGGGGCATTCCGGCTGATTGTCAGTGGCGGGTGCCAGACTCGTACCTGTGAACGAGAGCGGTGGGCCGCGCGGGGGCGGCGGCCGGTGGGCGGTCGCGCCCGAGCCGGAGGGGGACGGGGCGCTGCTCGTGCCGCTCGGCGGCGACGGGCTGCCCGGGGGTCCGGTGCTGCGCGAGCCGGACCTGGTGGCGGCGGTCCGCGCCCGGCCCGAGGTCACCCGCTGGGTGTGGCGGTCGACGGCCGAGGTGTATCCGCGGCTGCTGGCGGCCGGGGTGCGGGTCGAGCGGTGCTACGACGTCGAGGACGCCGAGCTGTTGCTGATCGGCCACGAGGGGCGGCTCGGCGAGCCCCGGTCGGCCGCCGCGGCCTGGGCCAGGCTGCACGACCGGCCGGTGCCGCCGGACCCGCCGGTCCGCGCGGCCGAACCGGCCGCGCAGGACTCCCTGTTCGAGCCGTCGGCCGGGGGCCGGGCGACGGCGCTGCCCTTCGAGGCGCTGCTCGAGGTGTACGCGGAGCAGCAGCGGCGGCACGACCGGGCGGAGCATCCGGGGCGGATGCGGCTGCTGACGGCGGCCGAGTCGGCGGGGATGCTGGTCGCCACCGAGATGCACCGGGCGGGGCTGCCGTGGCGGGCCGATGTGCACCGGGAAGTGCTGCACGAGCTGCTCGGCGAGCGGTACGCGGGCGGCGGCGAGCCGCGGCGGCTCGCGGAGCTCGCGGAGGAGGTGTCGGCGGCGTTCGGGCGGCGGGTGCGGCCCGATCTGCCCGCCGACGTGGTGCGGGCGTTCGCGCAGGCCGGGATCCGGGTGCGGTCGACCCGCCGCTGGGAGCTGGAGGAGCTGGACCATCCGGCGGTCGCGCCGCTCGTCGCGTACAAGAAGCTGTACCGGATCTGGACCGCGCACGGCTGGTCGTGGCTGGGCGACTGGGTGCGGGACGGGCGGTTCCGGCCCGAGTATCTGCCGGGCGGCACGGTCACCGGGCGGTGGACCACGAACGGCGGTGGGGCGCTGCAGATCCCCAAGGTGATCCGGCAGGCGGTGGTCGCGGACGAGGGCTGGCGGCTGGTGGTCGCGGACGCCGACCAGATGGAGCCGCGGGTGCTGGCCGCGATCTCCCGCGACCCGGGTCTGATGGAGGTCGCGGGGCACCCCGACGACCTCTACACCCGGCTGTCCGACCGGGCGTTCTCCGGCGACCGGGACCACGCGAAGCTGGCGCTGCTCGGCGCGGTCTACGGGCAGACCAGCGGGGACGGCCTGAAGAACCTGGCGGCGCTGCGCCGCCGTTTCCCGCGCGCGGTGGCCTATGTGGACGACGCGGCGAAGGCGGGCGAGGAGGGCAGGCTCGTACGGACCTGGCTGGGCCGCACCAGCCCGCGGGCGGCGGGCGCCGACGAGGACGGCGAGGCGGGTCTGCCGCAGGCCGGGGGCGAGTCCACGGCGGGCGGCGACGACGGCTATGTCCCGGGGTACGCGTCGACCGACTCCCGGGCCCGCGGCCGGTTCACCCGTAACTTCGTGGTGCAGGGCAGCGCCGCCGAGTGGGCCCTGCTGATGCTGGCGGCGCTGCGCCGTGCGACCGCCGGGATGCGGGCCGAGCTGGTGTTCTTCCAGCACGACGAGGTGATCGTGCACTGTCCGGCGGAGGAGGCGGCGGCGGTCACCGAGGCGATCCGGGCGGCGGGTGACGAGGCCGGCCGGATCGCCTTCGGGGACACGCCGGTGCGGTTCCCGTTCACGACGGCGACGGTGGAGCGGTACTCCGACGCGAAGTGACCCCTCCGGTCGGCCGGAGGGGTCACTTCGCGGCTAGAGGGGTCGCTTCGCGGCTACGTGAAGGACATGGCCCGCCACTTCGGGCTGAGCGCGATGTCCTTGAGCTGCTCGGTGGTGAGCGCGGGCTCGGAGCGGGTGGCGGCCTGGTGCTGGGTGCCCGCGTTGAAGGCGGAGACGACGACGCGGAAGCCGTCGGGGCCCATGGTGTCGGCGGTCCACCACACCACCCCGGCGCCGCCCTTCTCGCCGTCGCGCTTCTGCGTCATCACCACGGTGCCGTCGGGCTGGGTCACGACGTCGGGGCTGGAGAAGAGGTCGCCGCGGACGTCGTCCATGTTGCCCTGGACGTTGATCTCGATCAGGCTGCGGCCCTTGCCGTCGTCGACGACGACGTACGCGTACCCGCGGTCGCCGCCCTTGGCGACGACCTTGAGGTTCCGGCCCTTGGGCAGCAGTTCGCGCACGGCGGCGTGGATGCGGGCTGCGGACGGGTCGGTGAACTTCGGCGCCCCGGGGACGTCGGCGGAGGCCGAGGACGAGGGCTTGCCGCCGGCGGGCAGCGGCACCGGCAGCTGGCCGAGCAGCGGGCCCCAGCCCGGCGCCGTGACCAGGGTCTTCAGCTGGGCCGGGCTGAACGGCGGGTTCGGCCGGCTGACCGCGGAGTCCTTCTCGGTGGGCGCGTTGTACTCGCTGACGTCGATGAGGAAGCCGTCGCGGGTGAGCAGCACGGCCCGCCAGTTCTTGGTGTCGACCCGGCGGTCGGGGTACTCGTACCCCTGGAAGATCATCAGCCGTCCGCCCCGCACCTGTTCGGTGGTGCAGTCGTCGTACGGGACGAGGACCTTGTCCGGGCAGGTGACGAGGGACTGGGCGTTGCTGTCGGGGCCGCGTTCGGCGCGGGAGAGGCCGACGGTGACGGCGGCCTTGCCCTTGCCGTCGTCGTAGACGGCGGAGATGCCGGAGCCGATGCCGCCGGAGTCGTCGATCTGCCAGGTTCCGGCGGGGGTGTTGGCCTTGAGGACGTCGGCCATGGCGGAGACGGAGATCATCGCGTCGGCGGGGTGCGGCACGGGCTTGGGCCCGGCGACGGAGGCTTCCCGGCCGGTGCGGTCGCCCGATCCGGTGCCGTCGCCCTGGCCGCCGAGGAGGGTGCCGCCGTAGGCGCCGCCCACGCCGATCAGGGCGAGGGCGAGGGCGCCGCCGATCACGCCGGTGCGGCGACGGGCGAGCCGGCGACGGCCGCGCACCAGGCCGCCGGTGGCGAGCTCGCGCGGGTCCTCGGCACCGAAGGTGTCGCCGGTGCTGCGGAGAACGGCGCTCAGTTCGTCCTCGAAGGGGTCCGGGGAAGGGGTGTGGCTGGCGTTCTGAGGCATGGCGAGGTCACCGTTCCGGTTCTGTGGATGAAGGTGAAGGTGCGCGGGGGGCGCGCCGAAGGGTGCGCCGGGGGGCGGCGGGGTCAGCAGGGTTGGCAGGGTCAGAGGGTGGCGAACTCGGCGATGCTGCCGCCGAGCCGTTTGCGCAGGGTGGCCAGGGCCCGGGTGCTGCGGGTGCGGACGGCGGCGGAGCTGGTGTTGAGGACGTCGGCGGTCTCCTCGACGCTGCGGTCCTCCCAGTAGCGCAGCACCACCACGGCGCGGTCCTTGGGGGCGAGTCCGGCGAGCGCGTCGAGCAGGGCGATCCGCAGGGCGGGGTCGGCGCCGTTCTCGGGGGCCCGGTCGGGCAGCTCGCCGAGGGGTCGCTCGGTGGCCGAGCGGCGCCTGCGGTGGCTGAGGAAGGTGCGGACGAGCACGGTCTGGGCGTAACCGGCCGGGTTGCCGACCCGGGCCATCCGTCCCCAGACGGCGTACATCCGGCCGAGGGTCTCCTGCACCAGGTCCTCGGCGAGGTGGATGTCGCCGCTGGTCAGCAGACAGGCCGAGCGGAACAGATGCCCTGATCGCGCCGAGGCGAACTCCAGGAACTCGTCCGCGCGGGACGTTCTCATGTCCCTCCCCTCCGTCGCTGTCACGAGTCCGCGTGCTTGCTACACCTCCATGACGCGGTGTGCCCGCCGAAATGTTTCACGTGAATCGGAACCCGTTCCTGCTCCGGATGACGTATTCATCACAAAACGGGGTAATCCTGGAGTATGAACACTTTCCTCGTGGACTCGGCCCCGGTCGCCACGGCGGCCGGTGTCTGGCAGTCCGGCCTGGCCCAGGTGCTGGGCGGACTGATCGTGGTCGCCCTGCTGATCGCGGCGTTCATGTTCGGCATCCGGGTCAAGAACAGGGAGCTGCCGCCCCCGGACCCGGAGACCCAGCCGCACCGCCCCGACACGGATCAGCTGCCGGGTGAGGTGTCGGAGTACCGCAAGCCCGCCGAGATGCCGCACACCGACGGCGCGCACCGGCTGATGCCGTACCAGCTGAAGGACGGCGGCGAGGCCGCCACCGACCCGCCGAGCGAGGAGAAGCGCAAGTGGGGCGGCATCTCCAGCGGCGGCTTCGGCAGCGGCGGCCCGGGACACGGCGACTAGGCGGGGGCGGACCGGACCGGTGGACGAGCGGCTGCGCCCGATCGCGCTCCGCCTCCTCGGTGAGGACGGGGCGGAAGGTCTTCCCCCGTCCCTCGACGGGGTTCCGGAGCTCGCGGCCGTGTGCCTCGACCGGTTGCGCGCCCGGGAGGCGGACCGGTCGGTGCTCCGTGACCCGGGGGACCCGTGGGACGGCTGGGAGTCGGGTCCCGAGGACGTGCTCGACGCGATGGCGCCGTCGGAACGGCTGGCCTTCGTGCTGCACGAGGAGTTCGCGGTGCCGTACGAGACGATCGCGCCGGTCGTCGGTCTGACCCCGGCGGGCACCCGCCAGCTGGTGGGGCGGGCGCGGCGGCGGATGGAGGGCACGGCGGAGCGCCCGGCGCCGGATCCGGAGCGGCAGCGCGCGGTGGTGTCGGCGTTCCTGACGGCCGCGCGGGCGGCGGACGGGGCGGCGCTGCTCGCGCTGCTCGACCCGGATGTGGTGCTGCGGGCCGACGCGACGGCGGTACGGAACGGGGCCGTGCCCGCGCACGGGGCGCGGGCGGTGGCGCACCGGGTCTCGGGGCGGCTGCGGGACGCGCGCCCGGCGGAGGTGGCGGGCGCGGCGGGCCTGGTGTGGGAGGCGGCGGACGGCGAGCCGAAGGCGGCGCTCCGGTTCACCGTCCTGGAGGACCGGGTGACGGCGGTCGACGCGCTGGCCGACCCGCCCCATCTGTCGCGGCTGCTCGCCGCCCCCTGAGCCCGCGCCTCCTCGGCTACCCGGCGGCGGACCGGATCCCGATCATGTTCCCGTCGGCGTCCTTCACGCTGGCGATCCGCATCCCGCCGCCGACGTCCTGGGCCTCCTGCACGGTGGTGGCCCCGGCGGCGAGCAGCCCGGCGAGGACGGCGTCGAGGTCGTCGACGTCCCAGAAGGGCACGGGCCCGGTGAGGCCCTTGTCGTGGCCGTAGGGGTCGAGCCCGAAGTGCTGTCCTTCGACGTCGAAGCCGACGTAGTACGGCTGGTCGATACTGGGCGCGGTGCCGAGGAGCGCGGCGAGCAGGAGCTTGCCCCGCCCCAGGTCCCGTACCGGAAAGATCACCGTGTTCATGGCCATGGCTGCTGCTCCTCACCGCACGACGGGTCGTCCTCCCCCGTCCCGACGGTGACCGCACCACCCGCCGGCCGCGACCGGTCACGGCGGTCGTTGCCCCGTACGGGCGACCTCAGCGCCCGAGCGCCTGCCCTTGGCGCTCGGTGAGGTGTGCGGGCGGCTCGATGCCGTCGGGCAGCACCGGGTCGGCCGCCAACTGCCCGAACCGGGTCTCGATGGGCAGCACCCCGGCCCACAGCCCGAGCTCGGCGTCCGGGCTCTCCCCGTCGTCGGGCGGCCCGGCACTGATCTTCACGGACGCCTCGGTCAGCTCCAGGGCGACGAGCGAGGTGGCCGCGAGCTCCTTCCGGCTGGGCTGCCGCACGTAGTCCCACTGCCCGGGCGCCGACTGCTCACTGAGCGCCCGCAGCCCCCGCAGCTTCTCGTCGGGATCGGTGACCAGCCGCGGCACCCCGTAGATCATCACGCTCCGGTAGTTCACGCTGTGCTCGAACACGGACCGCGCGAGCACCAGCGCGTCGACCTGCGTCACGTTCACACACACCACGGCCCCGGGCGCCTGCACCAGACTCCGGCTGGCCACCGACCCGTGCAGATAGATCAGCTCGCCCTCGACCCCGTACACGGTCGGCACGACCATCGGCGCCCCGTCCACGACCACCCCGAGATGACACAGAAACCCGCCCGCGAGCACGGCGTGCAGATCCTCCCGCCGATGACTCCCCTTCTCCTTCCCCCGCCGCAACCGCGTCCGCTCGGTCACCGAAAGCCCGCCGTCCCCACCCATGACCACTCCTCCAGCCCTTCACCGTCCCCCGGCGAACACCGGGGACCACCAGGGAACATCAAGGAGATCGGAAAACACAGAACCCCAGCTCGGACGAGGTCCGAGCTGGGGTTTCAAGTGAGCCGCCTTCGGGATTCGAACCCGAGACCTACGCATTACGAGTGCGTTGCTCTGGCCAGCTGAGCTAAGGCGGCATGCCGTGCGAACCCATGGTGGGTGCAGCAGCGTCGCCAAGTCTACACAGTTCCCAGGAGTGCTCCGGACCACGGGCGCGGGGGTCCGGAGCAGGGGGTGGGTGGGGCTATGAGCAGCGCTTTCCGTTCGGGGGTGGGGTGCCGTCGAGGAGGTAGGTGTTGATCGCCGTGTCGACGCAGTCGCTGCCTCGGCCGTAGGCGGTGTGGCCGTCGCCCTCGTAGGTGAGGAGGGTGCCGGAGGAGAGCTGGCCGGCGAGGCCCTGGGCCCAGCGGTAGGGGGTGGCGGGGTCGCGGGTGGTGCCGACGACGACGATCGGGGCGGCGCCCTCGGCGGTGATGCGGTGCGGGTGGCCGGTGGCCGGGGTGGGCCAGTAGGTGCAGTTCAGGGCGGCCCAGGCGAGGTTGCGGCCGAAGACCGGGGATTCCTTCTCGAAGGCCGGCACCGCCTTCTCGACGTCCGGCGCGCCGCCGGGGAACGCGGGCGGCAGGTCGAGGCAGTTCACGGCCGCGTTGGCCGACATCAGATTGGTGTACGTGCCGTCCGGCTCCCGCTCGTAGTAGCTGTCGGCCAGCGCGAGCAGCGCCGAGCCCTCGCCGTCGATGGCCCGGGTCAGGGCCTCCCGGAGCTGGGGCCAGGCGGACTCGTCGTACATCGCGGCGATCACCCCGGTGGTGGCGAGGGATTCGCCGAGGGTGCGGGTCTCGCCGGTGGGGACGGGCTTGGCGTCGGTCTCGCGGAAGAAGCGCTTCAGGTTGTCGAGGGCGTCCGGGACCGACCGGGTGCCGAGCGGGCAGTCGGGCTTCCTGACGCAGTCGGCGGCGAAGGCGTTGATCGCGGTCTCGAAGCCCGCGGTCTGCCCGCGGTTCAGCTCCTCCGCCGTCAGCGACGGGTCCACCGCCCCGTCGAGGACCAGCCGCCCGACCCGGTCCGGGAACAGCTCGGCGTACGTGGCGCCGAGGAAGGTCCCGTACGAGGCACCCACGTAGGTCAGCTTCGGATCACCGAGCACCGCCCGCACGATGTCCATGTCCCGCGCCGACTCCACCGTCGACACATGCGGCAGGACCGTGCCCGAGTGCTGCTCGCAGGCCGCCGCGAAACCCTTGTAGGCGGCACTGAGCGCGGTCTGCTCGGCCGGGCTGTCCGGGGTGACGTCGACCTGCGTGTACGCGTCCATCCGCGGCCCGGTCAGGCACTCCACCGGAGCGCTGCGGGCCACCCCGCGCGGGTCGACGCCCACGATGTCGTACCGCGCGCGGACCGCGGCCGGGTAGCCGATCCCCGCGTACCCCTGGAGGTAGCCGACGGCGGAGCCGCCGGGGCCGCCGGGGTTCACCAGGAGCGAGCCGAGCCGCTTGCCGGGGCCCGTGGCCTTCACCCGCGAGACGGCCAGCTTCACCTCGGGGCCGCCGGGCTTCGCGTAGTCGAGCGGGACGAGCACCGTGCCGCACTGGAACTTCGGCACACCGCAGTCCCGCCAGGCCACCTTCTGCCCGTAGAACTTCCCCAGGGCCGCGGTCGACGCCGCCGACGACGACGGGCCGACCGGCGCGGGCGAGGCCGCGTCACTGCCGCCTGAGCAGCCGGAGAGGACGAGCCCGGCCGCCGTGAGGGCCGTGGCCGAGATACGGAACAGACGCCTGGAGTACATACCCGGAGCGTATCCGGACCGACACGTTGCGTGTCCAGTCCGCTGCCCGGCCTGTGGAAAACTCCGCCCGGCACGGACCCGGACCCGGACCCCGCGCCCGCCGCGCGGCCCGGCTCAGTCGCGCAGCGCCATCGTCATCGCCTCCACCGCGAGCAGCGGCGCCACGTTCCGGTCGAGCGCCTCCCGGCAGGCCAGGATCGCCTCGATCCGGCGCAGCGTGCGCTCCGGCGCGGTGTCCCGGGCGATCTGCTCCAGGGAGTCGCGGACGTCCTCGTTGGCGAGCGCGCTCGCCGCCCGCAGCTGCAGCGCGAGGACGTCACGGTAGAAGCCGGTGAGGTCGGACAGGGCGAGGTCCAGGCTGTCGCGCTGGGTCCTGGTCCTGCGGCGCTTCTGGCGCTCCTCCAGCTCCTTCATCGCCCCGGCCGTGCCGCGCGGCATCCGGCCGCCCTGGGCCGCTCCGAGGGCCGCCTTCAGCTCCTCGGTCTCCTTGACGTCGACCTCCTCGGCCACCTGCTTGGCGTCCTCGCCGGCCGCGTCGATCAGCTCCTGGGCCGCCCGCAGGCCGCCGCCCACGTCACCGACCCGCAGCGGCAGCTTCAGGACCACCGCGCGGCGGGCCCGGGCCCGCTCGTCGGTCGCCAGCCGCCTGGCCCGGTCGATGTGGCCCTGGGTGGCCCGCGCCGCCGCGTGCGCCGCGCCCGGCTCGATGCCGTCCCGGCGGATCAGCAGATCGGCGACGGCGTCCACCGAAGGAGTGGTCAGGGTGAGGTGCCGGCAGCGGGACCTGATCGTCGGGAGCACGTCCTCGAGGGACGGCGCGCACAGCAGCCACACCGTGCGCGGCGCGGGCTCCTCGACCGCCTTCAGGAGCACGTTGGCCGCGCCCTCGGTGAGCCGGTCGGCGTCCTCCAGGACGATCACCTGCCAGCGGCCGACGGCCGGGGACAGCTGGGCCCGGCGCACCAGGTCGCGGGTCTCCTTCACGCCGATGGAGAGCAGGTCCGTGCGGACCACCTCCACGTCCGCGTGGGTGCCGACCAGAGCGGTGTGGCAGCCGTCGCAGAAGCCGCAGCCGGGTGCCCCGCCGAGCGCCCGGTCCGGGCTCACGCACTGCAGCGCCGCCGCGAACGCCCGCGCCGCCGTGTCCCGGCCCGCCCCCGGCGGCCCGGTGAACAGCCAGGCGTGCGTCATCTTCGACGCCTCGGGAGCGGGCTCGCCCGCGGCCTGCGCGGTCACGAGGGCGTCGGCGTCGCGCGCGGCCGCGGCCAGCTGCTCCTCGACCCGCGGCTGGCCCACCAGGTCGTCCCATACGGCCATGTCTGCTGCCCCTCCTCAGGTACGCCCTCCATTGTGGGGCACCCCACCGACAGCGCCCCACCGACGGCACCCGGCCCGACGGACCCGGGCCGCAAGCGGAGCGGGGGCCGGGCCATCAGGCCCAGCCCCCGCTCCGTCCCGCTCCGTCCCGCTCCGTCCCGCTCCGTCCCGCTCCGGCGAACCTCAGCGGCCGCCGCCGGTACCGCCGCGCCGCCCCTCGCCGTTCTCCTCCTCGAACGAACCCAGCAGCTCGTCCGCGAGCGTCGGCAGATCGTCGAGCGGGGTCTCCTCCGCCCAGTCCGAGCGGCGCTTCGGCCGTCCCTGCGCGTCCAGCTGCGGCAGCTCACGGGTCCGGTCGTTCGCCCCGGCGGGCCCCTCCTCGCGGAAGAAGTCCTGCGGCACCCGGTCGGCCGGGTCCTTCTCCCGTACGGCGTCCCGCGCGGCGGACGCCGTCACGGCGGGCAGCACGGCCGTCTCCTCGACGTCCTCGACCGGCTTGGCCTTGGCCTTGCCCGTACCCCTGGCCGAGTCCTTGGACCCGGCACCGGCACCCTCGGCGCTCCCCGCCGTGATCCGCGGGATCACCGTGGTCGCGTCGTCGTCCAGCCGCACGACCGGCGTCGGGACGGTGACCTCGTTGGGGGACACAGCCGGGGAAGCGCCCGAGGACGCCCCCGGGGACACGACCGGCGTCTCCACCGTGGCGTCGTGCGGAGCCACGATCGGCGTCTCCACCGTGACCTCGTTCGCGGACTCCTCCAGGGACCGCCGCGCCGCGGCCTCGCGCTCGGCCGCGGCCCGTGCCGCCGCCTCCGCCCTGGCCTCCGCGGCCTTCTCGACCGCCTTCGCCTCCGCCGCCCGGCGCTGGGCGTCGGCGGCCGCGCGGGCGACCTCGGCCTGCTCCTCGGCGGCCCTGAGCGCGGCGGCCTCGGCCGCCTTGCGGGCGGCTTCCTCCGCCGCCTTCGCCGCGGCGGCCTCCGCGAGGCGGCGCGCCTCCTCGGCGCGGATCAGCGCCTCCTCGGCCTTGCGCTGCTTCTCCCGGCGCCGCTCCTCGGCCTCGGCCCGCAGCCGGGCCTCCTCCTCGGCCTCCTTGCGGCGGCGTTCCTCCTCCTCGAGGCGGGTCTTCTCCTCGGCCTCGCGGCGCTTGCGCTCCTCCTCGGCGGCGATCCGGGCCTCCTCGGCGCGCTGCCGGGCCTCCTCCGCCTGCCGTTCGGCCTCGACGCGGCGGGCCTCTTCCTCCTCGGCCTTGCGCCGCGCCTCCTCCTCGGCGCGCAGCTTCGCGAGCTGCTCCTGGCGCTCGCGCTCCAGGCGCTCCTCCTCGGCCTTGCGGGCGGCTTCCTCCTCCGCCTTGCGCCGGGCCTCCTCCTCGGCCTTGAGCCGGGCCTCCTCCTGGGCCTTCACCTCGGCCGCGGAGAGCGGGAGCATCCGGTCGAGCCGGTGCCGTACCACCGTGGTGACGGCGGCGGGCTCCTGACCGGCGTCGACGACCAGGTAGCGGCCCGGGTCACCGGCGGCGAGGGCGAGGAATCCGGCCCGTACGCGCGCGTGGAACTCGGGCGGCTCCGACTCCAGCCGGTCCGGGGCCTCGGTGAAGCGCTCGCGGGCGGTCTCCGGGGAGACGTCGAGGAGCACGGTGAGGTGCGGTACGAGGCCACCTGTGGCGAAGCGGCTGATGCGGGCGATCTCGGTCGGCGACAGGTCGCGGCCCGCGCCCTGGTAGGCGACGGACGAGTCGACGTAGCGGTCGGAGATGACCACGGCGCCCCGCTCCAGGGCGGGCTTGACCAGGGAGTCGACGTGTTCGGCGCGGTCGGCCGCGTACAGCAGCGCCTCGGCGCGGTTGGACAGGCCCGCGCTGGAGACGTCGAGCAGGATCGAGCGGAGCCGCTTGCCGATCGGGGTCGCGCCGGGCTCGCGGGTGACGACGACCTCGTGGCCCTTGGCCCTGATCCACTCGGCGAGCGCCTCGACCTGGGTGGACTTCCCGGCTCCGTCGCCGCCCTCCAGGGCGATGAAGAAGCCGGTCGGGGACGGCGCCTGGGCCGGGTCGGCGCCGCGCAGCGCGTCGCGCAGGTCGCGGCGCAGCGGCACGCCCGCGCGGTCGTCGGTCCTGGCGAGGACGAGCGCGGCGACGGGCAGCAGCAGCGCGCCGATCAGCATCAGGGTAAAGGCGGCGCCGCCGTGGGCGAAGACGAAGCTGCCGGAGGCGAGCCGGTGCGGGCCGATCGCGGCGGCGAGCAGCGGTGCGCCGAGCGCGCCGATGCCGAGGCCGACGCGGACGACGGCCTGCAGGTGCTCGGTGATCCGGGGCCTGCGGGCCTCCTCGGTCTCCTGGTCGACGAGGCTGTGGCCGGTGCGGGCGGCGACTCCGGCGGCGTATCCGGCGAGCGCGGCGAGCGCGAGCACGGTCGCGGTGTCGGGCACCAGGCCCATGGCGAGCAGCGCGATGCCTGTGACGGCGAGCGCGAGGGCGAGCAGCCGACGGCGGGAGAGCGCGGTGAGGACGGATCCGGCGGTGCGGATGCCGAGGGCGGTGGCGCCGCTGAGCGCGAGGATCAGCAGGGCGTACGTGACGGGCCCGCCGCCCAGGTCGTAGGCGTGCAGCACGGCGACCGAGGCGGCCGCGGCGATGGCGCCGGCCACGGTGGCGCAGGCGAGCACGAGCAGCCCGAGCGCACCGGTCCTGCCCTTCTCGGGACCGGGGCCGGAGCCGGGGCCGGAGCCGTCGGTTCCGGTGCCGCCGCCGGTCACGGCGGTCGCGGCGGTCGGCCGGCGCAGGCCCTCAAGGGGCGAGCGCGGACGCGGGGTCTGGCCGCCGGGCAGCTCGATGGCGATCAGGACGGAGACGGACGCGGCGAAGAGTCCGGCGGCGACGTACGAGCCGAGCGCGGCCTGGTGCTCGGAGAACCAGTCGATGCCGCTGCCGAGCAGATTGCCGAGCAGGGTCGCGAGCAGCAGGACGGTGGCGGCGGCGGGCACCGAGAGGAACGAGGTGCGCAGGTTCAGGGTGCGCAGCGCGCCGAGGTGGTCGGGGAGCGGCCGGACGGCGGCGCCCTCGATCGGCGGGGCGGGCAGCAGTGCGGGGGCCGCGCCGTCCTTGGCGATGGTCCACAGGCGTTCGGCGGCTCCGGTGAGGAAGACGGTGCCGAGCAGGTACCAGAGCGCGTTGTCGGGGGTCCAGTCGATCCACAGCGGGGCGATGACGAGCAGCGCGAGCCGTACGCCGTCGGCGCCGATCATCGTCCAGCGGCGGTCGAGCGGACCGCCGGGCGCGGTCAGCGCGGTGAGCGGGCCGAGCAGGACGGCGCCGAAGAGCACGGCGGCGATCAGCCGGGCGCCGACGACCGCGGCGACGGCGAACGCCGCGCCCCGGTATCCGCCGCCGAGGGCGCCGCTGGTGAACGCGGCCTGGAGGCCGAGGAGGGTCAGGACGAGCAGCGCGAGCGCGTCGCCCGTGCCGCCGACGACCTGGGCGCTCCACAGTCTGCGCAGCGGCTGATGGCGCAAAAGCGCCCGTACCGCCCGCTCACGGGAATCGGCGACGAGTGCGGCGTCGGTGTCTGGCTGCTCTGATCGCGTCATCCGTCCACCCTATCCGGACGGCCTTGCTCCCTGAGGCCGTCGCCCGAACAAAGAAGCGGGGAGTACGGGCCTTCCGGCCCGCGCTCCCCGCCCGCTCCTGATGGCGTCGCCCACTCCTGGTTGGCGTCGCTCAGGAGTCGAAACCTCACTCCGGCTTGGCGGCCGCCGTCTTCTTCGCAGCCGTCTTCTTGGCGGCCGTGGCGGTGGCGGTCTTCTTCGCCGCCGTGGCGGTGGCCGTCTTCTTCGCCGCCGTCTTCTTGGTGGCGGTGGCGGTCTTCTTGGCCGGTGCCTTCTTCGCGGGCGCCTTCTTCGCGGGCGCCTTCTTCGCGGGCGCCTTCTTGGCCGTCTTCTTCGCGGGGCCCTTGGCCCGCTTCTCGGCGAGCAGCTCGTAGCCGCGCTCCGGCGTGATCGTCTCGACGCTGTCGCCGGTGCGCAGGGTCGCGTTGGTCTCGCCGTCGGTCACGTACGGGCCGAAGCGGCCGTCCTTGACGACCACGGGCTTCTCGCTGACGGGGTCGGTGCCGAGCTCCTTCAGGGGCGGCTTGGCGGCGGCCCGGCCACGCTGCTTGGGCTGGGCGTAGATCGCCAGGGCCTCGTCCAGCGTGATCGTGAAGAGCTGCTCCTCCGCGGTGAGCGAGCGCGAGTCCGTGCCCTTCTTCAGGTACGGGCCGTAGCGGCCGTTCTGCGCGGTGATCTCGACGCCCTCGGCGTCGGCGCCGACGACGCGCGGCAGCGACATCAGCTTGAGCGCCTCGTCGAGGGTGACGGTGTCGATCGACATCGTCTTGAAGAGCGAGGCGGTGCGCGGCTTGACCGCGTTCTTGCCGGTCTTCGGGGTGTCCTCGGGCAGGATCTCGGTCACGTACGGGCCGTAGCGGCCGTCCTTGGCGACGATCTGGTTGCCGCTGACCGGGTCGGTGCCCAGCTCGAAGTCGCCGCTCGGCTTGGCGAGCAGCTCCTCCGCGTGCTCGACGGTCAGCTCGTCGGGCGCGAGGTCCTCGGGAACGTCGGCCCGCTGGTGGCCTTCCTGGTCCTTCTCGCCGCGCTCGACGTACGGGCCGTAGCGGCCGACGCGGAGCACGATGTCGTTGCCGACGGGGAAGGAGGAGATCTCCCGGGCGTCGATCGCGCCGAGGTCGGTGACGAGCTCCTTCAGACCGCCGAGGTGGTCGCCGTCGCCGTTGCCGGCGTCGGCCGCGCCGCCCGCGGCGGCGGAGCCGCCCTCACCGAAGTAGAAACGCTTCAGCCACGGCACCGCCTGGGCCTCGCCGCGCGCGATGCGGTCGAGGTCGTCCTCCATCTTGGCGGTGAAGTCGTAGTCGACGAGCCGTCCGAAGTGCTTCTCCAGGAGGTTGACCACGGCGAAGGACAGGAAGGACGGCACCAGGGCCGTGCCCTTCTTGAAGACGTAGCCGCGGTCGAGGATGGTGCCGATGATCGAGGCGTACGTCGACGGGCGGCCGATCTCGCGCTCTTCCAGCTCCTTGACCAGGGTGGCCTCGGTGTAGCGGGCGGGCGGCTTGGTGGCGTGGCCGTCGGCGGTGATCTCGTCGGCGGTCAGCGCGTCGCCCTCGGCGACCTGCGGCAGCCGCTTCTCGCGGTCGTCGAGCTCCGCGTTCGGGTCGTCGGCGCCTTCCACGTACGCCTTCATGAAGCCGTGGAAGGTGATCGTCTTGCCGGACGCGGTGAACTCGGCGTCGCGGCCGTCGGCGGCGGTGCCGCCGATCCGGACGGTGACGGAGTTGCCGGTCGCGTCCTTCATCTGGGAGGCGACGGTCCGCTTCCAGATCAGCTCGTAGAGGCGGAACTGGTCGCCGGTCAGACCGGTCTCGGCCGGGGTGCGGAAACGATCACCCGAAGGCCGGATCGCCTCGTGCGCCTCCTGCGCGTTCTTGACCTTGCCCGCGTAGACGCGCGGCTTCTCCGGCAGGTAGTCGGCGCCGTAGAGCTGCGTGACCTGCGCCCGGGCGGCCGTGACGGCCGTCTCGGACAGCACGGTGGAGTCCGTACGCATGTAGGTGATGAAGCCGTTCTCGTACAGCTTCTGCGCCACCTGCATGGTCGCCTTCGCACCGAAGCCGAGCTTGCGGCTGGCCTCCTGCTGGAGGGTGGTGGTGCGGAAGGGGGCGTACGGGGAGCGGCGGTACGGCTTCGACTCGACCGAGCGGACGGCGAAGCGGGTCTCGGCGAGGGCGGCGGCCAGGGCGCGCGCGTTCGTCTCGTCGAGGTGGAGCACGTTCTGGCCCTTGAGCTGGCCGTCGGCGCCGAAGTCACGGCCCTGCGCGACGCGCTTGCCGTCGACCGAGGCGAGCCGGGCGACCAGGGTGGCGGGGTCCGAGGGGTCACCGGTGCGGCCGGTGCCGAAGGTGCCGGTGAGGTCCCAGTACTCGGCGGAGCGGAACGCGATGCGCTCGCGCTCGCGCTCGACGACGAGCCGGGTGGCGACGGACTGGACGCGGCCGGCGGACAGGCCGCGCATGACCTTCTTCCACAGGACCGGCGAGACCTCGTAGCCGTAGAGGCGGTCGAGGATGCGGCGGGTCTCCTGGGCGTCGACCATGCGCTTGTTGAGCTCGCGCGGGTTGGCGACGGCCTGCTGGATGGCGTCCTTGGTGATCTCGTGGAAGACCATCCGGTGCACCGGCACCTTGGGCTTCAGGACTTCCTGGAGGTGCCACGCGATGGCCTCGCCCTCGCGGTCCTCATCGGTGGCGAGGAAGAGTTCGTCGGACTCGGCGAGGAGCTCCTTGAGCTTCCTGACCTGGGCCTTCTTGTCGGCGTTGACGACATAGATGGGCGCGAAGTCGTGGTCGACGTCGACGCCGAGGCGGCGCACCTCGCCGGTGTACTTCTCGGGCACCTCGGCGGCGCCGCTGGGGAGGTCGCGGATGTGCCCGACGCTCGCCTCGACGACGTAGCCGGGGCCGAGGTAGCCCTTGATCGTCTTCGCCTTGGCAGGCGACTCGACGATGACGAGTCGGCGGCCGCCCTGTGCGGTCTCGCTGGTCGGGGACAACTTCGCTCTTCTCTCCGGTCGACGCTCTTCGGCACCTGCTGCGTGCTGCGGGGTACTGCCCCCTACGCGGTGCCGCGTAGGGACCTGCGCTTGGCACGCACGGCAGCGACACGCACGGTGACGCTGTCGTCGCTGCGGAGTGTGACGGTACAACCCGCCCCCGTGTCAAACGGCGAAAGCCCGCAACGGCCACTCGAACGGTAACCCGACTTCTCCCCTTCCTGCCGCCCGGACTGCCGGACGGGTCGACGGGACCGTCAGGTCACAGCCGTCCGAAGCACCAGATCCCGAGGGCCGTGAAGAGCACGCCGAACAGGGTGGCGAGGGTGGCGGCGGCCCTCGGCGCGACGCCGAGCGCGACCGGCTCGCCCTGTCGCACCCGGACCCCCGTCCAGACCAGCAAGGCGGCTCCGAACAGCGTGAACGCCGCTCCCGCGAAGATCGCCGGACCCGTTTCCATGCCCGTACCCCGTTCCGTCGCCGCCGTCCTGCCGCCGTCCCGGCGGCCCTCGGCCGCGGCCTCCCGGCCGCCACGGCCGAGGGTGGCACCACCCGGCGTCAGCGGGGCGAATTCGCGGTGAACGACGTGATCGATCCGGAACGGTTTCACGAGGATGGCCGGTACTGTCGCTTTCCTTCCGGGGTAGCGCCCGATTCCTTTCGGTTCCTGTTCCTTTCGGTTCCTGCCGGACGTTTTCGTTTTCCGTCAGAAGCGATCGGCCACGGGGGAGGCCGGCGCGCGGGACCGGTCAGTCCGCGGGGGCGGTCAGCCCACCGCGCCCCCAGGGGCTTCGGCGCCCCCGGCGCCGGCCGGGGTCAGGAAGCCCTCCTCCACGAGCAGCCGGATGGCCTGCGGCGTACGGTCCCGCAGGGCCACCGGGTCCTCGCCGGTGAGCTGGCCGATCGCGTCCAGGATCCGCCCGGCGCTCAGCGTGCCGTCGCAGACCCCGGCGAACCCGGCGGCCACGTGGTCGACCCGGGTGGCCCGGCGCATCCCCCGGTTCTGCCGCAGCAGCACATGCTCGGGGTCCTCGGCACCGGGCAGGCCGACCTGCTCCTGCACGACCTCGGGGGCGAGCACGAAACGGTCCGCGAGCAGGGCCGCGTCGTCCCGCTCCCGCAGGTAGTCCTGGCGCTCGAAGTGGGCGCGCACGGTGTCGCCGAGCGGCTGCTCGACCGGGTGCGGCCACTCCTCGACGACGACCGAAGCCGGTACGGCGCCGGAGGCGACGGCCGCGCTCCGGCGCAGCGTGATCCAGCCGAAGCCGATCGCCTTGGTGCCGCGCTCCTCGAACTCGTCGAGCCAGCGCCCGTACGCCTCGCGGTACGCGTCCGGGTCGCCGCGGTGGTCGCCGCTGTCGCGCAGCCACAGCTCGGTGTACTGGGTGACGTCCTGGACCTCGCGCTGCACGATCCAGGCATCGCAGCCCGTCGGCACCCAGGAGCGCAGCCGGTCCTGCCAGTCCTCGCCGTCGACGTGCTGCCAGTTGGCGAGGAACTGGGCGTATCCCCCGTCGTTGAGCCGGTCCCCGGCCTGCCGGACGAGCGCGCGGCACAGGTCGTCGCCCGCCATCCCGCCGTCCCGGTAGGTGAGTCCGGCGCCGGGCGAGATCACGAACGGCGGGTTGGAGACGACCAGGTCGTACGTGTCGCCGTCGACCGGCTCGAAGAGCGAGCCCTGGAGCAGCTCGGCCTCGCGCGCGCCGGACAGGGCGAGGGTGAGCCGGGTGAAGTCGAGGGCCCGCGGGTTGAGGTCGGTGGCGGTGACCAGGGTGGCGTGCTGCGCGGCGTGCAGCGCCTGGATCCCGGAGCCGGTGCCGAGGTCGAGGGCGGTGGCGACGGGGGTGCGGACGGTGATCCCGGCGAGCGTGGTGGAGGCGCCGCCGACGCCGAGGACGACACCCTCGTCCTTCTTCCCGATGCCACCGGCCCCGCCGACGGCGCAGCCGAGGTCGGAGACGATGAACCAGTCCTCGCCGTCCGGGCCGCCGTACGGCCGGACGTCGACCGTGGCCCGTACGACCGCGTGCGAACCCGTACTCGTGCCCTCGGCGTCTTCGACGTCGGTCGTCAACCAGCCGTCGGCGAGCGCCTCGTCCAGCGGCAGCGCGGCGGCGGCCCGGGCGGCCGGGACGTCCTGCTGGAGCAGGAACAGCCGGACCAGGGTCTCCACCGGGGAGTCCCCGCGGGTGGCCCGCAGGGCGGGCACGGTCTCGCTGCGGGCGAGGGCGGCGTACGCCTGCGCGCCGAGCAGGTCGAGCAGGCCGTCGGCGGTGAAGTCGGCGGCGAGCAGGGCCTCGCGCAGTCGGGCGGCGTGCGTGGGCACCGGAAGGCTGGGGATCGTGCTGGTCGTACTCACACACCCCATTGTGACGGCCGCCACCGACAACGCCCGCATCCGGCACCACCGGAGCGCCGGGCGAGGCGAGGTGGTGCCGGGGGGACGGCCGGGAGCCGGGGCCGGAGCCCCGGGGGCCTACTCCTCGCTCTTCGCCGAGGCGGACGGCTTGGCGTCCGGCTTGGCGTCCGGCGCCCCGGCCTTCGGGGACGCGCTCGGCGGTACGGACGCCTTCGGCGTCTGGCAGCCGGGCTGCTTGGCCATGGCCGAACCCAGCTCGCCCGCCTGGAGCTTGGCGACGGCGTCCTGGTCCATGTTCTGGATCTTCGCCAGGTTGTCCGAGACGACCTTGAGCCCGTCGGCGAACTTCTGCTGGTTGCCGGTGTCGAGCGCGTCGACCTGCTTCTTCAGGCCGTCGTAGGCCACCGCGGTCGCGTTCAGCTCCTTGACGGCGTCCTGCTGCACCTTCTCGCCGTTGTCGACGGGCGGCGCGCCCGCGCCCTCGACGGCCTTGGCGAGCGCGCGGTCGGCGTCGGCGATGTCCTGGAACGCCTTCGAGTCGGCGGCCTTGATGGTCACCGGCTTGCTGTCCGCGGCCGTGGAGATGATCAGCTGGTTGGCGTTGGCCCGCTTCTGGATCTGCGGCTGTGCCTGGTCGCAGAAGGTCTTGGCCCAGTCGTTGACCTTGTCGCTCTTGTCGTCGCTGCAACCGGACAGCACGAGCACCAGTACCGCGCCGCCGGACAGTGCGGCCGCAAGCTTCTTGTTCACCGGATCGGTCCCTTCCAAGGCTCTCGGCCCCGGAACATACACGCCGGACGGCGGAGATCCACCGATCGGTCGACCGATTCATCCGATATTGAAGCCGTTTGCACCAAGGAGACAGGGGCGGACGTCACGTCAGAACGCGACGACCGCCCTCACTTTGACGATGCCTCATCAAACGTCCGGCGCGCCGGACTACGACGTCACCGCCGCGCCCTTCGAAGAACCGTCGCGCTCCGCCGCCCCGCCGTCCCCGTCGTCCCCGACGGCCACCGAGCGCCGCTTGGAGACCCGTACGGCCACCACGATCACGGCCAGGGCGAGCACCGCGACCAGGGCGCGCAGCCAGGCGCTGGCGTCTTCCCCGTAGCTGAACTGCACGACCGCCGGGGCGATCAGCAGCGCCACCAGGTTCATCACCTTGAGCAGCGGGTTGATCGCGGGCCCCGCGGTGTCCTTGAAGGGGTCGCCGACGGTGTCGCCGATGACGGTCGCGGCGTGCGCGTCGCTGCCCTTGCCGCCATGGTGCCCGTCCTCGACCAGCTTCTTGGCGTTGTCCCAGGCGCCACCGGAGTTGGCGAGGAAGACCGCCATCAGCGCGCCGGTGCCGATGGCGCCGGCGAGGTACGAGCCGAGCGCGCCGACGCCGAGGGTGAAGCCGACCGCGATCGGGGCGAGGACGGCGAGCAGTCCGGGCGTGGCGAGTTCGCGCAGCGCGTCCTTGGTGCAGATGTCGACGACCCGTCCGTACTCGGGTTTCTCGCTGTAGTCCATGATCCCGGGGTGCTCGCGGAACTGCCGCCGCACCTCGTACACCACCGAACCAACCGACCGGGAGACCGCGTTGATGGCGAGTCCGGAGAACAGGAACACGACGGCGGCGCCGAGGATCATGCCGAACAGGTTGTTGGGCTGGGAGATGTCCATGGAGAGGTTCATCCCGCCCGCCTTGGCGCCGACGTCGGCGACGGCGGTCGCGATGGCGTCCCGGTAGGAGCCGAAGAGCGCGGAGGCCGCGAGGACGGCGGTGGCGATGGCGATGCCCTTGGTGATCGCCTTGGTGGTGTTGCCGACGGCGTCGAGGTCGGTGAGCACCTGCGCGCCCGCGCCCTGCACGTCGCCGGACATCTCGGCGATGCCCTGGGCGTTGTCGGACACCGGGCCGAAGGTGTCCATGGCGACGATCACGCCGACGGTGGTGAGCAGTCCGGTGCCCGCCAGGGCGACCGCGAACAGCGCCAGCATGATCGAGGCGCCGCCGAGCAGGAACGCCCCGTAGACGGCGAGGCCGATGAGGAGCGCGGTGTAGACGGCGGACTCCAGGCCGATGGAGATCCCGGCGAGGACGACGGTGGCGGGGCCGGTCAGCGAGGACTTGCCGATGTCCCGGACGGGGCGCCGGCCGGTCTCGGTGAAGTAGCCGGTGAGCTGCTGGATCAGCGCGGCCAGCACGATGCCGATGGCGACGGCGACGAGCGCGAGGATCCGCGGGTCGCCCTGGTGGGTGGGGATGCCGGGCTCGGTGACGCCCTTGAGGTCGGCGTAGGAGGACGGGAGGTAGGCGAAGACGGCCGCGGCGACCAGCGCCAGCGAGATCAGCGCGGAGAGGAAGAAACCGCGGTTGATGGCGCTCATCCCGCTGCGGTCGGCGCGCCGCGGGGCGACCGCGAAGATGCCGATCATCGCGGTGACCACGCCGATCGCCGGGACGATCAGGGGGAAGGCGAGGCCGAGGTCGCCGAAGGCGGCCTTGCCGAGGATCAGGGCGGCGACGAGCGTGACGGCGTACGACTCGAAGAGGTCGGCGGCCATTCCGGCGCAGTCGCCGACGTTGTCGCCCACGTTGTCGGCGATGGTGGCGGCGTTGCGCGGGTCGTCCTCGGGGATGCCCTGCTCGACCTTGCCGACCAGGTCGGCACCCACGTCGGCGGCCTTGGTGAAGATGCCGCCGCCGACCCTCATGAACATGGCGATGAGCGCGGCGCCGAGGCCGAAACCCTCCAGGACCTTGGGGGCGTCGGCGGCGTAGACGAGCACCACGCAGGAGGCCCCGAGCAGGCCGAGGCCGACGGTGAACATGCCGACCACGCCACCGGTGCGGAAGGCGATCTTCATGGCCTTGTGGGAGACGTCGGTCAGGTCCCGCTCCGGCTCCCCCTCGGCCGGGGTGGCCTCGCGGGCCGCGGCGGCGACGCGCACGTTCGCGCGTACGGCGAGCCGCATGCCGACATATCCGGTGACCGCCGAGAAAAGCGCGCCCACCAGGAAGAACAAGGAACGTCCCGCGCGCTGCGCCCAGGTGTCGGCGGGCAGCAGGAACAGCAGGAAGAACACGACGACGGCGAAAACGCCGAGGGTGCGCAGTTGCCGGGCGAGATAGGCGTTCGCGCCTTCCTGCACGGCGGCCGCGATCTCTTTCATCTTCTCGGTGCCCTCACCGGCCGCAAGGACCTGCCGGACGAGGAGCTGGGCGACCAGCAGCGCCGCCAGCGCCACGGCCGCGACGACGACCACGATCACCCGGTTCTCCTGAGTGAGCACCGCGGCTGCGAGACCCGCCATTCCGTCCTCCTTGACGTTGCAGGGTCAAGACAAGGCGGATTGTAAGGAGGGAAACCTGATCAAAACAGGGCGCCGCAATGGGAATTCCCGAATACCTCACAAGTACCGCCGAATGCGGTAATGGCCACAAAGCATTCATGCCGGGCGGAGTCCCGGCCGGAAGTCCTGGCCGGAGGGTCTCCCCGGGCAAGAAAAAAGAGGCCCTGCGGATGCAGGGCCTCTTCTCGTGTTCGGGAGGTCAGGCGAGCGGGGCGTCCGGGTTGGCGGGCCAGCTCATCCTGATGGTGCCGCCGTCCTCGCCGGCGCTCACCTCGACGTCGTCGACGAGTCCGCGGATCACGGCGAGACCCATCTCGTCCTCGCCGTCGGCGTCGTCGAAGTCCTCGGCGGGCGCGGCGTCCCGCGCGCCGGGCACCCCGGCGGCGTCGGCCGCCGCCACACCCGCGCCCGGCACCTCGTCGCCGACCTCGATGGAGAAGGTCTTCTCCTCCTCGGTCAGCACGACCCGGACGGGGGTGGTGACCCCGTTGCTGCGGTGCAGCCCGACCGCACGCGAACACGCCTCGCCGACGGCGAGCCGGACCTCGTCGAGGACCGCCTCGTCGACCCCGGCCCGCCGTGCGACGGCCGCGGCCACCAGCCGGGCCGTGCGCACATGCTCGGGCTGGGCGCTGAAGAGGAGTTCAACGGTCGCCATGCGATCCCCCTGGGATTGTCGAGGCTGCTCGGGACGAGAGGCGGGTGGCCTCAGTCCTTCGCGTTGACGGCCTCTTCGACCGAGGTGTGGATCGGGAACACCTTGGTGAGTCCGGTGATCCGGAAAATCTTCAGGATGCGCTCCTGGTTGCAGACGAGACGCAGCGATCCCTCGTGCGCGCGGACGCGCTTCAGGCCGCCCACGAGCACGCCGAGGCCGGTCGAGTCGAGGAAGTCCACGCCTTCCATGTCGACGACCAGGTGGTAGCTGCCGTCGTTCACCAACTCGACCAACTGCTCGCGCAGCTTGGGCGCGGTATACACATCAATCTCGCCGCCGACCTCGACGACCGTACGGTCGCCGTCGGGGCCAGGCACAGTGCGAGTCGACAGAGACAGGTCCACGGGTCCTCCAGCACCTAGCTATCGAGCGGCCGTCCCTCGGGACTCCCGTTGCGGAGCCACGGGACGGATTGCCGGCCGCGATGGCATTCAATCACTTACCCACAGGCGTGCACGACGCCTTGAGAGCATTGTCCGTCACGGCGGTGACACACTCGGAGCCGATGGCCATGGATCACCACCCCAGCAGACCCGCCGGGGGAACGGGCAGCCGCCCGTCTCCCGGTGAGGTCCTCGACCGGCTCTCGCGGGGCGAGAGCCGGGCCTCGCGCATCACTCATACGGAGCATCTGCCCGCCCGGGAGGGCAGCCATGCCGTCTGGCCGCACCGGGTCCGTCCCGAGGTGATCGCGGCCATCCAGCGGGCCGGGATCGAGCATCCCTGGACCCATCAGGCGGAGGCCGCCGAGCACGCGCTGGACGGCACCTCAGTGGTGATCGCCACAGGAACCGCCTCGGGCAAGTCGCTGGCCTATCTCACCCCCGTCCTGTCCACCCTGCTCGACGGCTCCGAGGCCGCCAACGGGCGCGGCGCCACCGCCCTGTACCTGGCACCCACCAAGGCCCTCGCCGCCGACCAGCGGCGCGCCGTGCGCGAACTGGCCGCCCCGCTCGGCAACCGGATCCGGCCCGCCGTCTACGACGGCGACACCCCGGTCGAGGAGCGGGAGTGGGTGCGCCAGTACGCGAACTACGTGCTGACCAACCCCGACATGCTGCACCGGGGCATCCTGCCGTCCCACCCCCGCTGGTCCTCCTTCCTGCGCGCGCTGCGCTATGTCGTCGTGGACGAGTGCCACACCTACCGGGGCGTCTTCGGCTCGCACGTCGCCCAGGTGCTGCGCCGCCTGCGCCGGATCTGTGCCCGGTACGGCTCCGAGCCGGTGTTCCTGCTCGCCTCGGCGACCTCCGCGGAACCGGCGCTCGCCGCGGGCCGGCTCACCGGCCTGCCGGTCACCGAGGTCTCCGACGACGCCTCCCCGCGCGGCGAACTGGTCTTCGCCCTGTGGGAGCCGCCGCTGACCGAGCTGCACGGCGAGCAGGGCGCCCCGGTCCGCCGCACCGCCACCGCCGAGACCGCCGACCTGCTGACCGACCTCACCGTGCAGGGCGTCCGCTCGGTCGCCTTCGTACGCTCCCGGCGCGGCGCCGAACTGATCTCGGTGATCGCCCAGGAACGGCTCGCCGAGGTCGACCGCTCGCTCGCCCGCCGGGTCGCCGCCTACCGGGGCGGTTATCTCCCGGAGGAGCGCCGCGCCCTGGAGCGGGCCCTGCACTCCGGCGAACTCCTCGGCCTCGCCGCGACCACCGCCCTGGAACTGGGCGTGGACGTGTCCGGTCTGGGCGCCGTGGTCATCGCGGGCTATCCGGGCACCCGGGCGTCGCTGTGGCAGCAGGCGGGCCGGGCCGGGCGCTCCGGCGAGGGCGCGCTGGCCGTCCTGGTGGCCCGGGACGACCCGCTGGACACCTTCCTGGTGCACCACCCGGAGGCGGTCTTCCAGCAGCCGGTGGAGTCCACCGTCCTGGACCCCGACAACCCGTACGTCCTCGCCCCGCATCTGTGCGCGGCCGCCGCCGAGCTGCCGCTGACCGACTCGGATCTGGCCCTGTTCGGCCCGGCCGTGCCCGAGCTGCTGCCGCAGCTGGAGTCCGCCGGGCTGCTGCGGCGCCGCTCCACCGGCTGGTACTGGACCCGCCGGGAGCGGGCCGCCGACCTCACCGACATCCGGGGCGGCGGCGGGAACCCGGTCCGGATCGTCGAGTCCGGCACCGGCCGGCTGCTCGGCACGGTCGACGAGGCGGCCTCCCACACCGCCGTCCACGAGGGCGCCGTCCACCTCCACCAGGGCCGCACGTATCTGGTCCGCGAGCTCGACCTGAAGGAGTCCGTGGCCCTGGTCGAGGAGGCGAACCCGCCCTACTCGACCACCGCCCGGGACACCACGGCGATCTCCGTGCTGTCCACGGACACCGAGGTCCCGTGGGGGGCAGGGCGGCTCTGCTACGGGTCCGTCGAGGTCACCAACCAGGTCGTCTCCTTCCTCCGGCGCCGGCTGATCACCGGTGAGGTGCTGGGCGAGACCAAGCTCGATCTGCCGCCCCGGACGCTGCGCACCCGCGCGGTGTGGTGGACGGTCACCGAGGACCAGCTCGACGCCGCCCGGATCAACCCGGAGATCCTCGGCGGCGCCCTGCACGCCGCCGAGCACGCCTCCATCGGCATGCTGCCGCTGTTCGCCACCTGCGACCGCTGGGACATCGGCGGCGTCTCCGTGCCGCTGCACCCCGACACCCTGCTGCCGACCGTCTTCGTCTACGACGGGCATCCCGGCGGCGCGGGCTTCGCCGAACGCGCCTTCCACACCGCCCGTGCCTGGCTCACCGCCACCCGGGAGGCCATCGCCGCCTGCGAGTGCGACTCCGGCTGCCCGTCCTGCATCCAGTCCCCCAAGTGCGGCAACGGCAACGACCCGCTGCACAAGCGCGGCGCCGTCCGGCTGCTCGGCGAGCTCCTCAAGGGCGCCGAGGAGATCCCGGAACCTGCCGGGTCCTGACGCCTGCCCGGGGCCTGGGCCGGTGCCGGGGCCTGGACCGGGCACCGGCGGCGGTCCGGCGCGGGCCCGGACCTCCGGGGACCAGGGGGCGCCGCCACCGGCCCGCGCGGTGACGTCGGCGATGCCCCCGTCGACCCGGCAGCGCACCAGGGTAGCGCCCTGGGCGGCGGCGACCCGCGCGGCGGCGGCGCAGGCGTCCCGCTCGCCCCACAGCGCCCGGTCGGCCGCGGCGAGGGCGGCCAGATCGGCCGCCGAACCCGCCCGGTGCCGGGCGGCCACCGCCTGACCAAGGGCGAGGACCAGCGCGAACACCGCGCACAGGGCGCAGGCGGCGACCGCCGTCCACACCGTGGCCACCCCTCGCTCGCCCCGCCCGGCGACGTGCCGCGGCCCGCTCATGGCAGCGGCTCCCCCACCGTGTCCTCGGCCAGCGCCGCCGCCCCGGCCCGCAGGGTCAGCCCCAGTCCGCCGGGCCCGGGCGCGGCGGCCCGGACGGTGACCCGCCACAGCTCGCCGTCCCGGACCACGGCGACCGTGGCGCCCGGCGGGGCGGCCGCCCGGGCCACCGCCTCGGCGTCGGCCACCGGCTCGGAACGGGCCGCGGCCCGTGCGCCGGCCCGGGCCGCGTCCACGCACCGGATCTGCGCCGCGGCGGCGGCGAGGCCCCACAGCAGCACCGCCGTGAACAGCACCAGGGCGGGCAGCGCGACGGCGGCCTCCGCCGTCACCGAGCCACGGTCAGAACGGCGCATCGAGGGCCCTCCCGATCACCGACTCGAGCGCCTTCGACACCGTGCCGCTGGTCAGCACCTTGTAGAGCACCGCGGCGAAGGCCGCGGCGGCGATGGTGCCCATCGCGTACTCCGTGGTGCTCATCCCCGCGTCGCGCCGGGACCCGGCGATCCGGGCCCGCCACCACGCGCGCGGAGAAAACCCGCACTGTGTCACCTTCGCCGCCGTCGCCGTCAGCCTCGGCCTCGTCGTCGGCTTCGTCGTCGGCTTCGGCTTCGTCGTCGTACCTGCCATCGCATGCCTCCCGAACTCTCGTGGATCCCCCGGGAATCCCGTGAATCCCTGTCATGGCGTGTCCTGTCGTGCGTCTCGCGGCGGACCGTGCATGGGCGGCCCGCTGACCGGCCTTCTCACCGGCCGCCGCCGAGCAGACCGCTCGCCAGGCCGATCACCACCGGTGCCACCCCCACCGCCAGGAAGGCGGGCAGGAAGCACAGGCCGACCGGTGCGGTGATGAGGACCTGGGCGCGCTGGGCCCGGGCCGCCGCCGCGCGGGCGCGGGCGGACCGCAGGCCCTCCGCGTGCCGGGCCACGGCCTCGGCGGCCGGTGCCCCGGAGGAGGCGGCCCGCTCCAGACAGCGGGCCAGCCCCTCGGCACCCGGTATCTCGCCGAACCTCCGCCACACCTCGGCCGGTTCGCCGCCGAGCCGCAGTTCGGCGGCGGTACGGAGCAGCCGGTCGCCGACCGGTCCGCCGAGGGACCGACCGACCGCCTCCGCCGACTCCCCGGGTCCGGCCCCGGCCGAGGCGCACGCCGCCAACAGATCGGCCGCCAGCGGCAGCTGACCGCTCGTCGACCTGGTCTCCCCGTCCGCCGGGGCCACGGGCCGCCCGGCCCGCCACCGGTGGATCGCCCAGGCCGTGCCCGCCCCGCCGAGCAGCCCCGGCAGGCCGCCGACCAGCGCCCAGCAGGCCAGGCCCGCCAGGCCCGGCACGCCCCAGGCCCGCGGCCCGGCGGGAAGTCCCGGCCAGCGACGGCGGGGCCCGGGCGGCCTGTCCACGGCCAGCAGCCGCGCCGAACGCCGCCGGGCCCGCCCGGCCGCGCGCCGGTCGACGACCAGCAGTCCGGCCGCGAACAGGGCACCGAGCGCCGCGATAAGCACCGGTGTCCCGGTCATGGCCGCTCCCCCGCCCGCACGATCCGGGCCGCCCACCACAGCCCCAGGGCCTCCAGGGCCCCGCCGACGGCCGCGCAGCCGAGCCCGGCCGGGGTGTGCAGCAGCACCCGCAGCGGCCGGGCGCCCAGCGCCGCGCCGAGGCCGAGTCCGGCGACCGGCAGGACCGCGAGGACGGCGACCGTCGCCCAGGCTCCGGCCAATTGGGCCCGCAACCGCTCCCGCTGGTCCCGGTGGGCCCGTAACGCCGCCTCCAGACGGTCGAGTCCTGCCGCGAGACCGGCGCCGCCGTCGACCGCGACCTGCCAGCAGGCGGCGAGACCGGCGAGACCGTCGGCACCGTCCTGGCGGGCCGCCCGGCGCAGTTCCTCCGGCACGTCGCCGCCGAAGCGGGCCGCCGCGAGGACCGCCGGCTCCTGTGCGCCGAGCGCGCCGGTCGTGCGGGCCGCGAAGGCGAGCGCCTGGGCGGGCTGCCACCCGGCCCGCAGCTCCCCGGCGACCGCCCCGCACAGCGCGACCACCCGGTCGGCGCGCGCCTCCCGCTCCCGCCGGGCGAGGGCCGCCTTCCGTGCCCGGCCGACCAGCGGCACCGCGACGGCTCCGGCGAGCAGCGGCAGCGGGGACGACCCGAGGACCGCGACCACGGCCGCAACCGGCAGGCACAGCCACTCGCGGCGGCCCCGCACCCGCCGCCACCCGTCGCGTGCGAACGCGCCCCAGGGCGGCGCGGGATGGTCCGGTGCCAGCAGGACGGCCCGGATCCGGTGGGCGGTCCTGCGCCGTTCGGCCGTCCACCACAGGGCGAGCGTCGCGCACAGCGCCGCCGCGCCCTGCCCGGGAAGCCCGCCGACGGCCGTCACCGCGCCCGTCACCGTCATCGCTCGCCCCCGATCAGCGTCCGCAGCCGCGGCCAGCCGCGCTCCCGGTGGAAGCCGTCCGCCGCCCAGGTCAGGGCGGGCACCGTGACCACGAGCCCGGCCCGGTCCCGTTCGAGGACGTGCACCTCGGCGATCCGGCGCCGTCCAGAGCGGTCCCTGGCCAGCTGCAGCACCGCCGAGAGTCCGGCGCCCAACTGGCTGTGCAGCGCGGCCCGGTCCAGGCCGGCGGCCGTCCCCAGGGCCTCGAGCCGTGCGGGGACGTCCGCCGCCGCGTTGGCGTGGACCGTTCCGCAGCCGCCGTCATGGCCGGTGTTGAGAGCCGCGAGCAGGTCGACGGCCTCGGCGCCTCTGACCTCGCCGACCACCAGCCGGTCGGGCCGCATCCGCAGTGCCTGGCGCACCAGGTCCCGCAGCGTCACGAGCCCGGCGCCCTCCTGGTTCGGCGGGCGGGCCTCCAGGCGCACCACATGGGGGTGGTCCGGGCGGAGTTCGGCCGAGTCCTCGGCGATCACGATCCGCTCCCGCGCGCCGACCAGGCCGAGCAGGGTCGACAGCAGCGTCGTCTTGCCCGAGCCGGTGCCGCCGCTGACCAGGAAGGACACCCGGGCCTCGATCAGGGCCCGGAGCAGCGGGGCGCCGCCGGGCGGCACGGTGCCCGCGTCGGTCAGTTCCGCCAGGGAGAAGGCCCTCGGGCGCACCACCCGCAGCGAGAGGCAGGTCGAGCCGACCGCGACCGGCGGCAGTACGGCGTGCATCCGGGTGCCGTCCGGCAGCCGGGCGTCCACCCAGGGCCTGGCGTCGTCGAGCCGGCGGCCCGCGACCGCCGCGAGGCGCTGCGCGAGGCGCCGTACGGCCGCCGCGTCGGGGAAGGTCACCCCGGTCGGTTCGAGTCCCGCGCCCCGGTCGACCCAGACCCGGTCCGGTGCGCAGACCAGCACATCGGTGACGGCGGGGTCGGCGAGGAGTGGTTCGAGGGGGCCGGTGCCGACGAGTTCGCCGCGCAGTTCCTCGGCCGCGCCGAGCACTTCGGCGTCGCCGAGCAGCCGGCCCTGGGCCCGCAGGGCGGCCGCGACGCGGGCCGGGGTCGGTTCGGCGCCGCTCTCCGCGAGCCGTCGGCGCACCGCGTCGAGCAGCATCGGGCCGCCGCTCATGCCGCACGCTCCGGGGTGAGGGCGCGGTCCCAGAACGCGGCGCAGAACCGTGCGAGGCCGCTCCTGGGGTCGGCGCCCGGGGGTGGGGTGCCGTCCCCGGCGGTCGCGGGCCCGGCGTCGTACGGGAGTTCACCGGCGAGCGGGAGGCGGAGGGCGGCGGCGATCCATTCGTCGTCGAGTCCGGGGGCGTACGGTCCACGGACGACGGCGCGCAGGTCGGGCAGGACCGTGCCGACGGTCTCGGCCACCCGTCGGGCGGCGGCGACGGCGCGGAGTTCGCCGGGGACGACCAGGAGTCCGAGATCGAGCTGGGCGAGGGCTTCGGTGACGGCGCCGTCGTCGGCGGCGCGGGGCAGGTCGACCACGACGACCCCGCCGCGTCTGCGGGCGGCGGCGAGGACCGAGCGCATCGCCTCGGGCGGCACCCGGACCGGATCGCCCCGGTCCCAGCTCAGCACCCGAAGGCCGTGCGCCGAGGGCAGCGACTCCTCCAGGGCGACGCCCGCCACCCGGCCTTTGGAGGCGGCGAAGTCCGGCCAGCGCGGTCCGGCGGCCCGCTCGCCGCCGAGCAGCACGTCGAGTCCGCCGCCGAGCGGGTCGGCGTCGACGAGCAGGGTGCGCTGTCCGGCCCGGACGGCGGCGAGGGCCAGGGCGCAGGCGAGGGTGGAGGCTCCGGCGCCGCCCCGGCCGCCGATCACGCCGACGGTGCGGGCCTGGCGTCCGGCGCCTTCGACGGCGTCGGCGATCAGGTCCACCACCCGTCCCTCGTCGTCGGGCAGCACCAGGACGTCCTCCGCCCCGGCCCGCACGGCCCGCTGCCAGACCCCGGGATCGTCCGGCTCGCCGCCGACGAGCAGCACGCCCGGCCTGCGGGCGGCGCCGCGGCAGCGGTCGGCCACGTCGTCGCCGACGAGGACGAGCGGCGGATCGGTCCAGGCTGCCGGGCGCTCGGGCACGGCGTGGTGCACCTCGGGTTCGGCGCCCGCGGCGGCGCACAGCCGCAGCAGATCGTCGAGCAGCGCGATGTCCTCGGTCAGGATCAGCGGCCTGGCCGGGCCCGGACCGGGCCCCCGCTCCGTACCCCGGCCCCGCCTCGCGGACGTCTTCGATGCCTCCACGGCACACCCCTCACGTGATTCCTGCGGTTCGCGGACTTCGCGACCGGAATCACCGTGACGCCCTCTCGGAAATCACGGGGAGCACGCTCGAAAACTGTGGATAACCCGGCCCCTGTGAATAACTTCGCCACCCGATCCGGGGCTGTCCGGAGCGCAGCCCGGCGACTACGCTGAGTGACGAAATGAGGGGTCACGCGTTCCTCGGCCGATGCGCCGACGCGGGCCCGAGGAAGGGGCGGAGATGAGTGAACGATGGACGAAAACACGTCCGGACATGCGACGACCCCCGCCGGGGGGGAGAGCGGGGGTCGTCTCTCCGGCCGACTCGGGGGGGGAGGAGCCGGACCGGGTTAGCACGGTCGCGAACGATCCGTGACTTCCATGGTGTACCCGAGAGCCTTCTCAGGCAAACCCACGCGCCCCAGCGTACGCCGAATGGCGGGCACCTATGCTCGGGCACGTGGAAAACCACTCGATGCCGCGCGCGGCCGCCTTCTTTGACCTGGACAAGACGGTCATTGCGAAGTCCTCGACGCTGACCTTCAGCAAGTCCTTCTACCGGGGCGGGCTGATCAGTCGCCGTGCCGCGCTGCGGACGGCCTACATCCAGTTCGTGTTCCTGATCGGCGGGGCCGATCACGACCAGATGGAGCGGATGCGCGAATACCTTTCCGCGCTCTGCAAAGGCTGGAACGTCGCCCAGGTCAAGGAGCTCGTCGCCGAGACCCTGCACGACCTGATCGACCCGATCATCTACGACGAGGCGGCCTCGCTGATCGAGGACCACCACGCGGCCGGCCGTGACGTGGTGATCGTCTCGACCTCCGGCGCCGAGGTCGTCGAGCCCATCGGCGAGATGCTGGGCGCCGACCGGGTGGTCGCCACCCGGATGGTGGTCGGTGAGGACGGATGTTTCACGGGTGAGGTCGAGTACTACGCGTACGGGCCGACGAAGGCGGAGGCCGTCCGCGAGCTCGCCGCGTCCGAGGGGTACGACCTGTCCCGCTGCTACGCGTACAGCGACTCGGCGACCGACCTGCCGATGCTGGAGGCGGTGGGGCACCCGTACGCGGTGAACCCGGACCGGGCGCTGCGGCGCGAGGCGACCGCCCGGGACTGGCCGGTGCTGGTCTTCGACAAGCCGGTGCGGCTCAAGCAGCGGCTGCCGGAGTTCCGGATGCCGCCGCGTCCGGCGCTCGTCGCCGCGGCGGCCGTGGGCGCGGCCGCGGCCACCGCGGGCCTGGTCTGGTACGCCAGCCGCCGCAGACAGGCCGCCCTGGCCCGGGCAACGGCCTGAACGGAACCAGGACTTTCGCTTCTTTCCGGACAGGAGTAGAAAGGAATCAGGCCCGCGAGACCTGGGACATCCGAGAGGATCACCTGTTGAGCAATACGGCCCCACGGACCTGACGCACAAAAACCTGGCACCCACGCGACGTCGACCCTTCGAATAAGGGCCAGCCGCACCAGGCGCAGGGCAAAGTTCCCCGCCTGATGGGCACATATCGAGGACGCTTGGTAACTGGGTGGACGTGCCAGCGGCGGTACCGGGACCGGTACCGCCGCAACCCTTTCCGGGCCCGCTCCCGGGCCTTCGGCCGTCAGGCCGCGCCGCGCTGGAGCGCCTCGCAGACCGCCGTCGACTCCCGTACTCCCAGCTCGACCGCGCGCCCGCAGTGCGCGATCCAGGCGCCGACGCCGTCCGGGGTCCCGGACAGATAGCCGTCCAGGGCCGCGAGGTAGGCGGCCCGGCCCAGTTCCGCGTGGCCGACCTCGGCCGGGCAGATCGCCTTCGGGTCGAGTCCGCTGCCGATCAGCACGATCCGCTCGGCGGCCCGCGCGATCAGGCCGTTGTGGGAGGTGAAGGGCCGCAGGGCGAGCAGTTCGCCGTGCACCACGGCGGCGGTGACCAGGGCCGGGGCGCCGCCGCCCGCGATGATCAGGTCGGCGAGCCCGTCGAGACGGCCGGAGACCTCGGCCGGGTCCGGCAGCGGCGCCTCGATCAGCGGCTCGTCCACCGGCTCGCCCGCCTGCCGGGGCCGGCCCGTCGAGTCGCGCGGCTCGCCCTCGGCCACCAGGTGCAGCCGGGCCAGCACCCGCAGCGGCGACTGGCGCCAGATGGAGAGCAGCTGCCCGGACTCGGCACCGAGCCGCAGCGCGGCGCCGACCGTGCGGGCCTCCGGGTCCACGCTGAAGTCGGTGCGCCGCCGGACCTCCTCGAGCGCCCAGTCGGCGCCCGCGAGCGCGGCCGAGCCGCGCGCTCCGCGCAGCGCCGCCTCGGCGGTGATCTCGTTGCTGCGGCGCCGCATCACGCGGTGGCCGTAGACCCGGTCGACGGCCTTGCGTACGGAGTCCACCGATGCGGCGACGCCCGGCAGCGAGCCGAGGGCGGCCAGGGGGTCAGAGGCGTGCGTACTCATAAGTAGGGAGGCTACGCGTCCCGGCCAGGGACCCCACCTTGGAGTGGTCTTCTTCACGCTCCTTGACCACGGGACGCATTCATGCCACTACGCTAGGTGAACATGAAGATCGCTTTCGTGGGGAAGGGCGGCAGCGGCAAGACGACGCTGTCCTCGCTCTTCATCCGACACCTCGCCGCCGCCGGAGCCCCGGTCGTGGCGGTCGACGCCGACATCAACCAGCACCTCGGAGCCGCGCTCGGGCTCTCCGACGACGAAGCGGCGGCGCTGCCCGCGATGGGCGCGCGGCTGCCGCTGATCAAGGACTATCTGCGGGGCAGCAATCCGCGGATCGCGTCCGCCGACACGATGATCAAGACCACGCCGCCCGGGGAGGGTTCGCGGCTGCTGCGGGTCCGCGAGGACAACCCGGTGTACGAGGCGTGCGCCCGGTTCGTGCCGCTCGACGACGGCGGGATCCGGCTGATGGCGACCGGCCCGTTCACCGAGTCCGACCTGGGCGTGGCCTGCTACCACTCCAAGGTCGGCGCGGTGGAACTGTGCCTGAACCACCTGGTCGACGGGCCGGACGAGTACGTCGTCGTCGACATGACGGCCGGTTCGGACTCCTTCGCCTCCGGCATGTTCACCCGCTTCGACATGACCTTCCTGGTCGCCGAGCCGACCCGCAAGGGAGTCTCCGTCTACCGCCAGTACAAGGAGTACGCGCGGGACTTCGGGGTCGCCCTCAAGGTCGTCGGCAACAAGGTGCAGGGCGCCGACGACATCGACTTCCTGCGCTCGGAGGTCGGCGACGACCTGCTCATGACGGTCGGCCACTCGGACTGGGTGCGGGCCATGGAGAAGGGCCGCCCGCAGCGGTTCGACCTCCTGGAGGACGCCAACCGCACGGCCCTCCGTGCCCTCCAGGAGGCGGCGGACGCCAGCTACGCCCTGCGGGACTGGGAGCGCTACACCCGCCAGATGGTCCACTTCCATCTGCGCAACGCGGAGAGCTGGGGCAACGCCAAGACCGGCGCGGACCTCGCGGCGCAGGTGGACCCGGGCTTCGTCCTGGACGAGCGGTTCGCCGTACCGCAGCCGAGCTGACCGCCGTTTGAGACGCCGACGGCTCCGGGGCCGGCCCGTCCGTGCGGGCCGGCCCCGGAGCCGTACAGCCGTGGTGCGTCGCGAGAGGACCCGGAGGGGTCAGTTCCCCGCGGCGGGCTTCGCCGGGGCGGGCGGGGCGGCCGGGGCGCCCGCCGGGGCGGCGGGCTGCGGGGCCAGGAACTGCTTCCAGCCGCCGTGCGGGGCCTCACCGACCTTCAGGGTGCGCATCTTGGCGACGACGGCGGGGTCCTGGGCGTCCAGCCAGTCGGCGAGCTGGCGGAAGGAGACGCACTTGACGTCCTTCTGCACGCAGACCGTGGCGATGGTGTCCTCGATGGCGCGCATGTACGTGCCGCCGTTCCAGGACTCGAAGTGGTTGCCGATGATCAGCGGCGCCCGGTTGCCCCGGTAGGAGCGCTCGAACGCCTCCACCAGGCCGTCACGCATCTGATTGCCCCAGTACTCGTGCTGGGAGGGGTCGCCCTGCGTCGTACCGGACTGGTTCACCAGGAAGTTGTAGTCCATCGACAGCGTCTGGAAGGCGCGGCCGGGGACCGGCACCAGCTGCATCGACAGGTCCCACAGGCCCTCGTCGCGCTTCGGCCAGATCTGGTCGTTGACGCCGCTGGTGTCGTAGCGGAAGCCGAGCTGGGAGGCGGCCTTGACGAAGTTCGCCCGGCCCTCCAGGCACGGCGTGCGGGCGCCGACCAGCTCCTTGTCGTAGTCGAACGGAAGCGGCTGCTCCGCCTTCAGGCCCGCGTTCGTCTTCCAGTTCTTGACGAAGAACTTGGCCTGCCCGATCTCGCTCTTCCACTCGTCGACCGACCAGGTGCCCACACCCCCGTCCTTGCCACAGAAGTGGCCGTTGAAGTGGGTGCCGATCTCATTGCCCTCCTGCCACGCGCCGCGCAGTTCGCGCACGGTGGCGCGGATGCCCTCGACATCGTTGAAGCCGATGTCGGAGCGGCCCGCGGAGTGCTGGGGCGGGTCGTACAGCTCGCGCTTGGCCTCCGGCAGCAGGTACACGCCGCTGAGGAAGTACGTCATGGTGGCGCCGTAGCGCTGGCCCACCTTGCGGAAGTGCGAGAACAGCTTCTGGCTGTCCTCGCCCGCGCCGTCCCAGGAGAACACCACGAACTGCGGCGGTTCCTGACCCGGCTTCAGGCGCTGCCAGGTCGGCTGGTGCGGCTGCGCGCCGGTGAACGCGGTGGAACCGTCGCCGATCAGCCGCACCGCGCTCTGCGGGGCCGCGGCCGGGCCCTTCTTGGCGCCCGCTCCGCCCGGCGCCCCGTGCGGGGTGGAACCGCCGGAGCCCGAGCAGCCGGCGAGTCCGGCCGTGAGGGCGACGGCGAGGGCGCCGACGGCGAGCACCCTCTTGTGGACAGTGGTCCTTCTCCCGGCGGCTGACATCCGCCCACCTCTCCTCGGTTGCTCACGTTCCTCGGGTCGCTCGGCGCTCGGCTCCCGGGTTCCTCGGATTTGCGTACAAGCGGCGTCAACGTCGCACCAGGACGGCGGGAGACGGGCAACGACAAGCGGTATGGGCACGTTCTGTCACCGGATCCGGTGAATCATTGCCCTGTTTGCCCTGAAAATAATGCCGGAGTCTTTACTCTCCATTACTGTTCATTTACCGAGAGTCGCCCAGACGCTCGCCGCTCCATCCCGATGGACCCGCCGCTGCACCCCGCACGAGCCGCGCCACGCTGCCCCCGGAGGAGACGGGAACATGACGCTCACCACCCCTGCCCGCACGACCAGCCGACCCCGCGTCCAGCGGCCGCACAGCCCGCCGGACCGGCCCCGCCGCCGCTTCCACCTCGCCGGCGCGGATCTGTCCGCCTCGGTCGCCGTCTTCCTGATCGCGCTGCCGCTCTCGCTCGGCATCGCCCTCGCCACCGGCGCCCCGCTCCAGGCGGGACTGGTGGCCGCCGCCGTCGGCGGCATCGTCGCCGGACGCCTCGGCGGCTCCCCGCTCCAGGTGAGCGGCCCCGCCGCCGGTCTCACCGTGGTCACCGCCGAGCTGATCCAGCGCTACGGCTGGCGCACCACCTGCGCCATCACGGTGCTCGCCGGACTCGCCCAACTCGGCCTGGCCGCCCTCAAGGTGGCCCGCTCCGCCCTCGCCGTCTCCCCCGCGATCGTGCACGGGATGCTCGCCGGGATCGGCGTGACCATCGCCCTCGCCCAGCTCCACATCGTGCTCGGCGGCACCCCGCAGAGCTCCACCGTCGACAACGCGCTCGGACTGCCCGCCCAGCTCGCCCACGCCTCCGGCGCCGCCCTCGCGGTCAGTGCCCTCACGGTCGGCCTGCTGCTGCTCTGGCCCCGGCTGCCCGGCCGCACCGGGCGACTGCTGCGCGCCGCGCCCGCCGCGCTCGTCGCGGTGGCGGCCGCCACCACCGTGGCCGCCCTCGCCGGGCTCGCCGTGCCGCGCGTCGACCTGCCGTCCTGGAGCAGCCACGCGCTGCCCGGGCTGCCGGAGGGTCCGGTGCTCGGAATCGCGGCGGGCGTGCTCACCATCACGCTGGTCACCAGCGTGCAGTCGCTGCTGTCGGCCGTCGCCGTCGACAAACTCGTCGCCAAGCGCGCGCGTGCCACCGGCTCCGGGGCCGCCCCGCGCTCCCGGCTCGACCGCGAACTCGCGGGCCAGGGCGCGGCGAACGTGGTGTCGGGGGCGCTCGGCGGACTGCCGGTGGCCGGTGTCGCGGTGCGCAGCGTCGCGAACGTGTCGGCCGGTGCGGTCAGCCGCAACTCCTCGATACTGCACGGCGTGTGGATCGTGCTCGCCGCGCTGCTCCTGGTGCCGGTGCTCGACCTGATCCCGCTGCCCGCGCTCGCGGCGCTGGTCATGGTGGTCGGCATCCAGATGGTCAGCATCACGCACATCCGGACGGTCACCCGTCACCGTGAAGTACTGGTGTACGTGGTCACGTTGGCGGGTGTGGTGTTCGTCGGGATCCTGGAGGGCGTGGCCCTGGGGATCGCGGTGGCGGTGGCGGTCGCGCTGCACCGCCTGGCCAGGACCCGGATCACCCGGGAGGAGCGGGACGGGCTGCATGTGGTCCGGATCCGCGGGCAGTTGACGTTCCTCGCGGTGCCCCGGCTGAGCCGGGCGCTGCATCAGATCCCGGCCGGAACGGCCGCCGTGGTGGAGTTGGACGGATCGTTCATGGACCATGCCGCCTTCGAGGCGCTGCACGACTGGCAGAGCTCCCACCTGGCCCACGGCGGCACGGTGGAGACGACCGGGCCCGACGGCGGCCGGATCGCCGAACCGACCACGCGGGCCGGGCAGCCGACCGGACAGCCGGGCGGGGCCACCGCCCGTGCCGGGGCCGCCGACGCGCCCCGTGGCGCGGGCGGCGCGGAGCCCTGCTGCCGCCCCTGGACGCCGTGGCGCAACCATCAGTGCGGCGATCCGCGGCACGCCGACCGGCCGGACGGCGCGGGCGGGGCGGGCGCGGCGGACCGGGCCGACGAGGTCGTCCGTACGGCGGTGGGGCACCGGCTGGCCAGTGGGATCGGGGCGTTCCAGCGGGACACCGCCCCGCTGGTGCGCGACGAGCTGGCCCGGCTGGCCAGGGAGGGGCAGACGCCCTCCCAGCTCTTCCTGACCTGCGCCGATTCCCGGCTGGTCACCAGCATGATCACGTCCAGCGGCCCCGGTGACCTCTTCGTCGTGCGCAATGTGGGCAATCTGGTGCCCCTGCCCGGCGAGGAGAGCGGGGACGACTCGGTGGCGGCGGCGATCGAGTACGCGGTGGAGGTGCTGCGGGTCGAGTCGATCACCGTCTGCGGCCACTCCGGCTGCGGCGCGATGCAGGCGCTGCTCAACAGCGCCCGGGCGGACGGCGGTCCGCAGGCGCCGGGACCGCAGACGCCGCTGTGGCGCTGGCTGCGGCACGGGCGGCCGAGCCTGGCGCGGATGGCGAGCCGCCGGCACGCCTGGGCCAGGATCTCCGGGCGGCTGCCCGCCGACGAGGTCGAGCAGCTCTGTCTCACCAATGTGGTGCAGCAGTTGGAGCATCTGCGGGCCTACGAGTCGGTGGCGCGGCGGCTGGCCGACGGCTCGCTGACGCTGCACGGGATGTACTTCCACGTGGGCGAGGCGCAGGCGTATCTGATGGCCGACACCGACGAGGTGCACAGCTACGACGACGTGTTCAACCATGTGCCGCCCGCGGCGTCGCCCGCCTGGGAGGCGGCCCGCGCGTCCTGACCGCGGCCCGCGCGTCCTGAACCCTCTCCCTCGTTCGTCCGTGCAAGTGTGTGCCCCCTCCCCTCCCTTCCGCTCGGGGAGAGGCGGGGTCGCCCCGCCATGCTCATCCCACAGGTCTAAACCATTTACCCGGAGGCTCTTGTCACCCGGGCATCCGCCTGATGAGCTATGACACGGGACACATAGGTACGTAGGACGCCCTGGGAAAGGGAGATCTCGTGAGCAACGAATCCTTGGCGAATCTGCTCAAGGAAGAGCGCCGCTTCGCGCCGCCCGCCGAGCTGGCGGCGCACGCCAACGTCACGGCGGAGGCGTACGAGCAGGCCAAGGCGGACCGGCTGGGCTTCTGGGCCGAGCAGGCGAAGCGGCTGAGCTGGGCCACCGAGCCCACCGAGACCCTGGACTGGTCGAACCCGCCGTTCGCGAAGTGGTTCGCGGACGGCGAGCTGAACGTCGCGTACAACTGCGTCGACCGGCACGTCGAGGCGGGCAACGGCGACCGGGTCGCCATCCACTTCGAGGGCGAGCCCGGCGACAGCCGCGCCATCACCTACGCCGAGCTCAAGGACGAGGTGTCCCGCGCCGCCAACGCGCTGACCGAGCTGGGCGTCCGGAAGGGCGACCGGGTCGCGGTCTACCTGCCGATGATCCCCGAGGCCGCCATCACCATGCTGGCCTGCGCCAGGATCGGTGCCGCGCACTCGGTGGTCTTCGGCGGCTTCTCGGCCGACGCCGTCGCCTCCCGCATCCAGGACGCCGACGCCAAGCTCGTGGTGACCGCCGACGGCGGCTACCGCCGCGGCAACCCGTCCGCGCTCAAGCCCGCCATCGACGCGGCCGTCGCCAAGTGCCCGCAGGTCGAGCACGTCCTGGTGGTCCGCCGCACCGGCCAGGACGTCGCCTTCACCGAGGGCCGCGACATCTGGTGGGACGACATCGTCGCCCGCCAGTCCGAGGAGCACACCCCGGAGGCGTTCGACGCCGAGCACCCGCTGTTCATCCTCTACACCTCGGGCACCACGGGTAAGCCGAAGGGCATCCTGCACACCTCCGGCGGCTACCTCACCCAGGCCGCGTACACCCACCAGGCCGTCTTCGACCTCAAGCCGGAGACCGACGTCTACTGGTGCACGGCCGACATCGGCTGGGTGACCGGCCACTCGTACATCGTGTACGGGCCGCTGGCCAACGGCGCCACCCAGGTCATGTACGAGGGCACCCCGGACAGCCCGCACCAGGGCCGGTTCTGGGAGATCGTGCAGAAGTACGGCGTCACGATCCTCTACACCGCGCCGACCGCGATCCGCACCTTCATGAAGTGGGGAGACGACATCCCCGCGAAGTTCGACCTCTCCTCGCTGCGGGTCCTCGGCTCGGTCGGTGAGCCGATCAACCCCGAGGCGTGGATGTGGTACCGCAAGCACATCGGCGGCGACCGCTGCCCGATCGTGGACACCTGGTGGCAGACCGAGACCGGCGCCATGATGATCAGCCCGCTGCCCGGTGTCACCCACACCAAGCCCGGCTCCGCGCAGCGCCCGCTGCCCGGCATCTCCGCGACCGTCGTCGACGACGAGGCCCGCGAGGTGCCGAACGGGGGCGGCGGCTACCTGGTGCTCACCGAGCCGTGGCCGTCCATGCTCCGCACCATCTGGGGCGACGACCAGCGCTTCATCGACACCTACTGGTCGCGCTTCGAGGGCCAGTACTTCGCCGGTGACGGCGCCAAGAAGGACGACGACGGCGACATCTGGCTGCTCGGCCGGGTCGACGACGTCATGCTCGTCTCGGGCCACAACATCTCCACCACCGAGGTCGAGTCCGCGCTCGTCTCCCACCCGTCGGTCGCCGAGGCCGCCGTGGTCGGCGCCGCCGACGCGACCACCGGACAGGCCATCGTCGCCTTCGTGATCCTGCGCGGTACGGCGAGCGAGGACGCGGGCCTGGTCGCCGAGCTGCGCAACCACGTGGGCGCCACCCTGGGCCCGATCGCCAAGCCCAAGCGGATCCTGCCGGTCGCCGAGCTGCCGAAGACCCGCTCCGGCAAGATCATGCGCCGACTGCTGCGCGACGTCGCCGAGAACCGCGAGCTCGGTGACGTCACCACCCTGACGGACGCCTCCGTGATGGATCTCATCCAGACGAAGCTGCCGGCCGCGTCCAGCGAGGACTGACCGGCCCCACGGCCCCTGTGGCTGTACGGAAGCGCCCGTCCCGGGTCCCGGGGCGGGCGCTTCCGTACGGCCACGGGGGGGGCCGCCGAGCCGCCGCCGAGTTGTCCACAGGCAGTTGTCCACAGGGGGTGCCCGTGTCCGTGTATGCACCTAAAGTGAAGATCACCGGACACCACCCGAGCATCTTTAGGTAAAGTAAGGACCGCGTCAGCGACGCGACAAGAAAACCTAGGTGCGCCGGGAAGTCTGGTCGGCAATGTGCTTCGTCCTGCCCACCGACCGGAGGTTCTCACCGTGCCCGCGTCCGCGCCCCCGCCCACCGACCGCAGGTTCCTCGGCCGACTCTCGCTGCCCGAGCGCCGGTACGTCGCCGACGCGCTGCGCACCGAGACCGTCGGCGGCGTGCTCCTGCTGGCCGCCGCCATCGCCGCCATCGTCTGGGCCAACACGCCCCTCAAGGACAGCTACGCGTCCCTGCGGGACTTCCACATCGGCCCCGCCGCCCTCGGGCTCGACCTGTCGATCCAGCACTGGGCGGCCGACGGACTGCTCGCGGTGTTCTTCTTCGTCGCCGGCATCGAGCTGAAGCGCGAGCTGGTCGCGGGCGAGCTGCGCGATCCCAAGGCCGCCGCGCTCCCGGTGATCGCCGCGATATGCGGCATGGCCGCCCCGGCCCTGGTCTACGCGCTGGTCAACGCCGTGGGCAACGGCAGCATGGACGGCTGGGCGGTGCCCACCGCCACCGACATCGCGTTCGCGCTGGCCGTGCTCGCGGTGATCGGCACCTCGCTGCCGTCGGCGCTGCGGGCCTTCCTGCTCACCCTCGCCGTCGTCGACGACCTCTTCGCCATCCTGATCATCGCGGTCTTCTTCACCGGCGACCTCAACTTCGCCGCGCTCGGCGGCGCCTTCGCCGGACTCGCGCTGTTCTGGCTGCTGCTCCGCAAGAACGTCCGCGGCTGGTACATCTACGTGCCGCTGGCCCTGACCATCTGGGGCCTGATGTACAACAGCGGCGTCCACGCCACCATCGCCGGTGTCGCCATGGGCCTGATGCTGCGCTGCACCACCCGCGAGGGCGAGGAGTACTCCCCCGGCGAGCACATCGAGCACCTGGTCCGGCCGCTGTCCGCCGGACTCGCGGTGCCGCTGTTCGCGCTGTTCTCGGCCGGTGTCACCGTCTCCGGCGGCGCCATCGGCGACGTCTTCACCCAGCCCGTCACCCTCGGCGTGGTCCTCGGCCTCGTCGTCGGCAAGGCCGTCGGCATCTTCGGCGGCACCTGGCTCGCCGCCCGCTTCACCAAGGCCGAGCTCAATCCGGACCTGTCCTGGCCGGACGTGTTCGCGGTCGCCTCGCTCGCCGGCATCGGCTTCACCGTCTCGCTGCTCATCGGCGAGCTGGCCTTCGCGGGCGACACCGCCCTCACCGACGAGGTGAAGGCCGCCGTCCTCATCGGCTCGCTGATCGCCGCCGTGTTCGCGTCCGTCCTGCTGAAGCTCCGGGTGCGGACCTACCAGGCGATGATCGTCGACGAGGAGCGCGACGACGACCAGGACGGCATCCCCGACGTGTACGAGGAGCACACCCCCGAGTACCACCTGCGGATGGCCGAGATCTACGAGCGGAAGGCCGCCGAGCATCGTGAGCGCGCCGAACTGGCGGGGGCATCGCGCAGCGAGGGCGACCGTCCGGCATGATCTGAGGGCAGACGAAACAGGAGAAGAGGGAGCAGCCCCATGAGCGACCCGTTCGACGGAACCGAGCGCAGCATCGGCCAGCTGGTCGCCTCGGCGACCGCCGAGATGTCCGCCCTGGTGCATGACGAGATCGCCCTCGCCAAGGCGGAGATCCGACAGGACGTCAAGCGCGGCGCCATGGGCAGCGCGGCCGCGCTCGTCGCCGTCGTGGTGCTGCTGTTCTCGCTGCCACTGCTCAGCTTCGCGCTGGCCTACGGCATCCAGGCGTGGAGCCACTGGAATCTGTCGATCTGTTTCCTGCTGTCGTTCGCCGCGAACGTGCTGCTCGCACTGCTGCTCGGCCTCATCGCCTACGCGAAGTTCCGCAAGGTGAAGAAGCCGGAGAAGTCCATCGCCTCCGCCAAGCAGACCGCGGCGATCATGGGCAACGTGAAGCCGCACCCGCGTCCGGTGGCGGCCGACGCGGCCCGGGTCGCCCTGGACAAGGGCGAGAGTGTGGCACGCTCGTCGGCATGACCGTCCCTGAGAGCAGCAGCGCCACCGGCGGAAGCCCCGTCCGCATCGACGGACCGTGGACCCACCGCGACGTCGCCGCCAACGGCGCCCGTTTCCACATCGCGGAGATGGGCGACGGGCCGCTGGTGCTGCTCCTCCACGGCTTCCCGCAGTTCTGGTGGACCTGGCGCCACCAGCTGCCCGCGCTCGCCGAGGCCGGATTCCGGGCGGTGGCGATGGACCTGCGGGGCGTCGGCGGCAGCGACCGCACCCCGCGCGGTTACGACCCCGCCAACCTGGCCCTCGACATCACCGGCGTGGTGCGCTCGCTCGGCGAGCCGGACGCGGCGCTCGTCGGCCACGACCTGGGCGGCTACCTCGCCTGGACCGCCGCCGTGATGCGCCCCAAGCTGGTGCGCCGCCTCGTGGTCTCCTCGATGCCGCACCCCCGCCGCTGGCGTTCCGCGATGCTGTCCGACGTCGCGCAGACCCGCGCCGGGTCGTACGTGTGGGGCTTCCAGCGGCCCTGGCTGCCGGAGCGTCAGCTCGTCGCGGACGACGCGGCGCTGGTCGGCCGGCTCATCGAGGACTGGTCGGGCCCGCAGCCCGCGGCCGTCGACGAGGAGGCCCTGGAGGTCTACCGCCGGGCCATGAGTATCCCGTCGACCGCACACTGCTCGATCGAGCCGTACCGCTGGATGGTGCGCTCGCTCGCGCGGCCCGACGGCATCCAGTTCAACCGGCGGATGAAGCGCCCGGTGCGGGTGCCGACGCTGCATCTGCACGGATCGCTCGACCCGGTGATGCGGACGCGTAGCGCGGCCGGTTCGGGGCAGTACGTGGAGGCACCGTACCGCTGGCGGCTCTTCGACGGGCTCGGGCACTTCCCCCACGAGGAGGACCCGGTGGCCTTCACCACGGAGCTCGTCAACTGGCTGAAGGACCCCGAGCCGGACCGCTGACGCCCCGTCGGAGCCCGCGCCGCACGGCCCGGCGGGAGTTCGGACGTACGGACGTGCGTCGAACTGCCATGTGCCTCGCGCATACGCCAATTGGCGGCTTCCGGGGAGGTTACCGACCTTGGGCCCCGGGCACACGTCCCGGTATGGGCTGGACGCACGACTACGGTGACACGGCACGCGACCGCCGCACGATCGGCGGCTCAGGCTCCCCCGAGCGGGGCGGCACGCAGCAACAGGGCCGCTCGCACCCGGCGCGGGACGTGGGGATCTCCCGCATTCTCCGCCGCCGGGCCCGCTGGGTGTCGGCCCGGCTCCGGCACACCCGTACGTAGTCCGCCACGGTCGGCGTAGTCCGGCGGTCGGTGTGGTCCGGCGCGGTCCGGGCTGATCCGGCTCGGGCCCCGGGCCTCAGAGGGCGCAGCCCTGGGTGTCGACCTGCTGGTTGGCGGCCCGGCCGCGCTCGATGTCGTCCCGGATCTCGTCGGCCGTGAGCGCGTACCCGGTGTTGGCGTCGTCCAGGGAGCGGGCGAAGATCACGCCGTACACCTGGCCCTCGGGGGTGAGGAGCGGTCCGCCGGAGTTGCCCTGACGCACCGTCGCGTACAGCGAGTACACGTCCCTGCGGACGTCGCCGCGCTGGTAGATGTCGGGGCCGTTGGCGGCGATCCGGCCGCGGACGCGCGCCGAGCGCACGTCGTACGAGCCGTTCTCCGGGAAGCCCGCGACGATGGCGTTGTCGCCGCTGCGGGCGTCCTGGTCGGTGAAGTCGAGCGGGCGGGCCGCCAGGTCGGGCACGTCGAGGACGGCGATGTCGCGCTTCCAGTCGTAGAGGACGACCTTGGCGTCGTACAGCTTGCCCTCGCCGCCTATCTGCACGGTCGGCTCGTCGACACCGCCGACGACATGCGCGTTGGTCATGACCCGGCGCTCGGCGAACACGAAGCCGGTGCCCTCCAGGACCTTGCCGCAGCTGGGCGCGGTGCCGACGACCTTCACGATGGAGCGCTGCGCGCGGGCCGCGACCGGGCTGCCCGCGAGCGCCGGGTCGGGCGGCTGCACCGCGGTGATCGGCTCGTTGGCGAACGGGCTGAAGACCTGCGGGAAGCCGTTCTGGGCGAGGGTGGAGGTGAAGTCGGCGAACCAGTTCGACGCCTGATCCGGCATCACCTGCTCCACCCCGAGCAGCACCTTGGAGCCGCGCACCTCCTTGCCCAGGGTGGGCATCGCCGTCCGGGCGAGCGCGGAGCCGAGCAGCCAGGCGACGAGCAGCATCGCGACCACGTTGACCAGGGCGCCGCCGGTCGCGTCCAGGGCGCGGGCGGGCGACCAGACGATGTGGCGGCGCAGCTTGTTCCCGAGGTGGGTGGTGAACGCCTGGCCGACCGAGGCGCAGACGATGACCACCATCACGAACACGACCGTCGCGGTCGTCGTCACCTGACTGTGGTCGGTCAGCTGGTTCCAGATGACCGGCAGCAGCAGCACGGCGACGAGACCGCCGCCGAGGAACCCGATCACGGACAGGATGCCGACCACGAAGCCCTGCCGGTAGCCGATGATCGCGAACCAGACGGCGGCGAGCAGCAGCAGGATGTCCAGCACGTTCACCGTCGGTAGCCTCGCAGATTCGTCATCGGTCGCCCGGGGGCCAGCCTGTCACGACCTCCAGTCGAGCGGGACCCGCTTCGACCGGTCCCAGGGACGCTCCCAGCCTGCGAAATGAAGGATCCGGTCGATCACACCCGCCGTAAAGCCCCAGACCAGGGCGGATTCGACCAGGAAAGCCGGGCCGTGGTGACCGCTGGGGTGGACGGCGGTGGCACGGTTCGCGGGATCCGTGAGATCCGCCACGGGCACGGTGAAGACCCGGGCGGTCTCGGCGGGGTCCACGACCCCGACCGGGCTGGGGGTGCGCCACCAGCCGAGGACGGGCGCCACGACGAAGCCGCTCACCGGGATGTAGAGGCTGGGCAGCAGGCCGAAGAGCTGCACCCCGGCCGGATCGAGGCCGGTCTCCTCGCGGGCCTCGCGCAGCGCCGCCCGCAGCAGCCCGCCGTCGGCCGGATCGCCGTCCTCGGGGTCGAGGGCGCCGCCGGGGAAGGAGGGCTGGCCGGCATGGGAGCGGAGGCTGCCGGAGCGCTCCATCAGGAGCAGCTCGGGGCCCGCGGCGCCCTCGCCGAACAGGACGAGCACGGCGGACTGCCGCCCCGCGCCGTTCGCGGGCGGCAGGAAGCGGCTCAGCTGCTCCGGCGCGACCGTGCGGGCCGCGTGGTCGACCGGCCCGAGCCAGTCGGGCAGCCCTTCCCGGCTGAGCAGGCCGCCGGTGCCCGGCGCCGCTCCCCGAGCGCCTCCCGGAGCCTCTCCTGGAGCCGCTTCGTCCGTTTCATCCGTGCGCGTCATCGGCACCCCCGTGTCTCACACCCGTACCGCACAACGCGGGCGGGCGTCCTGTTCGTTCCCGCGATGGCGGCCGCGATGTACGGCCTTTCGCGGCGTGTACGGCCTGCCCGGCGGGTGCGCGGCCTGCCCGGCGGGTACGGGCGTTCTCACGCCCCGGCCGGGCCGCCGGGCTCGGCCTGGGGCTCCGGCGCGCCGAGCGGCGGCGCGGGGCGGCCCGGGTAGTCCGGCGGCGGGTTGAGCCGCTGGCCGGGGAAGCCGCCCTTCTCGTACTTCAGGAGCTTCCGCGCCTTCTCCGGGTCGGTCTCGCCCTCCCCGTACGACGGGCAGAGGTGGGTGATCGGGCAGGCGCCGCACGCGGGCTTGCGGGCGTGGCAGATGCGGCGGCCGTGGAAGATCACCCGGTGCGAGAGCATCGTCCACTCGCTCTTCGGGAAGATCTCGGCGACCTCGGCCTCGATCTTCACCGGGTCGTCGGACTCGGTCCACCTCCAGCGCCGGGCCAGCCGCATGAAGTGGGTGTCGACGGTGATGCCGGGCACGCCATAGGCGTTGCCGAGGACGACGAACGCGGTCTTGCGGCCGACCCCGGGCAGTTTGACCAGGTCCTCCAGACGGCCGGGGACCTCGCCGCCGAAGTCGTCCCTGAGGGCCGCCGCCAGGCCCATGATCGACTTGGTCTTCGCGCGGAAGAACCCGGTCGGCCGGATCAGCTCCTCGACCTCCTCGGGGACGGCGGCGGCCAGGTCCTCGGGCGTCGGGTACGTGGCGAACAGGGCGGGGGTGGTCTGGTTGACCCGCAGGTCCGTGGTCTGGGCGGACATCACCGTGGCGACCAGGAGCTCGAAGGGGTTGCGGAAGTCGAGCTCGGGGTGGGCGTACGGGTAGACCTCGGCGAGCTCGCGGTTGATGCGCCGGGCGCGGCGGACGAGGGAGAGCCGGGACTCGGGCTTGGCGGACGTCTTCGTGGCGGGTGCCGCGCTCTTGGCGGGTGCTGCCGGGGCCTTCTTGGCGGGCGCCGCCTTCTTGACCGGGGCCTTCGTCGGCGAGGCCGCCTTCGTCACGGCCTTCTTCGCCACGGTCTTCTTCGCCACGGTCTTCTTCGTCGCGACCTTCTTGGCCGGGGTTTTCCTGGCCGGGGTCTTCTCGGCGGGTTCCGCCGTCGTCCTGCTCGCCACCGCGTTCCTCGCCACCGTCGTCTCCGCCACGGCCTCGCTCGCCCTCGCGGTGCGATTCGCCGCTTTCGTCTGTTTCGACACGCCGTGTTCGCCCACAGCGGAATTAAGCTCGTCCCGCACTCTTCCAGCCCCCTTGGCCTGTGCTCTCACCGGCTAGTTGGACACCCGGCCAGCCTAGGGGCCGCCACCGACATCCGCCCCGCACGCACCCGATCACGACCCAATCGGGCCCCTGACGTACGGAAAGGCGGTCCGGTGAGTCAAACTTGTTGTGATTGATCGCACTGAGGTCGACATAGGAGAGAACTCGTGGACGACGTTCTGCGGCGCGCCCCGTTGTTCGCGGCGCTCGACGACGAGCAGGCCGCCGAGCTGCGCGCCTCGATGAGTGAGGCGACGCTCGCGCGAGGCGACGCGCTGTTCCACGAGGGGGACCCGGGCGACCGGCTCTACGTGGTCACTGAAGGCAAGGTGAAGCTGCACCGCACCTCGCCCGACGGCCGCGAGAACATGCTGGCCGTGCTCGGCCCCGGCGAGCTGATCGGTGAGCTGTCCCTGTTCGACCCGGGCCCGCGCACCGCCACGGCGACCGCGCTGACCGAGGTCAAGCTGCTCGGCCTCGGCCACGGCGACCTCCAGCCCTGGCTGAACGCGCGCCCCGAGGTGGCCAGCGCCCTGCTGCGCGCCGTCGCCCGCCGCCTGCGCAAGACCAACGACCAGATGTCCGACCTGGTCTTCTCCGACGTGCCGGGCCGGGTCGCCCGCGCGCTCCTCGACCTGTCGCGCCGCTTCGGCGTGCAGTCCGAGGAGGGCATCCACGTCGTCCACGACCTCACCCAGGAGGAGCTGGCCCAGCTGGTCGGCGCCTCCCGCGAGACGGTCAACAAGGCGCTCGCCGACTTCGCCCAGCGCGGCTGGCTGCGTCTTGAGGCCCGCGCGGTGATCCTGCTCGACGTGGAGCGCCTCGCGAAGCGCTCGCGCTGAGCCGTCGCAGTAGCGCTAGCTGGAGCAGTAGCAGTGCCAGTACGGGAAGGGGGCCGTCCGGATCATCCGGACGGCCCCCTTCCGCGTACCCGGGACCGGTCGACGGGCGACGGGCGCCGGTCAGCGGGCGACGGTCAGCGCTTCGAACCGTCCACGATCACCGGGGCCGTGTTGCCGTTGCCGCAGGGCACCGCGTAGACCGGGTTCTTGGCCGCCGCCTCCTTGTAGGCGTCGATGCACTGGTTCGTGAGGACCTTGTCGGTCAGCGAGTCGTTGAGGATCTTGTTGGCGCGGGCGATGCCCTCCGCCTCGATCCGGCGCCGGTCGGACTCGGCCTTGGCGGTACGGGCCGCCTCCAGGGCCCGCTCGGTGGCCTGCTGCTGCTGGATCTTGCGGTCGATCTGGCCCTGGAGCGCGTCCGACGGCTTCACATTGCGCAGGTTGACGGCGGTGACGTCGATGCCGCGCGGGGCGAGGCGCTTCGTGATCAGCCCGGCGAGCTCCGCGTTGATCTTCTCGCGGTCGGAGGCGTACCCCTGCTCGCTCGTGTAGCGGGCGAAGACGTTGCGGACGATCTCCCGGCTGTCCGGGTAGACCAGGCGCTGCTGGATGGCGTCCTCGCTGCCCGCGAGCTTGTAGAGCTCGACCGCCTTCGAGGGGTGCACCGCCCACTTCACCGTGATCTCGACGTACATGACACCGCCCTGCGAGGAGCGCACCTCGACCACGTCCTTGTCGGAGAGGTTGAGGTCGACCGGGCGGGTCGAGAAGGTCGTCACGCTGGTGAAGGGCGACTTCACGTGCATGCCGGAGGACATCGGATCGCCGACCTTGCCGAACGCGACCGGGACGCCGACCTCGTACGCGCTGACCACGTACGTCATGCTCACGATCAGCGAGAACAGGCCGGCCAGCACGGCGCCGAGGGCGCCGAGCTTGAGGCCGCGGGTGTCGTTCGCGCGGCCGACGAGATAGAGCACCACCGCCGCTATGACCAACAGAATGGCTATGACGAACACGAGTTCCCCCCGGGAGCTACGGCCTTGTGTAAGCGGAGCGTAAGACACGGGGGAAGGCCGGAAGGTTGCGGGTACCGGAAAGGTTCCGACGAGGCCGGGGCGGGCCAGGGCCGGGGCCGGGGCCGGGTCCTGACCGGGGCTGTGTTTTCGGCCCCGGTCCATCGGCCCCCGCCGCCCCGGCTCAGATCAGGCCGCGCTCCCGCAGATAGTCCAGCTGCGCCCGTACCGACAGCTCCGCCGCGGGCCACAGCGAGCGGTCCACGTTCGCGTACACGTGCTCCACCACCTCCGGCGCCGTCCGGTGACCTGCCTCGACGGCCGTCTCGATCTGCGCGAGGCGGTTCGCGCGGTGCGCGAGGTAGAACTCCACCGCCCCCTGCGCGTCCTCCAGGACCGGCCCGTGGCCCGGCAGGACCGTGTGCACGCCGTCGTCGACGGTCAGCGAGCGCAGCCGCCGCAGCGAGTCCAGGTACTCGCCGAGCCGCCCGTCCGGATGGGCCACGATCGTCGTGCCGCGGCCCAGGACGGTGTCGCCGGTCAGTACGGCGCGGTCGGCCTGGAGGTGGAACGACAGCGAGTCCGAGGTGTGCCCGGGGGTGGGCACCACCCGGAGTTCGAGACCACCGGTGGTGATGACGTCCCCCGCCCCGAGACCCTCGTCGCCGAGCCGCAGCGCCGGATCGAGCGCCCGCACCTTGGTGCCGGTCAGCTCGGCGAACCGGACGGCGCCCTCGGAGTGGTCGGGGTGGCCGTGGGTGAGGAGGGTGAGGCCGACCCGCTTGCCGAGCTTCTCGGCGGCCGCGATCACCGCCCGCAGATGGCCCTCGTCGAGCGGCCCCGGGTCGATGACGACGGCGAGGTCGGCGTCGGGCTCGGCGACGATCCAGGTGTTGGTGCCGTCCAGGGTCATCGCGGAGGGATTCGGCGCGAGCACGTTGTACGCGCGCGTGGAGGCCGGTCCGGTGGTGACGACCCCGCGCGGCTGCCCGGGGAGCGCGGCGGCGTCGCTCATGACGCGCCCCCGCCCTTCGGGCCGCCGGTCGCCCCGCCCGTCGGGGTGCCCGGCCGCCCGCCCGTCGGGATGCGCTTGGTGAACTCGTCGTGCCCCGGCCAGCTCAGCACCAGCAGGTCGCCGTCGAGGCGGGCCTCGGCGAGCACCGGGGTCAGGTCCTGCTCCGGCGCGGAGTCCAGGGCCTCCTCGGCGCTCCGGTAGCGCTCCAGGGTCCGCAGGGTGGAGATGGTCGGCGGCATCATCGTCAGCTCGCCCCGGTCGTATCCGGCGGCGGCGTCCGCCGGGCGGATCCAGACGGTGCGGTCGGCCTCGGAGGAGGCGTTCCTGGTGCGCTGGCCGGCCGGAAGGCCGGCGACGAAGAACCAGGTGTCGTAGCGGCGGGGCTCGAACTCGGGGGTGATCCAGCGCGCCCAGGCGCCGAGCAGGTCCGAACGCAGCACCAGGCCGCGCCGGTCGAGGAAGTCGGCGAAGGACAGCTCGCGGGCGACGAGGGCCGCCCGGTCCCGCTCCCAGTCGTCGCCGGTGGTGTCGCCGACGACCGAGTCGGCGGTCTCCCCGGCGAGCAGGACGCCCGCCTCCTCGAACGTCTCCCGGACGGCGGCGCAGACCACGGCCTGGGCCTCCCCGGGGTCGGTGAGGCCGAGGCGCTTCGCCCAGTCCTCCCGGGAGGGGCCCGCCCAGCGCACCGGGTGCTCGTCGCGCGGGTCGACGCCGCCGCCGGGGTAGGCGTACGCGCCGCCCGCGAAGGCCATCGAGGCGCGGCGGCGCAGCATGTGGACGAGCGGGCCGTCCACGGAGTCCTTCAGGAGCAGCACGGTGGCGGCGCGCCTCGGTGTCGCGGGGACCAGCTCACCTGCGGTGAGGGCGCGGATCCGGTCGGGCCATTCCGGTGGGTACCACTGACCGTCCGCCCGACCGTCCGTCCGACTGTCCGCCCGACCGTTCGTCTGACCGTTCGTCTGACCATTCGACATGGCCGGATGCTATGCGCAAGCATCGGAATGCACGAGAGCCGCTCTCCGCCCGGGTGGGCGGAGAACGGCTCTCGGACGAGATGCGGCGGGCGGCACCGCGGCGGCCTCAGGCCGACTCGAGCTCCACCTGGATCTCGAGCTCCACCGGCGCGTCCAGCGGCAGGACGGTGACGCCGACGGCGCTGCGGGCGTGCACGCCCTTGTCGCCGAGGACGGCGCCGAGCAGCTCGCTGGCGCCGTTGATGACGCCCGGCTGGGCGGTGAAGTCGGGGGCGGAGGCGACGAAGCCGACCACCTTCACGACCCGCTTGATCCGGTCCAGGTCGCCGGCGACCGACTTCACGGCCGCGAGCGCGTTGAGCGCGCAGGTGGCCGCGAGCTCCTTGGCCTCCTCGGCGGTGACCTCGGCGCCGACCTTGCCGGTGAGCGACAGCTTGCCGCCGACGATCGGGAGCTGGCCCGAGGTGTAGACGTACACGCCGGACTGCACGGCGGGCTGGTACGTGGCGATCGGCGGCACGACCTCCGGCAGGGTCAGGCCCAGCTCGGCGATCTTCGCCTCGACGGCTCCGGCCGCTCCGGCGGCCGCCGTCACGGCTTCGCCCGCTTCAGGTAGGCCACGAGCTGCTCGGGGTTGTTCGGGCCGGGCACGACCTGGACGAGCTCCCAGCCGTCCTCGCCCCAGGTGTCAAGAATCTGCTTCGTCGCGTGCACCAGCAGCGGCACAGTCGCGTACTCCCACTTGGTCATGAGCCGACTGTAGCCGCTGGCGGAGGGCGGTCGGCCCTGGCGCCCTGTCCGCCGTGCCATCCGCCGGGCCGCCCCTAGGGGGCGGTCGGGGTTCGTTCCGGGTCGCGTCCGGGGCGGCCGTCTGATTGGCCGGGGCCGCCAGTGGTTAGGCTCGAAGACGTGAGCAGGCTCCAGGTCGTCAGCGGCAAGGGCGGTACCGGTAAGACGACGGTCGCCGCGGCACTCGCGCTCGCCCTCGCCACCGAGGGCAAGCGCACCCTCCTCGTCGAGGTGGAGGGCAGGCAGGGCATCGCGCAGCTCTTCGAGACGGAGGCGTTGCCGTACGAGGAGCGGAAGATCGCCGTCGCGCCCGGCGGCGGCGAGGTCTTCGCGCTGGCCATCGACGCGGAGCGGGCGCTCCTCGACTACCTCCAGATGTTCTACAAGCTGGGCAGCGCGGGGCGGGCGCTGAAGAAGCTGGGCGCGATCGACTTCGCGACGACGATAGCCCCCGGCGTGCGGGACGTGCTCCTCACCGGCAAGGCGTGCGAGGCGGTCCGCCGCAAGGAGAAGCACGGCGGTTTCAGCTACGACTACGTGGTGATGGACGCGCCGCCGACCGGCCGGATCACCCGTTTCCTCAACGTGAACGACGAGGTGGCGGGCCTGGCCAGGATCGGCCCGATACACAACCAGGCACAGGCGATCATGCGGTTCCTCAAGTCCCCGGACACCGCGGTGCATCTGGTGACCCTCCTGGAGGAGATGCCGGTCCAGGAGACCGCCGACGGCATCGCCGAGCTGCGCGCGGCGGAGCTGCCGGTGGGGCAGGTGGTGGTGAACATGGTTCGTCCGCACGTCCTCGACGAGGCGGCGGTACGGGCCGCCGCCGGCGGCCATCGCGAGGCCATCGCGGGCGCGTTGGCGTCCGCCGGGGTCAAGGGCGGCACGAAGCTGGTCGAGCCGCTCCTGGCGGAGGCGGCGGAGCACGCCCAACGGGTGGAGCTGGAGCGGGCGCAGCGGGAGGCGCTGCACGGCATCGGGGTCCCGACGATCGAACTCCCCTTCCTGGGGGACGGGGCGGACATCGCCGGTCTGTACCGGCTGGCGAAGGAGCTGCGGAGGCAGGGGGTGGGCGCGTGACGAAGCCGGAGAGGTCGGAGCGGCCGGAGGGCTCGGCAGCGGGCCCGGTGGCGGGCGCTTCCGGGGCCGGGAGCGGTTCCGGGGTCGGAGCCGGAGCCGGGGCCGGGGCCGGTTCCGGTTCCGGAGCCGGGATGGATCTGGCGCCCGTCCTTGAGCTGGATCCGCTGCTCGACGATCCGGCGACCCGGATCATCGTGTGCTGCGGCGCGGGCGGGGTCGGCAAGACGACGACGGCCGCCGCGCTCGGGGTGCGGGCGGCGGAGCGCGGGCGGCGGGTGGTGGTCCTGACCATCGACCCGGCGCGGCGGCTCGCCCAGTCGATGGGCATCGACTCGCTCGACAACGTGCCGCGCAAGGTCGAGGGCATCAAGGGCTGCGACGGCGGCGAACTGCACGCGATGATGCTCGACATGAAGCGCACCTTCGACGAGATCGTCGAGGCGCACGCGGACGCCGACCGGGCCAGGGCGATCCTGGAGAACCCCTTCTACCAGTCCCTGTCGGCCGGGTTCGCCGGTACGCAGGAGTACATGGCGATGGAGAAGCTGGGGCAGCTGCGGGCCAGGGACGAGTGGGACCTCATCGTCGTCGACACCCCGCCGTCCCGTTCCGCGCTGGACTTCCTGGACGCGCCGAAGCGGCTCGGGTCGTTCCTCGACGGGAAGTTCATCAAGCTCCTGATGGCCCCGGCGAAGGTGGGCGGCCGGGCCGGGATGAAGTTCCTGAACGTCGGGATGTCGATGATGACGGGGACCCTGGGGAAGCTGCTGGGGGGTCAGTTCCTCAAGGACGTGCAGACGTTCGTGGCGGCGATGGACACGATGTTCGGCGGTTTCCGGACCCGCGCGGACGCCACGTACAAGCTGCTGCAGGCGCCCGGCACCGCCTTCCTCGTGGTGGCGACGCCCGAGCGGGACGCGCTGCGCGAGGCGGCGTACTTCGTGGAGCGGCTGGCCGCGGAGGGGATGCCGCTGGCCGGGCTCGTCCTCAACCGGGTCCACGGCAGCGGCGCCGCCCGGCTGTCCGCCGAGCGGGCGCGGGCCGCCGCAGAAAATCTTGAAGAGGGGCGCATTGTGGATCAGGCGGGCGGGAAGGCTGTTGGACGTGGCTCCCGTGCCACCACTCCCGAGCCGTCAGACCCGGTCGCGGACCCCGCCGCAGACCTCGCCACCGCCGCCGAAAGCACCACCGCACCCGCCGCACGCATCGCCCCGTCCGAGGCTGCCCCCACAGCCGACGTGGACGCGGACGTGAAGGAACTCACCGCCGGTCTGCTGCGCCTGCACGCCGAGCGGATGCAGGTGCTCGCGCGCGAGCAGCGCACGCGCGATCGTTTCACCGCGCTCCACCCCGAGGTGGCCGTCGCCGAGGTGGCCGCTCTGCCCGGCGACGTGCACGACCTCGAAGGACTGCGGGCCATCGGTGACCGACTGACCGTCGGCCGCCTGCCGTGAGCGGACGCCCGGCCTAGCCCGCGGCCGCGTACGTCTCGTACGTCGCGTCGTCGTCGATCGCCACGGGCAGCAGGCCCGCGCCCCGCTCGTACTCCGTGCGCGCGGTCTCCAGGAGCCGGCGCCACGAGGTGACGGTGGGACGGCGGCGCAGCAGGGCGCGGCGTTCGCGCTCCGTCATGCCACCCCACACGCCGAATTCCACACGGTTGTCGAGGGCGTCCGCGAGGCACTCGGTCCGCACCGGACAGCCGGTGCACACCGCCTTCGCTCTGTTCTGCGCCGCGCCCTGCACGAAAAGTTCATCCGGATCGGTAGTGCGGCAGGCCGCCTGCGCACTCCAGTCAGCTACCCAGCCCATACCGGCGCCGTCCTCTCCCGAATCGAGGCTCCCCCACGGCGGTAGCGGCATATTCACCGCTGCCAGTTGGGACGTTACGGAAGGTAGGGACAGCGCAACACCCCCTTCGGGCCCAATCTTGAATGGCCCGAACGGACTATGCGTGCCCGGCAGATCACCCAGGGGAGTGACGCCAAGACATACAAGTCGTATCGGGCATGAGCCTGATTCGGGCATGAACTCACCGCGCTTCGGGGACGCGGAAAATCCTGCCGATGTCACACAGAGACGCCCAAGGGGGGTGATGCGGGACCGCACTGCTGTGACAGTTGGGAGCAGCTTAGGCCAAGGCATATGGGCGTGTCCGGCGAATGCGAACGTAGGCATCCGGCGGCCCCCGTATCGGGGCTCCGGCGCGGAGCGACCCGTACCGAGGCCCCCGTACCGAGGAACCTGGGCGTCGGCCCGCCCGGACCCGCCCGGACCCGCCGGGTGGACTCCCCGCCCCGCCCGGATGTCACGGTCTGGTACGCGAACGCTCCGAGAGGCCCCTGCGTCTACGGAACGCTCATCACTACCGCTTAGGCTGCCTCCATGGCAAAGAAGCGCTCCGGCGGGGGTCTGACCGGGACCCAGCAGGCCGCGAAGTTCCTCGGTGTCAGTGTGCTCTCCGGAGCCGTGCTGGCGGGCATCGCCCTGCCCGCGGCCGGGGCGCTGGGACTGGCGGCGAAGGGCACGGTCGAGGGGTTCGACGAGATCCCCGCCAACCTGAAGACACCGCCGCTGAGTCAGCGCACCCAGATCCTGGACTCCGAGGGCGGCCACATCGCCACGGTGTACTCGCGGGACCGCACGGTCGTGCCGCTGGACAAGATCTCCCCGTACATGCAGAAGGCGATCGTCGCGATCGAGGACTCGCGCTTCTACGAGCACGGGGCCATCGACCTCAAGGGTGTACTGCGGGCGATCAACCGCAACGCCCAGCAGGGCGGGGTCGCGCAGGGCGCGTCCACGCTGACCCAGCAGTACGTGAAGAACGTCTTCGTCGAGGAGGCCGGTGACGACCCCGAGAAGGTCGCCCAGGCCACCCAGCAGACCATGGGCCGCAAGGTGCGCGAGCTGAAGTTCGCGATCCAGGTCGAGGAGGAGCTGGGCAAGAAGAAGATCCTGGAGAACTACCTCAACATCACGTTCTTCGGGCAGCAGGCGTACGGCATCGAGGCCGCCTCGCAGCGCTACTTCTCCAAGCACGCCGCCGACCTCACCCTGGCCGAGTCCGCCATGATGGCCGGCCTGGTCCAGTCACCCAGCCGCTACGACCCCGTGAACGACATCCAGGAGGCGACCAAGCGCCGCAATGTCGTCCTCCAGCGGATGGCCGAGGTCAAGGACATCAGCCAGGCGGAGGCCGACAAGGCGAAGGCCACCCCGGTCAAGCTGAAGGTCAAGACGCCGAAGAACGGCTGCATCACCGCCGTCGACGGCGCCGGCTTCTTCTGCGACTACGTGCGCAAGACGATCCTCAACGACCCCGTCTTCGGCAAGACCTCCGAGGAGCGCCAGAAGCTCTGGAACCTCGGCGGTCTGACCATCAAGACCACCCTCGACCCGCGCGCCCAGGCCGCCGCCAACGAGGCCGCCATCGCCAAGGTCGACAAGGACGACCCGGTCGCCGCCTCGGTGGTCCAGGTCCAGCCGGGCACCGGCAAGATCCTCTCGATGGGTCAGTCCCGCCCGTACGGTCTCGACCAGAAGCTGCACCAGACCACGCTCAACCTGTCCGTCGGCAAGAAGATGGGCGGCACCACCTTCGGCTTCCAGGTCGGTTCGACGTTCAAGCCGATCACGGCCGCGGCGGCGCTGGAGAAGGGGCTGAGCCCGGCGCAGTCGTTCACGACGCCGTGGAAGATCTCGGTGCCGATGAGCTCGTACACCACCTGCAAGGGCGGCCCGTCCGGCAGCGGCACCTGGGACCCGCAGAACGAGTTGAAGGAGGAGGCCGGCACCTGGGACATGACCAGCGCGCTCGGCAAGTCCATCAACACCTACTTCGCGCAGCTGGAGCAGATGACCGGTCTCTGCGAGACGGTCACCATGGCGCAGAAGATGGGGTACGAGCGGGAGCTCGGCAAGACGCTGAAGGAACTCCCCTCCATCACCCTCGGCGGCCAGGAGGCCACCCCGCTCGACATGGCCTCGGTCTACGCGACCTTCGCCAACCGCGGCACGTACTGCACGCCGGTCGTCGTCGAGTCGATCCGCACGGCCAACGGCGAGAATCTGAAGGTGCCGCGCAGCGAGTGCTCGAAGGCGATGAGCGAGCGGACCGCCGACACGGTCAACCAGATGCTGAAGGGCGTCGTCGAGGACGGCACCGGTACCCGGGCCGGTCTGAGCGACCGCGACAACGCGGGCAAGACCGGTACGACCAACGACCGCAAGGACGCCTGGTTCGTCGGCTACACCCCGAACCTGTCCACCGCGGTGTGGGTCGGTGACGACGTCGGCGAGAAGCGCTCGATGTACGACATCACCATCGGCGGCACGTACTACGACAAGGTCTGTGGTGGCTGCCTCCCCGGTCCGATCTGGCGGATCGCGATGACCGGCGCGCTGGACGGTTCGTCGCCCGGCTTCACGCCGATCGCGGTGCCGCGCGGCGCGCAGCCGGAGGACAAGGAGAAGGACAAGGGCCGTCGTCCCGGCGACGACAACAAGCCGGGCGGCAAGCCGGGTGGCAAGCCCGGCGACAAGCCCGGCGACGGGTCGCCGTTCCCCGGCATCAGCCTCCCGCCCGGCGTGATCGGCGGCGGGAACGGGCGAGGCGGCGGGACCGGCGGGGCGGACGGCGGCGGCAACGGCCCGTAGGGCACGATGGCCGCCCCGAGCGGCCGCGGACCTGAGCGGCCGCGGATCTGACGAACGAGGAAGGTGCCCCTCCCGATCACTCGGGAGGGGCACCTTCCTCGTTCTACGTTCTTGAGCGGGTCCGCTGATCAGCCCGCGAGGAGCTGCTTCACCAGCGCCGACACCCGGCCGCCGTCCGCGCGGCCCGCGACCTTCGGGTTCACGATCTTCATCACGGCGCCCATCGCGCGCGGGCCCTCGGCGCCCGCCGCCTTCGCCTCCTCGACGGCGGCGGCGACCAGCGCACCCAGCTCGTCGTCGGTGAGCTGCTTCGGCAGGTACGCGTCGAGGATCTCGCCCTCCGCGAGCTCCCGCGCGGCCTGCTCGGCGCGACCGCCCTGGCTGAAGGCGTCCGCGGCCTCGCGGCGCTTCTTCGCCTCCTTGGCGATCACCTTCTGCACCTCGTCCTCGGAGAGCTCGCGCTTGGTCTTGCCCGCGACCTCCTCCTTCTGGATCGCGGCCATGGTGAGCCGCAGGGTCGAGGAACGCAGTTCGTCGCGCGCCTTGATCGCGGTGTTGAGGTCGTCGTGGAGCTTGCCCTTGAGCGTGGTCATGGGATCAAGTGTGGCAGGTGCCCGACGCGTACCGCCCGCGCATTTCCGCTCAGCGGGTCTGCGACGATAAGGGGATGCGCGCACGGTACGGGATCCCCCTGAAGGTCACGGCCGGCCTCACCGCGACGGCGGCGGCCGGACTCGTCTACGCGGCGGGCTTCGAGGCCCGCTCGTTCCGACTGCGCCGGGTGACCATCCCGGTGCTCCCCCGGGGCATGCGCGACCTGCGGGTCCTCCAGGTCTCCGACATCCACATGGTGCGCGGACAGAACAAGAAGCGCCGCTGGCTGCAGTCGCTCGCCGGGCTGCGCCCCGACTTCGTCGTGAACACCGGCGACAACCTGTCCGACACCGAGGCGGTGCCGGAGGTGCTCGACGCGCTCGGGCCGCTGATGGACTTCCCCGGCGTGTACGTCTTCGGCTCCAACGACTACTACGGGCCGCGGCTGCGCAACCCCGCGCTCTATCTGAAGGAGAAGGTGCAGGGGAAGCACGGCCTCAACGGCAATCCGCCGGTGGTCGGCGCCGTGCACAACCCGTGGGAGGGGCTGCGGGACGCGTTCGACGCGGCGGGCTGGGTGAACCTGACCAACACCCGCGGCCGGCTGAAGCTGCCCGGCGGCACCGAGCTGGCCTTCACCGGCGTCGACGACCCGCACATCAAGCGCGACCGGTACGAGCGGGTGACGGGCGGTCCCGAGGCGGACGCGGACTTCTCGGTGGGCGTGGTGCACGCGCCGTACCTGCGGGCGCTGGACGCGTTCACGGCCGACGGCTACGAGCTGCTGCTCGCCGGTCACACCCATGGCGGGCAGCTGTGCATCCCCTTCTACGGGGCCCTGGTCACCAACTGCGACCTGGACACCGACCGGGTGAAGGGCCTGTCCACCCACACGGCGGGCGGGCACACCTCCTACCTGCACGTCTCGGCCGGCTGCGGCACGAACCGGTTCACGCCGGTGCGGTTCGCGTGCCCGCCGGAGGCGACGCTGCTGACGCTGACGGCGCGGGCGTAGCGCGTACGGGTACGGGTACGGCCTCGGGGGTCGGGCGCATACGGTGTGCCCATGTCACCCTCGTCGTCGCCTGAGTCGCCCGAGTCGCCTGAGTCACTGGCGTCACCCACGCCGCTCCCGTCGCTCCCGTCGCTCTCGTCCCCCGCTCGGCCGGTCCTGAGCGCCGTGGTGCGGGGGCTGCTCGCCCTGGCCGCGGTGGTCGGCCTGGTGATCGAGTGCGTCGAGGGGAACCCGCTCGTCGTCTTCAGCTTCTTCACGATCTGGTCGAACGCCGCCGTGGCGGTGGTGCTGGGTCTGGGCGCGGTACGGGCCTGGCGGCGGCAGCCGCCGCTGCCGGTGCTGTGGACGGGCGGCGTGGTGCTCTGCATCTCCGTCGTGGGGCTGGTCTTCCACTTCGTCCTGGACAACCCGTCGAGCCCGTTCAACCAGGCCGACCACTTCGCGACGCTCAGCGGCGCGAAGGCGGTCTCGAACCAGCTCCTCCACACCGTCACCCCGATCGGCGTGGTCCTGGACTGGCTCCTCCTCACCCGCCCGGCCGCCTTCCACTGGCGCCACGCCGCCCAGTGGCTGGCCGCCCCCGGCGCCTACCTGGCCTTCGCCCTGATCCGCGGCGCCCTCCTCCCCGCCACCTCCCCGACCCGCTACACGTACCCCTTCCTGGACGTCGCCGACCACGGCTACGGCGGCGTCCTCGTGAACGCGGTCGTCCTCGGCGTGGCCTTCTACGTCCTGGGCCTGCTCCTGGTCACGGTGGACCGCTTCCGACCTGCGGTGGGGCCCCGTGAAAACCGGATTTCGTCTCTGGGCGCGGGTGGGCTAAAGTAATCGATGTCGCCGCGACGTGAAGAACAGAGCAGCGACATCGGGGTGTAGCGCAGCTTGGCAGCGCGCTTCGTTCGGGACGAAGAGGTCGTGGGTTCAAATCCCGCCACCCCGACAGCCAGTAAGACCAGGTCAGGGGCCTGATTCGAGAGATCGAATCAGGCCCCTGAGTGGTTTCCGGGGTCGGCTTGGGAGCCGTTTGGGAGCCGACTCGGGATCCGGCTCCCAAGTCGTAGAGACCCGCTGTCCGGGGTGGACTGTCGGTGCCCGCGGCTAGCTTGCTGCCATGGCCATCCAGACCCTGACGCTGAGCGTCCTCATCGCATCCCCGGGCGACACCGCTCCTGATCGCGATGTGGTGGAGGACTCCATCCGCAGTTGGAACAGCGACCACACCATGAGGCGCAAGATCCACCTCCTTCCCTTTCGATGGGAACTGGGGGCAGTGCCGCTGGTCGGGCAGGGCGATGCGCAGGAGGTGATCAACGCACAGTTCGCCGACGAGGCGGACATCGTCATCGCGGTCTTCAACAGCCGCCTCGGCCAGGCGACGAAGCGTGCGGTCTCTGGCACGGCCGAAGAGATCCTCCGAGCCCGTGATCGCGGTGCGGCCGTCCACGTCTTCTTCTCCGACGCGCCGATCCCGCGCGACCACGATCCGGAACAGCTCGCCGCTCTGAACGCGTTCCGCAAGGAACTCCAAGAGCACGGCCTCACTGGCAGCTACGCATCTGCGGATGATCTCAAGGCAAAGGTACGGACGTGCCTGGAGCACGATGCGTACGCGGCCGGCACCCCAGAGAGCGGCACGTCCGAAAGCCCGCAGACGGGCGCGCTCCTCCGCTCAAGCTTCCAGTGGGACACCGAACCCAAGCAGGACAGCAAAGGTCGAACCAGGATGCGGCGCGTGAGGGAGCGACTGCGCGTGGAGAACCTGGGAGACGTCGCTGCCGAGAATGTCGCCTTGGAGATGAGGCCCGTCGGCGAGGGCGACAACCCGCACGTACTCGACGAACTGGCCGCCGCCCGCATCCCGTCCAAGTCCTTCGTCGAGTTCCTCCTCGCTCTCGACATGGAGACCGCTCGTCAGGGGACGATCGTGCACCGATGGACCGAGGCAGGCACGCCGTGCACGGAAGAACAGACGATCTCCTGGCTGTAGGCATGTAGCGCGCCGAGGGCTGCTCGGGTGTCAGCCGAACAGCCTTCGTTCTATTGGCGGGCGCGCAGAAGGTCGTTGAGCACGCGCACCGGTGACGTCGGACACATCGCCAGACGGGCGTCGAGCGCCGCCTCCCACTGTTCGGTCAGGCCGGCCATGAGGCGGCGGCGCATGCCGGGGGTGACGTGGGCGTAGCGGGCGGAGACGGAGCCGTCGATGTGGCCCATGCGCTCGTCCATGAGGACCTTCTCGGTGCCGAGGTCTTCCATCATCGTCCGGTGTGTGTGGCGCAGGCCGTGGGGTGTGAGGCCCTTGGCGATCGGGGCCCAGCAGGCGTCCGCTCGGTCGGTGGCGTTGCGGCCTCGGGCCGGGACGCCGGGCCACGGTTCGCCGAGGAGCGGGACGGGGCGGGCCTCCTGGGGTGCCTTCTTCGGGTACCAGCCGGAGACGGCCGGGGTGAAGAGCCAGGTGGCGAAGCCGTTTCGGCGCCAGTGGGGCGCGTGCTCGGACACCGTGCCGCCGCGTACGAAGCCGAGGTCCGCGATGGCCTGCTCCACCTTCGCCTGGGTGGCATCGGCGACGCGGGCGGGGTGGTTGAGGACGTTGGACACCGTGCCCGTGGAGACGCCGGCGCGGCGGGCGACGTCGGTGAGCTTGGCTCCCTGGTGGCCGCCGGTACGGGCAGCGCCCAGACCTCGGTAGACGTAGGTCTTGCCGTGGCAGGGGCACGGTGTCGGCTTCGTGCGTGCGACGTGGTGGGCGACGAGGGCGGAGAGCCAGTCCGGCGAGTCGAGGCTGCGGTAGCTGTCGTCCTTGGGCGGGACGCGCACCAGCTCGCCGGTGTCCAGCTCGTACAGCTGCCACTCGACGCGGAAGGATCCAGGTCGGGCGAACTCCGTCTCCATGCCGACCAGTTCAGCCCAGCGCATGCCGGTGTAGCCCTTGTGCACGACGGCGACGAACTCGTCGTCGCGGCCGGAGAGCAGGGAGGCCCGTTCGGCGGTGAGCAGGATGCCGAGTGCGTCGGTGATGACCTTCTCCGGTCCGCGGTCGCGTGAGCGGCCGGCGCGCTTGCCGCGCCCGCGCCGCCTGGCGGCCGGGTTGGAGGTGAGCAGGCCCTCGTCGATCGCGTCTTCGAGGATCAGGTGGAGCGTCGAGCGCCAGGTCTTGACGCTGGAGGCCGCATACAGGGCCCGCTCCTTCTTCTCCCACAGCTCGACGTCCGTGCGGAGGATGCCGACCAGGGCCTTGTCCTCGAAGTCGGGGAGCAGGTGCTCCTCGATGTGGCGCTTGTAGTTCTGCATCGTCGATGCGGCCAGGTCCTGGGCCTCGTACCAGCGGCTCGCGTACTCGCCGAACGTCTCCTGGCCGAGGGCCGGGTCGCGCCAGTCGCCGCGCCGGTACTTGTTCTCGGCCTCGCTCGCGGCGCGCTGGGCCTCACCCTTGGTGGCGAACCTGATGGTCCTGCCCTGGTCGTCGGCGACCGTGAGGTGCTTGCCGGGCGCGACCTTGTACCGGCCGCGCCAGTAGTTTCCGCGCTTCTCCGCGAATCCCATGTGTTTCTCCCCTCCTTGTGCCCTCGCGCTACGCGGCGGTCCCGAACAGGCCCTGGCCGGACCGGCGCGGGGGCCTGGCTCGGAGCCGGGTCACGGGAACGGGTGGGGTGGACGGGGAGGCCAGACGGGGCGCCTTGGAGACGGCGGGCGGAGTCGGCGGCTGAGGCACGGCGGGCAGGGCTTCGTGCATGCGGATGATCTCCGCGAGGTGTTCGCCGGTGAAGCGGTAGGACCGGCCGACCCTGGTGTGCGGGATCAGTCGCCGGCGGGCGCGGTCCTTGACCCACCAGGCGGAGCAGCCGAGCGCAGCGGCGACGTCCTCAGGGAGGTACAGGCGTGGCGGGGCGGTGTCCGGGTGCGGGGGCTGCACGTAGGCATGGGGTATCGCGGCGTGGCGCAAGCGTGGTCCTCTCCTGGCCTCGGCGTGTGGGGCGGCAACCCCGGCCGGGCCGGTGTCGTTCAGGGATGGGATGGGCGTGTGGTGCGGCCGGATCCTGGGGTTTGCGGTCCAGGGCGGCCGGAAGGGCGGGCTACGGCTGGGGCGGCAGGCCGAACTCCTCCTGGTTGATCTTCATGGTGTTCTCGGCGATGGCGTTGCTGACCATCACGTCGGCCGCCTCGCGGATGTCCGGATGCTCGTCGAGGTAGGCGATGAGCTCGGCGTTGGCCCGGCGGTACGCGTGCTGGGCTCTCTGGGCGGCCGCGTTGGCGGCCACGACCGTGTCGATCAGCTCCATGGCACGGCCGGCGGCGGCCAGGCCCGGCGGGCCGACGAGGTTGGACAGCGAGACGCCGAAGACCTCTGCGAAGCCGATTGCCTCGTCGAGGTTGATACGGCGCTTGCCGTTCTCGATCCGCCACACCGCCGACGGATTCATCTCGTAGCCGGCCTCGTTAAGCCGGTCGGAGAGCGTGGTGGTGCTCCAGCCACGCTGCTCGCGCTCGGCCTTGATCCTCTTGGCGGCGTTGTCCTCGCCCTTGAGCAGGACACCCTCGGATGCGTCCTCGCCGTCGTCGTCGGGCATTGACCCCCTCCTTCCTCTCGCAGCATGTCCCTGCAATTCGCAGCAGCCTAAACAGTACACTACGTTCTGCCACTTGCATAGCTGCTATGCGTATGGCATGGTTGTTGTACTGGACCGCTGCTGCCCGCAGGAGACGCCAGCACCTAGCCAGACATGCAAAAAGCCCCCCAGTGCTTGCGACACCGAGGGGCTCAAAGCGCAAACCTCACGCCGCCCATCCCTGAACGACTAGCTGCAGTGCCGGGATTGCCGTCCCATACGGCCGCAGATTGAGGAGCTCGATGTCCAGTATGGACGAAGCCACACCGAACACGCCATCCCTTCCCGCCGAGTGGCCGCCGACCGCCATCCCCGGCCAGCCGCCCGCCGCGGACCCCGAGGGCATAGAGGTCCTGGACCTGCTCCGGGACGCCATCCGCCGCTACGTCGTGATGCCCAGCGACGAAGCCCTGACCGCCACCGCACTGTGGGCGGCGGCGACCCACCTACAGACGGTCTGGCAGCATGCGCCCCGCCTCGCGGTGGTCGGCCCGGCCAAGCGCTGTGGGAAGTCCCGGCTCCTCGAAGTCCTGATCGAGGCCGTCCACGAACCGCTGATCACGGTCAACGCGTCCGCTGCGGCGATCTTCCGGTCGATCGGCGCGGGCGACCCGCCCACGCTGCTCGTGGACGAGGTCGACACGATCTTCGGCAGCGCGAAGGTCGCGGAGAAGAACGAGGAGATGCGCGGCCTGCTCAACGCCGGCCACCAGCGCAACCGGCCCACCCTGCGCGTCACCGGTCCCAACCACGAGGTGGTCAAGTTCGACACCTTCGCCATGGCTGCCCTCGCCGGCATCGGCGACCTGCCCGACACGATCATGGACCGGTCGGTCGTCATCCGCATGCGGCGGCGAGCCGGGACCGAGGAGGTCAGCTTCTGGCGCTACGGCCGCGACGACCTGGCGGTCCGCGAGCTCCGCACACGGCTGGCGGCCTGGCTGGCCTCCGTGCGCGAGAAGGCACTCGCCCTGGAGCCGAAGATGCCGGTAGAGGACCGCGCCGCCGACACCTGGGCGCCGCTGGTCAGCGTCGCCGACCTCGCGGGCGGACACTGGCCCGTCCTGGCTCGCACCGCGTGCACCGCCATGACGGACTACGAGGCCGGGCGTGACGAGGACGGCGGGCTGAAGATCCGCATCCTCGCCGACATCCGCCGCGCCTTCGCCTCCGAGGGCGACCAGCCGGCGATCCGCACCGGCCGCCTCCTGGAGATCCTCAACGCCGACCCCGAGGCACCCTGGGCCGAACACAGCCCCAATGGGCTCACCCCGCGCGGCCTGCAGATCCTGCTCCAGGACTACGGCATCAAGTCGGCCAACCGCCGCTTCCCCGGCGGCCACCAAGCCAAGGGCTTCACCCGCGCCCAGTTCACCGACGCCTGGACCCGCTACTGCCCGCCCGAGGCAGCCCCCGCCCTCCCCGTCGAACCCGACGCCTGACCTCCCCGACTCGTCCCACCCGTCCCCACGCAGGTCAGCGCGGGGACGAGTCACCGACCCGCAACGAGTCGACTCGACATCACCGCCCCACCCGTACCTGCCCTGACCAGCGACGGGACGAGTGGGACGAGTCCCAGCACTCATGGCCACCCACGCCCCCGGTGGCCGTACCCATCCCCTGGAGCACGCCGCTTGATCCCTCCCACCCCCGCCGTCTCCGTGCCAGCGCCCCTGGCACTCGCCATCCGCGTCGGCGTAGCTCTCCTGGCCCTGGCCGCCTTCGCGCTCTCCTACGACGCCCTGCGTCAGATGGCCGCGGCCAGCCACATCCACTGGCTGCTCACCTACGCCTTCCCCCTCGTCATCGACGGCTTCATTGCCATCGGCATCGGCGCCCTCCTCGTCCTGCGCAGCGCGCCGCTGAAGCCCCGCCTGTACGTCTCGGCCCTGGTGGGCATCGCGACCGTCACCAGCATCTGGGCCAACGTGCTGCACGCCGTCCGCCTCAACCAGCAGACCCGCCCGGGCGAGCTCGCCCTCGACGACATCACCGTCGGCGTCATCTCCGCCATCGCCCCGCTCGCCCTCGCCGGCGCCGTCCACCTCTACCTCCTCGTCCAGCGCCGCCCCGCCCACGCAGAGCCTCGCGACGAAGGCCGCCACATCGAGGCGGCGGCCACCACCTCGGAAGGTGGCGCGGCAGCAGCCGCCAAGGAACCGCCGTCAGACGACGACGTGGCCGAGGAGCCCGAGGAGGCGCCCGAGCAAGTGGCCCAGTCCGGGAAGCCGACCGCCAAACGCGGCGATCAGCGACCGATGGCCACGTGGGACCAGGTGGTCGAGATAGGACGTGCCGCTCCGCTAGGACGTGACGGCCGCGTCTCCCGCCGTCACATGGAAACGGCCATACGCGAGCAGGGCCTGCGGCCCGGCCGCCGCGAACGCCTGGAGAAGGCCAAGTCCCTGCTCCAGGCCGAGCGCGATCAGTCCTCCACCAAGGTCGCCGTGTAGGGCCAGAGCCCTTCCCCCAGACGCTCGTCCCGGAATCCCTCCGGGGCGAGACCGCTTCCGCAATCCCCCTGATCAGAGAGCCCGCGCATGCACGAACAGTCCCTCCCCAACGCCCCGTACGCCGTCCAGCAGCCGACCACCACCTCAGCCCCGGGCGGAGCAAGGTATGGCGTTGGACCGTCCAAGGGCCGGTCCCACGCGAAAGCCTCCGCCCCGGGGGTGGCGGGGGCAGGTCCCCGACGCGAGGGCGCACCGGGGACAGGAGGCGTGCGTGCCGCCGACGAGGCCGCGCTGCACCGTGTCGCCCGCCGCCGCGCCCGCCAGGACGTGCAGCGCAAGGAACGGGTCGACGTCCGCTACAGCGCCGACGAGAAACAGGCGATCCTCGACGAGGCCCGCCGCCACAACCTGGCCGGTGCGCACCTCGTCGGTGCCATCGTCATGGCGCACCTGAACGGCGACCTCGCCCTGCCCGATCAGCGCACCGCCACCGACGACCTGATCGACGAGTACGCCGCGCTGCGCACCCAGCTCGCCAGGATCGGCACGAACGCGAACCAGATCGCCCACCGCCTGAACGCCGGCGGCGAGGCACACCCTGTGGACGCCACCGTGCTCACCGAGGCCCGCCGACTCGTGGCGGCGGTGAAGCAGGCGGTCGTCACGGTCGATACCGCCGCGGATGTGGCCGCCACAGACCACCGGGCGGCCTGATTGATCGCGAACATCGTCAAGCCCGGCCACAAAACCAGGGGCGTACTCAACTACCTCTACGGGCCCGGCCGCGCCAACGAGCACACCGACCCCCACCTCGTCGCCTCCTTCGACAGCTTCGCCCCCGACCCTGGCCGCGACCCCGCCACCACCCTCGCCCAGCTCGCCGCCGTCCTCGACCTGCGGGTCAAGCAGGCCGGCCCGAAGGCACCGAAGAACCACGTCTGGCACTGCTCGATCCGCGCCGCACCCGAGGACCGCCACCTGACCGACGACGAGTGGGCCACCATCGCCCGCCGCGTGCTGAACGCCACCGGCATCGCTCCCGCTGGCGACCCCGACGCCTGCCGCTGGGTCGCAGTCCGCCACGCCGACGACCACATCCACATCGTCGCCACCAAGGTCCGAGGCGACCTCCGTCCGCCCCGCAATTGGAACGACTTCCTGCGTGCCGACAAGGAACTCGTCGCCATCGAGAAGGAGTACGGGCTCCGCCAAGTCCCGCGCGGCGACCGCACCGCCGCCAAGCGCCCCACCCGCGCCGAACAGGAGAAGGCCCAGCGGACCGGCCGAGCCACAACCGCCCGCGAACGCCTGCGCACCACTGCCCGAACCCTTCTCGCAGCAGCCACCACACCGGAGGAGTACTTCCGCATCCTCGAAGGCTCCGGGGCACTCGTGGAGATCCAGCGATTCCCCTCCGGAGACATCCGCGGTTACAAGGTCGCCCTCGCCGGCGACACCAACGCCCAGGGCGAGCCCGTCTGGTACTCCGGCTCCACCCTCGCCCCCGACCTGTCCTACCCCAAGATCCACGAACGCCTCACCGCCACCGACACCAGTCCAGCGGCACTGCCGGAGTCCGGTGCCTGGCGTCGCCTCGCCCAGGCCACCGAACGGGTGCCCGAGCTCCTCGACCACAGCGAGAACGAGGCCGGGCAGGCGCACATCGTCGTCCTCGCCGAAACCCTCGACATCCTGCCCCTCGCCGCCCCTCCGGCGCTGCGGCCCGGACTCCTGCAGGCAGCCACCGCCTTCGAGCGGGCCAGCCGCTCCCGCATCCGCGCCCAGCACCAGCAGGCTCAGGCCACACGCCGGGCGGTCAAGGCGATCCTGCGGGAGCCCGCCCCGAGGAACGGAGCCCTCCTCGCAGCCGTCATCGACGCCGTTCTGCTGGCGGTCGTTGCCGCGCAGCTCTGGCACCGCAGCCGCGGCCACAACCAGCAGGCGGAGGCCGCACGGCAGGCAGCCGAGCATCTCCGGACCGCGTACCAGGCCACGGCAGCCGAGCCGCTGGCCGTGGCCCACCGGCGAGGAACCGAGCTGCCCGAGTGGATTCGTCGCCAGCAGGTGGCGACGGTGCGCCGAGCGCTCCCGGAACAAGCCGACCAGATCCTCGCCGAGCCCGGCTGGCCCGTCCTCGCAGCCACCCTCGCCCAAGCCGGCACCGCCGGCCACAACCCCACAACCCTCCTCGTCGAAGCCTCCGCCGGGCGAGAACTCGACACCGCCACCAATGTCAGCGAAGTCCTGACCTGGCGGCTGCACCGCCTCGCCGACCTGACGCAGCGCACCACCAACCGCGCCCCGGCACCCCAGTCGGCTCCCCACCGTCCCGTCCACACCGTCCATCAGCGCCGCACGCGCTGAACCCCACCCCGTCATCCGACAAGGAGCACACCCTGAAGATCCACCCCATCGCCGACATCTTCCCGATGCTCAACGAGGGCGAGCTGCTCGACCTCGCCCATTCCATCAAGACCGAGGGCCAGCACGAGGACATCGTCCTCGATGTCGACGGCGTCCTCCTCGACGGCCGCAACCGTCTCGCCGCCTGCAAGCTCGCCGCCGTCGAGCCCCGTTTCACCACCTACACGGGCAACGACCCCATCCGCGTGATCTACAGCGGCAACGTGTACCGCCGGCACATCAGCAAAGGCCAGCAGGCGATGATCACCGCCATGGCCATGCGTTCCGTTTCGGGACACTCCCTGCGGGCCCATGCCAAACTCCACGGGCTCAGTCGCAGCCGTCTCTCCGCTGCCAACGTCGTCCTCACGCATGCCCCGGCCCTCGCCGAGCAGGTCCGCGCCGGCACCCTCGGCCTTGACTCCGCCTACCAGACCGCCTGCGGGCTCAAGGCCAACGCCGAGGCTCTCCAGGAGCGTTACGACCGACTCCGTCGGCACGACGCCGACCTCGCCGAACAAGTGACTGCAGGCGTTCTCGCCCTCGACGACGCCATCGCCACGGTCGACCGCTGGGAGGAGGCCGTACACCACGCGCAGCAGACCATCGAACAGATCACGGCGAACTGGCCCGCCGTCCAGGAGCTCGCCGCCCGACGTGACACCCGCTACGCCCAGGAGGTCATCGACGGCCTCACAGCCGAGGCACGTGCCCTCATCGACGAACTGCTGAGCCGAGGCTGACGTTCCCGCGCTCTGGGGGCCGACGCATACACGTCGGCCCCCAGGACTCCTGCCTTCTCGGTCGTGATGTCAGCCGGCGTCGTGACGGAGAACGCCCGAGCGGGAATCTCCACAAGGCTCTCGCGGCCCGCGTCCGTCTGGGTACCGTGCTGGGGACGAACTCTGCACGGACGCCCTGGTGATCAGCCAGGCCGCCCGGCAGCTTGGGAGGTGTCCTGATGCTGGAGGAAGCCGAGGAGATCGGTCGGCGCGTCCGCAGGGCGAGGCTGCGGCTGGGGATGCCGCAGGCGGACTTGGCGACGGCCCTGGGGAAGTCGCAGGGCTGGGTGTCGAAGATGGAGCGGGGTCTGATCGAGCTCGATCGGGTCGGGCTGCTCAACCAGATCGCCGCCGAGCTGCACGTCCACCCGAACGATCTAATCGGGCGCCCGTACAGCAGCTCCCCGGAGGACAACCAGTGGCAGGTCGCCGCCTCGTCGATCCTGCGTGAGCTGCGCCGTTACGACCTCGCGCCGGTCTTCGACGGGACGCCGAGGCCGGCCTCGCAGCTGTGGCGTGAGGTGACCCGCCTGCACCGGCTGCGTGACACCGCCTCGAACGTGGCGATCCTCCGCGTCCTACCGGATCTGTTTCGCGAGGCGCGGGCCCTTGCGGAGATGTCGGAAGGGCACGAGCGGGAGGAGGCGTACGCGATCTACGCGGTGTGCTGCAAGTTCGCGCACACCGCGGCCCACTCCCTCGGCCACCCCGAGCTGGTGGCAATGGCCTGCGAGCGGGCCGCGTGGTCGGCTCGTCTGTCCGGGGACCCGGTGCTGCCTGCGGTCGCGGACTGGATGCGGGTCTGGGACATGTGGGCGACGGCCGACTGGTCGGACGCGCTGACGCTCTCGGACAAGGCGATCGGATCGGTGCAGCAGGCGTACGAGCACGGCGAGCCGCTGGCCGTACGCGCCTGGGGCACCCTCCAGCTCCGGGCCGCGGTCTCCGCCGCCCGTGCCGGCCGCGCCTCGGAGGCGGAGGACCGGATCGGGTACGCGAAGGACGCCGCCGAGCGGATGGACGCGTACGCAGGAGCCCCGGTGTACGACCGGCACTCGCTGACGTTCTCCGCCGGGAACGTGCAGATCCACGCGATCAGCGTGGCCCTGGAGATGGGCGAGCAGGGCAAGGCCCTGGAGATCAACCGCCGCACCAGCCCCGAGCTAGTCGGCGCGCTGCCCAACTCTCGTCAGGGGCACCACCACATGGACATCGCTCGCGCGTGGCTGTGGGACGGCAACCGGGACAAGGCACTCGGCGAGCTGGAGACCGCCGAACGGATCGCACCCCAGCTCGTACGGAACCACCCCATCGCCCGATCGACGCTCCGCAGCATCGTCTACGCCGAACGGGCAGCCACGCGAGAGAAGCTGCGGCGCATGTCCGACCGCTTCCACCTGGACGGATAGGGGTCCTATTCCTCCGGCTCATATTCGGGGTCTTGGCCGTCCCTAACTTCGGGGCATGACCGGACGACGCTCTGCCCATCTCCCCGCCCAGGGATCCGAGTTAGGAACAGCGGCTCCCTTCTTCCCTCAGCTCGGCGACCTCGCCGCCGACACCGCCCGCCAGGGCCGGGTCGGCGTCGTGGTGACCCTCCCCGGCGAGGACTCCGCCACCACCTACCACCTGCGGCCGCCCGGCGGCGGCCCTGCCTGGTCCGCCCCGGCGGACGGCACGACGCTGCGCCCGGTGCCGGCGCAGGCCACCCACGCCACGCTGCTGCCCGGCCGCGACGCGGTCTACGACCCGCGCGCCCGCCAGGGCTCGGTGCCCGTGGAGATTCACTTCGAGGACGGCTCGACCCGCGAGGGAGCCCTCGTCCTCACCTCCGCCGAGCTGGAACGGCTGTACGCGCAGACCACCCGCCTCCTCGACGCCCACGAGAACGCCCTCGGCGCGACCTCATGAACAGGGCCCGGCATCGCTTCCCTCACGCTCCGGCCCGCGTACGGGTGGACCGCAGCGGGCGGATCGCCCTGACGTTCCTCGCCTTCGCCGGCCTGGCCGGGCCCACCTGGACGCATCCCCACACCGCCCAGCTCCTCGACGCCACGGTCCACCGAGCGACCGCGGCCGCGCCGGACATCGTCTCCCCGCACCTCTCCACCGGCCCCTGACCAGCCATACCGCCCCGCGACCAGGAGGTTCTGATGGATCTCGCCCCCGCCCGTACGAGAGTCGTCGACACCGTCACCGTCCGCCCCGGCCGCCCGCTCGCCGGGACAGTCCGGGTGGACGGCTCGAAGAACGCGGCGCTGCCGCTGCTGGCCGCCGCCGCGTCCCTGGGCCGCGGAGTCCGCCTGTCCGGCGTCCCGGCCAGCGCCGACGTCCAGAGGATGCTCGGCCTGCTGGAACAGACGGGCTACCGCGTCGCCCGCCCGGTCGCCGAGCCGGGATCGGTGATCGTGGCGCCCAAGGGGCATCCCGCCACCGCACCCGACCTGACGGACGCCGCCCGGATTCGGGCCTCCTACTACCTGGTGGCGCCACTCCTTGCCGCCTACGGGCAGGCGGCCCTTCCCTGGCCCGGCGGCTGCCAGATCGGTGACCGCGGGATGGAGCTGCACTTCACCGTCTACGAGGCGTTCGGCGACACCGTCCTTGTCGACGATTCCGGGTACCGCGTCCTGGCTGCCGAACAGGCCCGCGAGAAGGTCGCCCTGACGCTGCCGTTCCGCTCACGGGGAGCGAGCATCGCCGCAATCTGCCGGGCGGTCGTGGCCGGCAGCCGCCTGGAACTGGGCAACCCCAACCTGTCCCCGGAGACCACGGGCGTACTCGCCGCCTTACGGTCCGCCGGATGGACGGCTCACGCCGACAGCGAGAAGATCACGCTGGTCCCGCCACCGGGCGTCCCGGTCGGGACCGTCGCCTGGACGGTGCCCGGCGACAAGATCGAGGCGGGCACGCTGGCCTGCGCGATCGCTGCCACCGGCGGTGAAGGCCGTATCGAAGGCGTCGCCGGCTCGGACCTCAAGGTGCTGGCCGGCCTGCTGGACTGGGCCGGCGTTCCCGTCACCCTCGCCCCCGACGCGATCACCGTCCACCGGGCCCGCAGCGTAAGTGGACGGCCCCTGCGGGCGATCGCATCCCTGACCCCGGACGGCCTGGACGCCGACTTCGAACCCGCGTTGATGGCCCTGGCTCTCACCCTGCCCGGCACCCACCTCTTCGCCGACGACATCAACCCCGGCCGCCACGGCAACCTCCTCCCCCAGCTCGCGGAGCTCGGAGCGGTGATCGAGGAGCTCTCGCCCACCCGGTGCCGCCTGACCGGCCCTCAGCGTCTGACCGGCACGCCGGTGAAGGCCACCGACATCCGCACCGGCTCCACCCTCCTGATCGCCGGCCTCAGCGCCCGGGGCGCCACCACCGTCAGCGGCCTCGACCAGCTGCGCCGCGGCCACGCCGACCTACCCGCCAAGCTCCGCACCCTCGGCGCCGACCTCACCGACGTACCGCGATGAGCAGGACGTACGGCCAGATCGTGGCCACCACCGACCTCCACTCCGCCCTCGACCAGGCCCACAGACTCCTTCCTCACCTGCACGCCCTCAAGGAGACTTCGCTCATCGTCGACTGCGGCGATTTCTTCGAGGGCACCGGCTACTACCGGCTGGGCAAGGGAGCCATCGAGCGGGAGATCCTCACGACGCTGTACGACGTGCTGGCGCCCGGCAACCACGGCTGGCCCCACTACTTCGAACCTGGCCTACACGCGATGACGATCTGCTCCAACGCCGTCGACGCCACCACCGGGCAGTCTCTGTTCGACCGCCTCCGCGTCGTCGACGTACTCGGCCGCCGGGTCGCCGTCACCGCGGTCATCGGCGTCAGCGCGTTCCGCACCATCCCCGCCGACCAGCGGGCGGGGCACCGCGTCACCGCCCCCGTGACCGCGCTGCGCGAGCTGATGCTGGAGCACCACCACCACGTGGACTCCTGGATCGTGCTGTCCCACTCCGGCTTCGACGAGGACCTCAAGCTCGCCGCCGCCTGCCCGTTCGTGGACGTCGTCTTCGCCGGACACTGCCACAGCGACACCTACGGGCCGGTGCACGTCGGAGACACCCTCGTGGTCAAGGGCCGTGAGCTGGCCGCCGGGTACGCCGCCGCCGAACCCGTCGGCTCCGGCTGGGCCGCCCGTACAGCCCTCTTCCCCGCCCCTACGCCGGTCCCGGACTACCTCGCCACCTTGGACGAGGAGATCACCGCCACCTGCCGGATGCTCGCCACTCGCCTCGGCACCGTCAATGAGCCCTACCGCGACACCGTCCTAGTCCGCCACCGGCTCCTGAAGGACGTCGCCTCCAGGCTCCACACCGGCCTCGGCGCCGACGCCGTCATCCTCAACGACACCGCCCTGCGGCCCACTCGCCTCGGCGACGTCCTCACGATCGGAGACCTGCTGGCCATCGAGCCGTTCGACAACCAGCTCGTCCACGCCTTCCTGCCCGACCGGCACGCGCAGGACCCCGACGGCCTGCTCGCGCACCTGACCGAGCAGACCGGCCCGCTGGCCGTCTCCCCCGGGCCCTTGCCGCCGGGCGTCCGGTCTGTACTGACCACGGACTACCTCGCCGACACGTACCTCGGCGGACGCACCCACCAGGCCGGCCTCCGCCTCGGCGAGGCCGTCCGCCGCATCATCGCCACCCCGCTGCCCGAGAAGGAGGAGGGCGCCCGATGATCCTCACCGGCCCCGAGATCACCGCCGCCGCCCGCGACGGCCGCCTCACGATCAGCCCCTTCGAGCCGGACCAGGTCAACCCCAACAGCTACAACGTCCGCCTCGGCCCCACCCTGCTGACCTACAACGCTCCGGTCATCGACGCCCACCACCCGAACCCGACCACCACGGTCGAGATCGGTCAGAACGGATACGTCCTCCAGCCCGGTGAGCTCTACCTCGGCCACACCCTCGAACAGGTCGGCTCCGACACCTTCGTCCCGCTGCTGTTCGGCCGCTCCTCCGTCGGCAGGCTCGGTCTATTCGTCGAGATCACGGCCCCGATCGGCGACATCGGCTTCCACGGCCAGTGGACGCTGATGCTCTCCCCGATCCGTCCCCTGCGCGTGTACGCGGGCATGAAGATCGGGCAAATCATGTTCTTCGTCTCCACCGGTGACGTCGACCTGTACGCGGGCAAGTACCAGGCCGCCGACGGCCCCCAGCCTTCGCGTTACTGGCGCGACGCCGCCCGCCTCGGGGTGGTCGTCTCGTGATCCTCACCGGCCCCGCCATCAGCGCCGCCGTCCGCGCCGGCGAGATCACCATCGACCCGTACGACCCCGCCCGTGTCTCCCCGAACGCCTACGACTGGCGCCTCGGCGACACCCTCCGCGTCTGCGCCGGCGACCTCGACGCCGCCGTCCCCACCACCTACACCGAGCAGAAAATCCTCACCACCGGCCTGGTCCTCCAGCCCGGCCTGCTCTACCTCGGCGTCACCCACGAGCGCACCGGCTCGGAGACGTACGCGCAGATGCTCAACGGCGACCGCACCATCGGCGCCCTCGGCATCTGGGTCCACGTCTCCGCCCCGCTCGGCCACCAGGGCCACGCCATCCGCTGGACCCTGGAGATCCGTGCCGCCCGGCCCGTCCGCGTCTATCCCGGCATGACGTTCGGCAAGCTGGTCTTCCTTGCCGCGCAGGGCACACCGGCCAGCTACCAGCAGCAGCCCGCGAAGTACGCGGCCACCGAGGGCATCGACATCTCCCGCCTCTACGAGGAGATCGGCGGAGGCCGCCGGTGAGTCCTGACCGGAATCCGCTGGTCGCCACCTTCCTGGACCTGCCCGCCGGCAGTCCCGGTGGCAGCGTCGAACTCTTCCTCGATCTCTACACCGGCGAGGAACCCCTCATCCCCGCCAGGGCCTTCATGCTCGCCCCGGCCGGACCCCGTCCCCGGACACCGCCCGGCCTCGACCTGCTCAGCACGACCGGCAAGTGCCTGGAGGGCCCTGCCTTCCATCGGTACGTCGCTCACCTCCGCCAAGCCTTGACGGCTGCGATCAACCCCTCCCAGATCGACGTCCTGCACCTGCACCACCTCGCCTTCGGCGCCACCCCCGCCCTGATCCGGGCCCTGCCCGCGCACCCCCGCATCGCCCTCGTCCACGGCACCGACCTGCTCTTCGCCGAGGCCCACCGCGACCAGCTCCAGATCCTGCGGGCGACCGCCCGGGCAGCCGACGCCATCGTCGTCCCCACCGGCGCCATGGCCGACCACCTCCTCAAGCTCGCCCCGCAGACCGACCGCCGCAAGATCAACCACATCCCCTGGGGCATTCCGGATCGGCTGCTCAGCCATCCACCCCTCCGTACCACCCGCCCGGCGAAGAGCCACCTCCGCCTGCTGTACGCGGGCCGACTGACCGCTGAGAAGGGCATCGAGGCCCTCATCCGGAGCGTCGCCCCACTCCAAGGCGTCGAGCTGTCGATCGCCGCCCCCAGCGCCCAGTTCCGCGCGTTGGCCCCACGGCTGCAACGGGCCGGGGTGAGGGCCCGCTATCTCGGTTGGCTTCGTCGTCCCCAGCTGTGGAAAACGTTCGCCGAGCACGACGTGCTCGTCATGCCCTCCACGACCCTGGAGGCCATGGGCCTGGTCGCCCTGGAAGCCCAAGCCTGCGGCCTCCCCGTCCTCTACCAGCCCGTTCCCGGCCTCAGCGAAGCCCTCGCCCGCTCCGGTATGGCCACCGACTTCACCCACCCCACCGCCCTCACCCGGGACCTGGACCGCCTACGGACCGAACCCGGCCTCCTGCCCGCTCTGCGACAGGCCGGATACGCCAACGCCGGCCGCTATCCCCTGTCGAAGACCGCCCGAGAACTGACCACCCTCGGCCAACAGCTCGCCTGACCACCGGCACGCCTTGCCCGGACCGCCCGAACCAGCTCACTACGCTGGCCGCTGGGATGCCCACACGAAGAGGGAGACCATGCCGTACCGCACCGACCGCATCGAGCACCTGCTGAGCGAAGGCGTCCGCGACAAGGTCTACCCGGGCGCGGTATGGGCCGTCGGCGACTCCGGTGGAGTCCGGGCGACGGGCACTACTGGCGTCCTGGACCCCGACGAGCCGAACGTGAGGATGCGACCGGACACCGTCTTCGACGCCGCCAGCCTCACCAAGATCCTCGCGGTCTGGGCCTCCATCGGAGCTCTGTGGGAGGACGGCGTCCTCAATCTCGACGCCCCCCTCGGCACCTTCTGGGACGAGGTGACCGGCCACCCGCTCGGGGTCGTGACCGCCCGGCAGCTCCTGACTCACACCGCTGGCCTCCCCCTCCGGGCCCAGCTGAAGAACCTCTACGGCACCGACCCCGCCGGCATCCGCCGCGGAGTCCTGCACGAGGCCCTCAACCGGCCGCCCGGCGAGGCCGTCGAGTACACCGACCGGTCCGCCCTCATCCTCGGCTACCTCGCCGAGTACCTCTCCGGCTGGCCCCTCGACCAGCTCTGCGAGACGAGGACCTGGCACCCGCTGGGCATGAACACCACCTGCTTCGGCCCGCTGCCCGCCGGTATCGCGTCCCGATGCGCCCCCACCGAACTCGACCAGGACACCGGTACTCACCTCAAGGGCGTCGCCCACGACTTCTCCGCCCGCCTCCTCGACGGAGTGTGCGGCATCGCCGGCACCTTCACCGTCCTCGACGACCTGGCCGTCTTCCTCCGCTACATGCTCAACCCCACCACAGCCCCGACCGCAGCCGGCTTCGGCGCCGAGTGGACCGCCCTCTCCCTCACCGTGCAGACCGGGGGCCTCCAGCCGGAACGCGGCCTGTTCTGGCACCCGGCCCCCGGCACCACCGGCGAGCAGGACGTCTGGGTCCACTACGGCTTCACCGGCACCGGCATGTGGATCTCCCCCGCCCAGGACCGATGGGCGGCCCTGCTGACCAACAAGCTCTACTACACCCGCGACCGCCAGCCGCTGACGGACACCCGCAACGCCTTCCGCAAGCTGGCCTTCGCCTGACCTCTCCGTGCCGCCCAGAAGGCGCCCGACTCCCCTCACGACTCCAACGAGCGTTTCGCTCCGTCGAGGCTTTGAAATGCCGCCGGGTGGGGCGGGCATGGACCCGCCCCACCCTGCTTTGTGTGGGCCCGTGAACGGATCCCCAGGCAGGGGTCAGGACTGGGAGCCGCCGACGTCGAGCAGAATCGAACCGTCGCAGCCCCGCACGAAACAGTCGTGGAAGTGCATGCGGGTCGCGCCGTTGTCGAGGTCGACGTCGGCGTGTGCGTGGGCGGTGGGTGCTCCCGTCAGGAGCAGGGCGGAGGCGGCGAGGGCCAGGCTCGTACAGATGTGCTTGATCATGAACAGGAGAACGACCGTCTCCGGACCAGGACACTCCGGCTGCGCCGGACGGGTACCGGTCCGGGCGGTCACGGGACCACGAGGGCGAAGGGCAGTCCGCGCCCTGGATGGCGTGATTGCCGGTGACGACCGTGATGGTGCGGTCCTCGTTGTCGCAGTACGGGTGTGGCAGCGGGGTGGCGATCACGTTGCCGTCGATGGGGACGTCCGGGGGCGACGGGGCCGGCGACGGGTACGGTCCGGTCGAAGCGGAGGCCGGGCCACTGGGTGACCTTCAGACAGTAGCGGCCCTTTGCCGGCTGGCGTACCTCGTCCGGGCCGCGGGCGCGGTTCACCGTGCCGTCGGCGTTCATGATCGCAGCGATCTGCGCGTGGGGTGCCTGTGTGTCGGGGCCGCCGTCTGCGAGTGCGGCGCCGATGGTCAGGCCGATGGCGCAGGCCGCCACGGCGCACAAGGCGGCCGCGTTGCGGGGCTTGGTGGCTGGGAGGCGCACCGAGGGTCCTGGGGTCTGGGCCGGAGGGGAAGGGGCCGGCCGCGACCCCTGCGTGCCGGGCGGGGCCGCGGCCGGGGCGGAGAGGCTGGTACGGGATCTCATGGCGACTCCGGCTCCCCCATTCCCGCCCGTTGCCACGCACTCGTCCGCAAGGCCCGAAAGCCGCTCCCGTATCAGGTCGAAAGCGGACTGCTCGGACGTACCCTGGAGGTACCGGAAGTACTTCGAGCACCAGCTTTCACGCAGGTGTCATTTCCGGGGAACACGAAAAACCGGGCTGTCGACGGGCAGCCCGGGGGCAGGTCCGTCATGACCACCACACTCGGCAGGACAGCGAACCGCGCCCTCACCCCGGGACTTCCGGCCCGCTTGGCGCTCACCCCGACGACCATGCTCGTCGGTCGGCTCGACGGTGCCTGGTGGCCGCGTTCACGCGACCTGGCAGTCGAGCTGCCGACGCTGGCCGAAGCTCTCGAAGGGCACTGGGGTCACATCACCCGCGTCCTGGTGAACCCCGGCCGCTGGCCCGTCGTCCCGCACAAGGTCGCCGTCACCGGTCGCCTGCTGCACGTGGGCTGGTTCACCGAGCAGGACCCGGACAAGATCATCCTGCTGTCCTCCACGACCGGCCGCTGCGACCTGCTCGTCATTCCGCCCAAGACCGAACCCGCCTCCGCGACCCGGCTGATGACCGCCGCCGCCCTCCCCGGCAGCACCCTCACCGCGGGCTCGCTGATGTCCGACGAGGCCGCGACCGGCCGCCGTATGCGGGAGGCACGCAGCAGCGAGGACGTCTGGGAGAGCGAGGGTGGGGCCGCCCCGGCGCCCCGGTCGCACCCAGCGGCGCACCCGGTCGTCGGCGCGCGGATGATTCCGCTGCCGGGACGCACCAGGAGGTGAGGACATGGAGACCGTGATCACGCTCGTGGCAGTCGCACTCCTGATCGCGCTCGGCACACGCCTGATCCACCGGCTGAACGCCCAGCACGACGCACGCATAGCGGCCCACCGCTTCAGCGACCCCTATCCCTCCCTCAGCCGTCCCCCCGGCCACGGCCACCCCGGGCCGCCCGAACGGATCGCCGATCGTCGGCCTACGGGCACCTGGCCCTGACCTGCCCGACCTGCCTGACCCTGGACCACTCCTCCGACCGAAGGCCGCGGGTGGGGCACCCGACCCCAGGGACAACCCACCCGCCGGCCTCTCGCCTTCGTCCCGAACGGAGCACGCCGTCTTGCACCCCACCGAGAACGAGCCCCTGCCGCAGGGGGGTTACGCCGAGATCCGTATCGTCTCCGCCACACCCGAGGCCGCCCGTGCGGTCGCCGAAGTGATCCGCCGGTGCTTCTCCGGGGCGGAACAGCGCAGCTACCCCGCGCCGGACGGCGGCACACGGCTGCACCTCACCGTCGACACCGGGGCCGCCGCCGGCCCCGCCCGTACCTGGCTCGCCACCAGCAGACCGCCCACCGGCAACGGCCATCACCCCGAGGAACCCTGATCGGGGCCACTCCATGAGCGACAGCGGTACGGCCATGTGTGGCGTGACCCGCCGCCGAGGAGCATCCTGGAGGCCATGTCGCTGGTGCGGGGCGAGGTCATCGCCGCTCGGTTGGAGGCAACGGGATGACCGTCGGACGGCTCGACGAACCGGATCGCTCGGAGAGCTTCGGGGAGGGACTCCTGGGAACGGTCCTGGACCGGGCGCACGAGCTGCCACCCGACCGGGTCGGGCTGGTCGTCGCCGAGACGGTGAGCCGGCTGGGGGGCATGGACCCGCAGATCCTGCTTCAGGATTACGGACAGCAGCGGCTCGTTCCCCTGCTCGCGGAAGGGCTGACGGGCGGCGAGCCGCTGTCCATCGACGGCTCGGAGGCCGGTAGGTGTTTCCTCACGTCGCTCCCGGTCGAGCTGGCACTGGCCGACGGGGTACGCGTCCACGTACCGCTGCTCGACGGCGGCGACCAGGCCGGCGTCCTGGCCGTCACCCTGGACGCGGTCGACGACGACGACCGCCGTCTCCTGCGCAGGATCGCGGGACTGGTCGCCGACCTGCTGCAGACCAAGAACCGCCACACCGACCTCTTCTTCCGCACCCGCCGCGGCGAGCCGATGAGCGTCGCCGCGGAGATCCAGTGGTCGCTCCTGCCGCCGCTGACCATGACCATGCCGCGCGTCGCCGTCGCCGGAGTCCTGGAGCCCGCCTACGACGTGGCCGGCGACAGCTTCGACTACGCCCTCAACGGCGACACCCTCCACCTCGCCATGATCGACGCCATGGGCCACGGCCTGGACGCGGCCACCATGGCCACCGTCGCCATCGGCGCGTACCGGCACGCCCGCCGCATCAGCGTCGAACTGTCCGAGATCTACCTCTTCATGGACCGGGCCGTCGCCGAGCAGTTCGCCCCCGACCACTTCGTCACCGCGCAGATGCTGCGGCTCGACACGACCACCGGTCGTCTCCAGTGGGTCAACGCCGGACACCCCGCCCCCGTCCTGATCCGCGAGCACCGCGTCATGGGCCGCCTGGACAGCCCCACCACCCTCCCCGTCGGCTTCGGAGGAGCCCAGCCACAGGTCAGCAGTGTGATGCTCGAACCGGGGGACCGCGTCCTCTGCTTCACCGACGGCCTCGTCGAGGAGCACGAGAGCGGGCAGGAGCAGTTCGGCGAGGACCAGCTCTGTCCCACACGCTCAAGCGGGCACGCGGCGACGCCACCTCTGACGACGCCACTCTCGTCCTGGTCGAGTGGCGTGGCTGATCCGCCGCCGTGCCACAACGTGCCAGCAGATGCGGTCAACAACGGTGACCTGGGGCTTTCTACGGTCCGGGCCTTCCTGGCCGCTCCGGTCCGTCCTGCGGATCGTGTCGGCTCGGGCTTCCTGCGGCAGTGATCCATGCGTGCGCGGTGGTCATCGCCCGGCCGAGCGGGTCGAAGAGCGCGCCGCAGGCGGGGACGATGCCGTCGGGGCCGAGGTCCCGGTCGAGACCGGCGGCCTCCAGTGCGCGGGCGAGGCCCGGTTCCACGCCGGCGAGAAACAGTCTGCCACCCGCCCGGTGAAGATCTTGGGCGTGGCGGCGCAAGACCTTGGCCATGGAGGAGGAGGGGACGTCGGGGACACCGCGCATGACGAGGATCAGGACCGCGTCCCGGGCGTGGTCGGTGCGCGGGAGCATCGTCTCGACGCGGGGCAGTTCGGCGAAGAAGCCGACGCCGTCGTAGTAGAGGACGGTGACCTCGCCGGGCGGCAGGGAGGCCGGGACGTCGCCGGGGTGCCAGCGGCCGGTGTCGTCGGCGGTGAGGGCGACGAGGCGGGCGCGGCGGGCGGCCCGGACGCAGTACAGGAGCAGGGAGAGGACGGCGCCGAGGACGATCGCCTGCTGGAGGGGGAGCTGGGTGGTGGCGAGGAAGGTCAGCACCATCGCGGCGGACGACAGCGGGGACGTGCGCAGGACGAGGAGGATGTCGTGGCGCTTGCCCCAGATCAGCTCGCCGCCGACGACCAGGATCAGGCCGCCGATGACCGGCATGGGGATGTGCTCGGCGAGCGGGGCGCAGACGAGGACGATCAGGGCGAGCAGGACGCCGGAGAGGACGCCTGCCCAGCGGGTGCGGGCGCCGGCCGAGACGGCGACGCCGGTGCGGGAGAGGGAGCCGCCGGAGGGCAGTGCCTGGAAGAGGCCGCCGGCGAGGTTGGCGAGGCCCTGGGCGGCGAAGTCGCCGTTCACGGAGGACCTGGAGCCGTCGGGGTTGGGGACGGACGGGCCGATGCTCGCCGCCTGCGCGAGGCCGACGAGCGCGACCGCGACGGCCCCGCCGAGCAGGTGGGGCACGGCGGACAGGTCGGGTGCGGAGAAGCCGGGGAGCGCGGCGGGGATGTGGGCGATCCCGCCGACGAGTTCGACGTCGGTGCCGAGCACGGCGACGGCCGCGGAGGCGACGACCATGGCGACGAGCAGGGCGACCGGTTCCAGGCGCCGTACGAGCCGGGTGGCCGCCCATACGGCGATCGTGGCGGCGGCCACCAGGGTCGCGGCGAGCTGCCACTCGCCGATGTGCGCGAGCCAGTCGCCGAGCTGGTGCAGGCGGTTGCGGCCCTCGGGTTTGTAGCCGGTGGCGTCCTTCAGGACACCGGTGATGATCTGGAGCGCGATGCCGGTGGAGAAGCCGGTCATGACGGCGTTGGAGACGAAGCTCATGACCACGCCCAGCCGCAGCACGCCCATCAGCAGCATCACCACGCCCGCCATCAGGGTGAGGGTGGCGACGTTCCCGGCGTCCTTCGGGTCGAGCCCGGCGTCGGACAGCACGCTCTGCGAGGTGAGCGCGAGCGCGCTGGTCAGGGTGGTGACCATGAGGACGGTACGGGAGGTCAGGGAGCCCACGATCGCGGGGACGACGCCGGCGTAGAGGCCGGCGACCGGGTTGAAGCCGGCGATCGCCGCGTACGCCATGCCCTCCGGGATCGAGAAGAGCCCGGTGACCAGTCCGGAACCGACGTCGGCGGGTTTCGGGCGGCCGAGGCTCGGCTTCCGCCCGTGCCATGAGCGGGGGAACTTCACGAGGCGAGTCCGCTGATCGCGTCCCCCACGTACTTGGCGCCGAGCACGACGAGGACCACCGTCATGATCGCGCTGTTGTGCTCGCCCATCCACGTCTTCCAGCCGCCGAGCACCGCGGCCGACCTGCTGCCGCCGAAGACGTACACGAGCAGGGGCAGCAGGACGCACGCCGAGCCGATCAGGACGAACAGGACGCCGGCGACGGCCTTGCCGCCGCCGCTCGCCGGGCTGCTCGCGATGGAGGCCGCGCCGCCGATCGCGAGGACGAGGTTCTTCGGGTTGGCGCCGGACAGCAGGGCCGCGAGGCCGGCCGCCTTGCCCGGGGTGAAGCGGTCGATCGCCCGCATCCAGCCGGGCAGCGCGTGCTCCTGCCCCTCCCTGGGGCGGTCCTTCCACTGCTTGGCGCCCATGAGCAGGAAGAGCACGCCGAGCGCGAGCTTGAGCCAGTACGTCCACTCGGCGGGTGTGCCCCCGTCGTCGGCGCCGGCGCCCGAGCCGGCGAGGACGACCACCGTGGTGATCACTCCGAGCGTGAGCATCCAGCCCAGCGTGAACGCCGTGCCGTTGACCTTGCCGCGCGGGGTGGCCAGCATCAGCACCACCGCGATCAGAGGAAGCGGGCTGATGGCGATGCCCACCGCCGATGCCAGCATCTGCCCGACGGCGTCACCCATCGCTGCCTCCTCCGTGCCGGCCCCGCTCCGCCCCCGCCACGGCAGGCGGTGTGCCCCGAGCCTTTCCGCCGGCGGCGGGGGCCGCAACGGAGGCGGGGCCGAACGGGTGACCCACCTCCCTTGTCACCCCGTGGTCGCGGGGCGCGGTTGCGGCGCCACCGGAACGCGATGACCGTTATAGGGCTTGTGTCCCCTTCTTGACGTACCGGATCGGAGTCCGCATGGACGCGCAGACGTTGAAGCAGCAGATCGCCGCCGCCCACGAGAAGGCGCGGGCCGACGAGGGGTACTGGCTCGGCATGGCGGCCTTCCGCTACGGCTTCCCGCTCCTGGAGATGCACCGCAGCCTGTGGGAGTGGCACGTCGACGCGTCCGCCCCGACGCACCTCGGCGCGATCAACGAGATCCACCACACCCCGCGCCGCGCGGAGCCGAAGGACACGTACTTCGTCACGCCGATCGTCGACGCCCCGTACTCACGCACCTTCGTCGACCTGTCCGGCGGCGCGGTGGTCCTCACCGTCCCGCCCGTCACCGACCGCTACTTCACCGTCCAGCTCCTGGACATGTACACCACCAGCTTCGGCTACGTCGGCACGCGCATGGGCGACACCACCGGCGGCGACTACCTGCTGGCCGGGCCCGGCTGGCGCGGCACCGTCCCCGACGGCATCACCCGGGTCGTCACCGCCCCCACCCCCCTGGTCTGCCTCCTGGCCCGCGTCACGATCCTCGACGACGACGTCCCCGCCGCCGTGGCCCTCCAGAAGCGGATCGCCCTGCGCCCCGCCGACCCGTCCGCCCCCAAGCCCGACCCCTCGGCCAACCCGCCCACCCGCGACTGGCGGGGTGAGGGCGGCGACCCCCTGGACTTCTACCGCATGCTCGCCGACTGCCTGAGCGCGAGCCCGCCCCCGGCCGCCGACGCCGGCGTCCTCGGTCTGCTCGCCCGCATCGGCATCACCCCGCACCGCCCCTTCGACCCCTCCCGGCTGCACCCCGCGGCCGTCGACGGGCTGCGGCGGGCGGTCGCGGACGGGCTGCGCGACCTGTACGCGGACATGCCGTTCGCCGGCCCGTCCCGCAACGGCTGGGTGATGGTCGACGTCGACACGATCGGCGACTGGGGCACCGACTACTTCTCCCGCCTGGAGATCGCCCAGCTCGGCCTGCTCGCCAACAGCGCGAAGGAGGCGTACTACATCGGCGCCATCCTCGACGGCGACGGCGACCCGCTCTCCGGCGAGCACCGCTACGAACTGCGCTTCGGCCCCGACGACTTCCCGCCCGTGGACGCCTTCTGGTCGGTGACCATGTACCTCAACCCGCAGGGCTTCCTCGTCGAGAACCCGATCGGCCGCTACCACCTCGGCAGCCTCACCAAGGACCTCACCTACGGCCCCGACGGCTCCCTCACCCTCTACCTCCAGCGCGAGAACCCCGGCCCGGACAAGGAGTCCAACTGGCTCCCCACCACCGAACCCGGCGTCCTGTTCCGCCTCATCCTGCGCCAGTACCTGCCCACCCCCGACATCCTCACCGGCCGCTACGCACCCCCGGCCGTCGTCCGCGTCGACCGCTGAACGCAGCGCGGCGGGAACACCTACCGCGGGCGTCCGATTTCAGCCGACCGGCAGGGAGTATCGTCGCTTCTCCCTCGCCTGAGCGCCCAGCCGGTCGTAGAACCTGATCGCGTCCGCGTTCCACGGCGGGGTCTGCCACTGGACCTGCCCGAGCCCGAGCACCCGGGCCTCGGTCACCACGGCGTCCACCAGCATGGGGCCCACTTTCAGGCCGCGGTGACCGTCGCGCAGGAACAGGCAGTCCATGTGGAGGTATTCCGCTCCGTCCCACGTGGACACCTCCGGCGCGCACGACGCGTAGCCGATGACGGGGCCATCGTTCAACTCTGCGACGAAGCAGCGCAGCCTCGGGTTCTCCGTGCCGAAGAGCAGGCGCTCGAGCCGCGAAGCCAGATCGGCCGGCGGGGGCGGCGCCCCCTCGTAGGCGGCGTGCTCGGCGGCGAGCCGGGCGACGTCAGGAAGATCGGCAGCCCGTGCGCGCCGTACCCGGGCGACCGCGGCGGCGGTCATCGGACCTCCCCCCGCATCGTGTCGTCGCGCCAGGCCATGAGCCGTTCCTCGATCGGCCCGTTCCCGTCGAGTACGTGTCGGGTGAAGGCGTCCCGTTCGTGAGCCAGGACCGCCGCTTCCCACACGCAGGGGGCGAGTCCTGATCGCCCGGGCCGGAGCCGGTCGGCCTCACCGGCCGGACCCACGTAGAGGGCGAGGTCGGACATGTACCCCTCGATCCACGTGTGGACGAGGACGTAGTCGCCGTCGCTGCCGGCGTGGAGGAGCAGCACGGCGAGCCCGAGGGAGCCCCGGAGCTGCGCCGTCGCCAGGTGATCGGCGGCAACCCGCAGCACGGTCTGCACGTACGCGTCGGTGACGGTGCGGCCCGGTGCCTCGATCACGTAGGGCTTGACCAGGTGGCCGGCGACCGTTCGGCTGCCCAGCGGTCGCACGGGGCGGGCGTGGTACTGGTCGGACAGTGCCAGCAGCGCACCTGGATCGACGGCGGTCGGCGTCCGCATGAACTGTGGTGAGCCAGGATCGGTCATACGGCCATGATGCATGGCGCCCGCCGGGCGCGATCCACCAGGTGAGGCAGGGCAAGACCTCGTTCAGGCAGGTCAGGGGCCGCAGAGGGGTACCGGCGTCCGCTTCGTCAGGCCGGCACCCGATCCGAAGGGCTGGGCCGTCAGGCTTCGAGCGGCTCGAAGTCACCCGGCTTCCACGACCCGTCGAACGCCGCCTGCTCCGGCCCGTAGATGCGGAAGTACGTGAACCAGCCGCGGCCGGGGACGGTCTGGATCCACCGTCCCTCCGCGCCCGGAGGCTCGACCGGTCCGAAGTACAGGTCCACGCTCTCGGCGCCGTCCGCCGGCTCCAGCTTCTCGAAGAGGGACCGCAGCGCCGCCTGCCCCTGTTCGGCCACGACCTCGGACCGGGTCCGCGCGTCGTAGGCGGTCACGGACCAGAACAGGCCGGCCGGTACCGGCAGCGGGACGGTCAGCCGGTACGTACGGCCGCCGTCGAGGTAGTTCCCGGCGGCGTCCCGCAGGCCGAGCCAGTACAGCGAGCCCTGCCCCACGGCCCGGCGGAACATGGCCGGGGACGCCACGATCGCCTGGGCGAACCACCGGTCCTTGGCCTCGACGTCCAAGGACCCCTCCCTCTCGAAGGTGCCGTTCTCCGGCCGCAGCCCCGCCCACTCCCAGGACCGGTCCGGCCAGACCGTCCGGTCGGGCCGGTCGGAGGCGAAGGCGGAGACCAGCATCTCGTCGCGCCCGATCCGCGCGGCCTCGGTCAACAGGGCCGCCGTCCGCTCGTCGGGATCGAACGGGCGGCCCGCCTCGATGCCCAGCTCGGCGAGGAGCCCGAGCATCGGCCGCATCTCCTCGACGGCGGGCTCGGAGTCGATCACCGAGTGCAGCACCTTCCAGTACTCCAGATTGTCCTCCCAGGCCAGGCAGGTGCAGTCGATGGCGCGGTCGCTGTAGTCGGTGAAGGTGTACGCCGGCGGGTCGCCGCTCCGGTCCAGCGGATAGAACCGCACCGAGGACAGCAGGCCGTTCGCCGTCGCCACGTCCCCGCCCAGCGGCAGCACCCGCAGCGCGCAGAACGCCGTCCAGGTGTCGCTGCGCGCCACGACGTACCCGCTCTCGGGCACGTCCCCGTCGTAGCCGGGCGGCAGCAGCAGGTGCTTGCCGCCCTTCGCTCCGTACGCGCCGGGCAGCCCCACGTCCACGATCCACCGGTGGTGGTGGTCGTCCACGAGCCCGATCAGCGGTCCCGGCGGCAGCTCGATCACCATCGGTCCGCTCTCGCGCAGGTCGAGGATCCCACCCGAGTACGGGGTGTCGGAGTTCAGCGTGAAGCCCGTGTGGTGCGGCCGGGCGATGAACAGCAACGCCGTCTCGTTGTCGACCGCGCCCGCGTCCCGGGTCCCCTTGAAGATCCCCTCCAGCGACACCGTCGGATAGAAGAAGCGGTACGCCTCGACCGCCCGACGCAGATCCCGCCGGTCGCGCGCCGCGGCCGCACTCCGTGCCACCGGAAAGCCGTCCTCGAAATCCACCAGGTCCTTCGCCACGACACGCCTCTTCCAGCCGGTTCCTGGGCCGGCGGTCTCCCCCGGCCTCTGACGTACGGACCACGCTTCCCGCCCATTGCCGCACCGGCCATCGAACAGGACCGAACGGGTGACCCCCAGCCGGAGCGATGACAGACGCCCCGGCCTCTGCCCCCGAACCTCCCTCCTCTTTCCCTCCTCGTTCCCCTCCTCGGCGGGTGTCTGGATCTGCGATAACCATGACATTGCCGTCATCTCCGGCCCGGACGAGGATGGGCCGCATGAGCAAGCCGCGCAGGATCGTGATCGCCGTCTTCGACGGAGTGGAGTCGCTGGACGTCACAGGACCCGCGCAGGTGTTCTCCACGGCGAGCCGTCTGCTGGCCGGATCCGGGCGGGGTTACGCCGTCGAGCTCGCCTCCGCCGGGCCCGCGCCGGTCGAGTGCGCGGGCGGCGTCCGGCTGCTGGCCGACCGCACCTTCGCCGACTCGGACGGCGAGGGGGTGGACACCCTCGTCGTACCGGGCGGGCTCGGGATCCGTCCCGATAGCGTCGAAGCCGTCGTCGACCCCGACGTCCTGGCCTGGGTCGCGCGGGTCGCACCCCGCGTACGGCGGGTGGTGTCGGTCTGCGCCGGCGCGCACACCCTCGCCGCGGCGGGACTGCTCGACGGCAGGCGGGCCACGACGCACTGGGCCACGGCCGAGGCTCTGGCCGAGCGGCACCCTGAGGTGACCGTGGACTCCGACGCCGTCTACGTGCGGGCCGACCCCGTGTGGACGGGGGCCGGAGTAAGCGCGGGCATCGACATGAGCCTGGCGCTCGTCTCCGACGACCACGGGCGCAGGCACGCGCTGTCGACCGCCAAGTGGATGGTGATGTACTTGCAACGGCCGGGTGACCAGAGTCAGTTCAGCACGCCCTTGAAGCGGCAGAGCACGGCCCGTACCGACATCGCGGAGCTCCTCGCGTGGATCGACGCGCACCTCTCCGAGCGGCTGACGGTTCCCGCCCTCGCCGCCCGGATGGGAGTGGGCGAGCGCCAGTTCGCCCGGGTCTTCGTCCGTGAGACCGGCAGTACCCCGGCCGCCTATCTCGACGCCCAGCGCGTCCACGCCGCACGCCGTCTCCTCCAGGAGAGCGACCTCACCCTCGCGGCCATCGGAACGCGCTGCGGCTTCGGTTCCGTCCACAGCTTCCACCGCGCGTTCAAACGCCACACCTCCGTCACGCCGCAGACCTACCGCCGGCACTTCACCAGCACGGCCACGCCCGCGCCCGCGACGGCCGACACCCTCCAGGAGAACGAGACCCCATGACCTCCGCCCCCGCGCTCGCCCGGCGCCCCGACACCCCTCTCGCGGACCTCGCCGAGCGGATGCTGCTCGCCGCCGCGCCGCCGGCGCTGGTGGCCCACTGCCACCGCACGTACGCCTACGCCGAGGCGATCCTCCACCGCCGCGGGTTGGCCCCGGACCGCGAAGTCCTCTTCCTCGGCGCGGCACTCCACGACCTGGGCCTCACCCCGGCGTGGGAGCACCCCTCGACGCCCTTCGAGGAACACGGCGCGACCGTGGCCCACGAGGCGCTCGTCCGGCACGGCGCACCCGCGGAACTCGCCGGCCTGGTCCACGACGCGATCCGCCTCCACCTCGACCTCACCACCGGGGACGACCACCGCCCCGAAGTCGCCGGCGTCCACCTCGGCTCCGCCGCCGACGTCCTCGGCCTCCGCCTGGACGAGATCCCCGACGAGACGCTCGACCTGGTCCTCGAAACCCACCCGCCCCAGGGACTCACGCCCTTCCTGCGCGACGCCTTCACCCGCGAGGCCCGGCACAAACCCCACTGCACCACCGCCGTACTGGTCCGCGACTTCCACCTCCTCGACATGCTGCGCCACGCCTGACCCGGCGCGTATGGGGGGGGACCCTCATCGGCCCCCCGGTGGGGGCACAGGCACATCCCCTGGGAGCCGTCCGGGAGCCGACCGGCTCCCCGAGCCCCCGCGAGACCGCCCGAACCCTCGGCACGCCAACGCCGCGACCAGGTAAATTGGCGAGGCGGGTGGTGAGGGACTGGGCCGAACCTCATTCGGGACGAAGAGGTCGTGGGTTCAAATCCCGCCACCCCGACAGCCAAGTAACAGGTCAGAGGGCCGGTACCGTCAGGTACCGGCCCTCTGGCTTTGTGCGGCGGGAATCCTTCTGTGCAGGAGGGGACCTGTGCGCACCGTCGTCCTGGCGGCCGTCGACGCGCTCGCCGAGCGGTACGGCTGCGCCCTCAGGAGTCCCGGTACTTGATCGTCAGTTCCGGGCAGTCGGACGCCCCCGGGGTTTCCGGTGGGGACCAGGCCGCCAGGAACTCCGTCGGCCCGTGCCCCGGGTCGGGGGTGGGGGTCGGTGGGGATTCGAGGTAGCAGATCATGTTCACCGGGTAGCCGGTCTCGGCGAACATGTGGCGGTCCATCGGGGTGGGGCGCTGGCTGATGCGGAGGGTGCGCTCCGGTGGGGGGCCGATGTGGTGCCAGTCCGGGTGGAGGTGGATCGAGCCGATCACATCAAGGCCGTCCCGGTCCGCCGCGCGGTGGATGCGGAGCAGGTCGCGGGACGAACACCAGTAGCCGCGGCGGGTGTTGGCGTAGGCCGCGCCGAAGCAGGGGACGATCGAGGCCGCGAACTCGGCGCGGGCCGTCGCGTCGACCGCGCGGACGTTCTCCGCGTGTTCGACGCGGATGACATGGGCCGCGTCGTCCTCGACCGTGCCGACCAGGACCGCGAAGTGGGCGGGCGGGGCCTCGGGGGTGCAGGCGCGGTACTCCTCGCGGGCCGCCTGACGGAACGCGGCCAGCTGGGCGTGGGCCACCACGACCGTCGTCAGGGTGGCGGAGGGGGCCCCGAGAAGGGTGGGGCGGGCAAACGTCGTCATGCGGCTTCGCACTCCTTCACGGTGGGGGGCAGGGACGCCAGGTCCAGGGACGCCAGCTCCGCCGGGGTCAGGGTCAGCGCCGCGCCCGCGAGCAGTTCGGTCAGCTGGGCGGGGGTACGGGCGCTCGCCAGCGGGGCCAGGACCGTCGGCTGGGCGGCCAGCCAGGCCAGGGCCACCGCGGCCGGGGCGGTGCCGCGGTCGGCGGCGATCTCGTCCAGGGCCGCGAGGACCGACCGGCCGAGCGGCGTACGGCCCGGCGCCGACGCCGCCGCCTCGCGCGGGCCCGGCACCGCACGGCCCTCCCGGTACTTGCCGGTCAGGAAGCCCTGCTCCAGGGCGAAGTACGGCACCGTCGCCAGCCCCGCCGCCCGGCACACCGGCAGCAGCCCGCCCTCGAACTCCGCCCGCCTGACCAGGTTGTACGGCGTCTGCAGCACCCCGTAGCGGGGCAGGCCCGCCGCGTCCGCCGCCGCCAAAGACTCGGCCAGGCGCGGGCCCGAGATGTTGGAGACCCCGATCCGGCCGACCAGGCCCTCCCGTACCAGCTCGTCCAACGCCCCCAGCGTCTCCGCGAACGGCACCGCCGCGTCGTCGATGTGCGCGTAGAAGAGGTCGATACGGTCGACGCCGAGGCGCCGCAGCGACTCCTGGGCCGCCCGCCGGACCGTCCTGGCGTCGAGCCCCGGCAGCCGTTCCGAGCGGCCCGCCTTCGTCGCGATCACCATCCGGTCCCGGTCCCGGGCCGGGCGGCCGGCCAGCCAGGCGCCGATCACCCGCTCCGACTCGCCGCCCTCGTTCCCCGGCGCCCACTGCGAGTAACTGTCCGCTGTGTCCAGGAAGTTGCCGCCCGCCTCGGCGTACCGGTCCAACACCCGGTGGGACATGGCCGTGTCCGCCGTCCAGCCGAACACGCTCCCCCCGAGGCAGAGCGGGAAGACCCGAAGGGGCAGGACATCACTGTTGCTGCTGTTGTTTCTGTTTCTGGTGCTGTTGCTGCTGTGGCTGTGGCTGTTGTTGGCGTGCATGGAATGGAAGCTCTCCCCCGCGCGTGACGATCGGCCGATGGGTGGGGCCGGGGGCGGGGGCCCGGCGCGCGGGCCCCCGCTGCCCCGGTCAGACCAGGTGCAGCCAGCCGTCCGGGTCCGCCAGGTCGCCGTGGTGGAGGTCCACGAGGGCCTGCCGCATCCGCAGCGTCACCGGGCCCGGGCGGCCGTCGCCGATCGTCCAGTCGCCGCCCTTCGCGTCCCGTACCGCGCCGACCGGCGTCACCACGGCCGCCGTGCCGCAGGCGAAGACCTCGGTGATGGTCCCCGCCGCGCACTCCTCGCGCCACTGGTCGACCGTGATCCGCTCGGTGCTCGCCGTGTAGCCGAGCCGCTCGGCGACCGTCAGGAGGGTGTTGCGGGTGACGCCCGGCAGCAGCGTGCCGGTCAGCTCCGGGGTGACGATGTGGGCGTCGGCCCCGGTCCCCCGGACCAGGAACATGTTCATGCCGCCCATCTCCTCGACGTACCGGCGCTCGATCGCGTCCAGCCACACGGCCTGCTGGCAGCCGGCCGCCTCGGCCTGCTGCTGGGCCAGGAAGGACGGGGCGTAGTTGCCCGCGATCTTCACGTCGCCGGTGCCGCCGGGGAACGCCCGGACGTAGTCGTGGCTGATCATCACGGACACCGACTCGACGTTCTCGCCGAAGAACCCGCCCGCCACGAACGCCATCAGCAGGAACCGGTACGTCCGCGAGGGCCGCAGCATCAGGGTGGTGTCCGTCGCGAACATGAACGGGCGCAGATAGATGCTGTGGCTCGGGTCGGTCGACAGGTGCACCTCGTCCACCGCGATCAGCTGGTCGACCGCGGCCACGAAGGTCTCCTCCGGCAGCTCCGGCATCGCCAGGCGGCGGGCCGAGCGCTGGAAGCGGCGGGCGTGGTCGTACGGCCGGAAGACGCCCATCCGGCCGTCCGAGCGGCGGTGCGCCTTCAGGCCCTCGAAGGTCACCTGGCCGTAGTGCAGGCCGATCATGCCGGGGTGGATCACGATGTCGGACAGCGGCATCAGGACCGGGCTGGTCCAGCCGCCCTCCTCGGACCACTCCATGCTGATCATGTGGTCGGTGAAGGACTCACCGTGGCCCGGGTTCTGCACGACCTTGTTCACCGCGGACTCCATCGGGGACTCGACCGGGGACTCGATGACGGACGTCATGACTGCTCCTTGAGGGGAAGAGAGAAGAGAAGAAGGGAAGAGAGCGGGTCAGGCCAGGGGGGCGAAGAAGTACGTGTCCCTGCGGACGAACAGGCCGTCCTCGCCCAGGCCGAAGTAGTCCGCGAACCTCAGGTCCACCGGCGCCCCGCTGTGCAGCACGCCGTGGAACTCGCCGAACACCCCGATGTCCCGGCCCTGTTCGACGATCCGGTCGAGGACGTGGCCGCCCTCCCGGATCGTGCGCTCCACCGTGTAGAAGCGGAGCAGTCCGGCCGGGCCGAGGAACGGCTCGTACCCGGGGCGGGTGTAGACGGCCTCCGGCGCGAACAGTTCGGACATGGCGACCGCGTCGCCGCCGTCCACGTACGCGTAGAAGCGCAGCACCTGTCGCACGCCCGGGCTCGTGCCCGTCTCGCCGAAGGGATGTGTCGCTGCCGTGGTCATGTCGCCTCCTCAGAGAGGGATTCGAGGGGAGAGGTCAGGGGGTCGGGACCGGTTGGGGGGCGCGCAGCGCCGACCGCAGGCGGCCCGCCATCAGCGCGAGCGCCTCGGCGCCCACCATCGCGCCGTGGTCGCAGTCCACCGGGTGCAGGTCGAGGCCGCCCGTCAGGTACGGGTGCCACGCGTCCGGGTGCGGGGAGCGGGCGGTCTTGTCGGCCGTGGCGTGGAAGTACAGGACGTCGCCGCGGAAGGTGCCCGGGGTGAAGCCGGGCAGCAGGCTGAGGTTGGCCGCGAAGGCGCGCGGCAGGGCGGCCGCGATGTCCGCCGGGAGCCCGCCGAGGGGCCCCTGGGGGTCCCGTACCGCCGTGAGGTAGCTGCCGTACGTGACACCCGCGTCGCCCCACTTCCCGGCGTCCCAGCCCAGGTTGGCCAGGAGCGCCGCCAGGGTGTGCGGGTCCTCCGGCTGCCACAGGCGGTCCCAGGAGGGGTCCGGCGGGTAGCCGTCCAGCATCGCGAGGAGGCCCACCTCCTCGCCGTCCGACTGGAGTTGGACGGCCATCTCGTGGGCGACTCCCGCGCCGAACGACCAGCCGAGCAGGTGGTACGGGCCGTGCGGGCGGACCGCGCGGAGTTCGGTGAGGTAGTCGGCGGCCATGGCGCTGATCGAGCCGGGCGCCGCGCCGGGGTCGGCGAGGGCGCGGGACTGGAGGGCGTACACCGGCTGTTCGGGTGCGAGGGCGGTGAGCAGGCCCGAGTAGACCGAGCCGACGCCGGCCGAGGGATGGACGCAGAACAGCGGCGGGAGGCTGCCGGTGGTGCGCAGCGGGAGCAGGACGCCGTGCGGTTCGGCCGGGTCGGAGGCGTGGTCGAGGCGGTCCGCGAGTCCGGCCGGGGTGGGTGTCTCGAACAGGGTGCGCAGGCCCAGCCGGACGCCGAACGCGGCCCGGATGCGGCTGCTGAGGCGGGTGGCGAGGAGCGAGTGGCCGCCGAGGTCGAAGAAGCTGTCGTCGGCGCCGACCCGCCGTTCGGTGCGCAGCACGTCGGCGAAGATCCCGCAGAGCAGGTGCTCGCGTTCGGTGCGGGGCGGGCGGAAGGCGGCCCCGGCCGAGGAGCCGGACGGATCCACGGAGCCCGAGGCGGCGTCCGGGTCGGGGGCCGGGAGGCGGCGGGTGTCGATCTTGCCGTTGGGGGTGAGCGGGAAGGCGTCCAGAACCATGAGGTGCGCCGGGACCATGAAGCCGGGCAGCCGTTCGGCGGCGAAGGCGCGCAGTGCCACCGGGTCGGGGCGGGTGGTGCCGGGGCCCGTGCCGGCCGGGATGACGTGGGCGAGCAGGGCCTCCGCCCCGCCCCGGCCGGGGCCGACCCGGACCACGGCGGCGCCGACGTCGGGGTGGCGGGCGAGCACGGACTCGATCTCGCCGGTCTCGATGCGCAGGCCGCGCAGCTTGACCTGCTGGTCGGTGCGTCCGGCGAAGACGAGCCGTCCGTCGGCCCGGCGGCTGACCGCGTCGCCGGTGCGGTACATCCGGGTGCCGGGCGGCCCGTACGGGTCGGCGACGAAGCGTCCGGCGGTGAGGCCGGGGCGCCGCAGGTAGCCGCGGGCGACGCCCGCGCCCGCCAGGTACAGCTCGCCGCGCACCCCGTCGGGGACGGGCCGCAGCCGGTCGTCGAGCACATAGGTGCGGGTGTTGGCGACCGGGCCGCCGATGTCGGGCAGGCCCTCGGCGCCGGGCGTGCCCTGCGGGGCGACGGCTCCGGCGGTGGCGGCGACGGTGCACTCGGTGGGCCCGTACATGTTGGTGAAGACGAAGGACGCGCCGGGGCGCGGCCGGTTGCGCAGCACGTCGCCGCCGCAGTAGACGAAGCGCAGGGCGGGAGCCCGGTCGGTGAGGTCGTCGAGGACGAGGTCGACGCGCGGGGTGGGCAGCAGGAGGAAGGTGATGCCCGCGTCGGCGACCCAGTCGACCAGGGCGTCGGCGTCGTCGAGGACGTCCTGTTCGGCGACGCACAGGGCGGCGCCCGCGAACAGGGCGGGCCAGATCTCGATCACGGAGGCGTCGAAGCCCTGGGTGGCGACCTGGCTGACCCGGTCGCCGGGGGTGATCGCGTACTCCTGGCCGAGCCAGCGGCACAGGTCGGCGAGGTTGCGGTGTTCGACGACGACGCCCTTGGGGCGGCCGGTGGAGCCCGAGGTGTAGATGACGTACGCGGCGGAGTCGTCCGGGACGGTGATCCCGGGCGGGGTGCCGGGGCGGGCGGCCAGGGCGGCGGCGTCGGCGGTGAGGTCGACGAGGACGGCCCCGGTGTCGGGGACGAGGGCCCGTTCGGCGCCGCCGGTGATGATGGCGGCGGCCTGGGAGTCCTCGATGAGGAAGGCGAGCCGGTCGGCCGGATAGCCGGCGTCGAGGGGTACGTAGGCGGCGCCCGCGCGGTGGCTGCCGAGCAGCGCGACGATCATGTCGGTGCCGCGGCCGAGGCACACCCCGACCAGGTCGCCGGGGCGGACGCCCCGGTCGACGAGGTGGTGGGCGAGCTGGTTGGCGCGGGCGTCGAGCTGGGCGTAGGTGAGGTGTTCGGTGCCGCAGGTGAGGGCGGTGGCCCCGGGGCGGCGGCGGGCGTGGGCGGCGACGGCGTCCGGGACGAGGGTGCCGGGGGGCACGTCGACGGTGGGCCCGGTCCAGCGGGCGGGCAGGGCGGCGAGTTCACCGGCGGAGAGGACGCCGAGTTCGCCGATGGGGACGTCGGGGCGGGTGAGGGCGTCGTCGAGGAGCCGGGCGAGGCGTTCGATGAGGGTGTCGACGGTGGCCATGTCGAACAGGTCGGCCATGAAGTCGACGTTGAGGCTGAGCCCGGACGGCTCGCCCGCGGCGTCGTAGGTGTCGCCGATGGCGATGGTCAGGTCGAAGGACTTGGCGGCGCCGGTACCCGCGCCGACCGGGTCGACGGAGAGGCCGGGCAGCCGCAGCGCGTCGCCGGACTTCTCCTGCTGGACCAGCAGCATGATCTGGAACAGCGGGTGGCGGGTGAGCGAGCGGGCCGGGTTCAGCTCCTCCACGAGCCGGTCGAAGGGCACGTCGGCGTGGGCGAACGCCTCCAGGTCCACTTCCCGTACCCGGGCGACGAGTTGGCGGAAGGTCGGGTCGCCGGACAGGTCGGTGCGCAGGGCGAGGGTGTTGACGAAGAAGCCGACCAGGTCGTCGAGGGCGTCGTCGGTGCGGCCCGCGGTGGCGGTGCCGATGGCGAGGTCGTCGCCCGCGCCGACCCGGTGCATCAGGGCGAGGAGGGCGGCGTGCACCACCATGAACACGGTGGCCTGTTCGGTACGGGCCAGGGCGAGGAGCCGCCGGTGGAGTTCGGCGCCGGTGGTGAGGGTGGTGGCGCCGCCGCGGTGCGAGGGCTGGGCCGGGCGGGCCCGGTCGGTCGGCAGCGCCGACTCGTCCGGGAGCCCCGCCAGGGTGTCCCGCCAGTGGGTGAGCTGGCGGGCGATGATGCTGTCCGGGTCGTCGGGCTCCCCGAGCAGGTCCTGCTGCCACAGGGTGTAGTCGGAGTACTGCACGGGCAGCGGCTCCCAGACCGGCGCGTGCCCGGCGAGCCGCGCCGTGTAGGCGGCGGCCAGGTCACGCACCAGGGGGCCGAGGGACCAGCCGTCCGTCGCGATGTGGTGCATCACGAGGAGCAGCGTGCGGTCGTCGGGGCCGGTCTCGAAGAGGTGGGCGCGCAGCGGGAGTTCGGTGGCGAGGTCGAAGCCGATCCGGCCGGCGGCGGCGAGCGCCTCGGTGAGTTCGCCGGGGGCGCAGGGCGAGACCAGCCAGGGCACCTCGCGTTCGCCGCTGTCGAGGACGCGCTGGTACGGCTCGTCCTCGACGGCCAGGCACAGGGTGCGCAGCACCTCGTGCCGGTCGACGACGTCGGTGAGCGCGGTGCGCAGCGCGGCCTCGTCGAGGGTGCCGCGCAGCCGGAGCGCGAAGGGCAGGTTGTACGCGGCGGTCGCACCGTGGGCCTGTTCGAAGAACCACAGGCGGCGCTGGGCGAAGGACAGGGGTATCACGAGGAGCCTTCCCTCCTGCGGGCCCGGAGCATGGGGCGGGCCTTCGGGGCGGTGGTCAGCTGGTCGGCGAGGCCCGCGACGGTCGGTGACTCGAAGACGGCCTTGATGGTGAGTTCGGCGCTGAGCACCGATCTGACCCGGCTGATCAGGCGGGTGACGAGCAGCGAGTGGCCGCCGAGGTCGAAGAAGTTGTCGTCGATGGTGACGGTGTCGCGGCCGAGGATCTCCGCGAACAGGCCGCACAGCTTCTCCTCGCGCTCGTTGCGCGGGGCCCGGCCGCCCTCCCGGGACTCGTAGGCGGGGGCGGGCAGCGCGCGCCGGTCGAGCTTGCCGGTGGGGGTGAGCGGGAAGGCGTCGAGGGTGACGTACCCGGCGGGGATCATGTACTCGGGGAGCCGGTCGGTGAGGTGGGCGCGCATCGAGGCGGGCTCGGGCACGACGGCCGGGTCGGCGGGGACGACGTAGGCGACGAGGCGCTTGTCGCCGGGGGTGTCCTCGCGGACGACGACGGCGGCCTGGCCGACCTCGGGGTGGCTGCCGAGGACGTTCTGGATCTCTCCGGGTTCGACCCGGAAGCCGCGGATCTTGACCTGGTCGTCGGCGCGGCCGTGGAACTCCAGGATGCCGTCGGCGCGCCAGCGGACCAGGTCGCCGGTGCGGTACATGCGCTCGCCGGGTGTGCCGAAGGGGCAGGCGACGAAGCGCCCGGCGGTGAGCGCGGCCTGTCCCGCGTAGCCGTGGGCGAGGCCGACGCCGCCCATGTAGAGCTCGCCGATGACGCCGGGGGCGGCCAGGTTGAGCTGGTCGTCGAGGACGTAGAGGCGCTTGTTGGAGAGGGCGCGGCCGACCGGGATGGAGGCGGCGTCCGCGTCGGCCTCGGTGATGTGGTGGGCGACGGTGAAGATCATGGACTCGGCGGGCGAGTAGCCGTTGACGAGCCGGAGCCGCGGGAACTCCCGTACCAGGCGCATCACATGGGGGATGGAGGCGGCTTCGCCGCCGGTCATCACGTGGCGCAGTCCGGCGAAGACGCCCGGGTACTCGTCGAGCAGGAAGTTCAGCAGGCTCGCCGAGACGTGCAGCGAGGTGACGGCGTGCTCGTGGACGAGCCGGGAGATCAGCGCGGGTTCGGGGCGCTGGCCGGGCTGGAGGACGCAGGTGGCGCCGGTGAGCAGCGCGCCGAAGAGTTCGAGGGCGAAGGCGTCCCAGGAGACGGGGGCGCACTGGAGCCAGACGTCGTCGGCGCCGAACGGCAGGCTGCGCTGGTTGGTGAGGGTGCCGACGACCGCGCGGTGCGGCGAGACGACGCCCTTCGGGGTGCCGGTGGAACCGGACGTGAACATCACGCAGGCGCCGTCGGAGGGGCCCGCGATCCGCTCGACCGGTCCGGCGTCCAGGGCGGCGATCGCGGCGGCGTCCCGGTCGATGACGACCTCGGTGTAGCCGTCGAGCCGGCCGGCGAGGGCGCTCTCGGTGATCAGCAGACCGCTGCCGGTCTGGCCGAGGACCACGGCGATCCGCTCCACCGGGAACTCCGGGTCGAGCATCGTGTACGTGCCGCCCGCCTTCAGCAGGCCGAGCACGGCCACCACCAGGTCCACCGAGCGCGGCAGGTACACCCCGGCGACGTCGCCGCGCCGCACCCCGGAGGCGGTCAGATGGCGGGCCATCCGGTTGGAGCGCTCCTCCAGTTCGCGGTAGCTGACCCGCTCGCCCTCGAAGACGAGCGCGGTGGCGTCGGGGGTGGCCGCCGCACGGCGCGAGAACACCTCGTGCACGCAGGACTCGGCGGGGAACTCGGCGTCGTCGCCCGCCCAGTCGTCGAGCAGCGCGGTGCGCTCGGCGCCGGACAGCACCTCCCAGCGGCCCACCGGCAGGTCGGGGTCGTCCAGTTGGGCCTCCATGAGCCGTTCGAGCCGGGCCACCAGGGCCTCGATGGAGGCGCCGTCGAACAGGTCGGTGGCGTACTCGACGACGGTGAGGATGCCCGCGGGCTCCCGGTTCGCGTCGAAGGTCTCGGTGAAGCCGAAGGTGAGGTCGAACTTGGCGGAGCCGGTCAGCACCGGGTCGACCTGGACCTCGATCCCGGGCAGCGTCAGCTTCGCCTCGGCGTTGTTCTGGACCACCAGCATGATCTGGAACAGCGGGTGGCGGGCCAGCGAGCGCGGCGGGTTCAGCTCCTCCACCAGGCGCTCGAAGGGCACGTCGGCGTGGGCGTAGGCCTCCAGGTCGGTGTTGCGGACCCGGGCCACCAGCTCGCGGAAGGTCGGGTCGCCGGACACGTCCGAGCGCAGCACCAGGGTGTTGACGAAGAAGCCGACCAGGTCGTCCAGGGCCTCGTCGGTGCGGCCGGCGACGGGGGTGCCGAGCGGCACGTCGGTGCCCGCGCCGAGCCGGGTGAGCAGGCCGGACACGGCCGCCTGGATCACCATGAAGACGGTCGCCTGGGACTCCCGGGCGAAGGCGAGGACCCGCCGGTGCAGCTCCTTGCTGAGCATCACCTCGGCTATCTCGCCGCGGTGCGTGGGGTCGGAGGGGCGCGGCCGGTCGACCGGCAGCACGGTCTCCTCGGGCAGGCCGTCGAGGGCCTCCCGCCAGTAGTCCAGCTGGCGGGCGATGATGCTGTCCGGGTCGTCCGGATCGCCGAGCAGGTCCTGCTGCCAGAGGGTGTAGTCGACGTACTGCACGGGCAACGGCTCCCAGACCGGGGTGTCGCCCGCGCTGCGGGCGGCATAGGCGTAGGTCAGGTCGCGCAGGACCGGGCCCATGGACCAGCCGTCGCTGGCGATGTGGTGCATGACCAGGAGCAGCACGTGCTCGGTCGGGCTGACCACGAAGATGTCGGCGCGCACCGGGAGGGTGGTGCCGAGGTCGAAGGTGTAGCGGGAGGCGGTGTCGAGGGCGACGACGAGTCCGTCGGCCTCGACCTGGGTGACCTCGACGCTGACCCGCGCGTCGGCCGTGGGCATGACCCGCTGGTGCGGTTCGCCCTCCAGCTCGACGAACACGGTGCGCAGCGCCTCGTGCCGGGCCACCACGTCGAAGATCGAGGTGCGCAGGGCCTCGACGTCCAGCTTGCCGCGCAGCCGGATGGCGAAGGCGACGTTGTAGGTCGAGTTGGGTCCCTCCATCTTGTTGAGGAACCACAGTCTGCGCTGGGCGTAGGAGAGGGGAATGTCCTCGGGACGGTCCATGACGCTGGAACCCTTTCGCGCTCGGCGGGCGTCGATGGTGCGCGCCGCGAATTCGGAAACCGTGGGTGCCTCGAACAGGTCCACCACGGCGAGTTCGACGCCGAGGGCGGAGCGGAGGCGGGTGATGAGCTTGGCGGCGAGGAGCGAGTGGCCGCCGAGGTCGAAGAAGTCGTCGTCGATCGTCACGCGGTCGTGGCCGAGGATCTCGGCGAACAGCGCGCACAGCGTTTCCTCGCGCTCGTCGCGCGGGGCCCGGCCGCCCTCCCGTGAGGCGTACGCGGGGGCGGGCAGGGCCCGCCGGTCGAGCTTGCCGGTGGGGGTGAGGGGCAGGGCGTCGAGCACGACGTGGGCGGCCGGGACCATGTAGTCGGGGAGCCGGTCGGCCACATGGGCGCGCAGGGCGGCCGGGTCGGGGGCGTGCGCCGGGTCGGCGGGCACGACGTAGCCGACGAGCCGCTTGTCGCCGGGGGTGTCCTCGCGGACGACCACGGCGGCCCTGCCGACCTCGGGATGGCCGGCGAGGACGCTCTGGATCTCGCCGGGTTCGACCCGGAAGCCCCGGATCTTCACCTGGTCGTCGGCCCGGCCGTGGAATTCGAGGACGCCGTCGGCGCGCCAGCGCACCAGGTCGCCGGTCCGGTACATCCGCTCGCCGGGCGGCCCGAACGGACAGGCCACGAACCGCCCTGCGGTCAGGCCCGGTTGGGCGGCATAGCCGTGGGCGAGGCCGATCCCGCCCATGTACAGCTCGCCGATGACGCCGGGGGCGACCGGGCCGAGCTCGTCGTCCAGGACGTAGAGCCGCTTGCCGGAGAGGGCGCGGCCGACCGGGATCGAGACGGCCGAGGCGGTCGGGGCGGCCGAGGCGGTCGGGGCGGCCGAGGCGGTCGGGGCGGCCTCCGTGTCCGCCCCGGTGACGTGGTGGGCGACCGTGAAGATCATGGACTCGGCGGGCGAGTAGCCGTTCACGAGCCGGACCCCGGGGAACTCCCGTACCAGCCTGGCCACATGGGGCACCGAGGCCGCCTCGCCGCCGGTCATCACCTGCCGGAGCCCGGCGAAGACGGCCGGGTACTCGTCGAGCAGGAAGTTCAGCAGACTCGCCGACACATGGAGGGTGGTGACGGCGTGCTCGGCCACCAGGCGGGCGATGACGGCCGGTTCGGGCCGCTGGCCGGGCTGGAGGACGCAGGTGGCACCGGAGAGCAGCGCCCCGAACAGTTCGAGCGCGAACGCGTCCCAGGACACCGGGGCGCACTGGAGCCACACCTGGTCGGCGCCGAAGTCGACGTACTCCTGTCCGGTGAGGGTGCCGACGACCGCGCGGTGCGGCGAGACGACGCCCTTCGGGGTGCCGGTGGAGCCGGACGTGAACATCACGCAGGCGCCGTCGGACGGACCCGCGACCGGCGGGAGCGGACCGCCGTCCAGGGCGGCGACCGTCGCCGCGTCCCGGTCGGTGACCAGCTCGGTGAAGGCGGCGGGGAGCCGGCCGGCCAGCGTGCTGTCGGTGACGACGAGCCGGGCGCCGGTCTGGCCGAGCACGGCCGCGATCCGCTCCACCGGGAACTCCGGGTCGAGCATCGTGTACGTGCCGCCCGCCTTCAGCACCCCGAGCACGGCCACGACCAGCTCGGCCGAGCGCGGCAGCCGGACGCCGACGACATCGCCGCGCGCCACTCCGGCGGCGGTGAGATGCCGGGCGAAGCGGTTGGCACGGGCGTCGAGTTCGCCGTACGGGACGCGCTCGTCGCCCGAGACGAGGGCGAGCGCGTCGGGGGTGGCGGCGGCGCGGCGGGCGAAGACCTCATGGACGGTGGCGGGGGCGGGCTCGCGGAGCTCCGGGTCGGCGGGCGCGGCGGCCGGTTCCGGGGCCGGGGCCGCTGAGGCCGCCTGCTCCGGGCCCTGGGGCCGCTCCGGGGCCGCGCCCGACCAGGTGCCGAGGACCGCCCGCCGCTCCGCCGCCGAGAGCACGTCCCAGCGGGCGACCGGCAGGTCCGGCTCCGCGAGGGCCTGGCCGAGGACCCGGACCAGGCGCTCGCCGAGGCGCTCGACCGTGTCCCGGTCGAAGAGGTCGGTGGCGTACTTCAGGAGGACGGTGATGCCCGCCGGGTCCTCCCCACCGGCACCCGCGGCTCCCCCGCCCTCGGCGAACGTCTCGGCGAAGGTCTCGGCGAGCTCCACCGTCAGGTCGAACTTCGCCACGTCCAGCTCGACGACCTCGGTGTGCGCGGTCAGGCCCGGGAGTTGCAGGGCCGGCTGCTCATGGCTCTGGAGCAGCAGCATGACCTGGAACAGCGGGTGCCGGGCCAGCGAGCGCGGCGGGTTCAGCTCCTCCACCAGGCGCTCGAACGGCAGGTCCGCGTGGGCGTACGCCTCCAGGTCCGTCGACCGCACCCGGGCGAGCAGCTCGCGGAAGCTCGGGTCGCCGGACAGGTCGGCGCGCAGCACCAGGGTGTTCACGAAGAAGCCGACCAGGTCGTCCAGGGCCTCGTCGGAGCGGCCCGCGACCGGGGTGCCGAGCGGCACGTCGGTGCCCGCGCCGAGCCGGGCGAGCAGCCCGGCCAGGGCCGCCTGCACCACCATGAACACGGTGGCCTGGTTCTCCCGGCCGAAGGCGACGATCCGCCGGTGCAGCCCGGCGTCGAGCCCGGCGCGCACCACACCGCCCCGGTACGAGGCGACCGCGGGCCGGTTCCGGTCGTACGGCAGGGGCAGCTCGTCCGGCAGCCCGGCCAGCGCGTCCCGCCAGTGGTCGAGCTGGCGCCGCACCATCGAGTCGGGGTCGTCGGCGGCGCCCAGCAGGTCCTCCTGCCAGAGCGTGTAGTCGGAGTACTGCACGGGCAGCGGCTCCCAGATCGGCGCCCGGCCGTCGAGCCGGGCCTCGTAGGCGGCGGCGACGTCACGGAGCAGCGGGCGCAGCGACCAGCCGTCGGTGGCGATGTGGTGCATCACGACCAGGAGCAGGTGGTCCTCGGCGTCGATCCGGAACAGGTGGACGCGCAGCGGCAGTTCGGTGGCCAGCTCGAAGCCGTCGGCGGCGGCCCGGTGCACGGCGTCGGTCAGCGTGTCCTCGGTGACGGCGGTGACGGTCCAGGGCACGTTGGTCTCGGCGGCGTCCAGGGTCCGCTGCCGGGGCTCGCCGTCGGCCTCGGGGAAGACCGTGCGCAGCACCTCGTGCCGGGTCACGACGTCATGGACCGCCGCCCGCAGCGCCCGGGTGTCGAGGGCGCCGCGCAGCCGGACCGTCAGGGGGACGTTGTAGGTGGGGCCGGGGCCCTCGACCTGCTGGAGGAACCACAGCCGTGCCTGTGCGTAGGAAAGCGGAGTCATCGGTCTTCCCATCGGTCTTTCCTCGGGAGGGTGGCGGTGGTCAGGCCGCGCCGGTCAGCGAGCTCTGGGGCCGGATGTCGGTCCAGTTGCTCTCGATGTACGTGAGGCAGGCGGCCCGGTCGGCGGGGCCGTGCACGGTGCGCCAGCCCGCCGGGACGTCGGCGCGGGCGGGCCACAGGGAGTGCTGGTTCTCGTCGTTGACGAGGACGAGGAAGTCGATGTCGTCGCGGTCGAAGGGGTTGCTCATGGCGGACTCCTGGGAGGGGTGGGTGTTCTCTCGGGACGGGGGCGGGCGTGCCGGGTCAGACGAGGAGGGCGTGCGGCTGGCGGGCCAGCGAGCGCTCGGCCTCCAGGGCGAGCTGGAGCAGCGCGCCCTCGTCGGACGGGCCGAACAGCGAGATGCCGATGGGCAGTCCGCTCTGGGCGGCGGGCACGGTGACGTTGGGGCGGCGGGCGAGCGCCGGGAGGGTGGAGCTGCCCGGCGAGTACGGGTCGCCGAGCTGGTGGTCGACCAGCCAGGCGGGCTCGTTGGTGGGTGCGACCAGGGCCTCGACCCCGTACCGGCGCAGCGTGCCGTCGAGCAGCGCCACCGCGCGTTCGACCGCGCGGGCCCGGTCGGCGACCGCCTTGGCCCGGTCGGGGTCGCCGAGGCCGAGGACGGTCTCGAACAGGTCCTGGCCGAACAGCGACAGCTCGACCGGGTCGGCCCGGTTGGCCTCGACGATCTCGGCGAGGGTGCGCGGCACGCCGTCCCGGCCGGCCAGGTAACGCTCCAGGCTGGGGGTGAACTCGGCGTACATGGCGCGCAGTCCGTCGATCAGGATGTCCCGCTCGACGGTCAGCTCGACGTCGACGACGGTGAATCCGGCGGCCCGCAGACCCGCGGCGGTGGTGTCGAGGACGGCCGTCACCTGGGCGGGCATCCGGGGCACCCGCCACAGTCCGATCCGGCGGCCGAGGCCGCCGAGCGGCACCGGCAGTTCGAGCGCGCGGGGCGCCGAGCCGCTCTCGACCGTGTCCGGGCCGGTCAGGACCGCGAGGGCGAGGGCCGCGTCGGTGACCCGCCCGGCGAACACGCCGACCGAGTCCTCGGTGTCGGAGACCGGCACGACGCCCGCCAGCGGCAGCGTCCCGGGCGTCGGCTTGAGGCCGACGACCCCGCAGAGCCCGGCCGGGCTGACGATCGAACCGTCGGTCTCGGCGCCGAGCGCGAGCGGCGCCATGCCGGTGGCGACGGCCACCGCGGAGCCGGACGACGAACCGGACGCGGTGCGCTGCGCGGAGTACGGGTTGACGGTCTGGCCGCCGACCGCCGACCAGCCCTCGCAGCCCTGGGTGGTGCGGAAGCTGGACCACTCGGTGAGGTTGGTCTTGCCGAGCACCACCGCCCCGGCCCGGCGCAGCCGTCCGACGACGGCGGCGTCGCTGCGCGGCGGGGACCCGGCGAGCAGCCGGGAGCCGGCCGTGCTGGCGAAGCCCGCGGTGTCGATGCTGTCCTTGACCAGGACCGGGATGCCGTCGAGCGGCCCGTACGGGGTCCCGGCGGCGTACCGGGCGTCGGCGGCGGCCGCCTGGTCGAGCGCGGTGGCGTCGATCGCGAGCACCGCGTTGAGCACGGGGTTGGCGGCGGCGATCCGGTCCAGGCAGAGCCGGGTGAGGGCGGTGCTGGTGAGCGAGCCGTCGCGCAGCCGCTCGTGGAGGTCGGTGAGGGCGGGGAATCCGTTGACGCGTGACTCGCCGCGGACGTGTTCAGCCAAGGCGGGCGCTCCTCAGGGTGGGAGTGAGCGCGACGATCGCCGTGGCCGCGAGACACAGGGCGGCGAAGACGCGCAGGGTGGGGGCGAAGCCGAGCCAGTCGAGCGCCACGCCGTAGGCGGCGTTGGCGAGCGGGGCGGCGCCGAAGATGACCAGGGACAGCACGGCCATCACCCGGCCGCGCACCTCCGCCCCGGTCCACTGCTGCGTCAGGGAGACGAGGATGACGCCCGAGAGCCCGGTGACCAGGCCGAGGAGCAGGTAGAGGACGAGGCCCGCGGGGAGCGCGGTGACGTCGCCGAGCGCGGCCAGGCAGACGGCGGCGAGGGCGGTCTCGACGATCAGCGCGATGCCGACCCGCTTCGCCTTCGGCAGCAGCATGGTCACGAAGGAGCTGGCGACGGCGCCGACGGTGTACGCGGTGAGCAGGTACCCGGCTCCGGCCGCGCCCGCCCCGGTCCGGTCGGACAGCAGGACGAGCCCGAGGTTGACCGGCGGGGCGCAGCTGAGTTCGTTGAGGGCGATCACGACGAGGATCAGGGAGAGGTGCCGCTGGCCGCGCAAGTAGCGGATGCCGAAGGTGAGTTCGCGCAGGAACGGCTTGCGCTCGGGTGGCGGCGGCACTTCGTGGACGAGTTTCACCTTGGCGCTGGCGAAGGCGGAGGCCGCGTATCCGAGGGCGTTGGTGAGGGCGATCAGCGGCAGTCCGCCGAGGCTGATCATGGCGGCGCCGATGGGTCCGCCGGCGGCCTGGCCGCCGCGCAGCCCGAGCACGAACAGGGCGTTGCCGCGCAGCAGATGGGCTTCGTCGAGGAGCAGCGGCTTGATGGCTCCGGAGGCGGGGATGAAGAAGGCGCTGATCAGGGCGACGAGTGCGGCGGTGACGAAGAGCAGCGTCACGGAGGGCCGGGTGAGCAGCAGCATTCCGGCGGCGCCCACCATCACCGCGCAGCGGGCCAGGTCGGCGAGGACCATCATGCGGCGCGGCCCGGTGCGGTCGGCGAGCACGCCGCCGCCGAGCAGCGCGATCAGCCGGGGCAGCGCGGACAGGGCGAGGAGGGAGCCCGCCGCGGCGGCGCTGACCTCGCGGGACAGGGTCCAGGTGAGGGCCACGTACCAGGCGGCGTCGCCGAGCGCGGAGAGGCCCATCGCCCCGGTGAAGGTGAGGTAGTTGAGCCCCAGGTAGTGCCCGGGGCCCCGGCGGGCGGCGCCTTTCGGCCCGCCCTCGGGTGCGGGGGCGGTCTCCACGCCCGTGTCGGTGTCACTCATGGACGACCGCCTCCTGTGCCGCCGCGAGGTTCGCCGGTACGAGGGGCCGCGGCGCCCACAGGTCCTCGGGGCCCAGGGCCCTCGGGGTGTACTTGCCGACGGCGCTGATCAGCAGCCGCAGTTCCAGGGCCAGGCACTCGGCGAGCCGGACGAGTCCGTGCTCCGGGTCCTCGTCGACGGCGACGAGCGCGCCCCGGCCGAGGCCGACGGCGGTCGCGCCGAGCGCCAGGCACTTGACGGCCCGGCCGCCCTCCCAGATCCGGCCGGAGGCGAGGAGGGAGGGGATGGGGGCGGGGGCGTCGGGGCCGAGGCTGGTGCCGAGGCCGCTGCCGGTGCTCAGGCCGGTGCCGGTGCCCGGGCTCATGCCCGTACCGGATCCGCCGCCGAGTCCGATCCCGGTTCCGGCCGCCGTCCCGGTGAGGACCGCGCGCAGGCCCGCGTCCGTGGCCGTGCGCTCGCGGATCCGGGCCAGGCACTCGCCGAGCGGCAGCCCCACCTGGGCGAGGAAGGCGCGCGGGGCCCAGCCCGAGCCGCCCTCGGCGCCGTCGACGGTGACCGCGTCGGCGCCGGCCGCCCAGGCGACGGCGGCGGCGTGGCCGATGTCGCGGCCCGGGTGGAGCTTCACCCAGACCCTGGCCCGCGGGTAGTTGTTCCGCATGAGGTGGATCTGCTGGCGCAGGATCTCCTCGGTGAAGGTGCCCGGGCTGCTGCACCGCAGCACCCGGTCGGCGTCGGCGCCGTAGACCGGCTCGAAGGCGTACTGCTCGTCCACCCGGCGGGCCTCGGCCGCGCCGAGGACGGTGAGACCGCCGAGGCCCGGCTTGGCGCCCTGTCCGGTCTTCAGCTCGAAGGCGAGCCGTCCGCTGTCGAGCAGCGGCTGGGCGCCCGGGTCGCTGTAGACCAGGTTCCACACCTCGGCGTCGGCGTCCTCGGTGCTCTGCTGGACGACGAGCCCGCCGAGCCCGTCGGGGAGTTCGGCCGTGTAGGCGCGGATCCGGTCGAGGACGGTGCGCCCGCTCCGCTCGCCGGAGCCGCCCGTACGGTCGGGGTCACCCGTACCGTCGGGGCCCGGCGCACCGGGGTCGGCCGCGGTGCCGGAACGGCCGTACCCCGCGATCGGCATGATGTTCTCGCCGACGACCATGGGGATGCCGAGCCGTCCGGCCTGGCGGCTGAGGGCGAGGACGTGGTCGGTGCCGGCCGCCTTGGTGGAGCCGAAGGCGGACAGGTAGAGGGGCAGCGGCGAGGCGAACCCGCCGATGACGGTGGCGAGTTCGACGTCCGAGTGCAGCGGCTCGCGGGCCAGGTCGATCAGCTTCTCCAGGCGCAGCGGCATGAAGACGGGCGGTGTGACGCGCAGCGCGTCGATCGGGTCGGTCGGGACCTCGGTCCCGAGGCCGGGGTCCTGTCCGAAGGCGGTGGTGCCGTAGTCGGTGACGTCGGGGAAGGCGGCGGCGGTCCCGAGGCGGGCCCGCTCGCGTATCGCCTCGTCGGGGAGGCCGGGGGTGCGGAACGCGGGTCTGTCCGCCGCGTCGGACGCGTGGGCTCCGTTCACGGCGACACCCGGCCCGGGAGCTTCGGGAAGGCGTTGGCCTGCCAGGCGGCGTCGAGGCCGGTGACGTAGCGGGTGAACCGCTCGACGCCGATGCCGAAACCGGCGGAGCCGGGGATGCCCTCGCGGACCATCTTCAGGTACCAGCCGTACTTGGCCGGGTTCTCGCCGGTCTCCCGCATCCGGGTGACGATCCGGCCGTAGTCGAACTCGCGCTCGCTGCCGCTGCACAGCTCGCCGTAGCCCTCGGGCGCGATCAGGTCGAAGTTCCGCAGCACACCGGGCTGTTCGGCGCTCTCGCGGTCGTAGAAGCCGCGCGAGCCCTTGGGGTAGTCGGTGAGGAAGAAGGGGCGGTCGGCGTTCTCGGAGACGATGACCTCGCCCTGCCAGTCGATCTCGGCGTCGGCGCTCTGCGGGTGCCCGCCGGACCGCAGCTCGGCGACCGCGTCGGCGTGGGTGCGGCGGCCGAACGCCTCGGTGAGCAGCTTCTGGAAGACGCTGGTGTCACGGCCCAACAGCTCGAACTCCGCCGGGAGTTCGGCGATCGCACGGCCGACGGAGTGCCGGACGAGCGCCTCGACGACCCCGGTGATCTGGTCCCGGGACGCCCCGGCCATCTCGACGTCGATCTGGTGGAACTCGGCGAGGTGCCGGCTGGTGTTGGCGGTCTCCAGCGGCTCCATCCGCACGTTGGGCGCGATGCAGAAGATCTTGTCGAAGGCGAGCAGCGACGCCTGCTTGTAAAGGATCGCGCTGGTCATCAGCTTGTACTTGTGGCCGTAGAAGTCCAGGTCGACCTGCTTGGAGCCACGGATGCCGGGGTCGGTCACCGGCCCGATGATCGGCGGCATCATCTCCGCGAAGCCTTCACCGGTGAGGTATTCGCGCGCCCCGGCGAGCAGCTGCTGCTGCACCCGCAGCGCGGCCCGGGTCACCGGCGAGGTGAGGTGTTCCCGGGGGTCGGCGGGCGGCAGCGGGGCGGCGGCCTCGGTGGTCGTCTTCTCGGGTGAGGTGAGGGTCATGGTGACGCGTCCTGTCGGTCGTGTGCGGGCGGTCGGTCAGGAAGAGAGAAAGGAGAGAAAGGAGAGGAAGGAAGCGAGAGGAGGCGAGAGGAAGCGAAAGCTGTGGGGCTCGGCCAGGGGCTCGACTAGGGGAGGAGTACGGGCCTGCGGCCGGGCAGGGCGCCGCGCGGTCCGGCGGCCGACCGCAGGGCGAGCTCGTCGAAGCCGCGCTGGACGTGCGAGAGCGCGCTGAGCAGTCCGTCCGAGGTCAGCCGGTCGCCCGGGGTGATCTCGGCGACGCCGCCGATCGGCATCGCGCCGATCTCGGTCCAGCGCAGCCGCCCGTCGCCGTCCACCCGGGCCCTGGACTGCCCGTGGTTGTCCGGGTGCAGACAGAAGGGCACGTCGATCAGGCCCTGCCCGAAGGCACGGACCAGGGCGCGGCCCACGTCGGGCGCCAGGTCGAGCACCGTGCGGACCAGGAGCGACGCCTCCGCGTAGACCCCGGTGTCGGCGGACGCGGCGGGCACGGGGGTCCGGGGCGCGCGGGCGGCGATACGGCTCCGCTCGTCGGCGGCGGCCGCCGAGGCGAGTTCGAGCGCGGTGACGTTCTCCTCGACGGTCGGGATGCGGTGCGCCTCCGCCGCCGTCTTGACGATGATGCGGGCGGCGCCCGCCCGGGCCGCGAGCCGGGCGGCGCGTTCGAGCAGCAGCAGCGCGCCGTCCTCCGTCCGCGGATACACACCCATGTACGCGTAGAGCACGATGTGCCAGTCGACGTCCGGCAGCAGTTCCCCGGCCAGCCGGGCGAGGGCGTGCAGCGCCTCCTCGTCCTGCTCGGTGCTGGTCTGCTGCGCGTAGCTGAGCGAGATGCTGCGCAGTCCGTGCTCGCGGAAGAACACCGCTTCGAGCACGCTCAGCGCCACAAGCAGCCCGGGCGGGCAGAGCTGGCCCATCATGCAGCCGCCGAAGGTCTCCAGGTGCGGCTCCTGCCCCTGGTCGCGGAGCTGCGCGAAGATCTCGCAGCAGCGCGACCAGCTGGCCACGGACCGGGTGAGCGGGGCGCGGCTGTAGGGCAGGCAGTACGAGACGGGGCCGCCCTCGGTGGCGGTGAGCCCGGACGCCACCAGGGCCTCGAAGATGGCCTCGGGCTGGGCGGAGCCGTGCCGGACCTGGACCGGGAAGCCGGGGTCCGCGACCCCGTCGAGGATGCGCCGGGTGAGCCGGCTGCCGTGGTTGACGATGGGGTAGCCGTTGAGGGCGCCGCCGCGGGCGAGGGCCCGGCGGGCGGCCTCGATGTCGCCGACCCGGGTGTAGCTGTCGAGGGTGATGGTGCCGACCGTGGTGGCGTCCGCGCGCTTGGTGGCGAGCAGGCCGCGGCGCATCTCGACCGGGTCGCTCATGCCCATCCGGGGCTGGACGACGAGGTCACCGGCGGCGTGGGCCGCCCGTACGAAGGAGCCGAATCCGCCGGTCATGCGCGGGCCGCCGTCCCGGTGGCGGTGCCGGTGGCCGTGTCGGGGTCCGACCCCGTCGCGGACGTCACCGACCCCGTCACGGACGTCACGGACGTCACCGCCGTCACCGTCGACCCGGCCGTCAAGGCCACCTCCGCCTCGATGCCCGGCGGGGCCGCCGGGAGCGCCCGGACGAAGCCCTGGAACTGGGCGATGCCGGAGCCGTCCTCGAAGACCGCGTCGAACCCGGCCGCGCGCAGCTCCTCCAGCGGGCCGCTGTCGCCGCCGCCGGTGATGCCGAGCTTGCCGCCGATGACGATCGGGGTCTCCCGGAGCTCCGGGCACGCCCTGAGCTCGCCGATGACCCGCATGCCGTCGTGGTGGCCGTGGCCGTTGACGCTGCTCACGACGACGAGGTCGGGGGCGAGCCTGCGGCACTCGTCGACCATCAGCTCGTCCGGCACACAGCCGCCGAGGTTGGTCACGCGGTGGCCCAACTCCTCGATGAGGAGCTGGAGATAGATGAGGTTCCAGGTGTGGGAGTCGGACGCGACACTGGTGACCACGACGTGCAGAGCAGGTCTGTCGGGCACGTCCCCCGGCGGCGTTGAGAGCTGCATAGCCAACCTTCGTGAAGGAAGAGTGCGGGGAGTTGCGGGTGCGGGTGCGGGTACCGGCGTGGGTACGGGTACCGGCGTGGGTACGGGACTTCGGGCGGCGCGGTTCAGCCGAGCCGGCGCTCCAGGAAGGCCACGCCACGGTCCACCGAGACCAGGCGCCATGCCTGGCCCGCCATGTCGTTGAGGGCGCGGGACCACTCGCCGTCGCGGGCGTCGGACGCGAGCGCGTCGAGCAGGACGGTGCTGTACTCGTAGCCGTGCGAGGGGTCGTGCGAGGGGCCGTGGTGCCTCGGAACGGCGGGTCCGCCCCGCGCGGCCTGTTCGAACTCGGCGGTACGCGCCGGGTCGAGCCGCAGCGCCCGGGCGAGCAGCCGTACGGTGTCGCGGCGGGGGCGCTCCGCCCGCCCGTGCTCCAGGTCGCGGATGGCGCGGACGCTGAGGGTGGCGAAGTCGGCGAGCTGCTGTTGGGTGAGGCCCGCGCTGGACCGGAAGGTCCGCAGGAGCCGGGCGAAGGGGCCGGGCGGCGCACTCGCCTGGTCGGTGGCCGGGGCGGGGTCCGGGGCGGTGGCCGGGGCAGGGTCCGGGACTTCACCGGTGACCGGATGCGCGGCCGGGGGTGTGCTCATCGTCGTCGGGGTGGACCCGAGGCGGCGGGGACTAGTCCCAGCCGGTGGTGTCCTTGCCGGTGGGGGTGGGCGTCGGGGCGGGCGCGGTGGTGGCCGGGACGGCGACGGTGTCGGCGACGGTGACCGGCGCGGCGTCCGCCGTACCGGAGGTGACGAGGGCGGCGCCGCCGAGGGCGGGGAGGGCGACGAGCGCGACGGCGGCGGCGAGCTTGGCGAAGAACACACGGTTTCTGGACACGACAGAGTTCTCCTTCGATGCGGGGCGGTGGAGGTCTTCGACAGTGCTTGGGCGGTTCTTCGACCGCTCCGGCCCGTCTCCGGCCCGGCGTCCTGTCGATGGCTTGAGCTTGGCCCGCCGCCCGCCGCGCTGTCAGCAATCCGCGATGTCCTGATCCGGCAACCGCATAGACCGTCCACCGCGACCTGCGGAATCGCGGAGCCGTTCGAAGTACGCGGCGACCAGCGCGCCGGAACAACTGGTGATCGTGGCGCCCCGGAGGGCCGGCTCCGCCCGCAGCGCGCGCTGGAGAACGGCGAGTGCCACGTTTTCCGCGACCAGGAGAAGACCGGCGACGACGAAGCAGCCGACGGTGAGGGACCGGGGCCCTTCCGGGTGGACGCTGAAGTGATCCACACGTTCTCCCGGTGTCACATGGGCGCCCAGAATTCCGATGAGCTCGTTGCTTTCGGGAAGAGGCTCGGCCGACCGAATACGAACGTGGACGAGAATCATCCGTCGAGCGTCGGCGGCGCCGCTTCCGGCAGCAAGCGGCAAACCAGGACCATTGAGGCGATGGCCGGAATATGCCATGCCGTCGCCCGGTTCGATCAGTTGCACCGGTACGGGGGTTTCGGCGATCCTCCTCTGAGGCGCCCGCACAGCGCAGAAACGCTTCACCACGTACCGCCTTGCTCCGGCACACCCTGGCACACCGCTCACCGCGCACCCGCGCCGCGCTGACCACGCGTCGCACCCACCACACCTCCCGCCGCCACCTGCCAGCGACGGTTCGACCGACACGACCGGGGAACCTCTTGTTGCATGTCCTGGGGTTAGACGAAACCTGCACACGGGTCTACCGGGCGATTCTGGCTCATCCACAAGCCGATCTCCTCGACCTGACGGCCACGCTGAATCTGACCGGCCAGGAGCTGCGCGCGGCTCTTGACAAACTCAGCGAACTGGCCCTGGTGCGGGCTCCTTTCGACACTCCCCAGGCGTTCCGCGCGGTGAATCCGGAGATGGCCATTCAGGCCCTCATGGCCCGCCAGGAAGAACGCGTCGCGGCCGAACAGCACCGGACCGAACAAATCCGTTTGGCCGCCGCGCAATTGGCCGCCGATTTCACCACGGCCCGCGCGCACCAGAACATCGACGGCATCGAACGCCTCGACGGCATCGACGAGATAAGGGACCGCATCCGGCTCCTGGTCCGCGACGTCCGCGACGAGGTGCTGGCGCTCGCCCCCGGCGGCGCGCAGAGCGAGGCGAGCATGCGGGCGGCCCGGCCGCAGGACGACGCGCTGCTCGACCGGGGTGTCCGGATGCGGACCCTCTACCTGGACAGCGTCCGCAACAGCCCGGCGACCGTCACGTACGCGAAATGGCTGACGGAGCGCGGTGGCGAGGTGCGCACCGCGCCCTCCCTGCCGGTCCGGCTGACGATCATGGACCGCCGGATCGCGATCGTCCCGGTGGACGACGAGAACTCCTCCGCCGGCGCCCTGGTGCTGACCGGAACCGGCACCCTCACCGCGCTGTGCGCGCTCTTCGACACCATCTGGATGCGCGCCACACCGCTCGGCACGCCCTCCCGCGAGCGGGACGCGGACGGCCTCAACTCCCAGGAACGCGCGGCACTTCTGCTGCTCGGGCAGGGGCTCACCGACGAGGCCGTGGCCAAGCGGCTCGGCGTCTCGCCCCGTACGGCCCGCCGGATCGCCGCCGACCTGATGGAACTCCTCGGCGCGCGCAGCCGCTTCCAGGCGGGCTGCCGGGCGGTGGCGCAGGGCTGGCTGTCCGGCGACCTCTGCTGAGCGCCGCACGCCCCCGTGCGCTCCGGGAGCGGGAGCCAGGAACGGCGGAAAACCGCCGTCCGGTGCCGCCGGGATGCCGCCGGATCTGCCGGTCGCGCCCGCCCCGTACGTCTAACGTGGCCCGGAGCCGTACCGGCACGACCGAATGAACTGTCCAACTCGCCGCATTCTCACGGAGGTTCGACATCATGAAGAAGTCCACGCTGCGCTCCGCCGCCGCTGCCGCCGCCCTCGCCACCGGTCTGCTCGGGGCCGCGGCCGGGTCCGCGTCCGCCGCGCCCGCCGAGCGCACCGCCGAGACCCGGATCAGCTCCCCCGCGCAGTTCTCCGACAGCCTCGCCGCGGCCATCGCCCGCGAGGCCGGGACGACCGACCGGCTCGACGACGGCAACACGGTGGGCTTCATCTCCGCCCCGTCGGCCCCGGCCGGGAAGACCGCGACGTCCTCCACCCCGTCCGGCGTGGCCGACGCCCGGGCCTGCTGACCCCGCCGTGGAGCTGGATCCCGTACGGAGCGCGGACGGCCCCGCGCCGGTGCACTGGTGCCCCAGCGGGGCCCCCGACCGGCCGGAATCGGTCGTGCTCGGGGTGCGCGGCGGCGCCGACGGCCGGGTCGCCTACCTCGCCGAACCGACCCCGGCGGCCCAGGTCCTTCCGCTGATCCCGGAGGGCGTCCCGGCCACCCGGGTGCTGCGGTTCGCCTCGCACTGCGTGAGCGAGTGCGGCAACCGGGTCGGCACCCGGTGCGGCCTGATCGACCGGATGGCGGCGCTTCCGGCCGCCGCGGCGGACACCGCGCCGGTGCCGCGCTGCCATCTGCGCGCCGAGTGCAAGTGGTGGCACCAGTCCGGCGTCGACGCCTGCCGCCGCTGCCCCGCCGTCTCGACCACGACCCTGGCGGACGACGCCCTGGGCGCGGTGGTCGCCGATCCGGCCACCACCAGGGAACAGCTGGCGGAGTGGATCGCCGCCGACCGCTGACCGCCGACCGGCCACGGAACGGCGGCCCCAGAAGGCAGCCGTAAAACAGCACCAGCAACCAGCAGAAGGAAGGAGTACGTCGCATGGTCCCCCTGCTCGACACGATGATCGCCGAGAACGGCGTCGCCGGTGCGTACGCCCCCGGCACCCGCGGTGTCGCCCACGCCGGACGCGCCGACCACCTCGGCCGGCCCGGTCGCCCCGGGCACGTCGGCCGCCCGGGAGTGCCCGGCACCGAGGAACTGCTCGCCGACTCGCTGGACTCGGTCGACGCGCAGATCGTCGCCCTGGTCCGCCGCCGCACCGCCCTCTCGGCCGCGCTGCGCGAGCTCGGGCGGACGGGCGGCCGACCGGCGGTCGGCCTCGCCCACGAGAACCGGGTCATCCGCCGGTACGGGCACGAGTTCGGCCCGCACGGCAGCAGCCTGGGCCATCTGCTCGTCCGGATGGCGACCGTGCGCACCGGCTGACGCCGGGACGGCCGGGAGGCCCGGGCGAGCCCGGCGGGCCGGGAACCCCCACCGGCGGCGAGACGCCTCGAACAACCGCTCTACGATGAGGCGTCCAGATGGAAGGGTGGGTTCTCAGTGCTGGTCGCGGACCGATATCGGCTCCAGGCGTGTGTCGGGCGGGGCGGCATGGGCGAGGTGTGGCGGGCGACCGACGAGGTGCTCGGGCGCGATGTGGCCGTGAAGCTGATGCTGGGTCACGAGCACGATCCGTCGGCCGCCGAACGGTTCCGGATGGAGGCGCAGACCGCGGCCCGGCTCAGCCATCCGCACGTGGTCGGGGTGTTCGACTTCGGCACCTGGGACGGGAAGCTGTTCCTGGTCATGGAGCTGGTGTCCGGGGACAGCCTGGCCGGTGACCGGGAGCGGCCGGTCCGGCTCGGCGCCGAGCAGGTCGCGACGGTCGCCGCGCACGCGGCGGCCGGGCTCGCGGCGGCGCACCGGCAGGGCGTGGTGCACCGGGACATCAAGCCGGGGAACCTGCTGATGGACGCCGACGGCACGGTGAAACTGGCCGACTTCGGCATCGCGCGCTTCGTCGACGACCCCTCGGCCGGGCTCACCACCACCGGCCAGATCGTCGGCACCGGCCTGTACCTGGCGCCCGAACGGGCCCTCGGGCAGCCCGCGTCGCCCGCGTCCGACGTGTACTCGCTCGGCTGTGTGCTGTACCAACTGCTCACCGGGCAGCCGCCGTTCCGCGCGGACACCGCGACCGGGCTGCTCTACCAGCACATCGACACCCCGCCGGTGCCGCCCCGGCAGCAGGGCGTGCCGATGCCGGCCGCCTTCGAGGCGTACCTGCTGACGCTGCTCGCCAAGCAGCCGGAGCAGCGCCCCGCCGCGCAGGCCATCGCGGACTGGTTCACCTCGGGCGGCTGGCGCGACCAGCCGCTCCCGCTGCCGCCGCAGGCCGTACCGCCGCCCCCGCAGCACTCCCCCGGACACGGCCCCGGCCACGGCGGTGGTCGCGCGGCGGCCCGGCACGGTCGTACGGGCACGGTGACCGCCCCCGCACCGGCGGGCCCGCCCACCACCGGGCACACCGCCGGGCACACCGCGAGACCCGGCACCGGCACCGGGACCGGGTCCCTGGGCGTACCGGCACCGCCGTCCGTGCCGTCGGCCGTGCCGCGCTCGCGCCGGGCCCCGCAGCAGGCGGAGAACCCGCTGGCCGCGATCTCCCGGCGCAGACCCCGCCGTACCGCCGCCGTCGCGGGCGCGGTCGCCTTCGTCGTCTTCCTGCTGATCGGGATGGCCTGGCTCAGCTGAGCCGCGGGGCGCGGAGGCGGGGCTCAGAACACTCTCGGGGCCATCACGTGCCCCTCCGGTTCCTCCGGGCCGAGCAGCAGACAGCGGGGCATGCCGGGACCCGGGGTGGCCCTGACGGTGACCGGAGTGGGCGGGTCCGTGGGCAACTCGACGTGGACCGAGACGGGCTGGTTGTCCCGGCTGGTAGCGTGCCCCGTCTCCTTGCCGTCCACCAGGATCTCGACCACCGGACGGTGGCCGGTCTGGACGGTGGCACTGACCGAGTGACCGCGGTAGTCGATGTGGAAGTGGTGCCGTGCTCTCATGACGTCGCCTCCGCGCGTCGCTCCGCCCGGCCGGGGGCGTCCCCTCCAGCGTAGGACGGAGCCCGGGAACCGGGCATCCGCAGCCCGCCCCTCCCCCCTGGGGGCCGGTCAGGCCGCGAAGGCGAGGGCCAGCGCGCCCAGCACGGTCAGACCGGCGCAGATGCCCAGGTTGACCGCCTTGTACTCCAGGAACACCGCGGCGAACTCGCGGATGGTCGCGCTCGGCCAGAAGTACGCGGCGGTCGGCGAGCCCACCACCTGCCCCTTCACGCCCGCCTTGCGCGCCATCAGGGCGGCCCGGAAGGCGTGGAAGTTGTTGGTGACGATCACGCACTCCGCGCCCGGCCGCTCCGCCTCCATCAGGGCCTTGCTGAACAGCATGTTCTCCTCGGTGGTGCGTGAGCGGTCCTCGCGCTGGACGCGGTCCGCCGGGAAACCGCGCTCCACCAGGTAGTCCGCCATCGCGTGGGACTCCGGCAGCTCCTCGTCCGGGCCCTGGCCGCCGGAGGTGATCAGGACCGGGACGCGGTCCACCTCGCGGCGCTCGGCGAGCTTGTCGTACACCTCGCGGCCCCGCTCCAGGCGGCTGGCGAGCAGCGGCGGCACCCGGCGGCCGCCGATCAGTCCGGAGCCGAGCACCACCACATAGTCGGCGTCCCGGCGGATGCGCATCCGGCCGTACAGGAACGCGTATCCCACGAAGCAGAGGAAGAGGAAGGACACATAGCCGAGGATCATGAGCAGCGTGCCGACGACGACGCCGAGCCGCGGGGAGCGGGTCGCGAACACGGCCACGGTCAGGATCATGACGCCGAAGATGCCGAGTCCGGCGAGCAGCGACAGCAGGTTGGCCGGGCTGCGGCCCTCCTTGCGGACCATCTTGACGCCGTTGGCGCAGAGCAGCACGGCGAGCGCCACCGGCCCCAGCGACAGCACCAGGACCGCGACGATCATCACCGTCTCGCCGACGCCGTGCGGGGCCTCGTCGATCCCGGCGAGCAGGCCGAGCCCGAGGAAGCTGACGGCGAGGCCCAGATACACGGCGTTGCTGAACCGGCGCCGGTCGCGCAGCACACCGGCCAGAAACAGCAGGGCGAAGACGGCGGCCACGACGACGAAGGCGATCATGCCGACATCGTAGACACCGCCGCCGAAATCAGGACCGGCCGGAAGTCCTCCGTCATCCGGAAGTCCTCCGTCAGGGGGTTCATCGGATCGGGTTCGCCCGCTCAAGGCTCGGCGACCAGCGCGTGCAGGCCGATCCGCGCGCCCTCCTCGAAGGCCCGGCGGAGCTCGCCGTCCGAGAGCGAGCCGCGCAGCGCGGACTCGCTGCGGGACCGGGACGGGGTGGTGAAGTCGGCCGGGCGGTAGCCGTCGTCGAAGGCGGCGGAGCGCAACAGGTCGACCGCGCCGAGGAGATGGGCCGCGGTGGTCGGGCGGCCGCGCAGGATCCGCATCTGGGCGAGGAGTTCGGCGGCGCAGGCCGCGCCGGTGACCGTGCCGAGCCGCAGATGGCCGCGGAGCGCGCGGGCGGCCAGGTCGGCGGCGCGGGTCGCCTCGCCGTCCCAGTGGAGGAGTTCGGCGCGGGCGTAGTCCGCCCACGCGTCCGCCCAGAGGTCCCGGCCCGCCCAGGTGTGCGCGTCGGCGGCCCGGTCCAGGGCCTCCTGGGCGGCGTCCGGGTCGGAGCGCAGCAGCGCGAGGGCGAGCGCGGTCCAGCACAGCCGGCGGGTCGGGCCAAGCTCCGGGTACTCGCCGAGCACGTCGATGGCGTCCCGGAACTCGTCCGCCGCCGCCTTCGCCCGCCCCTGGTAGAGCGCGGTGGCGCCGCGCAGGTGCGCCAGCATGGCCAGACACCGGTCGTCCCCGTCCCGTACGGCCGCCGCCCACGCCTGGACGAGCAGCGGGTCGGCGTCCTCGGGGCGGCCGGCCTCCAGCTCCAGGTAGGCGGCGAGCCAGAGCGCGCGGGCCGGGGCGGGGCCCGGGAGCAGCGCGAGGGCGTGCCGGAGCCGGGCGCGGCCCTCGGTGACCCGGCCGCAGGCCACCCACAGGAACCAGAGCGAGACGGCGATGTCGACCGCCGAGTCGGCCTCCGCCGTCGGCGAGAGGGGCGCGGTGGTGGGGTCCATGGCGACGGCCAGGTCGGGCAGTTCGCGCAGCGCGAGATCACGGGCGTCGAGCTGGCGTCCGTCGTGCCAGCGGTCGGCGGCCCGCCGGGCGATCTTCACGTACCAGCGGCGGTGGTGCAGCACCACGGCCCACCGGTCCCCGCGCTCGCTGAGCCTGCGGGCCCCGACGACCCGCATCGGCGGCGGCATCCAGTACCGGGCCTCGCCCGGCTCCCCGTCGTCGACCGGCAGCAGCGCGAGCGCGGCGAGCCGGTCGAGGACGTCGAGCACGACGGCGTGCGGCAGCGTCCCGGAGGCGCAGACCTCCTGCACGGCCTCCCGCCCGAAGGAGCCCTCGAAGACGGAGAGCCGCTCCCAGAGGAGCTGTTCGTGCGGGTCGCACTGGGTGTAGCCGCGCTCGGCGGCGCAGAGCTGGAGCGCGGACGGCTCGTCCATGGCGTGCTCGTCGGCGACGGGGGCGTCCGTGACGGGGGCGTCCGTGGCGGGCTCGTCCGTGGCGGGGTTGTCGGCGCTTCCGGCGCCCACGGGCAGCACGGGCACCGTGGGCGGCACGGGCACCGTGGGCGGCGCGGGCACCCTCGGCAGGCCCGCCCGGTCCATGGCACCTTGCGCCAGGTCCTGACCCGGCACCGGCACCGCCGCCTCGCCCTCCACCCGCAGCGGGTGCAGGGCGGTCAGCAGCACGGTGACGGCGGGCGCGACCGGCGGGGTCTCCTGGAGGAGGGCGGCGACCAGCGCCGTACCGCCGCGGCCGAGGCGTTCCCAGCCGTCGAGGACGAGCAGGGGCGGCGCGGCCGGGTCGGTGAGGCCGGTACGGACGCGTTCCGCGAGGAGCGCGAGGTGCTCGGGGCCGAGCGAGTCGGCCGATTCCCATCTGGCGGCGACGCCCTCACGTCGTAGCACTTCGCGGATCAGCCGCGTCTTCGGTGCGCCCGGCGGACCGGTCAGGGTGACCAGCCGCGCTCCCGCCCGGATCCTGCCGAGCAGTACCGTCAGTTCCTTGTCCGAGCCGCTCATCGGCCGTTTCGCACCCATCTGCCCCCGTCCGCCCCGTGGTGTTCGTCGCTACTTCTGTGACTTAAGCCTGACTTCATGGTGGGGTGCCTGATCTACGGCTTGAATGCATATGCCCCGGGGCAAAATCCTCCGGCGCCCGGCCTGACCGGCCGAGGGAATGTCGTAAATCGGCCAAGGAGGCTCATGCGCACCGGGGAATCCGTCCTGGGAGAGGCGGATCTGGCGCTGATTCACGCGCTGCAGATCGCGCCCCGCGCCAGTTGGACCCAGCTTTCGGGGGTCCTGGGCGCCAGTCCGGACACCCTGGCACGGCGCTGGGAGCATCTGGCCGGCGGGGGGTACGCGTGGGCCGCGTTCCTGCCGCGCCGCCTCGGGGTGGAGACGCCGCTGTACGCGTGGGTGGAGGTGGACTGCGCCGCCGGGTACTCGGAGGAGACCGCGGTCGCGCTCGCGGGCGACGCGTGCACCCTCGGGCTGCACCAGATGACCGGCGACTCCGATCTGGTGATGCTGGTGCTCTGCGCCGATCTCGGCGCGCTCGACGACTATCTGACGCGCCGGGTGCAGCGGCTGCCCGCCGTGCTCAGGTCCCGCACCCATGTGGTGACCGGGATGCACAACGCGCGGAATCTGTGGCGGCTCGGCCAGCTCACCCCGCGTCAGGTCCAGAACCTGGTGGCGGCGGTGGGACCCGGCGCCTCCGCCACGGCCTGTCCGAGCCGGCGGCCGCGGCGGCTCGGCGAACTGGACGAGGCGCTGCTGCTCGAACTCGCCGGGGACGCCCGGCGCAGCGCCGCCGAGCTGTCCCGGACCTGCGGGGTGAGCGAGTCGACCGTACGGCGGCGGCTCGACGCCCTGCTCGGGGCGGGGACGCTGATCCACCACTGCGTGCCCGCGCCGCGCTTCTCGGAGCGGCCGGTGTGGGCGCTGATCAAGGCCGATGTGCCCGCTCTGGAGGTCACGGCCACCGCGACAGCGTTGTCACGGCTGCGGCACACCCGGCTGGTCACCTCGGTGTCCGGGCGGCACAACCTGGCGGTGGGCGCCTGGCTGCGCTCGGTCGGCGAGCTGCGGGAGGTCACCACCGGGATGGAGCGGGCGGCGCCGTCGATACGGATCACCGCGACGGCGCTCTCGCTGCGGGCGCACAAGGTCGGCGCGCAGGTGATCGGGCCCGACGGGCGGCGGTCGCACCACACACGCCCGGACATCAGGAACGCGGACCCCGCCTGGCGCCGCCTGACCTGAGCCGGGCCCCGGGCCGTCGGGCCCGCCCGCACCGAGTCCGCCCGCACCGGGTCCGCCCGCACCCGGTCCGCTCCCGGCCGTCCACTCCCGGCGCTTCCCTGGGCGCGGCGGCCGTGGTGACAATGGCGGCATGGAGTTCGCCGTGTTCGTGACGCTGCCGGGCCTCGTCATCCTGCTGACCGTGATCGCGTTCGCCGATCAGATCCTGCGGGCGACCGGGCGCGGCCGGCGCGGCGGCCAGGTGTCGTCGACCGGCTTCGAGCAGCTCCACGCCACCTTCTCGCAGGGCAAGCAGAACGAGCTGAAGGAGCGCCAGAGCGCCCTCGTGATGCGCGACGACGAGGAGGACGGCGCCCCGCCGCACCGCACCACGGTGGACCTGAGGGGCGGCCGCGCCGTCGTCCGGATGCCCGCTGCGCCCGCTGGGTCCTCGGGGTCCGCTACGCCCCCGGTGCCCGGTCTTTCGTCGCCTTGATCGCCCTGATCGCCCTGATCGCCTTGATCGGAGCTCGAAGGGGCGTCGCCGAGTACATGTCACGAGGTTATCCACAGGGCTGTGGGCATCGCGAACGGTTTGTCGGCCCGGCGGAGCATCATGGGGGCCATGACTGAGAGCAAGGACGAGCAGAGCACCACGGCCGCCGCGCGGACGGCGGCGGACGACCGGGCGACGGACGGCCGGGCGGCGGACCCGGCTTCCGCCCTGGCCTCCGCCCCGGCCCCGGACCCGGCTGCCGCCCCGGCGTGGCAGCGCCGGTTCCGGGCGCCGCGGGTCTCGCTGCCCGAGTGGGCGGAGGAGGCCCCGGACCGCTCCCTCTTCGTGTCGAACGCGACGGGGACGTTCGAGCTGTACGCGTGGGACCGCGCGACCGGCGCGCAGCGCCAGGTCACCGACCGGCCGAACGGGACGACGGACGGCGCCCTGAGCCCGGACGGACAGTGGATCTGGTGGTTCGCCGACACCGACGGCGACGAGTTCGGCGTCTGGATGCGCCAGCCCTTCCACGGCGCCGGGGCCGCCGACGGCGCGGCCGGTGCCCCCGGCGGGGACGAGGAGGCGGTGCCCGGCCTTGCCGCGTCCTATCCGGCGGGGCTCGTCCTCGGCCGGGACGGCACCGTGGTGGTCGGCCGGTCCACCGACGACGACGGCTCCACCGTGCACCTGCTGCGCCCCGGCGCCGACGCCCCGGTGGAGGTCTACCGGCACCGCGAGTCGGCCGGGGTCGGCGACCTGTCGCACGACGCGACCCTGATCGCCGTCGAGCACACCGAGCACGGCGACGCGATGCACTCGGCGATCCGGGTGCTGCGGGCCGCCGACGCCTCGGTCGTCGCCGAGCTCGACGACACCAAGGGCGGCACCGAGGAGCTGGGCCTGAGCGTGCTGGGCTTCGCGCCGCTCGCCGGGGACACCCGGCTGCTCGTCGGCCACCAGCGGCGCGGCCGCTGGGAGCCGATGCTGTGGGACGTGGCCACCGGCACGGAGACCGATCTGCGGCTCGACCTGCCGGGCGACGTGTCGGCCGAGTGGTACCCGGACGGCACCGGGCTGCTCGTGGTGCACGGCTTCGAGGCCCGCAGCGAGCTCTGGCGGTACGAGATCGCCACCGGCGCCCTGGTCCGGGTGGACACCCCGGCGGGCACCGTGTCGAGCGCCACGGCCCGGCCCGACGGCACCGTGGAGTACCTGTGGTCGTCGGCCGCGCGGCCCCCGGTGGTGTGCTCCACGGACGGTTCCGTCGTCCTCGACCCGCCGGGCGCCGAGGCACCGCCGTCGGTGCCGGTGGCGGACGTGTGGGTGGAGGGCCCGGGCGGCCGGGTCCACGCCCTGGTGCAGCGCCCCGAAGGCGAGGGCCCGTTCCCGACCGTGTTCGAGGTGCACGGCGGTCCGACCTGGCACGACAGCGACGCCTTCGCCGCCGGCCCGGCCGCCTGGGTCGACCACGGATACGCGGTGGTGCGGGTCAACTACCGCGGCTCCACGGGCTACGGGCGGGAGTGGACCGACGCCCTGAAGCACCGGGTCGGCCTGATCGAGCTGGAGGACATCGCGGCGGTCCGCGAGTGGGCGGTGGCGAGCGGCCTCGCCGACCCGGCGAAGCTGGTCCTGTCGGGCGGCTCCTGGGGCGGCTATCTCACCCTGCTCGGCCTCGGCACCCAGCCGGACGCCTGGGCGGTCGGCCTGGCCGCGGTGCCCGTCGCGGACTACGTGACGGCGTACGAGGACGAGATGGAGGCCCTGAAGGCGCTCGACCGCACCCTGCTCGGCGGCTCGCCCGATGAGGTCCCCGAGCGGTACGCGGCCTCCTCCCCGATCAGCTACGTCGACGCGGTGCAGGCCCCGGTGCACATCTCCGCCGGGGTGAACGATCCGCGCTGCCCGATCCGGCAGATCGACAACTACGTGGACCGGCTGGCCGCCCGGGGCGCGGTCCACGAGGTCTACCGGTACGACGCGGGGCACGGCTCGCTGGTCGTGGAGGAGCGGATCAAGCAGGTCGCGCTCGACCTGGACTTCGCCGCCCGTCACCTCGGGACGCCGGGGACCCGGCCGACGGAGGGCTGAGTCCGCTTGCGTACGGTGGGGGGGTGTACCGGTTCCTGAGAACGCCCCGCTGGTGGGGGATCAACGTCTTCGTCCTGCTGGCGATCCCGTTCTGCGTGTTCATGGGGACCTGGCAGCTGGGCAAGTTCGAGGACCGCGTCGACTCCCACCGGGAGGCCGAGCAGCGGCCCGACCCCGCCACGGAGGCCGCGGCCGCGCTCGACTCGCTGCTCCCGGTCGACCAGGAGACCTCGGGCCGGCTGGCCCGGGCGAGCGGCCGGTACGGCGAGCAGTTCCTGGTCCCCGACCGGGAGCTGGACGGGCGCTCCGGCGCGTACGTCCTCACCCTGCTGCGTACGGACGGCGGCAAGGCGCTGCCGGTGGTCCGGGGCTGGCTGCCCCGGGGCGCCGCGGCGCCCGCCCCGCCCACCGGTGAGGTGCAGGTGACGGGCGCGCTCCAGGCGTCCGAGAGCGCGGGCACCAAGGGCGTGAGCGCGGCGGGCGGGCTGCCCGCCGGGCAGCTCGGCATGATCAGCGCCGCGTCCCTGGTGAACGTGGTGACGGACGACGTCTACGACGCCTGGATCACCCTGACCGACTCCCCGCGCGGGCTCGTCCCGGTCCCGGCGCAGGCCGCCGCGGGCACCGGTCTGGACATGAAGGCGTTCCAGAACCTCGGCTACACCGCCGAGTGGTTCGTCTTCGCGGGGTTCGTGCTCTTCATGTGGTTCCGGCTGTTCCGCCGCGAGGCGGAGGCGTCCCGGGACGAGGCACTGGGCCTCTGAGGCCCGCCGGGCCCGCCGGGGCCTCCGGGAGACCGCCAAGGGCCCCGGACCCAACGGCCCCGGACCCGGCCCCAGGGCCCCTGAGGCCCCCGGGGCGCCTCAGGACGAGGTTTCGAGGACCCCGGTGCGGTAGATGGTGCCCGCGCAGGCGTTGGGGATCGTCGCGGCGGCGACCGGGCCGCCCGGGTCGGCGGTGTGGGTGACCTCGACGCTGCCGTCCGCCGGGGTGCCGTCGGTGCCGAGCTGGGTGCTCGCCCCGCTGTCGGTCTGGCCGCTCCCGGTGGAGCCCGAGGTGGTCCCCGTCGTGGTGCCCCCGGCGCCGCCGGTGGACGGGGTCGGGGTGGGCGTCGGGCTGGGCGGGGTGACGGTCGGACAGGTCTCGCTGGGGATCCAGGCGAACCGCACCTCGTAGGCGGTGTCCGGGGTGAGCAGCAGCTTGGCCGCCTCCTTGGCGGGGTCCGGCAGGCCGCTCGCCGGGTCGCCGCTGGTGTGCGCGACGACCGCGATCCGCGCGCCGTCGGCGGCGCCGCGGGCCGCGAAGCCGACTGTGCCCGCGCCGCCGACCACGCACTCGCGCCCGGAGACGTTGGCGATCCGGAAGGCCCCGTAGACCTTGCCCGTCGCGTCGGGCGCGCCGGTGGCGACGGAGCTGATGCCGAGCTGTCCGGCCTCGCAGGCGGGCTGGGCGGCCGGGGCGCCGGTGGACGGGGTGGCGTGGCCGGTGCCCGCGCCGGTGCCGCTCTGGGTGGGGGTGGGGGGCTTGCCCGCCGCGCCGCCCTCGGCCTCGCCGTGGCTGGGGACCGTGGTGCCGGGCGACGGGGTGGCGTCATGGCTGCCGCCGCCCTCGACGCCGGTCTCGGTGCCGGTGCCGCCCTGGGCCTGTTCGCCGTGCCCGGCGTTGACGGCCTTGTCGGCGGAGATCCCGCCGGAGGAGGCCACGTGCACCAGGGCCGGGACGGCGGTGCCGACCAGGACGACCGCGGCGGCCACGCCGACCAGCGCCTGCCGCTTGCGGGCCCGGCGGGCGGGCACGGCCCGGCGCAGCTGGTCGAGCGCGCCGTCGGCGGGTTCGAGTCCGGCCACCGCGCCCTGGAACAGCAGCCGCAGCGCCTGCTCGTCCGGCACCTCCGGCCCGGCCTCGCCAGGACCGCCCTCGCCCGCCCCGCCCTCGTGCGGCCTGCCGTCGAATCGTCCGCCGTCGAAACGTCTGCCGTCGCCCGGCCCGCCGTCGAAGCGCGTGCCGTCGAAGCGCGTGCCGTCGCCCGGCCCGCCGTCGTGCGGCGCTTGGTTCACCATCCCGAATCCACTCAGGTCGTCCCGGTCACCGTGCTGGTCCCGCTCCCACGGCCCGCTCATGAGCCGTCCTCCATGGCGACGCGCAGCGCCGCGATGCCACGGGAGCCGTATGCCTTCACGGAGCCGAGGGAGATGCCGAGGACCTCGGCGACCTGCGCTTCTGTCATGTCCGCGAAGTATCTCAGGACCAGGACCTCACGCTGCCGCCGCTGCAGTCCGCGCATCGCCTTGATCAGCGCGTCCCGCTCCAGCTGGTCGTACGCGCCCTCCTCGGCGCTGGCCATGTCGGGCATGGGCTTGGAGAGCAGCTTGAGGCCGAGGATGCGGCGGCGCAGCGCGGAGCGCGACAGGTTGACGACGGTCTGGCGCAGATAGGCCAGGGTCTTCTCGGGGTCGCGGACCCGGTTGCGGGCCGAGTGGACCCGGATGAACGCCTCCTGGACGACGTCCTCGCAGGAGGCGGTGTCGTCGAGGAGCAGCGCGGCGAGACCGAGCAGGGAGCGGTAGTGCGCGCGGTAGGTCTCGGTGAGGTGGTCGACGGTGGTGCCCGCTGCCATCGCGTCGTCAGCGCCCTCGCGGGGCGCCGGGATGCCGGCGATGGTGGGCGGGCGGCTCGCTCCGATGGGCACGGGCGCGATCACCGGCATGCCGCCGGCCGGGCGCGGCCGCCTGAGCGGTCGCACCACGGTGCCGCGCAACGGGATGACCGCCGCCATGTCGAGTACCTCTGCCACGCCTGTTGGACACGCTTCCCCCCGTCAGGGTTGTACGCGTACGGCCCCGGTTTTGCCGGTGCGACATTTGCCCTCATGCGTAACCGTTCTCCCCCGATGCCCCGCTTTGTGCGGCGTCCTCCGCGTCCTGGTCGTGGGTGCACGCGAAGACGCCCCCGCCCCACCCACCGGTTGCGATCGGGAGGTAGGAACATCGTCGTTCAGGACATCTGACCTGATCAAGAGCCCTCTGACGCCGATTTGCTCACAAGGTGTTCACAGATCCTACAAAGTTGAACGGTGTCGCGTGGCCGATTTCCGGACACCCGCACCGGCGCCGGGGCCCGCCCCCAGCGGGCCGCGGGCTCACCGGTCGGCGGCGATGAGCTCCGCGATCTGTACGGCGTTGAGCGCGGCGCCCTTGCGCAGGTTGTCCCCGCACGCGAAGAACTCCAGGCCCCGCTCGTCGTCCAGGGTCCTGCGCAGCCGCCCCACCCAGGTGGGGTCGGTGCCCACCACGTCGGCCGGCGTCGGATAGTCGCCGCTCGCGGGGGCGTCGTACACGACCACGCCCGGCGAGGTGGCCAGGATCTCGTGGGCGCGGCCCACGTCCACCGACCGCTCGAAGCGGGCGTGCACCACGGCGGAGTGCCCGGTCACCACGGGCACCCGGACGCAGGTCGCGGTCACCCGCAGCCGCGGCAGGTCCAGGATCTTCCGGGTCTCCTCGCGGACCGCCAGCTCGTCGGAGGACCAGCCGTCCGGGCCCGGCTCGCCGGACCACGGCAGCACGTTGAGGGCCAGCGGCCCGGGGAAGGGCCCGGTCCGGTCGCCGACGGCGCGCCGGACGTCACCGGCGCGGGTGCCGAGCTCGCTGCCGGTGACCAGGGCCAGCTGTTCGCGCAGCGCGGCGACGCCCGCCGCGCCCGCCTCGCTCGCCGCCTGCTGCACGGTGACGACGAGCTCGGCGAGCCCGTACTCGGCGTGCAGCGCGCCCACGGCGGCGATCAGCGACAGGGTGGCGCAGCCGGGGCTTGCGACGATGCCGCGCGGGCGGACCCGGGCGGCACAGGCGTTGATCTCGGGGACCACGAGCGGCACGTCCGGGTCGCCCCTGAAGGCGGCCGAGGTGTCGACGACCACCGCGCCCTTGGCGGCGGCGATCGGCGCCCAGCGGGCGGCGACCGGTTCGGGCACGAGCAGCAGCGCCACGTCGGCGCCGTCGAGCGCGTCCTCGTCGAGGGCGCGGACCTCGCTCTCCTCGCCCCGCACGGTCAGGGTGCGGCCGGCACCGCCCCGCTCGTGGGTGAGCAGCCGTATCTCGCCCCAGACGTCCGCGTGGTGCGTGAGCGTCTGGAGCAGCACCTCGCCCACGGTCCCGGTGGCGCCCAGGACCGCGAGCGTCGGTTTGCCGCTCATGAGGTGACTCAGCGGCCGGTGCCGCCGTAGACGACGGCCTCGTCGGAGTCGCTGTCCAGGCCGAAGGCGGTGTGCACGGCGCGGACGGCCTCGTTGACGTCGTCGGCGCGGGTGACCACCGAGATGCGGATCTCCGAGGTGGAGATCAGCTCGATGTTGACGCCCGCGTCGGACAGCGCGCGGAAGAAGTCCGCGGTGACCCCGGGGTTGGTCTTCATACCGGCGCCGACCAGCGAGATCTTGCCGATCTGGTCGTCGTAGCGCAGCGACTCGAAACCGATCGCGCCCTTCGCCTTCTCCAGAGCGTCGATGGCCTTGCGGCCCTCGGCCTTGGGGAGGGTGAAGGAGATGTCCGTGAGGCCCGTGGAGGCCGCGGACACGTTCTGCACGATCATGTCGATGTTGATCTCGGCGTCGGCGACGGCCCGGAAGATCGCCGCGGCCTCGCCCGGCTTGTCCGGGACGCCGACGACGGTGATCTTCGCCTCGGAGGTGTCGTGGGCGACACCGGAGATGATGGCCTGCTCCACCGGCTGGGCTCCTTGCTCAGGGCGTTCGTTGCTGACCCAGGTGCCCTGCAGTCCCGAGAAGGACGAGCGGACGTGGATCGGGATGTTGTAGCGGCGGGCGTACTCGACGCAGCGGTGCAGCAGCACCTTGGAGCCGGAGGCCGCGAGCTCCAGCATGTCCTCGAAGGAGATCCAGTCGATCTTCTTCGCCTTCTTCACCACGCGCGGGTCGGCGGTGAAGACGCCGTCGACGTCCGTGTAGATCTCGCAGACCTCGGCGTCGAGCGCGGCGGCCAGCGCGACCGCCGTGGTGTCCGAACCGCCGCGGCCCAGGGTGGTGATGTCCTTCTTGTCGGCGGACACGCCCTGGAAACCGGCGACGATGGCGATGTTGCCCTCGTCGAGCGCGGTACGGATCCGGCCCGGCGTGACATCGATGATGCGCGCCTTGTTGTGGACCGAGTCGGTGATGACACCGGCCTGGCTGCCGGTGAAGGACTGGGCCTCGTGGCCCAGGTTTTTGATCGCCATGGCGAGCAGCGCCATGGAGATCCGCTCCCCGGCGGTCAGCAGCATGTCGAACTCGCGGCCGGCCGGCATCGGAGACACCTTCTCGGCCAGATCGATCAACTCGTCCGTCGTGTCGCCCATCGCGGAGACCACGACGACCACCTGGTGGCCGTTCTTCTTGGCTTCCACGATCCGCTTGGCGACGCGCTTGATGCCTTCGGCATCGGCAACGGAGGATCCTCCGTACTTCTGCACGACAAGGCCCACGTGCGCTCCTCGCTCAGTCCTCGCCGCAGCTGGCACTGCGGTCGGCTCAGTCTAACGAGCGAAGGAAAAAGGCCACGGTGATATCAGATGATGAGATTTGCTGCTCAAAAAGTGATCACCGTCGTCCCAGGCGCACCACCGGGAGCACCCCTCCGGGCGGCCCCGCGGGCCCCCGAGGGGGTCTGGACAGCCCCGGGTCCTGCTGCCACCCTCCCGCCATGCGATCTTCCGCCCCGCGCCGCCCCCGGGCCGCCACGTCAGCCTCCGTACCCCTGTTCGCGCTGCTCGCGCTGACCACGCTGACGGCGCTCACCGGCTGTGCGCCCCAGGAGCGGGAGGAGAAGCCCGCCACCGCGTCCTGCGCGCCCGGCGGGCTCGCCACCAAGGCCACCGGCAAGCTCACCGTCGGCACCGACACGCCCGCCTACGCGCCCTGGTTCCAGGACGACGACCCGGCCAACGGCAAGGGGTACGAGTCGGCCGTCGCCTACGCCGTCGCCAAGAAGCTCGGCTTCGCGCCCGCCGACGTGGTCTGGCAGAAGGTCGCCTTCAACAACGCCTTCGCCCCCGGCGCCAAGACCTTCGACTTCGACATCAACCAGGTGTCGGTCAGCGCCGACCGCCGCAAGGCCGTCGACCTGTCCTCCGGCTACTACGACGTCCGCCAGGCCGTCATCGCGCTCAAGGACTCCCCCGCCGCCAAGGCCACCACCCTGGCCGACCTGTCGAAGGTCCGGCTCGGCGCCCAGGTCGGATCCACCAGCCTCGACGTGATCGAGGAGCGGATCCGGCCGAGCACCCCGGCGGCCGTCTTCCAGAAGAACGACCTCGCCAAGGCCGCGCTGCGCAACCGCCAGGTCGACGCGATCGTCGTCGACCTGCCCACCGCCTTCTACATCACCGGCGCCGAGGTCCCCGAGGCGAAGGTCGTCGGCCAGCTCGCCCCCACCGGCACATCCACCACGGCCGAACAGTTCGGCCTCGTCCTCGACAAGGGCTCGGCGCTCACCCCCTGCGTCTCCGCCGCCGTGGACGCGCTGCGCGCCGACGGCACCCTCGCCGCCCTGGAGAAGCGCTGGCTGTCGGACGCCGTCGGCGCCCCGGTGCTCAAGTGATCCCGCAGCTCACGAAGTCCGCCGACGGCCCCGATGGCCCCGACGGCCCCTCCGGAGCCGCCGGGCCCGGGCAGGACGACGACGGCTACACGCCCTCCGCCCGCCGCCTCGCCCGCGAGCGCCACCACCGCGCCCGCACCCGGCGGGCGGCGGCCGTGGCCGCGCTCAGCACCGTCGTCACGCTCACCGTGCTCGGCCTGCTCGTCGTCCGCTCCCCCGGCTGGCCCCGCACCCGCGAGACCTTCTTCAGCGCCGAGTACGCCCGCCAGGCGCTCCCCAAGGTCCTCGACGGACTCTGGCTCAACCTCCGGCTGCTGCTGATCTGCGGGGCGCTCGCCCTGCTGCTCGGGCTGCTGCTCGCGGTCGCGCGGACCGTGCGCGGCCCGGCGCTCTTCCCGCTGCGCGCGCTCGCCACCGCGTACGTGGACTTCTTCCGGGGCCTGCCGCTGATCATCTGCCTGCTCGCGGTGATCTTCGGGGTGCCCGCGCTGCGCCTCCAGGGCGTGCCGACCGACCCGGTGGTGCTCGGCGGCGCCGCGCTCGTCCTCACGTACGCCGCCTATCTGGCGGAGGTCTTCCGGGCCGGGATCGAGTCCGTCCACCCCAGCCAGCGCGCCGCCGCCCGCTCGCTCGGCCTGTCGAGCGGGCAGGCCATGCGGTACGTGGTGCTCCCGCAGGCCGTACGGCGGGTGGTGCCGCCGCTGCTCAACGACCTGGTCTCGCTCCAGAAGGACACCGGTCTGGTCTCGATCGCGGGCGCGGTCGACGCCGTGTACGCGGCGCAGATCCTCGCCTCCAAGACCTTCAACTACACCCCGTACGTCGTCGCGGGCCTCGTCTTCGTCGCCCTGACCGTGCCGATGACCCGGCTCACCGACCGGGTCACCGCCCGGATGAACCGCCGCCAGTCGCAGGGAGGCACCGTATGAGCCCCATGAGCCCCAAGGACGCCGTCCCCGCCCCCGCCGGGACCGGCGCCGACGCCCCCGCCGAGCCGCCCGTGCTGCGTTTCGAGGCGGTACGGAAGACCTATGGGCGCTCACTGGTCCTGAAGGCGGTCGATCTCGACGTACCGGCGCACAGCGTCACCGTCCTGATCGGCGCGTCCGGCTCCGGCAAGTCGACGGTGCTGCGCTGCGCCAACCTCCTGGAGGAGATCGACGACGGGGCCGTCTTCCTCGACGGCGCGGAGATCACCGACCCGCGCGCCGACCAGGACGCCGTCCGCCGCCGGGTCGGCGTGGTCTTCCAGGCGTACAACCTGTTCCCGCACATGAGCGTGCTCGACAACATCACGCTCGCCCCGCGCCGGGTGCACGGCGTCGCCCGGAAGGACGCCGAGGAGCGGGCCCGGGAGCTGCTGGCCAGGCTCGGACTCGGCGACAAGGCCGCCGAGTACCCGGACCGGCTCAGCGGCGGCCAGCAGCAGCGGGTGGCGATCGCCCGGGCGCTGGCGAGCGGGCCGCGGCTGCTGCTGCTCGACGAGGTGACGGCGGCGCTCGACCCGGAGCTGGTCGGCGAGGTCCTGAACGTGATCAGGGACCTGAAGGCCGACGGCATGACGATGGTCGTCGCCACCCATGAGATGGGCTTCGCCCGCGAGGTCGCCGACCAGGTCTGCTTCCTCGCGGACGGGGTGGTCCTGGAGCGCGGCACCCCGGCCGAGGTGTTCGGCGCGCCCCGGCACGAACGGACCCGCCGCTTCCTCTCCCGGATCGTCGAGGCCGGCCGCCTGTAGACCCACTGCCTTCAGGGACGGTCGTACGAGTACGAATACGAATACGGGCTCAGGCGAGCGGGCGGCCCAGACCGCCCAGCTCCTCGGCCATCACCCGGCCGGCCTCCTCCGCGAGGTCGTCCTCGGTGATGTCCTCGTCCGTGTCGAGGCCCGCCAGGTCCGCGAGCGGCTGGTCGAGGCGCACGTGCGCGACGAGCGACTGGAGGGCCCGCAGGGTGGCCGAGGCCGTCGGACCCCAGTTGGAGAAGTACGAGAACTGCCACCACCACAGCGCCTCGCTGGTGCGGCCCGCCCGGTAGTGGGCGAGGCCGTGCCGCAGGTCGGTGACGATGTCGGCGAGGTTGTCGGAGATCCGGGCCGGCACGGGCGCCTTGCGGGGCTCGTACGGGTCGAAGACCTCGGAGAACACGTCCACCGGTTCGAGCAGCGTCGCGAAGCCCATCCGCAGCTCGTCCACGTCCAGGTCGGGACCCGTGTCCGGCTCGTAGCGCTCGTCCGGGACGATGTCCTCGTGGGCGCCCAGGCGACCGCCCGCGAGCAGCAGCTGCGAGACCTCCAGGAGCAGGAAGGGCACGGCGCTGTCCGGCTCGTCGCCCTTGGCGACCTCGGTCGTGGCGACGATGAAGCTCTCGATCGAGTCCGCGATCTGGACGGCGAAGTCGTCCGGGTCCTGCGTGACGGAGTGCAGCGTGGCGTCAGACATCGAGGAGCCTTCCTGCTCGGGTCCGGGAGGTCGGGCCGGACCTGTCGTCGTACCCGGACCTGTCGTCATACATCTAGCAGTCGCCGCCCCTCGAAGGCACGCCCCAGGGTGACCTCGTCGGCGTACTCCAGGTCACCGCCGACCGGCAGACCGCTCGCCAGCCGGGTCACCTTCAGGCCCATCGGCTTGATCATCCGGGCCAGGTAAGTGGCGGTGGCCTCGCCCTCCAGGTTGGGGTCGGTGGCCAGGATCAGCTCGGTGACCGAGCCGTCCGCGAGCCGCGCGAGCAGCTCACGGATCCGCAGGTCGTCCGGGCCGACGCCCTCGATCGGACTGATCGCGCCACCGAGCACGTGGTACCGGCCGCGGAACTCACGGGTCCGCTCGATCGCCACCACGTCCTTGGGCTCCTCGACCACACAGATCACGGTGAGGTCCCGGCGCGGGTCACGGCAGATGTTGCACAGCTCCTGCTGCGCCACGTTGCCGCAGACCGCGCAGAACCGGACCTTCTCCTTGACCTCCAGGAGCGCCTGGGCAAGCCGCCGCACATCGGTCGGCTCGGCCTGGAGCACGTGGAAGGCGATCCGCTGGGCGCTCTTGGGACCGACGCCGGGCAGTCTGCCCAGTTCGTCGATGAGGTCCTGAACCACGCCTTCGTACAACGGAACGCCCTTCTCCGAGGTGCTTGATTCTTACGGTAGTGGCTGGAATCCAGCCTTAGAAGCCCCGGTGGAACCGAGGAGCCTCAGAGAAACCTCAGAAGAGGCCCGGCATCCCGCCCATGCCCTGCGCCAGCGGACCGAGCTTGGCCTGCTGGAGCTGCTGGGCGTTGTCGTTGGCGGCCTGCACGGCGGCCACGATCAGGTCGGCCAGCGTCTCGGTGTCCTCCGGGTCGACCGCCTTGGGGTCGATCACGAGGCCGCGCAGCTCGCCGGAACCGGTCACCGTCGCCGTCACAAGACCGCCGCCCGCCTGACCCTCGACCTGGGTCGCCGCCAGCTCCTCCTGGGCGCGGGCGAGGTCCTGCTGCATCTTCTGCGCCTGCTGGAGGAGCTGCTGCATGTTGGGCTGGCCACCACCGGGGATCACGGTCACTCCTCAGTCTCGGAACTTGGTGAACCGAGCCTACGTGGTCCCCGACCTGACCGCCGACGCAACTCTTTCGAGTGAGAAACTGCGGGCTCCTCTACCTGATCAACACCCTCTTGCGGGCGGAAATCCCCGGGATACGGGCCCGCGGCCCACCATTCGGCGGTAGGAAGGGCAGGCACCACGTGCACCGCACGTCACAGCACCGCACGTCACAACAGCACACGAGCGCTGAGCTGAGCAGAGGAGTTCCCCGGTGAGCCAGCAGCCGGACATGCAGCCGCAGCCGGGGAATCCCGAGAAGCCCGCCGGAGGTCCGGCCGCCCACCGCGATCTGACGGGCGCCCCCTTCCCGATGGGCGACTGGGGCGAGCCCGCCGAACGTCTCGACGAGCTCTACCGTTGGGTCGAGTCCCAGGCCCTGCGCACCGCCGAGTGGTACCTCTCCGACCGGGTCTGGAAGCGCCGCTGCGCCCGCGCGCTGCGGATGGGCACGGCCCTCGGGGTGATCGCGGGCGCGGCCCTGCCGCTGCTCGACCTGACCGGGGTCGCCGAGGGCACGGCGGGCTGGGGCTATCTGTCGCTGCTCCTGGGCGCCGCCTGCCTCGCCTGCGACCGCTACTTCGGCCTGACCTCGGGCTGGATAAGGAACGTGGCCACGGCCCAGGCCGTGCAGCGGCGGCTCCAGGCGCTCCAGTTCGACTGGGCGTCGGAGAGCGTCCGCGAGGTGCTCGGCCCCACCGAGGGCACCGCGAGCGAGGCCGCCGAGCGCTGCCTCGGGGTGCTGCGCCGTTTCTCGGAGGACGTGACGGAGCTGGTACGGGCGGAGACCGCGGACTGGATGGTCGAATTCCGCTCGGGGCCCGCGCCGCTGGCCCTGCAGGCGGTGGGGGTCAGCCAGCCCCGGCCGGAGAGCGGCCACCCCTCCGGCCGTTTCCCGCTGCCGCCGGGCACCCGGCCCAACATGCCGCGCCAGCGCCCGCCGGAGCCGCGCTGAGCCGAGCTGAGCGCGCCCCGGGGGCGGCGGCGCCGTACCGGCGGCCAGGACGCCCGTCCTGGCTGACGCCCGTCCTAGCTGAGGATGATCATCGAGCCCTGGCCGAGGCTGCGGGTCGCCGCCGCGTGCAGCCCGAGCCAGACGTGCCGCTCCCGGGCGAAAGGACCGGCTTCCTGGTGCGGGACGGGCGCGGCGGGCTCTTCGAGGGCGGTGGGCCGCTCCGGGGGCCGGGGCGGGGCTGGCGGGTTGCCCGGGTCGATGCCGATCGCGGGCGCCACGAACTCCAGCTCGCGCAGCAGCCCGTGCGAGGAGCCGAGCGGGCCGCCGCCCGCGAGCAGGTCGTCGTTGGACAGCGGGGCCGGGAAGTCGACCGGCACATAGGCCCCGGCGTGGTCGTAGTGCCAGACCAGGTGGGACTGCTGGGCGGTCGCCTCGAACATCTCCAGGAGCTGCTCGTAGTCCCCGCCGAGCTCGCCGACCGGCTCGACGGGCAGCCCGCACATCTGGAGCAGGTAGGCGCGGCGCAGGAAGTGCAGGGCCTCGTAGTCGAAGCCCGCGATGGGGGCCACGTCGCCGGAGAGGCCCGGCATGTAGGCGTAGACGGGCACGGTGGGCAGACCGGCCGCGGTCAGCGCCTGGTCGTAGACGGCGATCTCTTCGGCGAAGGGGTTGTCGGGGCTGTGGCACAGCACGTCGACGAGGGGGACCAGCCACAGGTCACAGGCCAAGACAGGCTCGCTCTCCGTCAGTTGCGCGGGTGGGGCGGGCGGACGGGCCCGGGGAACCGGGGATCCGCCGCGGGACGGCCAGGGTAGTCCGGCCGCCGGGCGGCGCACACCCGCCGGGTCCGGTGGTTGTGCCGGTCCCGCGCCCCCCTGGGGTGACTGCCCGGCCGGGCGGCCCCTCAACCCGGGGCGCGACCCTGGCCCCACCCGTATCCGGGCCCTTAGGGGGTGTCCGGCGGATCAGGGGCGGGCACGACCTAGGGGGTGAGGGCGGTGTCGGCGGCGGCGCGGCCGTCCAGCCGGTCCGCCCACGCCAGGGAGCGGTTGTTGTACGCCTGGACGACGGTGACCGCGTCCTCCGCGTCGCCCCGGGTGATCGCGTCGACCAGGTCGACGTGTCCGCTCCACAGCCAGCCGAGGAGATCGCGGTCGGAGCGCAGATAGGGCACCGAGAACACCCATGCCTGCACGCGCAGCCGGTGCAGGAAGTCGGCGATGTAGTCGTTGGCGGCGACCAGGCGGCCCAGTTCGCGCCAGTAGCGGATGTCGTAGCCGATCAGGACGTCCAGGTCACCGGCGCGGGCGGCGCGGGCGGCGGCCTCGCCGCGGCGCCGTATCGACACGAGCGCCACCCCGGGCGAGACGTCCGGCGAGGCGCCGGGAGCGGCGGACGGGACCGCGGGCACGGGGACGGTACGGGGCGCGTGGCGGCGGAATATGCCGTCCACGACGAGCATCCGGGCCTCGACCATGCCCCGGTAGTCGTCCACCGAGAACTCGTGGACCCGAAAGCCGCGGTGCTGGTCGGAGTCGAGCAGCCCTTGCGCGCAGAGGTCGACCAGGGCCTCGCGCACGGGTGTCGCGGACACCCCGTACTGCTCGGCGATCTGCTTGACGGTGAATTCCTCGCCCGGCTGGAGACGGCCCGCGAGCACTTCGTCACGCAGCGCGTCCGCGATCTGCTGACGAAGGGTGTTGCGGGTGACAGCTCCGCTCGCGGGCATGCTCCTCGGCCCCCTCCGTACGACTTCCGGACACCCTAGTCCAGGCCAGCCGCTCGGGAGGGGGGCAGAAAAGACCACACCGGACGGGCCCGCCCGGTGGATCGCACGGCTCCGATCACACCGGACGGTCCCGGTACCCGACTCGGGTCACACCGTGTGGGCGTCCGCCACGGTGAGCGCCGTGTCCAGGGCCGCCAGGCCCTCGCGGACCTCCGCCTCGCTGACGTTGCAGGCGGGGACGGCGTGGGTGCGGTTCATGTTCACGAACGGCCACAGGCCGTGCTTCTTCGCCGCGGCGCCGAAGGCGGCCATCGGCGCGTTGGCCTCGCCCGCCGCGTTGTACGGGACCAGCGGCTCGCGGGTCTCCTTGTTCTTCACCAGGTCGAGCGCCCAGAAGACACCGAGGCCGCGGACCTCGCCGACCGACGGGTGGCGCTCGGCCAGCTCGCGCAGGCCGGGGCCGAGCACGTTCTCACCGATGTGGGCGGCGTGCTGGACGACCTTCTCGTCCTCCATCACCTCGATGGTGGCGACGGCGGCGGCGCAGGCCAGCGGGTGCCCGGAGTAGGTCAGACCGCCGGGGTACGGGCGGGTCTCGAAGGTGGCCGCGATCTTCTCGCTGATCGCGACGCCGCCGAGCGGCACGTAGCCGGAGTTGACGCCCTTGGCGAAGGTCATCAGGTCGGGCACGACGTCGAAGTGCTCGGCGGCGAACCACTTGCCGGTGCGGCCGAAGCCGGCCATGACCTCGTCGAGGACGAAGACGATGCCGTACTTGTCGCAGATCTCGCGGACACCGGCGAGGTAGCCGGGCGGCGGGGTCATGATGCCCGCGGTGCCGGGGATGGTCTCCAGGATGATCGCGGCGATCGTCTGGGGTCCCTCGAAGGCGATGGTGTCCTCGAGGTGGGCGAGGGCGCGCTGGCACTCCTCCGCCTCGGTGGTGGCGTAGAAGGGCGAGCGGTAGAGGAACGGCGCCCAGAAGCGCACGACGCCCGCGGAGCCCGTGTCGGAGGCCCAGCGGCGCGGGTCGCCGGTCAGGTTGATCGCGGTGGAGGTGGCGCCGTGGTACGAGCGGAAGGCCGAGAGCACCTTGTGGCGGCCCGTGTGCAGACGGGCCATCCGGACGGCGTTCTCGACGGCCTCGGCGCCGCCGTTGGTGAAGAAGATCTTGTCCAGGTCGCCGGGGGTGCGCTCGGCGATGAGCCGGGCGGCCTCGGAGCGGACGTCCACGGCGAAGGCGGGCGCGAAGGTGGCGAGCTTCCCGGCCTGCTCCTGGATCGCGGCGACGACCTTGGGGTGCTGGTAGCCGATGTTCGTGTAGACGAGGCCGCTGGTGAAGTCGAGGTAGCGGTTGCCGTCGTAGTCCCAGAAGTACGAGCCCTCAGCGCCGGCGACGGCGAGCGGGTCGATCAGGCCCTGAGCGGACCAGGAGTGGAACACGTGCGCGCGGTCGGCGGCCTTGACGGCCGCTGCGGCCTGGGGGTCGGGTACGACATGAGGGGTCATGGGTCGAGGGTAAGGAACCGCAGGTCGGACGGGCCATCACCATCTTGTCCATCGAGACCCGAACGGACGAGACAGATTGCCGCTCGGGGCCCGTGCCGCCTGCCGGACCCCGGCAGGACGGGCGCCGGACGATTGCCGCCCTCGACCCCTGCCCGCCGGGTCCGGCGGCGCGCAGACTGCCCTCATGGGGGAAATGACACGAAGGGCGGACATGCCGGACACGGGGGACGGGGCGGAGGACGGTTCGGGGGACAGTTCAGGGGACGGTTCGGCCGGGGCGGGCCGGACGTCGGCGGTGGGCGTCCTGCTGATCTCGGGGGCGCTGCTCGCCGGGCTGGTCTCGGCGCTCGCGTTCACCGTCCAGATCCCGCGGGAGACCAGCCTGTACGGGGCTTACGCCGCCGCCCGGCCCTGCCCGACGGAGGCGGACGCGGAGCGGACCGCGCAGCGCGACGCGCAGCGGGACGCGGACTGTCTGCGGACGGTCACCTTCACCGTGGACCGCGCCGAGGCGCAGGGCCGGAAGGGCGACTCGTACTGGGCACTCGTGCACCCCGGTCCCGCCGCCCCGGGCAGCGCGGGCGAGGGGCAGGGGGCCCGACAGCGCAAGCTGTCCTTCGGCGACCCCCGCCCGCTCGTGGAGACCCTGCGGCCCGGCGACCAGGTCACCGGCACCGTCTGGCACGGCGCCGTCACGACGGTCGCCAAGGACGGCGTGCGGCAGGACACCGCCGACGCCCCCCGCGAGAGCCAGGCCATGGGGATCGCCACCCTCGGCACCTTCGCCGGCCTGCTCGCGGCCCTGATGGCGGGCCTCGGCCTGGTCCGGCTCGCCAGGCCGCCGCACCACGAGCGCTTCGGCTGGCGCGGCTACGGCAGGCCGATGCTGATCCTCGCGGCGATCGGCTCCGCCGTCCCGGCCTTCCTGCTCGGCTGGCTGGGGCTGCCCTGGCAGAGCCTGCCGATCGCCGCGACGCTGCTCTGCGGCTACACGGCCTGGGAGTTCGCCCGCTACCGGGCCAGGACCCCGCTGGACGCCTCCTAGGACGCCTCCTGGGACGCCAGCAGCTCCCGCAGCGCGCTGCGCAGCAGCAGCGGGTGCACGAACCGCCCCGGCTCCGTCGGACGGAAGCGCCAGGTCAGCGGCCAGGTGTTGCCGGTCAGCGCGGGCACCGGCACATAACTCACCAGACCCGGGCCCGCGTTGAAGCGGGTGACCCCGGCGGGCCACGGGCGGTGGGCGGTGGAGCCGGGCGGCAGCAGGAAGTAGACCCCGCGCCGCCCGTTCTCCTCCAGGACCACGGGCCCCGGGTCGCCCCCGGTCAGCAGCGCCATCAGATCGGCGAGGCGGCGGCCCTCGTCACCGTCGACGCGCACGGCGTCGAATTGCACTCCGGCCTTGCGGAGTTGGAAACCCGAATGGGGAAGCCAACCACAGAAAGCCGTTTTCCGCTCACTCTTTGAGGAATTCACCGGACCATCGTCCCGCATCGACGCTAGCGTTTTCCGCGACTGCGAAGGTGCGTCGGTATTCCCTCGACCTGCGCCAATGCGCCTTGCTCGCAGTTGAATTGGGCGGGGAGCAGTTGAGACCGGTTGAGTCCGGTTGAGTTCGATCGGGGAGTGCAAATGGAACGTGAGGAAACCCGCGAGCCGGTGGGCCCGATGGCCCGAATGGCAGCGACGCTCGCGAAGAAACTACGCCTGCGAAAGGGGCTCACTCAGGCGAAGGAAGGCGCGCTCATGGGCTACACCGGGGCGGCGATCAGCGCGATGGAGCGCTTCGTCCACCCGGTGAGCGACGAGATGCTGGTGAAACTGGAGGATGTACTCGGCGACGGACTCGGCGTCTTCGAGGAACTGCGAGTGCCGGTGAGCCTGGAGAAACTGCCGGAGCTGTTCCGGGACTACTCAGTGATCGAGCAGAAGGCGAGGGCACTGTGGCTGTATGCGAACCACATCGTCCACGGACTGTTCCAGACCGAGGCGTACGCGCGGGCGCTGATCGCGGGCGGCTTCCCGGAGCCGACGCCGGAGCGCGCCGAGGAGCTGGTCATCGGCCGGATGGCCCGTAAGCGGCTGTTCGACCGCAAGCCCACCTGCGAGATCGAGCTGATCCTCGACGAGTCGGTGCTGCTGCGCCCGATCGGCAGCCCGGAAATCATGCGCGAGCAGCTGCTGCACCTGGCGGACTGTGCCCGTCGCAGGAACGTCAACCTGCAAGTCCTGCCGCTGGATGCGGGCCTGGGCGGCGAGTACGCGGGCGCCCGAGGCAATCTGAGCGTGGTCGAGACCCCGGACCACAACCTCGCGGTCTACCTGGAGATCCAGGGCGAGAGCGTGCTCCTCACCGACCGCGCCAAGGTGAGTAAGCTCGTACAGCGGTACGCGAAGATCCGCGCCCAGGCCCTGGATCCGCGCACGTCCCTTGGCCTCATCGAGCGGTTGGCGGGAGCACAGAGATGAGCGACACCCTGCACTGGTTCAAGTCGAGCTACAGCGACGACGGCGGCGGCGAATGCGTCGAAGTCGCCTTCGGCTGGCGCACGTCGAGCTACAGCGACAGCGGCGGCGGGAACTGTGTCGAGGTGGGCTACGACTGGCACAAGTCCTCGTACAGCGACGACGGCGGCGGCAGCTGCGTCGAGGTCGCCACCTGCCGCCACTCCGTCCACGTCCGTGACTCCAAGGTGCAGGACGGCCCGACCTTCACGGTCGAGCCGTCCGCCTGGGCCGCGTTCGTGAGCCGCTGCGCCGAGATCCGCTAGCGGTCCTCGGCGGTCGGCAGTACGAGGTCGGCAGTACGAGGTCAGCAGTACAGGTTGGCCCCGGTCGGGACACCGAGCACCTGCGCGAACTGCTGGTACTTGGTGACGCGGCTCTGCACCTGGCCGGGGTTGCCGCCGTTGCATTCGAGCGAGCCGTTGATGGAGCGGATCGTCTCGCCGAACCCGGCACCGTTGACCATGGCGTTGTGGCTGGTCATGGTGCCGGGGCCGTTCTGGGTGTTCCAGTACCAGAGGCCGGTCTTCCAGGCGACGGCCGCGTCGCGCTCGACCCGGTAGGGGTCGGCGAGCAGGTTGATGCCGAGGGCGTCACCGGCGGCCTTGTAGTTGAAGTTCCAGGACAGCTGGATCGGGCCGCGGCCGTAGTAGGCGGACTGGCCGGCCGGGCAGCCGTAGGGCTGGGTCGCGTCGCAGTAGTGGGGGTAGTTGGCGGTGTTCTGCTCCACGATGTAGACGAGGCCGCCGGTCTCGTGGCTGACGTTGGCGAGGAAGGCCGCGGCCTCCTGCTTCTTCACCGTGTCGCTGCCGGTGTTGGCGAAGCCGGGGTAGGCGCTGAGCGCGGCGGTCAGGCCGGAGTACGTGTAGAAGGAGTTCCGGCCCGGGAACATCTGGTTGAACTGCGCCTCGGAGACGACGAATCCGGTCCCGGGATTGCCCGGGTCCGTCCCGCCGCCACCGCCGCAGGCACCCTGGTCGGCCCAGACGCCCCACTCACCGGTGGTGCCGGGGGTCTCGTTCTGGGTCCACCACTTGGCCAGCCAGTTGTGGCCGTTGTACGAGGCGGTCATGCCGCCGGTGTAGACGGCGCCCGCGCTCCAGGCACCCGCGCAGGCGGGGGCCGCGGCGGCGGGCGATGCGGGCAGGAGTACGGCGAGGCCGACGACCGTACAGATCGCGGCGAGGAGGGTGAGCAGACGTCGCAACATGCAACTCGTCCTTCCGGTGGGGGTGGTTCCACGGAAGCGCGATTGGTCTGGACCTGTCAATAGCTAGGTCTGGACCAATTCCCTTGCCGCGACCATCCGCCCCCCGCCCCGCTCAGCGGCCGATGACACGCTCCAACAGCTGGACGAACAGGGCCCGTTCGGCGACGGACAGCGGCCCCATCAGCTCGTCCTGCGCTTGGGCGAGGACCTTGTCGAGCTTCTTGAGGTGCGCGCGGCCCCGGGGGGTGAGGGTGACGACGTTGCGGCGGCGGTCGTCCGGGTCGGGGGTGCGGGCGACATGGCCGCGCTCCTCCAGCTCGTTGATCACCGCGACCAGGTCGCTGCGGTAGACGCCGGTGCGACGGCTGAGCTCGGCCTGGCTGACCGGGCCGCGCTCGGCGAGGGCGGCGAGGGCCGCGTAGTGCCACTTGCGGGCGTCCTCGGCGGCGAGCCGCTCGCCGACGGCGCGGTCGGCCCGGGCGGCGGCGAGCCCGAGCAGTCGGCTGGGCAGGGCGCGCAGGCGCTCGGGGGTCTCGAAGGACTCGGTGTGCGCGGTGGTTTCACTCGGCCCGGCGGGCTCGGGGGTCTCGCTCATGCGGGGCAGATTACCTCTTGCGTTAGGGGGACGAACGATCTAACGTCGTTAGTGCATCGAACGTTAGTGATCCGAACGTTAGAGGAGTGCATGACCATGCCCGTGATCGACGTGCTCGACTCGTCCCTGTACTTCGCGGAGTTCACCGCCCCGGACGGTACCCAGGGCGGCGCCCCGGACCGCGCCCCGGACGGCGGCGCCGACCCCGGCCTCCCCTTCGTCTTCCTGCACGGCAACCCGGTCTCGTCGCACGTCTGGCGGCATGTGCTGCCCGCCGTCGGCGGCGGCAGGCGCCTGCTCGCCCCGGACCTGATCGGCATGGGCCGCTCCGGCAGGCCGGAGCTCGACTTCTCCCCCGCCGGGTTCTACGCGGACCAGGCCCGCTACCTGGACGCCTGGTTCGACGCGCTCGGGATCGAGCGGGCGGTGCTCGTCGGTCTCGACTGGGGCGGCTCGCTCGCCCTGGACCGGGCGGCCCGGCTGCCCGGCCGGGTGGCGGGGGTGGCGCTGATGGAGACGATCCTGCGGCCGGTGAGCTGGGCGGAGTTCCCGGAGCAGGCCCGCGAGCGCTGGACCAGGATCAAGACCCCCGGGGTGGGCGAGACGATGGTCCTGGAGCAGGACGCCTTCGCGGAGTCCTTCGCCCACACCGTCCTCGGCGGGCTCACCGACGCCGACCTCGCCGCCTACCGGGCCCCCTACCCCACTCCTGAGTCCCGCCGCCCGCTCCTCGCCTGGGCCAGGTCCATGCCGATCGCCGGTGACCCGCCCGCCGTGGTCGACCGCGTCACGGCCTACGGCGACTGGCTCGCCACCAGCCCGGACGTCCCCAAGCTGCTGCTGACCTTCGAGGGCTCCCCCACCCTGATCGTCGACCCGGCCGCCGTCGCCTGGTGCGAGCGTCATGCCACCGCTCTGGAGACGGTGGCCTGCGGCCCGGCCGGCCATCAGGCCCCGGAGGACCAACCGCTCGCGATAGCCGGGGCGATCACCGCGTGGGCTGACCGGCACGGGCTCGCGACACGCCAGAAGTGAACGAGTTCGAAAATGGTCGAGTGGGTGCTGACCAGCCTGTTAGGCTCCGGACAGGCTGCGCCGTACATGACCAGAACGGCGGCGGCAGCAAGGGGAACGCCGGACACATCCACGTCCGGGACACAGGGGGGAACACCACACGTGATACGCCATGCCCTCGCGCGGAGGGTTTCCGTCACCGCGCTCGGACTCGCGGTCGGCGCGGGCGGCCTGATCCCGCTCGCCGGACCGGCGGCGGCGGCGGAGCAGGGCCCCGGGACACCGCAGGAGTTCGTGGTCCCGGCCGCGGTCAAGAAGACCCAGCGCACGGACTCCGTGCCCGGCCTCTACGGGCCGGAGTACGGCGAGTTGGACGCGGTCGGCACCGACGGCGTCTTCCTCAACGAGGACGGCGGCCTCGACCCGGTCTGGATCCGCTACTCCGACGGCAAGCGCTTCGAGATCCCCGGCATCCGCTCGGCCCCCGGCCTGAGCCACGGCACCGGCACCGACGCCCTCGCCTTCGTCACGGAGAACCGCGTCGAACTGCGCCGCACCGACGGCTCGGTGACCACCCTCACGCTCCCCTCGGGCGGCCTGACCGGCCCGAAGGTGTACGGCGAGCGGGTCGTCGGCCGGGGCGCCGACGGCCGCCTCCACATCCTGTCGGCCGGGACCGGCGGCACCACCGCCGACCTGACCGTCGACGAGCCCGCGGGCACCGCCCTCGGCACGCCCGTCGCGGGCGACGGCACCACCGTCGTGCTCCAGAGCGCCGAGACCGCCGGAAAGCGCGTCCACACCCTCGTCGACACGACCACCGGCAAGGTCCTGGGAGCTCTCCCCGCCGTGCCCGCGAGCATCACCCGGGTCCGGCTCTCGCCGAAGCACGTGCTGCTCTACGGCGACTACACCAACAAGAACGTGCTCGTCGGCGCGCGCGCCGCGCTCTCCGCGCCGCTCGCCGAGGTACAGCTCCCGGTGTACGGCGACAACGCGGCCCTCGTCGGCGACTGGATCGTCCACACCTCCACGTACGGCAAGGTCCAGGCCCTCCCGGTGACCGGCGGCACGCCGGTCGACCTGTTCGACGGGGAGACCCGCAACGGCCTGCGGGCGGGCACCGACGGCAGCGCCATCTTCGTCGGCGGCCCCGACAGCGCCGACTGGGCGGTCCGGCGGATCACGGCGGGCCCCGGCGGCAAGCCGGTGATCACCACCGTGCTGCCCCTGCCCGGCACGCCCGTCGCGGTCGAGCGCCTGGCGGTCGGCAACGGGCGACTCGTGGTGGCCGACCACAGCGACGACGCCTCGTCCCACGTCAAGGCATGGGCCCGCAAGCTCAGCGGCAGCGGTCCGCTCACCGTCGGCGAGCGGGAGCCCGAGGGCAAGACCCTCTTCGAGCCCTGCCCGGCGGACGACCTCGCCTGCCAGGAGTACTGGGCCACCGGCGACGGCGGCTTCCTCGGCCGCCTCGGCGGCGACTCGGGCTACGTCGTCGCCCACAGCTGGGACGGCAGCCCCTACCGCACCGCCTACCTCGGCAAGGACGCCCGCGTCCGTGACGTCGCCGGTTCCTACCTGATCCACGAGAACAAGGGCGGCACCCGCCAGTCCGTCGTGCGGCTCGCCGAGAAGGCCGAGGACGCCGTCGTCGTGGAGGAGCGGGCCCCGGTGGCCGCCGCCCTCGGCAACGCCGTGCTGTGGAGCGCCAGTGCCGACAAGGGCCTGGTCACCGCCAAGGACCTGAAGACCGGCAAGGCCCTGGAGAGCGTCGACACCGGCGCGCCCTGCGTGCCCAACGAGCTCCAGGCCGCAGGCAACTGGCTCTACTGGAGCTGCGGCGCCGAAGGTCCCGCCGGGGTCTACGACCGGATCGCCAAGTCCTCCCGTACGGTGCCGTCCGGCGAGGCCCTGCTCGGCGACGGCTATGTCGTCACCCACGACAAGGCCGCCGGGAAGCTCGTCCTCACCGGCGCCGCCGCCGAAGGACCCGCGAGCCGCGTGGTCGGCGACCTGCCCGACACCGGCACCTCCCAGCGCCGGGTCCGCTGGAACGTCGACAAGTACGGCGGCCCCCTCGCCTTCGCCGACGCCGAGCAGCGGGTCCACGTCGTGACCAGCGGCATCCCGCCGCGCCCGCTGGCCGTGCTCGACCGCCAGGACACCAAGGACGCGGTCGTCGACGGCATCACGCACCAGGACAAGCCGCAGACGCTCAGCGTGATCACCGGGTCCCGGGCCTTCGGCGCCTGGACCCTGACGGCCCGCCATCACACCACCGGCCAGGTCAGCGAGCTGTCCTCGGGCACCGGCGACCAGATCCTGCGCCCGAGCTGGAACGGCCGCGACAAGAACGGCACTCTGCTCGGCAACGGCAGGTACACCTGGACGCTGACCGCGCGGCCCGACGGAGCCTCCGGCGCCCCGGTCACGCTGTCCGGCGAGGTCCGGCTGCACAACGGCCAGTCCGACGCCCACACCAGCTTCACCAGCCTGCCGCAGCAGCGGGTGCTCGACACCCGCAACGGCACCGGCGTCCGCAAGGGCAAGATCGGCGCCGGGCAGAAGGTCACGCTCGACCTGTCGGGCGTGCCCGGCATCGGCACCGCCTGGAACCGCTCGGTGGCGCTGCACGTGACCGCGACCAACGCGACCTCCGGGACCGTCGTCACCGGATACGGGGCGGACACCCTCACCCGCCCGAGCGCGTCGAACCTGAACGTGCCCGCCGGGAAGACCGTCTCCAACCTGATGATCGTCCCGATCCAGGACGGCAAGGTCACCTTCTACAACCACAGCGGCACGGTCGACCTCATCGCCGACCTGTCCGGCGTGCACAAGATCGGTGACACCGGTTCGCTCTACCGCCCGATGACCCCGTGGCGGGCGCTCGACACCCGCAGCGGCCTCGGCGCGCCGAAGGCGCAGGTCAAGGGCGGTTCCCGGGCCCACATCTCCTTCAAGGGCACCGCCGTGGGCGGCGCCGACGTGACGGCCGTGGTCCTCAACGTGACCGCGACCAACGTCAGCGGCCCCACCGTGGTCGCCGCCCTCCCGAAGGGCGGTCCGGTCACCGGCTCGCACCTCAACCCGCTGAAGGGCGAGACCCGCTCCAACCTGGTGGTCGTCCCGGTCAAGGACGGCGGGGTCGACGTCTACAACCACTCCGGCACCGTCGACCTCATCGCCGACGTGGCCGGGTACTACACCTCGGACCGGACCGGTTCGCTGTACAGCGAGATCCCGTACGGCAACCGCGTCCTGGACACCCGTAACGGCACCGGCGCCGCCAAGGCCAAGGTCGGCGCGGGCCGTACCGTCACCCTGAAGGTCGGCGGCACGCTGGGGGTGCCCGAGAAGGGCGTCACCGCGGTCGTCATGAACGTGACGGCGACCAACCCGACCGCGAACACCTTCGTCACCGCCTACCCCTACGGCACCACGCGCACCGCCGCGTCCAGCCTGAACGTGCCGGCCAAGGGCACGGTGCCGAACCTGGTGATCGTCCCGGTCAAGGACGGCAAGGTGACCTTCTACAACCACGCGGGCACCGTCGACCTCATCGCCGACGTGCAGGGCTTCTACGCCGAGTAGTCGCCCCGGAGCCACCCACCGCAGGCCCGCAGGCCCGGTCAGATCATCAGGATGATCCGGCCGGGCCTGCGGCCTGCCTCGGCCCTGCGGTGCGCCTCGGCGACCTCCTCCAGGGGCAGCACATCGGCCACCCGGGTGACCAGCTCACGGGCCGCGACCTGGTCGAAGACCTCCGCCAGGCGGCTCGCGTCCGGGCGGGCCCGGTCGAATTCGACCCGTACCCCGCGCTCGGCGGCCGGGACCCGGTCGGGGGCGATGGCCACGAAGACCCCGCCGTCCTTCACGGCGGCCAGCATCGGGGTGCCCACCAGGGCGCCGTCGAAGACGCCGTCCACGCCGTCCGGGGCCAGCTCACGGACCTGCCGGAGCACGTCGACGGGCTCGCCGCGCGGCACGCACTCCTTGGCGCCGAGGACCTTCAGCTCGCTCTCGTCGCCCTCGTAGGACACGGCGATCACCCGCAGCCCGGCCGCCGCGGCGAGCTGCACCGCGAACCGGCCCACCACCCCGCTGGCACCGGTCACAAGGAGGGTCGCCCCGGGGGCCAGATCCAGCTGGTCGATGCCCTGCCGGGCGGTGATCGCGGCCAGCGGTACGGACGCGGCGGCGGTGAACTCCACGTCGTCCGGGAGCGGCGCCAGCCACTCCGGGTCCGCCCACAGGACCTCCGCGTAGGTGCCCTGGCCGTCGAGGAGCTCGTACCAGGGCACGAAGCCCGCCACCCGGGTGCCGGCGGGCAGACTGCCCCGCGGGCCGGGCGCCGGGTCGAGCAGGGTGCCCGCGAAGTCCGTGCCGAGGACGAACGGGGGCCGCAGCTCGCCCATCTGGTCGACGTACAGACCGGCCCGGATGCGCAGGTCGGCCACGTTCACACCGGCCGCCCTCAGGCGCACCCGTACCTTCCCCGGCATCGCACCGGCCTCCGGCTCGGGGCGGCGGGCCATGCTCAGCACCTCGGGTCCGCCGTAGGCGGTCACTTCGACGACACGCATCGGGTCTCCTCCTGCGGAAGCCCCCTCGGGGCCATTAGACCCACGCCCGGCACCCCCGGCAACAGGGGGCGGTCCGACCCCGTCGGTTGGCGGACGGACGAACTTCAGATGGCCGGAAACCAACGGACCCCCGGACCCGTACACACGTCCGTACGGTGGCTTGCGTGGACTGGGTCAGCCCCGAGAACGTCATCGCCGTCCTCACCGCGCTGGTCGGTGTGGTGGTCACTTTCGCCGTGCTCGTGATCGAACGCCGGATCCCGCGCCGCAAGCGCATCGGTTACCGCGTGCAGCTGAACACTCCGGTCGGTGACCGGGTCACCCGGCTGTTCAACGGGCGCAGCGACATGGCCGACGCCACCCTCGTCCTGCTGCGGATCGAGAACGACGGCGGGGTGTCCATCGGCCGTGACGACTACAACGACGACCACCACGGTCTGACGATCCACTTCGCGCACCGCAAGGTGGAGGCCGCCGCCGCCTCGGAGGCGTCGTTCGCCACCGAGCTGATGACCCTCTCCGAACACGAGATCGTGCTGCCGCGCACCCCGCTGAACCCGGGCGAGTTCTTCAAGGTCCTGGTGCTCCTGACCGGAGCCGGGCCGGACGACGGGATCACCGTCACCGGCTCGATCCGGGACGGCGGCGTCCACGTCAACCACAGCGCGACCTTCGACGAGAAGCCCCCGCTGTTCAGCCGGGCGGCCCGCCGGATCAGCATCGTGCTCACCGTCTGCGTGGTCGCGCTCGCCGCGATCATCGTGATGCGCGACGACGTTCCGCCGCCGATCGGCTGCGCCCGCGGCACCCTCACCGTCACCGGCTCCACCGCCTTCGAGCCGGTGCTCAGCGACACCGCCCGGCAGTACGAGAAGGACTGCGAGGGCGCCACGGTGATCGTGGACGCGCACGGCTCCACGGCGGGCATCCGGGAGCTGGCCGAGGCCGGCGCCGAGCAGGCCGGGACGAAGGGCGAGGAGAAGGGCAAGGGCGGCCCGCCCGCGCTCATCGCGCTCGCCGACGGCCCCAAGCCCGACGGCTACCCCGAACTGCGCGACAGCCGGGTCGCCGTCTCCCTCTTCACCCTGGTCCTCAACGACCAGGTGAAGCTGGACAACCTCACCCTGGAGAACATCCGCGCCCTCTACCGCGGCGACATCACCAACTGGCGCACCCTCGGCGGCCCCGACCTGCCGGTCCGGCTGATCAGCCGGGACGCCAACTCCGGCACCCGCGAGGTGTTCCAGCGGCGGGTGCTCGGCCGCAACGAGCCCGCCAACTCGTCCCGCAACTGCGCGGTCAAGGACGACAGCGAGGCCCCGGTGATCCGCTGCGAACTCGACTCCACCCAGCAGGTCCTGTCCACCGTCGCCGCCCAGCCCGGCGCCATCGGCTACACCGAACTCCGCACCGGCATCGGCCTGAAGGGCCTGCACCGGATCGCGATCGACGGCCGGGTGCCGCACGTCGACGAACTCGGCACCTCGACCTACCCGTACCGGGAGATCGAGTACGCGTACACCTACGGCCTGCCCAGGCCCGGCTCGCTGACCGCCAGCTTCCTCACCTATCTGGAGCGCGGCACCGGCCAGGACGTGATCAGCGTCCACGGCCATCTGCCGTGCGCGACGCCCAAGGGGCTGCGGATCTGCGGGGAGGGGTGAGGGGCGGTCCGGGGCGGGGGCCCGCGGGGCCGTCCGGGGCCGGGGGGCTTTCTCCGGAGCCCGGTGCCGGGGGCCGTCTGGCATTCTCTTGCGTCGTGGATCCCTTGAACGCGGAAGACCCGGTCACGATAGGTCCGTTCCGGCTGATCGGCCGGCTCGGCGTGGGCGGCATGGGCCGGGTGTACCTGGCCAGGTCGGCGGGCGGCCGGGCCGTCGCCGTGAAGGTCGTGCACGGCGAACTGGCCGCCCAGGACGAGTTCCGGCGCCGGTTCGCCCGCGAGGTCTCCGCCCTGGAGCGGGTCGGCGGCCACGGCACCGCACCCGTGCTCGGCGCCGACACCGAGGCCGAACGGCCCTGGGTGGCGGTCGGTTACGTGCCGGGCCCTTCGCTGCGCACGGTGGTCGGCGAGGAGTACGGGCCGCTGCCGCCCGACACCGTCCGCACCCTGGCGGCCGGACTGGCCCGCGCGCTCACCCATGTCCACGGCGCGGACCTGGTGCACCGCGACCTGAAGCCGTCGAACGTGCTGCTCACCGTCGACGGCCCGCAGATCATCGACTTCGGCATCGCGCGCGCCCTCGACACCGTCACCGACGGCGGACTGACCAGCACCGGAGCGGTCGTCGGCTCGCCCGGCTTCATGTCGCCGGAGCAGGTGCGCGGCGACCGGCTGACGGCCGCGTCCGACGTGTTCTGCCTGGGCACGGTGCTCGCGTACGCGGCGACCGGGAAGTCCCCGTTCGGCGGCGCGGACAGCGGGGTGCACGCCACCATGTTCCGGATCGCGCACGACGAGCCGGACCTGACCGGGGTCGCGCCCGAGCTGACCGGCCTGATCAGGGCCTGCCTCGCGAAGGACCCGGCGGCCCGTCCGTCGGCCGCCGAGCTGGCCGGGACGCTCCAGGTCACCGACCCGTGGCTGCCCGCCGAGGTGCTCGCCCGGCTGGGACGGCACGCGGCGCGGCTCCTGGAGGCGGAGACGGAGGCGCTGGAGGCGGCGGCCGGGGTCGGTGCCGGTACCGGCCAGGGGGCCGGGGCCGGGCGGGCCGGGGATCCGACGCCCGCCACCCCGCTGCCCGCGACGGCCACGGCCCGCCCGCGCGGGCGCCGCCGGGGCCTGATCGCCCTGGTCACCGCGCTCGGCACGCTCGCCGTGGCGGGACTGGCGACGGCGGCGTACCTGTACGGGCCGCTCGGCCCGTCCGGCGACCGGGACGACACCGGGGCCCGTACGAGCACCGGGGCCGACGGGAAGGGCCGTACGCCCACAGGCACGGGCACGGCACCGTCCCGCGCCCCCGGGATCGTCCCGGCCGCGTTCATCGGCGCCTGGGAGGGCGTCCTGAAGGGCTCGGCCGACAACCCGGGCGAGATCAGCCGGATCGAGATCAGCCAGGGCCCGGCGGGCTCCCGCGCCGCCGTCTACACCCATGTGACGGGCGAACGGCTGTGCATCGGCCGGGCGGTGCTGCTGTCCGCGAAGGACGGTGAACTCGTCCTCGGCGACGCCGAGATCACCGCGAGCGTGCCCGCCGAGCGCTGCACCCCGGCCGCCCGGCAGACCCTCAGGCTGACCTCCGACAACGTGGTGGCCTGGAGCTCGGGCGTGGCCCGCAGCACCTTCCAGCGGGTCCGGACCGGCACCAGCGTGGTGCCCGCGAGCTTCGTCGGCTCCTGGGAGCAGGCCCCGGACACCATCACCCAGCCGGACGCCGACCGCTTCACGTACCGGGTCACCATCACCCAGGGCCCGATCGGCGCCCCCCTGATCCGCTTCGAGCAGAGCTACCCGCGCACCGACAGCGAGGGCAACGCGCTGTCGGGTTCCGTGAACTGCACGGCCACCTCGGTGGTCGGCGGCGTCGGCAACCTGCTGGTCATCGGCCCGCAGACGCGCGACCCGGACACCTGGGACCCGGACTGCGTCGAGAACGGATCCAGCAATCTGCGGCTCGTCCACTACAAGGGCAAGGAGCTGCTGCAGATGTACGACATGTCGGCGGACGGGGAACCGGGCGAGTTCGTCCGGGACTAGGCCGCGTCCTCCGGACAAGGATGCGGCGAGGGCCCGCGCCCCGGCCGATGCCGGTGCGCGGGCCCTCCCCGTACGGATGCGTGCTGTCCGTACCGACTAGAGGAACGAGTTGATCTCGATCGTCTCGGTACGGCCCGGGCCCACGCCGATCGCGGAGATCGGGGCGCCGGACATCTCCTCCAGGGCCTTCACGTACGCCTGCGCGTTCTTCGGCAGGTCGGCGAAGGTCTTGGCCTTGGTGATGTCCTCGGACCAGCCCGGCAGCATCTCGTAGATCGGCTTCGCGTGGTGGAAGTCGGACTGCGAGTACGGCAGCTCCTCGACGCGCTTGCCGTCGATCTCGTACGCGACGCAGACCGGGATCTGCTCCCAGCCGGTGAGCACGTCGAGCTTGGTGAGGAAGAAGTCGGTGAGGCCGTTCACGCGGGTCGCGTAGCGGGCGATGACCGCGTCGAACCAGCCGCAGCGGCGGTCACGGCCGGTGGTGACACCGCGCTCGCCACCGATGCGGCGCAGCGCCTCGCCGTCCTCGTCGAACAGCTCGGTCGGGAACGGACCGGCGCCGACGCGGGTGGTGTACGCCTTCAGGATGCCGATGACCCGGCTGATCTTCGTCGGACCCACGCCCGCACCGGTGCAGGCACCGCCGGCGGTCGGGTTCGAGGAGGTCACGAAGGGGTACGTGCCGTGGTCGACGTCGAGCAGGGTGCCCTGGCCGCCCTCGAAGAGCACGACCTTGTCGTCGTCGAGCGCCTGGTTCAGGATCAGCGTGGTGTCCGCGACGAACGGCTTGATCTGCTCCGCGTACTGGAGCATCTCCTCGACGATCTGCGCGGCGTCGATGGCGCGACGGTTGTAGAGCTTCGCGAGCAGCTGGTTCTTGCCCTCGAGCGCCGCCTCGACCTTCTGGGTGAGGATCGACTCGTCGTACAGGTCCTGGACCCGGATGCCGACGCGGTTGATCTTGTCGGCGTAGGTCGGGCCGATGCCCCGACCGGTGGTGCCGATCTTGCGCTTGCCGAGGAACCGTTCCGTCACCTTGTCGAGGGTGACGTTGTACGGGGTGATCAGGTGGGCGTTGCCGCTGATCAGGAGCTTGGACGTGTCCACGCCGCGCTCGTTCAGCCCGCTCAGCTCGGAGAGCAGGACCGCCGGGTCGACGACGACACCGTTACCGATGACCGGGGTGCACCCCGGCGAGAGGATTCCGGAAGGGAGCAGGTGCAGCGCGTACTTCTGGTCGCCCACGACGACCGTGTGGCCGGCGTTGTTGCCGCCCTGGTAACGCACCACGTAGTCAACGGACCCACCGAGCAGGTCGGTGGCCTTTCCCTTGCCCTCGTCACCCCACTGAGCACCGAGCAGCACAAGTGCGGGCACAGGCGTACACCCCTTCCGGGCGGGGCATGTCCAAGGTCAGGGGGCCGACGCCGCCTCACCGGTGTGCCCCGGAATAGACGAAGCCCCTGGCGCAATAGCGCAAGGGGCTCTTGCACAAAGAGACTACCCGAGGAAGGACCGAGGTGTCGGCTCACGACCAGCTGCTGGTCATCATCGACCCGGTCGCCCGCCGAAGTGACGGCGAGTCCGTGCGGATCGCGAAAGATGTGTTGTCGGCCGGTGCCGAGGCGAAGATCTGCCTGCCGGACGGGCCGGAGGAATTCGCCCGGGCCCTGGCGCGGCGGGGCTCCCGGCACCCGGTGGTGCTGGGCGACGACCGTGCGCTGCTGCGCACGGTGACCCTGCTGCAGCGCGAGTCGGGGCCACCGGGCGGCGGCCTCGTCGTAGGGCCGGACGGGGGTCTCGGCGGGGCTCTCGGCGGGGCTCTCGGCGGGGCTCTCGGCGGGTCCCTCTCGCTCGTCCCGGTGGGTGCGGCCGAGCGGGTGACGACGGCCCGCGCGCTGGGGGTGCCGCCGGGCATCGTGGCCGCCGCGCGCGCGGTCCTCGACGGGGCGGTGCGGCGGCTCGACCTGCTGGTCGACGACAGTGGCGGGGTGGTCCTGGACCGTCTTGAGGTGCCCGCCTCGCGGCTCGCGGAGCCCGCCCACCGGGGCGGTCCGGTGCCGGTGGGCGCCCCGCCGAGCGTCTGGGACACCTGCCGCTCGCTGGTCCGCACCCTGGTGCGGCCGTCCCCGGCCGCCGGGCCGCACCCGCACCGGCTGCGGGTGGAGGCGGACGGGCAGCTCCTGAGCGACCTCGACACCCCGCTGGCCGGGCTCACCGCCCGGGCGTTCGGCGGCGCGCTGGCGCTGACGCTGCTGCCGTCGGGGCCCCCGGGGACGGGTCCTGTGCACGCCACGGCGCGGACGCTGACCGTGGCCGGGCCCGACTTCCGCTACCGGGCGGACGCGGCGGTGTCGGGTCCGGTGCGGCGGCGGACCTGGACGGTACGGGAGGGGGCGTGGGGTCTGACGCTGCCGCGGGAGCTGCCGGGGGCCGCCGTTCCGGGGGTCTAGGCGGAGGCCGTGGGTGCCTCGGCGGCGTCCTGGGCGGCGTCCTGGGCGTCCAGGTGGGCCCGCCAGCGGTCCATCATGCCCAGCATCTCGTTCTGCAGGAACGCGAAGAAGTCCGCCGTACGGGCCGTGCGGCGGCCGGCCTCGGTGTCGGGGCCGAGGCTCTCGGCGCCGTCCCGCAGGATCTTCTCCCAGCGGGTCAGGATCTGGTCGCGGCGGGTGAAGGTCTCGTACCAGAGCTCGTCGTGGAGCACATAGCGGTCGCGCCGGGTGCCGGGGTCGCGCTCGCGGCTGACCATGTTGACCTGGTTGAGGTAGCGGACGGCGCCGGAGACGGCGGCCGGGCTGATCCGCAGGGCCAGGGCCAGCTCGGCCGAGGTCATCGAGGCGGACTCGGAGGCGAGGAGCGCGGCGAAGACCCGGGAGGCCATCCGCTGCATCCCGGCGTCGGTCAGTTCGGCGGCGAAGCGCTCGACGAAGCGCGCGGTGGCTTCTTCGTTGGTCGTCGTCATGGCACCCACTATCCCATCGGGTTTCCACTCTTCGCCATCTTCACAACTTTGTGAAACTCGTGTATGTTCGGAACCATGATGAAGGCCATCACTGTCGCCGGACTCCACAAGACGTTCGGGCGCACCCATGCACTGGACGGCCTCGACCTCACCGTCGAGACCGGCGAGGTCCACGGCTTCCTCGGGCCCAACGGGGCCGGGAAGTCGACCGCGATCCGGGTCCTGCTCGGACTGCTGCGCGCGGACTCCGGCGCGATACGGGTCCTGGGCAAGGACCCCTGGTCCGACGCCGTGGAGCTGCACCGGCGGATCGCCTACGTCCCCGGTGACGTCACGCTGTGGCGCAATCTGTCCGGCGGCGAGGTCATCGACCTGCTGGGGCGGCTGCGCGGCGGCCTGGACCCGGCCCGGCGGGCCGCGCTGACCGAGCGCTTCGAGCTGGACCCCACCAAGAAGGGCCGGACGTACTCGAAGGGCAACCGGCAGAAGGTCGCCCTGGTCGCCGCCTTCGCCTCCGAGGTCGACCTGCTCGTCCTGGACGAACCGACCAGCGGCCTGGACCCGCTGATGGAGGAGGTCTTCCAGAGCTGCGTCGAGGAAGCCCGCGACCAGGGCCGCACGGTCCTGCTCTCCAGCCATGTGCTCAGCGAGGTGGAGGCGCTGTGCGACCGGGTCAGCATCATCCGCGCGGGCCGGACCGTGGAGTCCGGTTCGCTCGCCGAGCTGCGCCATCTGACCCGCACCAGCGTCGCCGCCGAGCTGGCCGGGGCGCCGCGGGGGCTCGCCGGGCTGCCCGGGGTGCACGACCTGGACGTCCAGGGCCACCGGGTCAGGCTCCAGGTCGACACCGACAAGCTCGACGCGGTGCTGCGGGCGCTCACCGCCACCGGGGTCCGCAGCCTGACCAGCACCCCGCCCACCCTGGAGGAGCTGTTCCTCCGGCACTACGCGCCCGGGACGGCCTCCGACGCCACATCCGATGCGGCGGTCTCCCGGTGAGCGCCGTGCTGAGCCTGGCGGGCACCGGCGGGCTGACCCGGCTCGCGCTGCGCCGCGACCGGCTGATGCTGCCGGTCTGGGCGCTGGTCACCGGCGGTCTGGTCGCGAGCGGCGCCGGGACCCTCCAGGGCCTGTACGGGACGGCGGCGCAGCGCGCCGAGCTGGCCGCCGCCATGAACGCCAACAGTTCGATGCGCTCGCTCTACGGGCCGGTCTTCGACGACTCCCTGGGCGCCCTGGTGGCCTGGCGGTTCGGCACCTTCGCGGCCGTCCTTGCCGCCGTGATGAGTCTGCTGATCGTGGTCCGGCACACCCGCGAGGAGGAGGAGACGGGCCGGCAGGAGCTGCTGTCCGCCGGGGCCGTGGGGCGCCGGGCACCGCTGACGGCGGCGCTGCTCACCGCCCTCGCGGCGAACGCGGCGGTGGCCCTGATCGTGACGGTCGGCCTCGCGGGGCAGGGCCCGGCCGGGGCGCTCGCGCTGGGGCTCGCGATCGGCGGCACCGGCATGGTCTTCGCGACCCTGGCGGCGATCGTCGCCCAGCTCACCGAGAGCGCCCGGCTCGCCAAGGGCCTCACCGCCGGTCTGCTCGGTGTCGCCTTCACCCTGCGGGCGGCGGGTGACGCAGGCACGGCGTCCGGGGACTCCGTCCTGACCTGGCTCTCGCCGGTCGGCTGGGCGGAGCACACCCGGGCCTTCGCCGGTGAGCGCTGGTGGCTGCCGCTGCTGCTGATACCCGCCGCCGTGCTGGCGCAGACGGCCGTGGCATACGGGCTGACCGCCCGCCGTGACGTCGGCATGAGCTTCCTGCCGACCCGGCCGGGCCCGGCGGCGGGGCGGCTCGGGTCGGCGGGGGCGCTGGCCTGGCGGCTCCAGCGGGGCACCCTGCTCGGCTGGTCGCTCGGTTTCCTGCTCGCCGGGCTCGTCTTCGGCGGGATGGTCGAGGGCGCGGCGGACATCGTCGGGGACAACGAGCAGGCCCGGCGGATCTTCGAGCGGATGGGCGGGCAGTCCGCCCTGACCGGGGCGTTCCTGGCCACCATGACGGGCCTGTTCGGGATGATCGCGGCGCTGTTCGCGGTCGGCGCGGTGCTGCGGCTGCACGGCGAGGAGACCTCGCAGCGGGCCGAGCCGCTGCTCGCGGCGCCGGTCGGGCGGCTGCGCTGGGCGGCCGGGCATCTGGCGGTCGCGTTCGGCGGCCCGGTGCTGATCCTGCTGCTCGGCGGGGCCGGGCTGGCCCTGGCGTACGGGAAGGAGAGCGGTCCGGTGCTCGGCGCCGTGCTGGTGCAGCTGCCCGCGGTGTGGACCCTGGCGGGGCTCGCGGTGCTGCTGTGGGGCGCGGTCCCGAGGGCGGCGGCGGGTGCCTGGGCGGTGGCCGGGCTGTGTCTGGCGGTCGGCTGGGTCGGCCCGGCGCTCGACCTGCCGCAGGCCGTGCTGGACCTCTCGCCGTTCGGGCACCTGCCGAAGCTGCCCGGGCAGCCGATGGCCTGGGGCCCGGTGCTCGCGCTGACCGCGCTGGCGGCGGTCCTGACGGCGGCGGGACTCACAGGTCTGCGCCGCCGGGACCTGGCGAACTGACCGGGCCCCGGGGCGAATTCACACCTCCACGAGCAGTTCCTCGAAGCCGCGGATCACATAGCCGGGCTTGCGGCGCGGTTCGGCGGCGAGCCGAAGACCAGGGGCCTGGCGGAGCAACTCGCCGAAGACGGCGGTGAGTTCGACGCGGGCGAGCGGGGCGCCGAGGCAGTAGTGGATGCCCGCGCCGAAGCTGACGTGGGGGTTGTCGGCGCGGCCGAGGTCGAGGGTGTCGGCGGTGGGGCCGAAGCGGGCCGGGTCGCGGTTGGCGGAGCCGAAGAGCAGGGCGACCTCGGAGCCGCGCGGGATGACGGTGCCGCCCAGCTCGATGTCGTCGAGGACCCAGCGCTCGAAGAGCTGGAGCGGGGTGTCGTAGCGCAGCAGTTCGTCCACAGCTGTGGACAACTTTTCCGGATCGGGATCGGGGCGGACGTCATGGCTCAGCAGCGTCCACCAGCCGCCCACCGTGGTGTTCACGGTCGCCTCGTGGCCCGCGTTGAGCAGCAGCACACAGGTGGAGATCATCTCCTGCTCGGTGAGCTCCTCGACGGCGATCAGCGCCGAGATCAGGTCCTCGCCCGGTGCGCGCCGCCGCCGGGCGATCAACTCCCGCAGATAGTCAGAGAATTCGACGGAGGCACGGACCGCGCGGCGGGCCGTCTCCTCCGTCGGGTTCAGCTCGTACATCCCGCAGATCGCCGCCGACCAGGGGCGCAGCATCGCCCGCTCCTCGTCCTCGGCGGGGACGCCCAGCATCTCGGCGATCACCGCCACCGGCAGCGGTTCGGCGACGACGGCCTGGAGGTCGCCGCCGCCCGCCGCGACCAGCTCCGCCACCAGGCCGGCCGCCAGCGTCCGTACCGTCGGCGCGAGCCGTTCCACCGTGCGCGGGGTGAACGCCTTCGACACCAGGCGCCGGATCCGGGCGTGGTCGGCGCCCTCCAGGTCGAGCAGCCCGTGGTCGTTGAGGGTGTGGAACGGCTCGTGGGCCGCGTCCGGGGCGTCCCGGCCGAACTCCCGGTGGCTGAACCGGTGGGTGTAGGTCCGGCCCAGGCGGCGGTCCCTGAGCAGCGCGGACACGTCCTCGTGGTGCGGGACCAGCCACTGCCGGGTGGGGGCGTACCAGTGGGCCCGGCCGGCCTCCCGCAGGGCCGCGTAGGCCGGATAGGGGTCGGCGACGAACTCGGGGGACCAGGGGTCGAAGGCGTGGTCGGCGTCCATGACCGGACGCTACCCGCCGACCTGCACCAGACGCGCCTCGTACGCGAACACGGCGGCCTGCGTCCGGTCCCGCAGCCCCAGTTTCACCAGGACGCGGCTCACATGGGTCTTGATGGTGGACTCGGCGACCACCAGGTGGTCGGCGATCTCGGCGTTCGACAGGCCCTGCGCGATGAGCACCAGGACCTCCGTCTCGCGCTCGGTCAGCTCCCCGATCTGGGCGATCGCGGGCGGCCTCGGCGAGCTGTCGGCGGCCTTGGCGAACTCGGTGATCAGCCGCTTGGTGACGGTCGGCGCGAGCAGCGCCTCGCCGCCCGCGACCACCCGCACGCCCTCGGCGAGCTGCCGGGCCGAGGCGTCCTTGAGCAGGAAGCCGGAGGCCCCGGCGCGCAGCGCCTGGTACACGTACTCGTCGAGGTCGAAGGTGGTGAGGACCAGCACCTTGGCGTCGGCGTCGGCCGCGACGATCTCGCGGGTGGCGTCGATGCCGTTCATCTCGGGCATCCGGATGTCCATCAGGACCACGTCGGGGCGGAGCGCGGCGACCTGGGCGACCGCCTCGCGGCCGTCCACCGCCTCGCCCACGACCTCGATGTCCGGCATCGCGCCGAGCAGCACCGAGAAGCCCTCCCGGACCATGATCTGGTCGTCGACGATCAGCACACGGATCACGGCTGCGGCTCCTCACGGCTGACGGGGACGAAGACGGCCACTTCGTAGCCCCCGTCGTCGGTGGGGTCGGCGGTCATGTCGCCGCCGAGCATCGTGACACGTTCGCGCATCCCGGTGATGCCGTGGCCCGCGCCCGGCGAGGGCTTGACCAGGCCGCGGGCCGGACCGTTGGCGATCCGCACCCCGAGGCCGCCGAGCACATAGCTGACCTCGACCTGGGCGGCGGCGCCGGGCGCGTGCCGCAGCACGTTCGACAGGGCCTCCTGCACGATCCGGTACGCGGAGAGCTCGACGCCCTGCGGCAGCTCGCGGACCGCTCCGGTGACCGTCTTGGTGACGTCGAGACCGGCCTCGCGGACGTTGCCGATCAGCCCGTCCAGGTCGGCCAGGGTCGGCTGGGGCGCCTCGGGGGCCTCGTAGTCCTCGGCGCGGACCACGCCGAGGATCCGGCGCAGCTCGGTGAGGGCGGCCACCGCGTTCTCGCGGATGGTGACGAACGCCTGCTCCAGCTCCGGCGGCGGGTTCTCCACCCGGTACGGGGCGGCCTCGGCCTGGATCGCGACCACCGACATGTGGTGGGCGACCACGTCGTGCAGCTCACGGGCGATGGTGGTGCGCTCCTCCAGGAGGGTGCGCCGGCCGCGCTCGACGGCGGTCTCGGACGCCTGCGCGGTGACCTCGCGGGCGGCGTCGCGGCGGACCTGGCGCAGCGAGATCACCAGCAGCAGGAGGGCGGCGGCGAACAGCATCTGCGGGGCGTCGTTGTCGTAGCCGAGGCCGCGGCCGAAGAGGAAGCTGGCGAAGAACGCGTACCCGGCGGTGACCAGCCACATCCCGGCGGCGACCCGGGGCCCGGTGCGCATCGCGACGATCACCAGGACGGCGAGGTGGGCGGCGAAGACGTTCGCCCCCCACGGCCAGTTCATCGAGAAGGACCCGAGGTAGCCGAGGAACGGGGTCGCGCCGAGCGACACCCAGAAGGCGAGCACCGGCCGGACCAGGGTCATCAGGACGGCCACGGCGGGCACGGCCGAGAAGACCAGGCTGACCAGGCCCCGGTAGCCCAGCTCCCCGCTGGCGAAGCCGATCATGAAGACGATCAGCGCGGTCCCGGCGACCGTGAGGTGCGGCAGGAAGGCCGCGTAGGGGCGTATCCGCTGCGGCAGGTGCCGGGTCATGCCCCGGGTCACGTCCATCGGGGCCAGCGGACGGTAGGCGAAGGCATCATGGAAGAGGTCCGCGCGCAGGCCGTCGACCGCCTTCATGGTGAGGCGGAGCTCCGGACTGCGGCTCGGGTCGGTGGTCTGCGTCGAATTCACGCTCTCCACGGTACGGGCGCCCCGGGGGCCGGTCGTCCGGCCTGATGGGGATCCTGCCGGGTCCGCCTTGAGGACTACCCGGCCGGGGGCGCGGGCCCGGACCGGGCCGGGCCGGGACCCGCGCCCCCGGGGCTACCAGGCGAGCTGGGCGATCTCCTCCGCGACCACCGCGCACGCGTCGGCCGCCGGGTCGATCAGCGGGAAGTGCCCGACCTCCTCCAGGAACGTCAGACCGGCCGGCTCGCCCGCCTTCGCCGCCGCGTCCCCGAACGCCTCGGCGACCGCCGGCGGCACCACGATGTCGTCCCGGCCGTGCACCACGGTGGTGGCGATCCCGGTGGGCAGCAGCGCCGACGGGTCCGCCGACGCCATCCGCTCCGCGAACTCCGGTCCGGCGCCCAGGAGTTCACGTACCGCACCACCGCACACACCGAGCTCCACCGCCGACGTGAGGTCGGCGATCGGCGCGAGCGCCACCACCCCGCGCAGGCCCGGCGCGGACGGCAGCCGCCACGGCGACCCGGCCGGCAGCAGATGACGGGCGGCGGCCCACAGCGCCAGGTGGCCCCCGGCGGAGTGGCCGGTGAGCACGATCCGGCGCGGATCGGCCTGCGGCAGGTGCGCCGCCGCGAGCTCCGGCAGCGCGTCGAGCGCCGCCGCCACGTCGTCGAAGGTCTCCGGCCAGCGACCGGCGACCGGCGCCGCGCCGCCCTGCCGGGGGATCGGGCCGCCGCGCCGGTACTCGACGTTGGCCACCGCGAAGCCGCGCCGGGCCAGGAAGTCCACGAACGGGGTCAGGTGAGCCCGGTCGTACGGGCCCCGCCAGGCGCCGCCGTGCAGCGCGACGACCAGCGGCACGCGTTCCCGCCCGCCGTCCGCGCGCCCGTCGCGGGGCGCGTAGAAGTCGACCACCTGATCGGGGTGCGCGCCGTAGGCGGCGGTCACGTCAGGGGCGACGGCCGGGTGCGAGAAGGCCGACGCCTCTTCGGCGGCATCGCGCGCGGCGGGGTCCGGCATGGTGCTTCCAACCTCTCCTCAGGCGCGGCCGGTTGGCCTGACCTGCGGGGACGGTACCAGGCGTCCGCCACCCGCGGATCAGTCGATCAGGCGATCATCCGACCGCCGGCCAGGGCTGCCCCTCAGGCCCCCGGCGGGATCTCCCGCAGCACCTCGCCGAGCACCCGGGCCGCCCGCTCGGCGTCCGCGAAGCCGACGTACAGCGGGGTGAAGCCGAACCGCAGCACATCGGGGCGGCGCAGATCGCCGACCACCCCGCGCCGGATCAGCTCCGCCATGACCGCCGGGGCCTCGGCGCAGCTCAGCGCCACCTGGCTGCCGCGCTCCGCGTGCGCGTCGGGCGTGATCGAGACGACCCGGCCCTCGGGGGCGTAGGCCCGTACGCACTCCAGGAAGAAGTCGGACAGGGCCAGCGACTTGGCCCGGACGTCCTCGATCCGCACCCCGTCCCACACGTCCAGGGCGGCTTCGAGGGCCAGCATGGACAGGATGTCCGGGGTGCCGACCCGGCCGCGCACGGCCCCGTCGGCGGCCCGGTAGCCCGGGGTCATCCCGAACGGGTCCTCGTGCGAGTTCCAGCCGGGCAGCGGCGAGTCGAACCGCTCCTGGTGGCGCTCGGCGACAAACAGGTACGCGGGCGAACCGGGGCCGCCGTTCAGGTACTTGTAGGTGCAGCCGACCGCCAGGTCCACGCCGTGCGCGGCGAGCCCGACCGGCAGCGCGCCCGCGCTGTGGCACAGGTCCCAGACCGCGAGGGCGCCCGCCGCGTGCAGCGCGGCGGTGATCCCGGGCAGGTCCTGGAGCCGCCCGGTGCGGAAGTCGACGTGGTTGACCAGGGCGAGCGCGGTGCGTCCGGTCACCGCGCCGGGTATGTCGACCGGGTCGAGCGGCACGATCCGGTGACCGGTGAGGCGCGCCGCGGACTCCGCGATGTACCCGTCCGTGGGAAAGGTCGTCGCGTCGACGATGATCTCGCCGCGCCCGGGCCCGGCGAGCCGGGCGCCCGCCACGACCGCCTTGAAGACGTTCACGCTGGTCGAGTCGCCGACCACGATCGTGCCCTCGGCGGCGCCGACGAGCGGCGCGATCCGGTCGCCGATCCGCTCCGGCGCGGTCCACCAGCCGGACTCGTCCCAGGACCGGATGCGCAGCTCGCCCCACTGGCGGCGGACGACGTCGGCGACCCGGTCCGGCACGTGCGCGGGCAGCGCGCCGAGCGAGTTGCCGTCCAGGTAGACGGTGTCGTCGAGGGCGAACCGCTCACGGTGCTTGGCGAGTTCGTCGGTGGTGTCGAGTCGGGAGGCCCGCTCCCGCAGGTCGTCAGACATGGCTGCGCGCCGTCCACAGCTCGGGGAAGACGTTCTTCTGCGCGCGCTTCTCCAGCCAGGCGACGCCCGCCGAACCGCCGGTGCCGGTCTTGGCGCCCATGGCCCGCCGGGTGGCCACCAGATGGTCGTTGCGCCAGCGCCAGATCAGCTCGGCGACATCGCTCAACGCCTCGCCGAGCCGGACGAGTTCGGCGTTCTGGTCGGGGTCCGCGTAGATCCCGGCCCAGACCCGCTCGACCTCGGCGGACGGCTCGTACCGCCGCGCCGGATCACGGTCCAGCACCTCGGCCGGTACGGGCAGCCCGCGCCGCGCGAGCAGCCGCAGCGTCTCGTCGTACAGGCCGGGCTCCTGGAGCGCCTTCTCCAGCTCGGCGTGCACCCGGGGCGCGCCGCGGTGCGGCACCAGCATCGACGCGGACTTCTCGCCGAGCAGGAACTCCATCCGCCGGTACATCGCCGACTGGAAGCCGGAGCCCTCGCCGAGCGCGGCCCGGTAGGAGTTGAACTGGGCGGGGGTCAGCTGGGCCAGCGGGCGCCAGGAGTGGTTCAGGGCCTCCAGCTCGCGCACGGACCGCTTCAGGGCGTCCATGGCGGTGGGCACGTCGTCGCCGCGCAGGGCGCGGCTCGCGGTCTCCCACTCGTGCACGATGACGGTGAACCACAGCTCCATGACCTGGGTGGTGACCAGGAAGACCATCTCGCCCGGGTCGTCCGAGCGCAGGTGCTGGAGGTGGGTGAGCACGTCCGCCTGGACGTAGTCCTCGTACGGAGTGGTGCCCGCGAAGTCGAGGTTCGGCGCGCTGTCGGCGACCGCACCGGCTCCGGAGGCATCGGGAAAGGCTGACATTTCTGTCTCCTCGATACGAACTACCGGGTAGCGGTCCGCTCCTCTCGTCCGGCACATCCGGCACGGGAGCTCCGGTCCCCTCGGGAGGCACGCTGCGTCGCGCGGGCTCCCAAGCGCATCATGACACGATCGGACCGGTGATGTAGCCCCCGTCTTCGTCATACGGATACGCGTTCGAACGGCAGCCGTTCAAGCCCTTGATCTGCTGCATCATGACCGGCGCGGCCTTCCCGGGACCCGCACAGCCCAGGTGCCGGCGGAGCCCGATCTCATGGCCGACCTCATGGTTGATGATCAGGTGCCGGTACTCGGTGGGCGGGCCCGCGAAGGTCGGCGAGCCGAGCGTCCAGCGCTTGAGGTTGACCACGACACCCGCCGAGGTCTCGCAGTTCAGCTCACCGCGGGTGCGCAGACCACTGACGGCGCACAGCTTGTCGGCGGTGTCCGGGGTGGCGATCCTGATGACGAAGTCGGCGTCGTCGGTGACGAGCTGGAAACGGCCCCTGCCGTGCGCGGCCCAGCCGCGCGGATGCGCCAGGATCGCCTGGATCTCCACGGCCGCGTCCCGGGCCGAGATGTCCACGCCGTTCTCCACCTGGACCTGGTAGCGGCGCAGCGCGCCACCGCTGCCGACCGGCGCGCCGGTGGCCTCGGCGGTGGTGAAGGTGCCCGCGCCGCGCTGGAGGACCCGTACCGGCCGGTGCGCGGCGCCCGGCGTCGGCTTGGGCTTCGGCTTCGGCTTCGTGGTGGGCGGGGGTGTCGGCGTGGGTTTCGGCGTCCGGACCGACCCGGAGGCCGCCGGCGGGGTCGGGGTCGGGGTGTCCGCCGCGGCCCCCAGCGCGTCGGGCCCGTCGAGCCCATCGAGCCCGTCGAACTGTGCCAGCGCGGCCCCGCCGCCCAGGGCCACCACGATCAGCCCGAGCACGACCATCAGCAGCGAGCGCCGCCGCCGGGCCGCTCCCCCGCGCCGACGGCGCCCCGCAGTCCCGCTCCTCGCCACGACCGACCTCTCCCCCTGTGCCCGGTCCGCAGGATCGTACAGACCCTTCGCGAACAGAACCGCCCGCACCCGGGGCGGGTGCGGGCGGTTCCAGAAGGGTTCCGGGCGGGCGGAGGATCAGCCCAGGGTGTCGGCGGCGGTCTGCGAGGAGTCGCGCAGGAACGTCGTGCAGCGCTCGTACTCCTCCTTCTCGCCGATGTCACCGGCCGCGCGGGCCAGCGCGTGCAGGGCGCGCAGGAAGCCCCGGTTCGGCTCGTGCTCCCACGGCACCGGGCCATGGCCCTTCCAGCCGCTGCGGCGCAGCGCGTCGAGGCCGCGGTGGTAACCCGTACGGGCGTACGCGTAGGACTCGATCACCCGGCCGCCCTCGTACGCGTCGTCGGCGAGCTGCGCCCAGGCGAGCGAGGAGGTGGGGTACTTCGCCGCGACGTCGGCCGGCGCGGTGCCCGCCGCCAGGAGCTCACGCGGCTCCGGGTCGTCGGGCAGGTGGGTGGGGGACGGTCCCCCCAGCAGGTTCTCGTGGATGGCCATGGGCCCCAGTCTGCCTCAGCCGGTCGCGGGCGCGCCGGGCCCGTCCCCGGCGGGCTCGCCCGGCCGGGGCGCCGCCACGTCGCCCGGGTCGAGCGGCGGCGCGGTCACCCCGCAGTGCACCTTGCACTCGGGATGCGCGGCGGCCGCCGCCGTCACCGCGTCCGGCGTGCGCAGCGTCGCGAACGCGAGCACCGCGCCCGCCACCAGGACCCCGGCACAGATCGGCATCGCCCGCTGGAAGGTGCTCCCGAACTCGTCCGCCGAGCGGTACGTCTCCGGGCCCATCCCGGCGAGCAGCGGCAGCGCCGCCACCGCGATCAGGCCCGCCGCCCGGGCCGCCGCGTTGTTGATGCCGCTGGCGAGCCCCGACCGGGACACGTCCACCGAGGCGAGCACCGTCGCCGTCAGCGGCGCCACCAGCGTCGTCATGCCCAGGCCGAGCACGAGCAGCGCGGGCAGCACGTCCTTGACGTACGAGGCGTGCTCGCCGACCCGGAGCATCAGCAGCATCCCCGCCGCGCACAGCAGCGGCCCCACGGTCAGCGGCAGCCGGGGCCCGGTCTTCTCGCCCAGTTCGCCCGACTTCGCCGAGAACAGCAGCATCAGCACGGTCGTCGGCAGCAGCGCGGTACCCGCGGCCAGCGCCGAATAGCCGGAGACCACCTGGAGCTGGAGCGCGGCCAGGAAGAAGAAACCGCCGAAAGCCGCGTACACGCACAGCGTCACCAGGTTGACGGCGGTGAACATCCGGGACCGGAAGATCGACGACGGCATCATCGCGTCCTCGCCGCGCCGCCGCTCCACCACCACGAACCAGACCCCGACCGCGACCCCGGCCACCCCCGCCCACCAGGTCTTGCCGATCAGCGCGTACGTCACCAGGGCCAGCGCCGCCGCGCCGAGGACGGCCCCGAGCACGTCGAACCGGCCGTGCCGGACCTCGTCCCGGGACTCCGGCACGTGCCGCAGCGCCACCGGTACGCAGACGAGCGCCAGCGGCACGTTCAGGAAGAACACCCACCGCCAGCCGGGCCCGTCCACCAGCCAGCCGCCGACGAACGGCCCGATCGCCGCCCCGACACCGCCGAAGCCCGACCACAGACCGACCGCCTTGGCCCGGTCGTCCGGGTGGAAGCTGGCCTGGATCAGCGCCAGCGAGCCCGGCGTCAGGAGTGCGCCGCCGACGCCCTGGAGGGCGCGGGCGGCGATCAGGACCGGGGCGTTCGGGGCGAGCCCGCACAGCAGCGAGGCCGCCGCGAACCACACCACGCCGATCACGAACACCCGGCGCCGCCCGTAGCGGTCGCCGAGGGCGCCGCCGAGCAGGATCAGGCCCGCCAGGGTGAGCATGTAGGCGTTGACGGTCCACTGCAGCGCCGCGAGGTCGGTGCCCAGGTCCTCGCCGATGTGCGGCAGGGCGACATTGACGACGGTGGAGTCGAGCAGCGCCATCCCGGAGCCGAGCACGGTGGTGAGGACGATCCACCGCCCGGTGCCCGAGGCCAGCCGGATCCCCATGCCGCCGCCGGTCGGCGCGGCGGCCGGGGCGGCGGTCGGCGCGGCGGCCGGAGCCGGTGCGGGAGCGGGGGCCGGTGCGGGAGCCGGGGGCGTACCCGCGTCGCTGCCCGGGTCCCTGTCCCCGCCCGGGCCTGCCGTGTCGGTCATGCCTGCATGGTCCCGCGATCCGGCGCCGGGCGCAGCCCCGCGACCGGCCGGTGAGCGGCCGGTGAGCGGCCGGACGGGAGGCCGTCAGGCGGCCAGCGGTCAGGCGGCCAGTCGCCGCGCCGCCGCCACCAGCGCGGCCACTCCACGCTCCGCCTTGGCGCGCGGACAGCCGAGGTTGAGCCGGACGAAGCCGGGCGCGCCGTAGGTGCCGCCCGGCGCGATGGCGACCCGTTCCCGGCTCACCAGCTCCTCCTGGAGCGCGGCCTCCTCGATGCCGAGCGGACGCAGGTCGATCCAGGCCAGATAGCCGGCCTGCGGCGGGGTCCAGCGGACCTCGGGGAGTCCGGCGGCGAGCTGCTCCCTGGCCAGTTCCAGGGTTCCGGCGACATAGCCGCGCAGCGCGTCCAGCCAGCGGGCGCCGTGCCGGTAGGCGCCGACATGGGCGGCGAGGGAGAGCGCGGACGGCGAGCCGAGGCCCTCGCCGGTCTCCATCCGCCGGATGAACTCGACCCGCTCGTCCGGGTCGCCGAGGAAGCCGTACGAGCCGGAGAGCGCGGGGAAGTTGAAGGTCTTCGAGCCGGAGGTCAGCAGCGCCCAGCGGCTGCCCCGGCCCGGCTCGGCGATCGCCGTCCACGGGGTGTGCCGGTGCCCGGCGCCGGTCAGGTCGGCGTGTATCTCGTCGCTGACGACGGCCGTGCCGTGCCGCTCGGCGAGCCGCGCGAACTCCTTCAGCTCCGCCTCCCGCCACACCCGCCCGGTCGGGTTGTGCGGCGAGCAGAGCAGCAGCATCCGGCTGTCGGGCCTGGCCAGCTCGCGTTCCAGCGCCTCGGGGTCGTCGAGCGGCACCTCGCGCAGCTCCCGGCCGAGACCGGTGACGACCTTGCGGAAGCCGTCGTACGTGGGACTGTGCACGACCACGCCCTGGCCCGGCGCGGTCCACATCCGCAGCAGCTGGGAGAGCTGGGAGAGCACCGAGGGCGCGAACACCATGGACTCCGGGTCGACGGCGACCCCGTGCCGGTCGGCGTACCAGTCCCGTACGGACTCCCGGAACTCGCCGAGCCGCCAGTCGGTGTAGCCGAAGACGCCGTGGTCCACCCGGGCGCGCAGCGCGTCGAGGACCGCGGGCGGGGACGGGAAGTCCATGTCGGAGACGGTGAACGGGACCAGGTCCGGCACGCCGAAGCGGTCCGGGAGCCCGTCCCAGGTCACCGAGGCCGTGCCCCGCCGGTCGGTCGCACGGTCGAAGTCGAAGACCTCGGACACCTCGGACACCTCGGACACCTGGAATGCGTCGGACACCTGGAATTCCCCCCTCGGAGACGGACGGACACGACGACGGGCCCGGCACCACGAGGGTGGTACCGGACCCGTCGAACGACAAGACCTGCTTCAGCTGCCCGCGGGCAACTGCTTACTTCATCTTCTGACCGGCGGAGCGCAGCGCGACACACGCCTCGGTCACGCGCGCGGCCATGCCCGCCTCGGCGAGCTTGCCCCAGGTGCGCGGGTCGTAGGTGGACTTCTTGCCGACCTCGCCGTCGACCTTCAGGACACCGTCGTAGTTGCGGAACATGTGGTCCACGACCGGGCGGGTGAAGGCGTACTGGGTGTCGGTGTCGAGGTTCATCTTCACGACGCCGTTCTCGAGCGCGGTGGCGATCTCCTCGGCGGTGGAGCCGGAGCCGCCGTGGAAGACGAAGTCGAACGGGGACGCCTTGCCGTACTTCTCGGCGACGCCCGCCTGGAGGTCCTTGAGCAGCTCGGGGCGGAGCACGACGTTGCCCGGCTTGTAGACGCCGTGCACGTTGCCGAAGGAGGCGGCGAGCAGGTAGCGGCCCTTCTCGCCCAGGCCCAGGGCCTCGGCGGTGCGGATCGCGTCGTCGACGGTGGTGTACAGCTCGTCGTTGATCTCGTGGGTGACGCCGTCCTCCTCGCCACCGGTCGGGGTGATCTCGACCTCGAGGATGATCCGGGCGGCGGCGGCCTTGGCCAGCAGCTCCTGGCCGATGGCCAGGTTGTCGGTCAGGGTCTCGGCGGAGCCGTCCCACATGTGCGACTGGAAGAGCGGGTTCTCACCGCGCGCGACGCGCTCGGCGGAGACCTCGATCAGCGGCCGGACGTAGGTGTCCAGCTTGTCCTTGGGGCAGTGGTCGGTGTGCAGCGCGACCGTGATGTCGTACTTCGCGGCGACGATGTGCGCGAACTCGGCCAGGGCGACGGCGCCCGTGACCATGTCCTTGTTGTACTGGCCGCCCAGGAACTCGGCGCCACCGGTCGAGATCTGGATGATGCCGTCGCTCTCGGCCTCCGCGAAGCCGCGCAGGGCGGCGTGGAGCGTCTGCGACGAGGTGACGTTGATGGCCGGGTAGGCGAACTTGCCTGCCTTCGCCCGGTCGAGCATCTCGTTGTAGACCTCGGGGGTTGCGATGGGCATTCGTCCGCTCCTTGTGATGTGCGGGTATGTACGTGCTGAGCCCTGACCTGGGGGCGACGTCATCGTCGCCCCCATCTTTCCAGACTCCTGTGCGAGGTCCCATGGCCGTTCCACGACCTGGGCCGGGGTGTTTCACGTGAAACACCCCGACTTTCATCAAAGTCGCAGGTCAGAAGCGATCCGCACCCGCTCCCGGGACCTAAGTCACGACTTTGAGGAGCAGGGTCCGATTAGGCCAGACCGAGCTCGTCGAGCGCGAAGGCGTAGCGGTACGGAACCCCGGCCGTCGTGCTGATCTTCTCGCCCGCGCCGGTCGCGCGGTCGACGATCGTCGCCACGGCGACGACCTCGGCGCCCGCCGCGCGGGCCGCCTCGACGGCGGTCAGCGGCGAGCCGCCGGTGGTGGAGGTGTCCTCGACGATCAGGACCCGGCGGCCCTTGATGTCCGGGCCCTCGACCTGGCGCTGCATGCCGTGCGCCTTGGCGGCCTTGCGGACCACGAAGGCGTCCAGGCGCTCGCCGCGCGCGGCGGAGGCGTGCAGCATCGCGGTCGCGACCGGGTCGGCGCCGAGGGTGAGGCCGCCGACCGCGTCGAAGTCGAGGTCCTTCGTCAGTTCGAGCATGACCTGGCCGACCAGCGGCGAGGCGGCGCCGTCCAGCGTGATCCGGCGCAGGTCGACGTAGTAGTCGGCCTCCAGACCCGAGGAGAGGGTCACCTTGCCGTGCACCACGGCCTTGTCCTTGATCTGCTGGAGCAGGTCAGCGCGTACGTCAGTCATGCCCAGAAGCTTAGAGGCGGCGCCAGCGCCAGGTGGTCTCGACCTCCAGCGGGTCGATCGGGGTGACCAGGCGCGGCAGCGTGTTCAGGCCGTTCGGGGGCCCGGACTGCGGTTCCACACAGACCGCGTCGGCCGGCTCGTCGTACACGACGACCCATTCGGCACGGCTGGTGAGCTTCAGCTCGACGCTGCCCGGCCAGGTGAGGGTGACGTCGACGCCGTCCGGCATGCCGAAGGCGTCGTCCCAGGGGCGCGGCAGCGGCTCGATCCGGCGCCCGGTGGGCAGATGGTCGGCGCCGCGCTCCTCCTGCCAGGCCGGGTGGAAGTCCAGCTCGACCTCGGGGCCGCCGTCGACGCTGCGGCGGAACCAGGGGTGCCAGCCCGCCTGCGCCGGGAACGACACCCCCGCCGTCTCGACGCCGAGCCGCAGGGTGAGCGCGTCCTCGGTGAGCTCGACGACCTGGGTGACGGTGCCCCGGTACGGCCAGGGGTCGGTCAGTTCGGCGGTGAACGCGGCGGTGGACCCGGTGGCCTGGACGGTCTTCCAGGCGACATCGCGCACGGTGCCGTGCAGGGCGTGCGGGGCGGCGTGCTCGCTGACCGGGAGCACGTGCTCGACGGCGCCGTCGCGGAACCGCGCGTTGCCGGTCCGGCCCGCCCACGGCGCCATCACGAAGCAGCCGAACCGGGGCCCCTGGAGCAGCAGTTCGGTGCCCCCGATGCGGAGGCTGTCGATCCGGCAGCCGTGCTCCGGATCGAGGGTCAACTCGGCGTCACCGGCCGTCAGTCGCGTCAGAGTGGTCACCCTCCGACCTTATGGCCTGACCGGTCCGTGTCCTGCGGCGCCTCAGCGGCGGCGTCAGCGGCGCCGCCGCCAGGCGCGGCCGACGACCACGGCGGAGGCGAGCGCCAGCGCGGCGGCCGGGGCGATCCAGCGGAGCGTGGTGGCGGCGCTCGACGCCTCGACGGCGGGGACGGGGGCGTACCGGCCGCGCGGCGGGGCGTGGTCGACCTCCTCCGCGCTGCGGCCGATCATGGTCCGGCGGGCGTGGGCGGCCTCGGCGGGCTGTCCGCCGCTGCCGAAGCCGCGCCCGACGGCGTCCGCGCGCGGCCCGGCCTCCTCGTCATCGGCCTCGTCGTCGGCGTCGGCGTCGGACCCGTCGTCGGCATCGGCGTCGGCCCCGTCCTCGTCGTCGAACTCCGCGTCGGCGTCCCGGTCCAGGGACGGCGGCGGCACCGGCGCGTCGAAGACCGAGCCCCGCCCACCGCCTCCCGCCGCACCGGCCCCGCCCGGCTCCTCGACACCGTCGTCCACCCCGTCGTCGTCGACATCGGCGTCGGCATCGGCGTCGACGTCACCGGCCTCGCCCTCGGCGTCCGCCGCCGCGTCGGCCTCCGCCGCGACCTCCGCCTCGACGTCGGCGACCGCCACCAGCGCCTCCGCGAACCGGTCGAGCAGCCGTGCGCCCGCCGCCGCGCGCGCCTCCGGGTCCGTCTCGGCGAGCCGCCCGGACGCCGTGACCGCGCCGCCGAAGCCGATCGAGGTGCCCTCGGCCACCGGGGTGAGGGCGAGCGTCAGGTCGAGCGCGGCGGTGCCCTTGCCCCGCACCTCCATCCCCTCGCCCACGACCGCGAAGCGGGCGCCGTGCCCGGTGATCCGCAGCACGCCCCGGTAGGTGATGGTGTTGCCGCCGACGCGGACCTTCAGACGGCCCGCCAGCGGCCCGGCCCCGTCGGCGTCCTGCTGGAAGCCGGGGACACAGCGGGCCACCCGCGCGGGGTCCGTCAGAGTGGCGCGCAGGACCTCGGCCGGGACCGGGACGAACACCTCATGCTCCATGGAAGCCGAGCCTACTCAGGCCCGGCCCGCCCGTCGCCCGTCCCGGCGGAGCCGCGCGGGCGGTGGCGCGGTCGGTGCCCGGTCGGTGGCGCCGGTCAGTAGCGGGGGTGGACCAGGGTCGACGGCGGGAGATCGGCCGCCGCCGCTCCGGTCCTGGTCTCCTCGATCCGGGCCGCGGCCAGCGTGAGCACCCGCGGGGACAGCGAGCGCAGCGGCGGCGCGGCCGGGTCGAGCCCCAGCACCGGCGCCCCCCGGTCCACGCCGAACCCGGCCGCCGAACCCGCACCCGTACCGGAGCCCGCACCCGTACCGGAGCCCGCACCCGAGCCCGCACCCGATCCCGAGCCGGAATCCGCATCTCCGCCGCCCCCGCCCGGCACCGCCGCGAGCAGGAACCCCCACTCCCCCTCGCCCGGCGGCCCGTCGCCGGGCCCGCGCCCCGCCCGGTCGGGTCCCGCGGTCAGCCCGGAGGTGCGGCCCCCGGCGGCGTACGGCCGGGTGGCGAGCCCGGCCGCGCGCAGGGTGGCGTCGACCGTCCAGTAGGCGCGGGGCCGGGCGGCGGCGGAACCGGCGTGCACCACGAGCCGCCCGCCGTCCGTGAGGGCGCCCCGCGCGAGCCCGTAGAACTCCTCCGAGTAGAGCTTGGCGCTGGGGGTGATCCCGGGGTCGGGCAGATCGGAGATCACCACGTCGTACCGTTCCTGCACGGGCCGCGAACCGCGCAGCCAGGAGAAGGCGTCGCCGTACGCCACGGTCACCCGGGGGTCCCGGAGGGCGTGCCGGTTGAGCGCGGCGAGGTCGGGGTCGGTGCGGGCGAGCCGGACCACCCCGGGGTCGAGCTCGACGACGGTGACCGCGCGGACGTCCGGGTAGCGCAGCACCTCGCGGGCGGCGAGGCCGTCGCCGCCGCCGAGGATCAGCACCCGGGTGTGCGGCCCGTTCATCGCGGGGTGCACCAGGGCCTCGTGGTAGCGGTACTCGTCGTGGCCGCCGACCCGCAGCCGGCCGTCCAGGAACAGGTCGGGCGGGCCGCCGCGCTCGCCGGTCAGCACCACCTCCTGGATGTCGGTGTGCACGGCGACCCGGATGCTGTCGCCGTACACCGCGCGCCGGGCGGCCTGTTCGAAGTCGTCGACGAGGACGGTGGCGGTGCCGAGGACCGCGAGCACCGAGACGTTGGCGCCGATGAGGAGCGTCCGGGAGCGGGCGGTCAGATCGCGCCGGAACAGCCAGAGCACCAGGCCGCCGCCCGCGACGGCGTTGACGGCGCCGGTGACCAGGGCGCCGGTGAGCTGGCCGAGCCAGGGCAGCAGCAGGAACGGAAAGGCGAGCCCGCCGACCAGCGCGCCGACGTAGTCGGCGGCGAACAGGTCGGCGACGGTCCCGGCGGCGTCCTGCCCGCCGCGCCCGCGCCCGGCGCCCGCCGTCCCGCCCGCGGGGGCGTCCGCACTCCCGCTCCCGTCCGCGCGCTGGATCAGCGACATGAGCAGCGGGATCTCGGCGCCGATCAGCACCCCGATGGTCAGCGAGAACGCCACCAGCACCCAGCGGGACTCGCCGAACCAGGCGAAGGACGCGTACAGCACCATCGCCGAGGTGCCGCCGACCAGCGCGAGCCCGCACTCGACCAGGCCGAACCCGGCCGCGGCGCGCGGCCGCAGCCGCTTGGCGAGCAGCGAGCCGACGCCCATCGCGAAGACCATGACGGACAGCACGACGGACGCCTGGGTGACCGAATCGCCGATCAAGTACGAGGCGAGCGCGACCAGTTCCAGCTCGTAGACGAGCCCGCACGCGGCGCAGACGAACACCACCGCCAGGACCGGATACCGCACCCCACCAGGCCGTTCGGGCAGCCGCGCCGCCCGCTTGGGCGGTCGGGGCAGGGTCAGGGGCGGGTCGATCATGTTCGTAACGCTACGTCACGCACGTATCGCCGTTTGTCACCCACACGAGTGCACCTGAGGCGTACGCGCATGGTCGCGTGCGCGCCGGGTCAGAGCGAAGCGGGCATACGCGCCCCGATCCTGGTGCGGGTCACCACCAACTGCCCTTCCTGCGGGTACGCGTGCCAGGTGCGCCAGCGCACCTGACCCTCGTGCCGCTGGGCGAGCATCGCCGTGAAGGCGTGGGGTGAGCCGGGGAAGGTCCCGGCCAGGCCGTGCGGATGGTCGGCGACCAGGGCGAGGAGTTCCTGGGCGCGGCCCGCGAACGAGCCCTGGGTCAGGGTCTCGACGCGGGCCGCGAACTCGTACTCCCACTCGCCGACCCGCTTGGACACACCCAGCGGCAGCGGGGTGCTGCTGCCGGGCATGCAGGCGACGGTCTCCGAGCAGCTGCGGTCGGCCTCCTCCAGGAGCACCTGGTGGGAGGCGCCGAGCAGCCGCAACTGCAGCTTCGCTCCGGCGAGTTCGAGGTCGAGCACGGCGAGCGCCGGCAACGGGTCACGGCCCAGTGCCCAGGCCAGGTCGGCCGCGCGGGTGTCGGTGTAGGAGGTCTTCAGGGTGGTGAGCATGGATCGGCTCCGCAAACACGGTTTGACGGGTGGGCCGGGGGCGTCCCGGTGAACGGATTCGACCGGGAGTGGGGATCGCCGGCTCGGTTCCACACACGGTCCGAGGGCTGGATGTTCTCGACAGCGAGGGAATCATGAACCGTGGGCAGCCCACAGCGTTTTTACCCAACTTGACGTGGTTTCCATCCCCTCGGGGGCCCCACGGTTCAACTGTTCAGTCGGAATCGATCGCGTGGTTCCCACAAACGCCCAACAGACGCGTCCTCCGCAAGCGTTGCGCGAGGACGCGCCCGCCCCGGGTCCGCTCAGTCGCCGCCCCCGCCGCAGCCCCCGCCACCGCAGGACGAGGAGGCGCCGCAGGACGACGAACCGCACGAGGAGGAGGAGCAGCCGCCCCCGCCGTCGCCGCCGCTCGACCAGCGGCCCCGGCGACGGCGCCGCCGGTTGCGCGAACCGCCGCCCGAGGCGGCCGAGAATCCGATGATCACCAGAATGATCAGTCCGAGGACCAGGAAGATGGACATGTCGTTCCCCCGTGAGTGAAGTGAGAGGAGCCGCGCGCGCTCCGGGCGCGTGCTCTGCGAGGGGGATTCCCGCCCCGGAACGGGCCGAAGCGCACTTGAGCAAGTCCAGAGCTTCGGCCCAGGATGGCGGTCATGACACGACCGCTGCTCAACCGCCGCCTCGCGGAGTTCGGTACGACGATCTTCGCGGAGATGTCCGCGCTCGCCGCCCGGACCGGTGCGATCAACCTCGGCCAGGGCTTCCCCGACACCGACGGCCCGGAGGAGATCCGCGAGGCCGCCGTCCGGGCGCTGCGCGACGGGCGCGGCAACCAGTACCCGCCGGGCCCGGGCGTGCCCGAGCTGCGGGCCGCGATCGCCGAGCACCAGCTGCGCCGCTACGGCCTGTCCTACGACCCCGACAGCGAGGTCCTGGTCACCGCGGGCGCCACCGAGGCGATCGCGGCGGCGCTGCTCGCACTGGTCGAACCGGGTGACGAGGTGATCGCCCTGGAGCCGTACTACGACTCGTACGCCGCCTGTGTCGCGATGGCGGGCGGCACCCGGGTCCCGGTCACCCTCCGGCCGCACGACGGCGCGTTCGCCCTCGACCTGGACGAGCTGCGCGCGGCGGTCACCGACCGCACCCGGCTGATCCTGCTCAACACCCCGCACAACCCGACCGGCACGGTGCTGAGCCGAGCCGAGCTGACCGCCGTCGCCGAACTCGCCCAGGAGCGCGACCTGCTGGTGGTCACCGACGAGGTGTACGAGCACCTGGTCTTCGACGGCGCCGAGCATGTGCCGATCGCGAGCCTGCCCGGCATGCGCGAGCGGACCGTGACGATCGGCTCGGCGGGCAAGACGTACTCCTTCACCGGCTGGAAGGTCGGCTGGATCACCAGCACGCCCGAGCTGACGAGCGCGGTCCGCTCGGCGAAGCAGTTCCTCACCTATGTCGCCTCGGGCCCCTTCCAGTACGCGGTCGCCGAGGCGCTGCGCCTGCCGGACAGCTTCACCGACGGCCTGCGGGCCGAACTCCAGGCCAAGCGCGACCTGCTGACCGAGGGTCTGACGGCGGCCGGCTTCGGCGTCCACCGCCCGGCCGGCACCTATTTCGTCACCACCGACATCCGCCCGCTCGGCGAGCACGACGGCTTCGCCTTCTGCCGGGCGCTGCCGGAGCGGGCGGGCGTGGTGGCCATCCCGAACGCGGTCTTCTACGACCACCGCGAGGAGGGCGCCCCGTTCGTGCGCTTCGCCTTCTGCAAGCGGACGGACGTCCTCGCGGAGGCGGTGGACCGCCTCAAGCGCCTGACTCGCTGACAGGCGCGCCAGGTGGAAGTTCGGGAGCAGGGCCTGCCTCGGCTGGGCCCTGCCTCCGAGGGTGAACTACTCGGTGTCCTTGGGATGCCGAGTGGATGCGTAGACCAGAATGACGGTCGAAGTCTCCGGGCTGACGAGGTAGCGGACCCTGCCACCACTCGTGATCTCGTACTCCCATTGTTCCAGCGCGGAACCCTTCCACTCCTTCATGGCGAGCCGCCCGCGAAGCTGGTGCTGACGGTTCCAGTGCTCACGCGACACCGGGTCGGTACGCAGCGCCTCCAGGCAACGGTGAGCGCTTGAAAGCGCCACCCGGCACAGCTCCTCCCAGCCGGTCACCGCCTCTGTGGTCCCGAACACCACGTTCCATCCGCTCAGCGGCGGAACGCTGACACGATCGCCCTTCTTCGGGCTCACCCGCCCACCTCGACCGGACCCAGGTCATCCCCGTCGAGCGGACGCAGAGCTTCCTTGAGCTGCTCCGGATCGGCATGGATACGAGCCGTCGCCCTCCAGGAGACGAGCGCGCGGTGCACAGCCTCCCGGGCACCCAGCTCCGCCGCATCTGAAAGCGCTTCCAGGAGCTCGACGGTGAACGCGCGCATCTCTTCGTCGTCCAGGTGCCGCACCCATGGGAATACGTCGGGCAGCGCCAACAGAAGCGACCGGGCCCCGTCATCGTGCTTCATGAGCGCGAGGAAGAGCCGTGACGCCGTCGTGAGGTTCTCCTCGGTGCGCTCCGCGTGCACGGCGGTCGTCAGCACCATGTCGGGTGCGTCCCGATGAGTGACGCGCAGAGCACCCAGGGCGGCAGCCCGAGCAGCTACAGCCTTCGGGTTTCTGGACAGATCCGTGAACGAAACCGACTCGGGCTCGGCTCCCAGGTAAGCAAGGCTCATACTCAGACTGTACTCAGATTGTGTTCTGATTGCCAGGGTCGTGCGAGCGCCCTGTGCGCACACCTTGCCCTTCTGCAAGCGGACGGACGTCCTCGCGGAGGCGGTGGACCGCCTCAAGCGCCTGACCTGACGAGCCTCCCGCGCCCCCACTCCCCCAGCCCAGACCCTGGTCAGCGCCCTGACCAGGGCCCCCGCTAGGGTCCTGCACCGGCGTTCGAACATCCGGCGCCCGTACTCCCAGGGGGGATCCGCATGTCCGCAGGAGAGTTCCGGCCGAGCCGCAGAGCCATGCTCGGCACCTTGGCCGGGGTGGCCGCCGCCGGGGCGCTGCCCGTCGTCGCGGCGACGCCCGCCGCCGCCGCTGTGCCCGCCGTCGGCATGGTGGGGCCGACCGACACCGCGCCCCCGGCCGGGCCCGTGCGCGCCTTCGCCGCCGGGCCCGACGGGCGGCTGCCGATGGCCGTCGACCCGACCGACGCCTGGCACTTCGCCCCGCACCCGGCGGGCGCGCTGACCACCCGCACCCTCGCGGGCGGGCTCCTCCAGGTGTCCGACCAGGCCGGGGTGCTCGCCACCCTCACCACCGGGGCGCGCACGGTGACCCTGCGCGGGCCGAAGCGCTGGTTCAGCGAGCAGAAGAAGCCGTTCGCCGACGGCTTCGCGCGGACCGTCCCGAGCGGCTGGGGCTCCTCGCCCGGCGGCGGCACCTGGTCCCACCACAACGGCGCCACCAGCGAGTACGGCCTTGAGGACGGCCGCGCGTACATCGCCTTCGGCCCCGGCAACGCCGGGAAGTCCCGCTACTCCCTGCTGCCCGACGAGGAGATCGGCGACGTCTCCGTCCGGGCCCGGTTCTCCTTCGACAAGCTGCCGGCCGGCGCGCCCGTCGCGCTCGCCCTCGTGTTCGGCGCCGAGAACGTCAGCAACCACTACCGGGCCCGGCTGACGCTCAGCCCGGCGGGCCAGCTCTCGTTCTCCCTGGAGAAGGAGTGCGTGGACGAACTGACCGTGCTCGGCGCGCCGATCACGCTGCCCGGGACGTTCGCCCCGTTCGACCACTGGTGGGTGCGCGTCGAGAAGCGCGGCGACCTGCTGCGGGCCAGGACCTGGAAGCACGGCGTCGCCGAGCCCGAGGACACCTGGCACCACAGCCTGTACGACCTGGAGCCGGACCCGGAGCGGGTGTTCCGCAAGGGCGCGGTCGGCGTGCGCGGGCTCCTGTCGAACGGCGGCACGGCGGCCCTGCAGGGCCGGGTCTACGACTTCGCCGTCGACTCGGCGCTGTGGGTGGACCCGCCGGTCGTGCACCACGACACCTGGGTGCGGGTGCTGCCCGCGCCCTTCGACGGCGCCTGGACGGCGGCGATGGAGCAGCGGATCCGCGCCTGGGCCGCCGACACCACGCCGGACGCCCTCGCGTACACCGCGATGTTCCGCGCCCACGCGCCCAAGGTCACCGATCCCGCCCAGCCGGACCAGCAGGTGCTCGGCGCCGCCGGGTACAGCAAGGTGGACGCGGCCGGGCTGCGGTACGTCGGCGCGGACTTCCACGAGTACCTGGGCGTGCCGTGGACCTTCCCGGTCACCGGGGTGACCGTGCCCGCGGAGGAGAAGTTCAAGGGCTGCATGGACTGCTCGGGCTTCGTGCGGATGGTGTACGGCCACCGGATGGGCATCCCGATGCTCGACTCCGGGCACGACGGCGTGAACCTGCCGCGCACCTCCAAGTTCCAGTCGGCGTACGGCCCCGGCGTGGTCGTCGCGCAGGAGTCCGCCCAGGCCCCGTCGCTCGCCGCGATGCGGATCGGCGACGTGGTGTTCTTCGACGCCACCGGCACCGACGAGGTCGCCGACCACACCGGCATCTACCTGGGGTACGACCAGTACGGCAACCAGCGGTTCGCCTCCAGCCGCAGGACGCCGAACGGTCCGACGATCGGCGACGTCGGCGGCCGGTCGGTGCTCAACGGCAACCCCGGTGAGCTGTACACCGAGAAGCTGCGGGTGATCCGCCGGTTCTGACGGGCGCGCCCCCGCCGTGCCGCGGGCCCGGTCAGGTAAACCGACTTGTCGGGTCATGACCGGTTTTCCCGCGCGCACGGAGGTGCCCCTTGTCCGCCGAGACTCTGCAACGCCCGGCGTCCGCCACCGCCGCCCCCGTCCGGCGGGTGCCCCGCTGGCGGGCCTCGCTGCACCGGGCCGCTCCGGCGCTCGGCCTCTTCGCCGCCGCCCGGCTCACCGGAATACTGGTGCTCGCCCTGTGGGCCTGGCACATCGGGCGCTCCCCGCGGGCGCTGCTCGCCAAGTCCTGGGACTCCGACTGGTACACCCGGATCGCCGCGCACGGCTACGGGCACACGCTGACCTGGGGCCACGGCGTGGTCCAGTCGGACCTGGCGTTCTTCCCGCTCTACCCGGGGCTCGTCCGGGCGGTCACCACCGTCCTGCCGGTCAGCGGCGGCACCGCCGGGCTGCTGCTGTCCTGGACGGCGGCGGCGGTCGCCGCCTGGGGGATCTTCCTGGTCGCCGAGCGGCTGTGCGGGCGCCCGGTCGCCGTGCTCACGGTGCTCCTGTGGGGCCTGCTGCCCCACTCGATCGTGCTGACCATGGCGTACACCGAACCGCTGATGACCGCCTTCGCGGCCTGGGCGCTGTACGCGCTGCTCACCCGCCGCTGGCTGTGGGCGGGCGCCCTCGCCGCGCTCGCCGGTCTGTCCCGGCCGAACGGCGTCGCCATCGCCGCCGCCGTGCTCGCGGCCGTCGCCCTGGAGCTGTGGCGGCGGCGCGGCCGGGTGCCCTGGCGGATCTGGGCGGGCGGGGCGCTCGCACCGGTCGGCTGGCTGTCGTACCTGCTGTGGGTCGGCGCCCGGCGCGGCGATCTGCTGGGCGGCTACTTCGCCGTGCAGGACGGCTGGACCTCGCGCTTCGACTTCGGCCGTGGCGCGCTGCGGTTCGTCCGGGAGATGCTGCGGGGGCCGACCCAGTTCGGCTTCACGATGGCGCTGCTGATCACGGCGGCCGGGGTGCTGCTGTTCGCGCTGCTCGCGTACGGGGAACGGCCGCCGCTTCCCGTACTCGTCTACACGGCGGTGCTCGTCCTCATCACGGTCGGCGGCTCCGGCTTCTTCGAGTCCAAACCGCGCTTCCTGCTGCCCGCGTTCCCGCTGCTGCTGCCGCTCGCCCGCGCCATGACGAGAGCCCGGCCGGGCGCCGCGATCGTGGTGATCGCGGGCCTGGCCGGGCTCTCCTTCGCCTACGCGCCGTACGCGCTGACGCTCGCCCGCATGGCCCTGTGAGGGACGGCGGGGACCGGCAGGGACGGCGTGGGTCCGGTGACTACTCCGAGTCGCCGGACTCCTTGTCCTCCGGGGACTCGAGACCGAACGTCTCGACGATCCACTTGTCGAACTCGATGGAGGCGCGGACCCAGCTGACCGTCGAGGACACGAAGTGCTCCAGCGACACACCGGTGCCGATCAGCATCTGGGCCTCGCCGATGAGACGGAGGGTGGCGGCGCCGTCCTCGTCCTCGTGCAGGTGGGTGTAGACCTTCGGCCACAGGGTGCGGCGGTTCCAGTCGTCGATCGCGTCGAGGACGCGGGCGCGGTCGTCCGCGGCGTGCGGACGGTCGTAGAACGTGCGGACCGAGAAGACCTCCTGCTCGCCCTCCCCACGGAACATGAAGTACGTGCGGAATTCCTCCCACGGCGCCGCGAGGTCACCCTCGTCGTCGGTGACGTACTTCAGCTCCATCTGGTCGAGAAGCTGCTTCACCAGGTCCTGGTCGGGAACGACGGGGCCCGCCGGTCCACCGGCCTGCGGCTGGGGCTGGGCCCCGAAATTCGGAATCGAGGACGGGTCGATGCTCACCGGGTTCTTCCCTTCGTACGGATGCACGCCATCCTCCCCCATGGCGGCCGGTCCGTGGCAACCCCCACCCGGTGCGACCGGCCGGTATCCGCTGCGGGCGGAAAGAATCGCGAAGGAATCCCGAGAGAATCCCGAAGGAATCCCGACGGACTCGCGGAATCTCCGCCCGCGGCGGGGTGCCCGTACCGGCCCCGCTATTCGGCGCGGCCCACGATCAGGCCGTCCTCGAAGCGGTCCACCCGGACCGTGTCGCCGTCCCTGACCTCGCCGGACAGGATCTCCCTGGCCAGCCGGTCGCCGATGGCCGTCTGGATCAGGCGGCGCAGCGGCCGGGCACCGTACGCCGGGTCGTTGCCCTCCTCCGCGAGCCAGGCCAGCGCCTCCGGCGTGACGTCCAGGGTGAGCCGGCGGTCGGCGAGCCTGCGGGCCAGCCGGTCGATCTGCAGCCGGGCGATCCGGGCCAGCTCCGCCTGCTCCAGGGCGGCGAAGACCACGATCTCGTCCAGCCGGTTCAGGAACTCCGGCTTGAAGCTGGCCCGCACCACGTCGAGCACCTGGCGGCGCTTCTCCTCGGCGCTGGTCAGCGGCTCCACCAGGTACTGGCTGCCCAGGTTGGAGGTGAGGATCAGGATCGTGTTGCGGAAGTCGACCGTGCGGCCCTGGCCGTCGGTGAGCCGTCCGTCGTCGAGGACCTGGAGCAGGATGTCGAAGACCTCGGGGTGCGCCTTCTCCACCTCGTCGAGCAGCACCACGCTGTACGGGCGGCGCCGGACGGCCTCGGTGAGCTGGCCGCCCTCCTCGTAGCCGACGTAGCCGGGGGGCGCGCCGACCAGCCGGGCCACCGAGTGCTTCTCGGAGTACTCCGACATGTCGATGCGGACCATGGCCCGCTCGTCGTCGAAGAGGAAGTCGGCGAGCGCCTTCGCCAGCTCGGTCTTGCCGACGCCGGTCGGGCCGAGGAACAGGAAGGACCCGGTCGGCCGGTCGGGGTCGGCGATCCCGGCCCGGGTGCGGCGCACCGCGTCCGAGACGGCCCGCACGGCCTCGCTCTGGCCGATCAGCCGGCGGCCCAGCTCGTCCTCCATGCGCAGCAGCTTCTGCGTCTCGCCCTCCAGGAGGCGGCCCGCCGGGATACCGGTCCAGGCGCCCACCACGTCGGCGATGTCGTCCGGGCCGACCTCCTCCTTGACCATGGTGTCCTTGGCGGCCTCGCGCTCCTCCTCGGTGGCCTCGGCCAGCTCCCGCTCCAGGGTCGGGATCTCCCCGTAGAGCAGCTTGGAGGCGGTGTCGAAGTCGCCGTCGCGCTGGGCCCGCTCGGCCCGCCCGCGCAGCCCGTCGAGCTGTTCCTTCAGCTCGCCGACCCGGTTGAGGGACTGCTTCTCCTTCTCCCAGCGGGCGGTGAGGCCGCGCAGCTCCTCCTCGCGGTCGGCGAGGTCGCGGCGCAGCTTCTCCAGGCGCCGGCGGCTGGGCTCGTCGGTCTCCTTGGACAGCGCGAGCTCCTCCATCCGCAGCCGGTCGACGGAGCGCTGCAGCTCGTCGATCTCGACCGGGGAGGAGTCGATCTCCATCCGGAGCCGGGACGCGGCCTCGTCGACCAGGTCGATGGCCTTGTCGGGCAGGAAGCGGGAGGTGATGTACCGGTCGGACAGGGTGGCGGCGGCGACCAGGGCCGAGTCGGCGATCTGGACCTTGTGGTGGGCCTCGTACCGGCCCTTGAGGCCGCGCAGGATCGCGACGGTGTCCTCGACGCTCGGCTCGGCGACCAGGACCTGCTGGAAGCGGCGCTCCAGGGCGGGGTCCTTCTCGATCCGCTCGCGGTACTCGTCGAGGGTGGTGGCGCCGACCATCCGCAGCTCGCCGCGGGCCAGCATCGGCTTCAGCATGTTGCCCGCGTCCATCGCCGAGTCGCCGCCGGCGCCCGCGCCGACGACGGTGTGCAGCTCGTCGATGAAGGTGATGACCTGGCCGTCGCTCTCCTTGATCTCGGACAGGACGGTCTTCAGGCGCTCCTCGAACTCGCCGCGGTACTTGGCGCCCGCGACCATCGCGCCGAGGTCGAGCGAGACGAGCCGCTTGTCGCGCAGCGACTCGGGGACGTCGCCCTTCACGATCCGCTGGGCCAGGCCCTCGACGACGGCGGTCTTGCCGACGCCGGGCTCGCCGATCAGCACCGGGTTGTTCTTGGTGCGGCGGGACAGCACCTGGACGACCCGGCGGATCTCCTGGTCGCGGCCGATCACCGGGTCGAGCTTGCCCTCGCGGGCGGCGGCGGTGAAGTCGGTGCCGAACTTCTCCAGGGCCTTGTACGAGCCCTCCGGGTCGGGCGTGGTCACCCGGCGGCTGCCGCGCGCCTTCACGAAGGCGTCCTGGAGCCGGGCCGCGGTGGCGCCCTGCTGGTCGAGCAGCTTGCCGGTCTGGCCGCCCTTGGCGGCGATGCCGAGGAGCAGGTGCTCGGTGGAGAGGAACTCGTCGCCGAGCTGCTTGGCCCGGTCGGCGGCGTCGGCGATGACCGCGAGCAGCTCGCGGTTGGGCTGCGGGGGCGCGACCGTGGACCCGGTGACGCTGGGCAGCTCGCCGAGCAGCCGCTCGGCCCCGGCCCGTACGACGGCCTGGTCGGCGCCGACGGCGACGAGCAGGTCGACGAGGTTCTCGTTGTCCTGACCGGTCAACAGCGCGAGCAGAAGATGCGCGGGGGTCAGATCGGCGTGCCCCTGGGACACGGCGCGGCTGCTCGCCGCGTTCAGCGCGTCCCGGCTCCTGTTGGTCAGTTCGGCGTCCACGTGCGGGGTCTCCTCCGGGGGTCGGATGTCAGGGTGCGGAGATCAGGGATGTCGGGGTCGACAGCTCTTCTCTGACTCGTCCAACGTACACAAAGTTGAGTCTATTCCGCTCAAGGTACCGAAGGGATACGTTCCGGCGGTAGTTTCCGGGGCATGGCCATCGACCCGAGCAAGCCCGGCGACTCGTATCTCAGCTTCTGGCGCGAGTACCACATGTGCACGCTGACCACCCCGCGCCCGGACGGCACCCCGCACGTGGTGGCGGTCGGCGTCACCTACGACCCCGAGGGCGGCACGAAGGGCATCGCCCGGGTCATCACCAACAAGCACAGCCGCAAGGTCGCCAACGTCCTGGCGGCGGGCCCGGACGGCGCACGGGTCGCGGTCTGCCAGGTCGACAAGGGGCGCTGGGCCACCCTGGAGGGCGTGGCGCGGATCCGCACCGAGGCGGAGACGGTCGCGGACGCGGTGGACCGCTACGCGGCGCGGTACGGGCGGACGCCCGCGCCCAACCCGGACCGGGTGGTCATCGAGATCGCGCTGACCCGCGCGATGGGCCGCGCGTAGGGGGTGTCCGGCGGATCAGGGTCGGGCAGGCCGGGGCGTCTGGTGCGGTGCATCGCAAGGCGCCGGAGCGTCTCGATAGCGGAGCTATCGGGGCGGTTCGGCAACGCGGCGAGGTGCCGTGCCAGGCGTCCCGGCCCCGGCCATGATCCGCCGGACACCCCCCTAGGGCGGCCGCCGGGGGCGGCGCCCCCGGCGGGGCGCTCCGGAGGGGCGCTAATCAGCCGAAAAAGTCCCGGCACAGGGAAAAGTCCCGGCACGCACAGCGGCGCCATCGCGTTTCAGGTCCGCGATGGCGCCGCTGTGTGGGGGAAGCACCTGAACGATCTACAACGACGGGGGAATCGTTCAGGCACTGCGGGGGGTGGCGGTGATGGTTCCGGTGTCGACCAGCGGCGACTCCACCAGCTGGTGGTCGCGCTGATCGAGATTGACGAAGATCATGCCGTACCTGATGGCACAGCGGACGGGCTGCGGCGCGCCGCGGGGACGGCGCAGACAGCGGTAGGCGCGGACGTCCTCGTCCTGCTCACGGGCGACCACGATCGGCTCCCCGAACAGGGTCACCATCAACGAGTCGCCACGGTGGGGGATGGCCGTGACGAGATCGATGAAGTGCCACCCGGAGCGGTAGGCCGAGGCCATCTCCCGTCGGAAGGACCGGTCGTCCGGCGGGACGGTCATGCGCCCGTGTCCGCCGGCGCGGTGTCCCACGTCGGCTCGGTCACCCGCTTCGCGACGAAGTCCCAGGTGGGCTCGCCGCCCCGCGCGGGCAGGTCCCAGGTGGGCTCACTGCGCTGCGCGGGCAGGTCCCACGTGGGCTCACCCGGCGCCGCGACCACGGCGTTGGCGGGCGGCGTGTCCCATGTGGGCTCGCCGTGGGCGGCGAAGGCACCGAGGGCAGCCGCTGCAGCAAACGCTATGGCGCCGAGTGCGCGAATCTTCCTGGTCATGGCCGATCTCCACCTCTTTTGATCACTACCTCCTCCCCCGCGAATAAGACGATGACTCACTCCGAACCCTTCCACCAGCGGTGCCAGGCATCATGTTCCTGTAATTCAGGACCCTGAGGGGGGTGCAAATGGAGACACAACGGGGTGAAAGTCTCGACGGGCATGGCCCTGGTGAGCTGTGTGAAGCCGGAAAACGCCTCTATGCCGAGGCGCTCCGGGCCGGCCGGATCGCCCGAGCCGACGCGGAACCCGTCCCCTGCCTGATCGAACTGTCCTTGCTGCACGCCGATCCGGACGACAGCCAGTGGCTGCGTCCGGTGTCCCCGTCGATCGCGCTCAACAAGCTGATCCACCCCATCGAGCAGGAGATCCAGCAGCGCCGGCAGCACGCCATCGCCCTCGCCGACACGTTCGAGCCGTTCATGACCATCAACGTGCCGGACCCCTCCGCGACGCAGGCCATCACGGTGCTCGAAGGGCTCAGCCTGATCAACGCCACGCTCGACCGGGTCATCAACGAGTGCACCGAGGAACTGCTCACCATCCAGCCCGGCAGCGGCCGCAAGCCCGAGGTGGTGCAGGCCGGACTGCGCCGGGTCGAGCCGCTGCTCGAACGCGGCATCCGGATGCGCACGCTCTACCAGCACACCGCCCGGCACCACTCCGCGACCATGGGGTACGTCGAGCGGATCAGCCCGTACGGCCTGGAGGTGCGCACCCTCGAGGAGATCATCGACCGGCTCATCGTGGTCGACCGCAAGGTGGCGTTCGTGCCCGCCCGCAGCGACCGCCGGGTCGCCCTCGAACTGCGCCACGAGGGCCTGGTGCAGTATCTCGTCGGCGTCTTCGAGCAGTTCTGGCTGTACGGCGTGCCGTGGCACGAGGAAGTGCCGTACACCCCGTCCGTCGAGGGCATCGGCGGCGTGCAGCGCTCCATCGCCAAACTCCTCGTCGAGGGCCATGTGGACGAGGCCATCGCCCGCAGGCTCGGCATGAACGTCCGCACCTGCCGGGCGCACATCGCCAAGCTCGCCGCCTCCCTCGGCAGCGGCAGCCGCGCCCAGCTCGGCTATCTCATCGCCCAGTCCGGGATCCTCGAACGCGACGACTGAACACCCCTGCCCGCGGCATGTCGTGAGGCCCCCTCCACAGCTGTGGAGGGGGCCTCACGACGTACGGAAGGGGAAACCGAAGGAGCGAAGGGCGGACGGGCGCTACTCGCCGCGCTTGTGGCCGGGCCGCCAGACCACCAGCGCGCTGGCCTGCTGCACATCCGTGTACGGCACCAGATCGCGCCGGTACGAGGCGTGCACCTGGGCCTCGCGCTGCCGCATCGCGGCCGCCGCGCCCTCGACCGCGCTGGACAGCTCGGCCACCCGCGCCTGAAGCGCGGCGACCTGGTTCTCCAGCTCGATGATGCGCTTGATCCCGGCCAGGTTGATGCCCTCGTCCTGGGACAGCTGCTGCACCTGACGGAGCAGCTCGATGTCCCGGGCCGAGTAGCGGCGGCCGCGGCCGGCCGTGCGGTCCGGCGAGACCAGACCGAGCCGGTCGTACTGACGCAGCGTCTGCGGATGCAGACCCGACAGCTGTGCCGCCACCGAGATGACGTACACCGGGCTCTCGTCGGTCAGTTCGTACGGGTTGCGGCGGCGCCCATCCATGTCCTCAAGCTCCCTTCGCGGCCTGGAACAGCTCTGCCCTGGGGTCCTCGCCCGCGGTCGCCTCGCGGAACGTCTCCAGAGCCTCGCGCGCCTTGTCGCCCAGCTCCGCGGGAACCGCGACCTCCACCGTGATGAGCAGGTCGCCGCGGGTGCCGTCCTTGCGGACCGCGCCCTTCCCGCGGGCGCGCATGGTGCGCCCGTTGGGGGTGCCGGCGGGCAGCTTCAGCGTCACCGCCGGGCCGCCGAGCGTCGGCACCTTGATCTCGCCGCCGAGCGCCGCCTCGTCGAACGTGACGGGCACCGTGACGGTGAGGTTGTCGTCCTTGCGGCCGAACACCGGGTGGGCGTCGACGTGCACGACGACGTACAGATCGCCGTTCGGCCCGCCGCGCTCACCGGGCGCGCCCTTGCCGCGCAGCCGGATCCGCTGCCCGTCGGAGACGCCCGCCGGGATGCGGACCTGCATGGTGCGCGAGGACTTGGCCCGGCCGCTGCCCTTGCAGACGTCGCAGGGGGTCTCGGCGATCAGGCCGCGGCCCTTGCAGTCGACGCAGGGGTCGGTCAGCGAGAAGCCGCCGCCGCTGCCGCGCGAGACCTGCCCGGTGCCGACGCAGGTCGGGCACACCCGGGGGGTGCCGTTCTTGTCGCCGGTGCCCGAACACGCCTTGCAGGGCTGCTGGCTGGACATCCGCAGCGGCACCGTGGCGCCCTCGATGGCCTCGGTGAAGCTGAGCGTCACCTCGGACTCGATGTCCTGGCCGCGGCGCGGCTGGGTGCGGGTGGTGCCGCCCCCGCCGCCCCGGTTGAACAGGCCGCCGAAGACGTCCCCGAGGCCGCCGCCGAAGCCGCCGGCCCCGGCGCCGCCCTGGCCCTGGGCGCCCCCGAAGAGGTCGCCCAGGTCGAAGTTGAACGACCCGCCCGCACCGCCGGGACCGCCGGCCCGGCCCCCCTGATTAAAGAGGGCACCGTTCCCGAACAGGGCGCGGGCCTCGTCGTACTCCTTGCGCTTCTTCGGGTCGCCGAGGACGTCGTTCGCCTCGGAGATCGCCTTGAAGCGCTCTTCCGCCTTGGTGTCGCCCTTGTTGGCGTCCGGGTGGTTCTCGCGGGCGAGCTTCCGGTACGCCTTCTTGATCTCGGCGTCGGTGGCGTCCTTGGGGACGCCGAGGACCTTGTAGTAGTCCTTCTCGACGAAGTCCTTCGTGCTCATCGACGTCCCTCCTCTCGGACGATCACGGCGTCACCCCTCGTCGGGGCCACCGTTCTCCTCGTCGGCCTGCTTGTCTTCCTTCGCGGCCGGAGCCGCGCCCGGCTGGGGCTCGGCGACGGCCACCCGCGCGGGGCGGACCGTACGCTCGCCGATCCGGTACCCCGGCTGCAGGATCGCCACGCAGGTCGTCTCGGTGACGTCCGGCGCGTAGCTGTGCATCAGGGCCTCGTGGATCGTCGGGTCGAAGGGCTCGCCCTCCTTGCCGAACTGCTGCAGACCCATCTTGGCGACGGTGGTCTCCAGCGACTCGGCGACCGACTTGAAGCCGCCGAGGAGCTCGCCGTGCTCCCGGGCCCGGCCGATGTCGTCGAGCACGGGCAGGAGCTCGGTCAGGAGGTTCGCGACGGCGATCTCCTTGACCGTGATCCGGTCCCGCTCCACCCGGCGACGGTAGTTCTGGTACTCCGCCTGCAGCCGCTGGAGGTCACCGGTGCGCTCGCCGAGCGCCGTACGGGCCTGGTCCAGCTGCGCCAGGAGTGCCACGTCCGTGGCGTCCCCGGCCGGGGCCGCGTCCTCCGCCGCAGCGGCGGAGTCGGCGGCCTCGGTCTCCTCGGGCGTGCCGTCGGCGGGGACGTCGGGCTTCTCCTCGAAGCCCGGGGTCTCCTCCGACATCAGACAGCGCCACCCTTCGGCTTCTCGTCGTCGACGATCTCGGCGTCGACGACGTCGTCGTCGGCGGCCTGGGCCTGACCGGCACCGGCGTCGCCGCCCGCGGCCTGACCGGCCTGGGCGTCGGCGTAGAGCGCCTGGCCGAGCTTCTGCGAGACGGCCGCGACCTTCTCGGTGGCGGTGCGGATCTCGGCGGTGTCCTCGCCCTTGAGCTTCTCCTTCAGCTCGGTGAGGGACGCCTCGACCTCGGTCTTCACGTCACCCGGGACCTTGTCCTCGTTGTCCTTGAGGAACTTCTCGGTCTGGTAGACGAGCTGCTCGCCCTGGTTGCGGGTCTCGGCGGCCTCGCGGCGGCGGTGGTCCTCCTCCGCGTACTGCTCGGCCTCCTCACGCATCCGGTTGACCTCGTCCTTCGGCAGCGAGGAGCCGCCGGTGACGGTCATCTTCTGCTCCTTGCCCGTGCCCAGGTCCTTCGCGGTCACGTGCATGATGCCGTTGGCGTCGATGTCGAAGGAGACCTCGATCTGCGGGACGCCGCGCGGGGCCGGCGGAAGGCCGGTCAGCTCGAACATGCCGAGCTTCTTGTTGTACGCCGCGATCTCGCGCTCGCCCTGGTAGACCTGGATCTGCACGGACGGCTGGTTGTCCTCGGCCGTCGTGAAGATCTCGGAGCGCTTGGTCGGGATGGTCGTGTTGCGCTCGATCAGCTTGGTCATGATGCCGCCCTTGGTCTCGATGCCGAGGGACAGCGGGGTGACGTCGAGCAGCAGGACGTCCTTGACCTCGCCCTTGAGGACACCGGCCTGGAGCGAGGCGCCGATGGCGACGACCTCGTCCGGGTTCACACCCTTGTTGGCCTCCTTGCCGCCGGTCAGCTCCTTGACGAGCTCGGCGACGGCGGGCATCCGGGTGGAGCCACCGACCAGGACGACGTGGTCGATCTCGCTGAGCGAGATGCCGGCGTCCTTGATCACGTTGTGGAACGGCGTCTTGCAGCGGTCCAGCAGGTCCGCGGTGAGCTGCTGGAACTGGGCGCGGGTGAGCTTCTCGTCCAGGTGCAGCGGGCCCTCGGCGGAAGCCGTGATGTAGGGCAGGTTGATCGTGGTCTCGGTGGAGGAGGAGAGCTCGATCTTGGCCTTCTCGGCGGCCTCGCGGAGGCGCTGGAGGGCCATCTTGTCCTTGGACAGGTCCACGCCGTGACCGTTGGCGAACTGCTTCACCAGGTAGTCGACGACACGCTGGTCCCAGTCGTCACCACCGAGGTGGTTGTCACCGTTGGTGGCCTTCACCTCGACGACGCCGTCGCCGATCTCCAGGAGGGACACGTCGAAGGTGCCGCCACCGAGGTCGAAGACGAGGATGATCTGCTCGTCCTTGTCGAGGCCGTACGCGAGGGCCGCGGCGGTCGGCTCGTTGACGATGCGCAGGACGTTGAGGCCCGCGATCTCACCGGCCTCCTTGGTGGCCTGGCGCTCCGAGTCGTTGAAGTACGCGGGGACGGTGATGACCGCGTCGGTCACCTTCTCGCCCAGGTACGCCTCGGCGTCGCGCTTCAGCTTCTGCAGGATGAACGCGGACATCTGCTGCGGGTTGAAGGTCTTCCCGTCGAGCTCGATCTTCCAGTCCGTGCCCATGTGACGCTTCACGGACCGGATGGTCCGGTCGACGTTGGTGACCGCCTGACGCTTGGCGACCTCGCCGACGAGCACCTCGCCGTTCTTGGCGAAGGCGACGACGGACGGCGTGGTCCTGGCGCCCTCGGCGTTGGTGATGACGGTGGGCTCGCCGCCTTCGAGAACGCTGACGACGGAGTTAGTCGTGCCCAGGTCGATGCCGACCGCACGTGCCATTTCGATTCCTCCAGCTGACTGACTTGAGTGGAACTGACTCAAGGATGCACCAGCCCGGGACGAGAGTCAACAGACCTGAGTGGGCTCGACTCAACTCTCCGATGTTCAGGCGGCTCAAAGACGCCCCCGGAGCCCGCTGGAACGAGCCTCCGGGCGCGCGTCGCTCCCCGAACCGGGCACGCACCCATGAGAGAGTCCGGACAAATCCCATGATTCTCTCCGGAGGGTGTTCGCGCATGACGGGCGTTCACGGACGACGGGTACGCGGATGAGGGGCGTACGCGGATGAGGGGCGCGGCCGTGAAGCGCGGGGTCGACCTCGCGGGCGGGGTCCTGCTGCTCACCCTGCTCGCCCCGCTGATCGCGGCCGTCGCGCTCTCCGTCACCCTCGGCACCAGCAGCCCGGCGGGCCCGCTGCGCCGCCGCCCGGTGGCCGGCCGGGGCGAGCGCGTCTTCACGATGCTGACCTTCCGCACCCGCGGCCCGCTGGCCTCGCTGCCGCTGCTGCTGCACGTGGTGCGCGGCGAGATGTCCCTGGTCGGGCCGTGCCCGCTGGCGCCGGGACACCGGGAGGCGGCCGGGGACGGGCGGCGCCGGAGCACCGTACGGCCCGGGATCACCGGCCTGTGGCAGATCAGCGGGCGGTCGGACCTGCCGTGGGAGGAGCGCGAGCTGCTGGACCTCCACTACGTGGACCACCACTGGCTCGGCATGGACCTGGTGATTCTGGCGCGTACGCTGCCAGCAGTCCGTAAACGTCGCGCGGCCGCGCGGACGCCGGTACCCGCGGCAAGGGTTGCCTGAGCGACACAGATCACCGTGAGCTCCGCTACAGTGCGACGCCGCGAACGGGTAATCTCGGCACGGACTCAATAAGTTACCGCTTAGTAGGCCCGCTGCGGGGCCCGCCCGAGGAGCCCGTCATGCAACTCGTCGCGATCATCGTGTCGCTGACCCTGACCGTGGTCGGCGTCGCCCTGCTCGCCCGCGCCATCGGTCAGTTCGTCCGGTACTTCAAGCTGGGTCAGCCCGTCCCGGCCGGCACCCGGACCGACAACCCCTACCAGCGCAGCGTCACGCTGGTCCGGGAGTTCCTCGGCCACACCCGGATGAACCGCTGGGGCATCGTCGGCGTCGCCCACTGGTTCGTCGCGGTCGGCTTCCTGACCCTGCCGCCCACCCTGGCGCAGGCGTTCGGCCAGCTCTTCAAGGCCGACTGGACGCTCCCGGTGATCGGCGGCTTCCTGCCGTTCGAGCTGTACATCGAGTTCATCGGCGTGATGACGATCCTCGGCATCCTCGTCCTGATGGCGATCCGGCTGCTCAGCCTGCCCGGCCGGGCCGGACGCAAGTCCCGCTTCGCCGGCTCCAAGGCGGGCCAGGCGTACTTCGTCGAGTACGTCATCCTCACCATCGGCCTCGCGATCTACGTGCTGCGCGGTCTTGAGGGCGCGATCCACCACGTCGAGCACTACGAGGCCGCGTACTTCGCCTCGTACCCGCTGGTCCTCGCCTTCAAGGGGCTGAGCACCGGCGTCCTGCAGAACCTGATCTACCTCACCGCCATGGTGAAGATCAGCACCTCGTTCATCTGGATGATCGTGGTGTCGCTCAACACCAACATGGGCGTCGCCTGGCACCGCTTCCTCGCCTTCCCGAACATCTGGTTCAAGCGGAACGCGACCGGCGGCACCGCGCTCGGCGCGCTCCAGCCGATGACCTCCGGCGGCGAGCCGATCGACTTCGAGGACCCGGGCGAGGACGACGTCTACGGCGTCTCCCAGGTCGAGCAGTTCTCCTGGAAGGGCATCCTCGACTTCTCCACCTGCACCGAGTGCGGCCGCTGCCAGTCGCAGTGCCCCGCCTGGAACACCGGCAAGCCGCTCTCCCCCAAGCTCCTGATCATGTCGCTGCGCGACCACGCGCACGCGAAGGCGCCGTACCTGCTCGCGGGCGGCGGCAAGACCATGGAGGGCGAGGAGAAGGCCACCCCCGAGCAGCTCGCCGACGTCCCGGCCGCGGCCCTCGCGGAGGCCGAGCGCCCGCTCATCGGCACCGCCGAGGAGAACGGCGTCATCGACCCGGACGTGCTGTGGTCCTGCACCACCTGCGGCGCCTGCGTCGAGCAGTGCCCGGTCGACATCGAGCACATCGACCACATCGTCGACATGCGCCGCTACCAGGTGATGATCGAGTCCGCGTTCCCGTCCGAGGCGGGCACGATGCTCAGGAACCTGGAGAAGAAGGGCAACCCCTGGGGTCTGGCCAAGAAGGCGCGCGTCGAGTGGACCAAGGAGGTCGACTTCGAGGTCCCGATCGTCGGCAAGGACATCGAGGACCTCAGCGAGGTCGACTACCTCTACTGGGTCGGCTGCGCCGGCGCCCTGGAGGACCGCGCCAAGAAGACCACCCGGGCCTTCGCCGAGCTGCTGCACATCGCGGGCGTCAAGTTCGCGATCATGGGCGGCGACGAGAAGTGCACCGGTGACTCCCCGCGCCGCCTGGGCAACGAGCCGCTGTTCCAGCAGCTCGGCCAGGAGAACGTGGCCATGCTGAACATGGCGTTCGGCGAGGACGACGAGGACGAGTCGACGAAGAAGCCGAAGTCGGCGAAGAAGATCGTCTCGACCTGCCCGCACTGCTTCAACACCATCGCCAACGAGTACCCGCAGCTCGGCGGCGACTACCAGGTCATCCACCACACCCAGCTGCTCCAGCACCTCATCGACGAGGGCCGGCTGATCCCGGTCACCCCGGTCGAGGGCCTGATCACCTACCACGACCCCTGCTACCTGGGCCGCCACAACAAGGTCTACACGCCGCCGCGCGAGATCATGTCGGCCGTCCCGGGCCTGCGCCAGCAGGAGATGCACCGCCACAAGGAGCGCGGCTTCTGCTGCGGCGCCGGTGGCGCGCGGATGTGGATGGAGGAGCGGATCGGCAAGCGCATCAACACCGAGCGCGTCGACGAGGCGCTGTCCCTCAACCCGGACATCGTGTCGACGGCCTGCCCGTTCTGCCTGGTCATGCTCACCGACTCGGTGAACGGCAAGAAGAACGACGGCAAGGCGAAGGAGAGCCTGCAGGTGGTGGACGTCGCCCAGCTGCTGCTCGACTCGGTGAAGACCCCGGCCGAGCCCGAGCCGGAGGAGCCCGCGACGGAGCCGGAGCCGGAGCCCGCCGCGTAACTCCCGCTGACCGACGGCACACGGAAGGGCCGCTCCCGCGATTCACGCGGGGGCGGCCCTTTCCCGTATCCCGTATCCCGTATCCCGTACTCCGTCCGGGTCGGGGTCCGCTGCTTCGGCGGCTCAGCCCTGCTCGGAGCGGCGGTGGTAGAGCGCGAAGCCGAGACCGGCGGCACCGAGCGCGGCCATGCCGCCGCCGACGCCGATCAGGGCGGCCTCGTCGTGCCCGCCGGAGACGTCGGCGACGCCCTCGGCACCGGCCTTCACGGCGCCCTTGGGGACGGTGCCGCGGGGCACGACGACCTTGCTCTTGGTGCCTTCCTTGCCGTGGACGGTCTTCTCGGCCTTGTAGGTCTTCAGGAGCTTGCCGTTGAAGTCGTAGACCCAGCTGTTGCCGCCCTGCTTCGGGGTGTCGATGACGACGAAGCGGTAGACGCCCTTGCCCTGCGGGACGATCTTGTAGGTCCAGCCGTCGTTGACGGTGGAGAGGTTCTTGAGGTCGATCTTGCCGAGGTAGTTGCCGTTCGGCATGAAGAACTCGACGCTCGGGCCGTTCTTGCCCTGGTAGAACTTGGCGATCCGCCCGTCCGGCATGGTGATCTTGGCGTGCGCCTGGTGACCGGCCGGCTTCGGCTTGGTGGTCGGCTTGGGCTTGGGCTTCGGGGTGGGCTTGGTGTCCGGGGTCTTGTCCATCCAGGAGCGGACCGAGCCGTCCGGGTTCAGGACCACGTGCATCCCGTTGTTCTGGCCGTAGGCGGGCTTGCCGGTGGTGGTGAGGGTGTCGAGCAGGCTGCCGCCGGCCCAGATCTCGGCGGCGTAGGCGCTGTCGCCGGTCTTGTAGACCTTGGCGACGGAGCCGTCGACGAGCTTCACGGACGTGACGAAGACCCGCTCGACGGGCGGCAGGACCTGCGGGTCCTGGTGGTCCTGACCCTGGTCCTCGTCCTTCCGGGTCTGGTCCTGCCCCTGGTCCTGCCCCTGGTCCTGCTTTCCTTCCTCCTGGGTCTGGCCCTGGTCCTGGCCCTGGCCCTGGCCCTGGGTCTGGTCGCCGGTCGCGGCGCCGTCGGCGGCGAAGGCGGCGGTGGCCGGGAGGGAGAGGACGGCGAGGGTGCTGGTGGCGACAGCGGCGGTACGGAGGGTCCGGCGGGTGATTCGCATGGGAAAGTTCCTTTTGCCTGGCTTGTTCGGCGACAAATCCAAGGTAGGAGCCCGATGTGTGCATATTCCGTCGGATATGTAACGGACGCCACAAGGCTGGGGCGCGGCTGCGTAACCCCATAAGGAATCCCATGAGCATCCCCTAGGGGATGTCACAGCTCTGCCGCACAACGCGGCCGGGGCAGCCGTCCACAGCGGGAGCGGGTACGTTCTTGACGTGGCTGGATTCAGGAACGGACGCGGCCGGGCCGGTGGCCCCCCGCAACAGCAACCGCAGCACCCGCGGCAACCGCAGCACCCGCAGCAGCAGGCGCCGTACGGGTACGACGCGCCCCCGCCCGGTTACCCGCAACAGGGGCCCGGGCAGCAGTACCCGCGCCAGGCGCCCGGGCAGCAGCAGTGGGCACCGCAGCAGCAGGGCGGCGGCCGGTCGCCGCACGGCGAGCCGGAGTACTTCGGCGACCCGTACGCGCCGCAGCAGCAGCACCCGCAACAGCACTACGCGGACAACAACCCGGGCCACACCCAGGTGTTCAGCGTCCACGACGACCCGTACGGCGCGGGCGCCACGTACCAGGCGGGCACGGCCCCGGCCCCGGTCGGCCCGCGGCTGCCCTGGAAGGCCCTGCTCAGCGGCATCGTCCTGCGCCCCGCGGACACCTTCCTGCGGATGCGGGACCACGCGGTGTGGGGCCCGGCGCTGGTCGTGACCTTCCTGTACGGGCTGCTCGCGCTGTTCGGCTTCGACCAGGCGCGCGAGGACGCGATCAACGCGACCCTGTCGACGGCGATCCCGTACGTGCTGCTCACCGGCGTCGGCTTCGTCATCGGCGGCCTGGTGCTCGGCGTGGTGACCCACACGCTCGCCCGCCAGCTGGGCGGCGACGGCAGCTGGCAGCCGACGGTGGGCCTGTCGATGCTGATCATGTCGATCACGGACGCGCCCCGGCTGATCTTCGCCCTGTTCCTGGGCGGCGAGAACGGCCTGGTCCAGGTGGTCGGCTGGCTGACCTGGCTGGCGGCGGGCGCACTGCTCACGATGATGGTGAGCCGCTCGCACGACCTGCCGTGGCCGAAGGCGCTGGGGGCGTCGGCGATCCAGCTGGTGGCGCTGCTGAGCCTGATCAAGCTGGGCACGCTGTAGGACGGAGCCGGTACGAGGAAGGGCCCCGCCTCGGGTACCGGCGGGGCCCTTCCTCGTACGTCCTATTGCTCTTCGTCCTGGGTCACGCGTCGAGAACCTGACCCTCGCGGCGGACGACGGGCGGCTCGACCGACCAGGGGAAGTTGATCCACTCGTCGGTCTTCTTCCACACGTACTCGCACTTCACGAGGGAGTGGGACTTCTCGTAGATGACGGCGGAGCGCACCTCGGCGACGTGGTCGACGCAGAAGTCGTGGACCAGCTTGAGGGTCTTGCCGGTGTCGGCGACGTCGTCGGTGATGAGCACCTTCTTGTCGCTGAAGTCGATGGCGTCCGGGACCGGCGCCAGCATGACCGGCATCTCCAGGGTGGTGCCGACGCCGGTGTAGAACTCCACGTTCACGAGGTGGATGTTCTTGCAGTCCAGGGCGTAGGCCAGACCGCCTGCGACGAAGACGCCGCCGCGGGCGATGGAGAGCACGATGTCGGGCTCGTAGCCGTCGTCGGCGATGGTCTGGGCGAGCTCGCGGACGGCGTGCCCGAAGCCCTCGTACGTCAGGTTCTCGCGTACTTCAGTCATTCCGGCTACCGCCTCACACCTGGGTCCGATGGAAGTTCATGTACGAGCGGGAGGCGGTCGGCCCCCGCTGGCCCTGGTACCGGGAGCCGTAGCGCTCGCTCCCGTACGGGAACTCGGCGGGCGAGCTCAGCCGGAACATGCACAGCTGGCCGATCTTCATCCCCGGCCAGAGCTTGATCGGCAGGGTGGCGAGGTTCGACAGCTCCAGGGTGACGTGCCCGGAGAACCCGGGGTCGATGAACCCGGCGGTGGAGTGGGTGACGAGCCCGAGCCGCCCGAGGCTGGACTTGCCCTCCAGGCGGGACGCGATGTCGTCGGGCAGCGAGATGACCTCGTAGGTCGACGCGAGCACGAACTCGCCCGGATGCAGGATGAACGCCTCGTCGCCCTCGGGCTCGACCTCGCGCGTGAGGTCGAGCTGCTCGACGGCGGGGTCGATGTGGGGGTAGCGGTGGTTCTCGAACACCCGGAAGAAGCGGTCAAGCCTCACGTCGATGCTCGAGGGCTGCACCATGGATTCGTCGTACGGATCGATACGGACCCGTCCGGCGTCGATCTCGGCCCGGATGTCCTTGTCTGAGAGAAGCACGGTCCCACGATACGCAGAGGGCACGGAGCTGCCCCAATCGGGCAGACCCCGCGCCCCGGAAGTCATCCGCACGTCAGCGCTGCTGCACGGGCTCCACGGGCACGGCGTGCCTCAGCCGCGCACACCGCGGACACCGGATCAACCGCCCGGGCCCGATCCGCCCGGCCCCGAGCCGCGCGAGCGGAAACGAAGCGGTACTGAACACGTGCCCCTCGGCACAACGGACGACGGTGCGCTCCATCGAAGCCATCAAGTCCCTTCCCCGACACAACTGGTGGACGAGACAGCCACACTAGACGCTCACTCCCCCCACCTCGTGGAGGGCACTCCGGGGGCACTCCGCCGTCTCGCGCTTCGGCGCGGATGCGGGATGGGGTACAGTGTGCAACGATGCCGCGTCGATCTTCAGCGGCGTTTGCGGATGTAGTTTAATGGTAGAACATGAGCTTCCCAAGCTTATAGCGCGGGTTCGATTCCCGTCATCCGCTCTTCGGACGAAGCCCCAGGTCAGCGACCTGGGGCTTCGTCGTTGTCTACACCGATTCGGAAGCCGCGCGCTACCCGAGATGCCCGGCCAAGAGGTCGGCGAAGCGTGGCACACCCGCCTTCGCAAGGCGGGCTCGTCCACAAGGTGCGCATAGGCCGCTGCCGGGATCTCGCAGTCGGAGAAGAACCGTCGGATGGCGCGAGTAACAGCGGCAGCCGAGTCAGCAGAACGCCTTCCCTCCCGGACGATGACCCGTTCCCACTCCGCCAGAAGTCGTTCGGACCACACGATCTCGTGGATGGAATCCTCTGTAAGGGCCAGCATGACGTCCATCACCGAGAACGGAAACAGGACGTTGGTGTCCACGAAGGCCCGTGCCGCCACGTTCGCCCTTCCTCCCCTTCGACACTTACCGCGCCATCGAGATCAGTACGGCAGCCCGGCATCGTCAAGCACATCAGCGATCTGGCGACGCCCCTCCCTGCGACGCTCGCGCCGCTGCTGGAACGCCAGCACGTCCGCGAGACGCACCACTCGGTGACTACTGTCGGGCAGATTCATCGAAGGGATATCACCGGCATCAAGCAGGCGCGCGACGAACGGCCGAGACAAGCCCAGAAGCTCAGCAGCCTCAGCGGGCGACAGCTGCACCTCGGACGCCAGCACCGTGACTGCATGCCCCCGGGCCAGCTCGCCGGCTGAAGCGAGAAGAACCCGGACCAGTTCCGCCGGCAACGCCAGCTCGACTCCGTCAGGGGTGCGGACCACTACCTCGACCTGCTCCGGCGCCATCCGGGCGGTCGCGGCGAGCGCGCCCTGATGCGAGGGGTTCGGCTCGACCTTCTCAGCACGGGCTAGAACGCTCGTTCGAGCCATGTCGACCTCCCATTCACGGACCCAGCAAAGCAGTCATCTGAAATAACTGTAACCGCGGCAAGCTGGGGTAGGCAACCGTGAACAAGTCGTGCCCCCGAAGACCGTCGGCGGGGTCGTCTGGCCGACGCCGTTTATAGCGCGGGTTCGATTCCCGTCATCCGCTCATCGACGAAGGCCCAGGTCAGAGACCTGGGCCTTCGTCGATGTCCAGACCTGTCTCAGCTCCCTCGCATCGCGGAGGTGGACAGCCGCGACGAACAGACACGCGCGGGCGCATACTGGCTGCAATGACGAAGCCCAGTGCACCGAAGCGCCATTTGCCCACCAGCCCCTTCAAGGCCCCCGTCACGCGGCCTCCCCAGCAGTTCGCCGTTGGCGACCAGGTCACGCACGACGTGTACGGGCTCGGCCGGGTCATCGCCATCGAGAGCGGGATCGCGGCGGTCGTGGATTTCGGCTCGACGCAAGAGCGGATCCTGAGCCCGTACGCCAAGATGAGCAAGTTGTAGGGCCGCCGCCGTGCCAGGTCGCGGCATACCGGAGCCAGACAGCCCTTTCCAGTCCAGGTACACGACGCTCATGGCGCGGGTTCGATTCCCGTCATCCGCTCGTCGACGAAGGCCCAGGTCAGAGACCTGGGCCTTCATCGTTGTCCAGCGGCGCCCCGCGCCTGCGGTGGATCAGCTCCGGGCGGTGTCGCCGTCCGTCTGCCCGGCCTCGGCCGCGTTCGCACCGAGGGCCTTCTCCTTCATCTTGCGCACCAGCTCCGCCTTCCGGTCGGCGGCGTTCTGGCGGTCGAGGTTGCGGTGCGGGCCGTTGTTCTGCCGCTCGGCGCGGGACTGCCGCTTGCGCTGGCCGCCGCCCTGGCCCACGGGGTTGTTGATGTTCTTGCTGTCGGTCACGGGTTCTCCCGGGTGGTGAGGTGAAGTGGTCTACGGGTTCACGGTGGGGGACGGGCGGGCCGACGAGGGACGTCGGCGAGGGCCCGTCACGCTCTCACCCGTGAATCAGCGCCTGGAAGAACATGACAACGACGTTACCCGGTCCGCCCGCCCCCACACACCAGGCTTTGCGTCGGCCTCGCACCGCCCTCGCGCCACGAAGCGAAGGGAGCCGGGACGGCTCAGCGCCCCGGTCTCGTCCCCCGTGCCGCCCACGCGCGCGCGTGCAGGCGGATCGTGCCGTCCGGGGCGCGGCGCAGGGTGGTGCGGAGGCGGTCGCGGAGGGCGGTGCGGTGCGGGGGCGGGAGGGTGGCCAGGTAGGCGGGGGCCGGGCCCTGGGCGCCGAGGAAGGGGGTCCAGAAGTCGTCGAAGTCCGCGAAGCGGGTCGGCACCCGGATGCCGGTGACCTCGACGTCCACGAGACCCGCGCCCCGCAGCAGCTCGCCCAGCGGGCCCCGGGCGCACAGCGGGAACCGTACGGCCTCGTCAAGGGCCGCCGCCTGCGGGTCGAGTTCGATCGCCGCGTCCCAGAAGGCGCGGATCGCCTCCATGCCGCCGTCGCCGTAGTCCCACAGATACACCCCGACCCGGCCGCCGGGGACGACGGTCCGGGTCAGTTCGGCGGCGGCGCGGGCCGGGTCGGGGACGAAGTTGAGGACCAGTCCGCTGACCGCCGCCGTGGCCGTACGGTCCGGGAACGGCAGTTCCGTCGCGTCCCCCACGACGAACCGGGCCCGCGGATCGTCGACCCGGGCCCGGGCGTGGGCCACATACTCCGGTGACCGGTCGACACCGACGACGGCCACCGGTTGGGCGGCGGCCAGGACGGCCCGGGTCACCGCCCCCGTACCGCAGCCGACGTCCCGCCAGCCGCCACCGGGTCCGACGGCCAGCCACCGGACGAACCGGTCGGCCACCAGTCGGCTCCACCGGCCCACGTACGGTTCGTACGCCGCCCCGCTCGCCCACATGGCCCGCACCTCGTCTCCACCGTCGCACCGCACCGCGTCCGAACGCCATCGTCCGCCGGACACGGCTCCGGCGGGGCGCGTGACGCGCCCCGCCGGAGAACCCCCACGGACCAGCCCTCAGACGGCCGCACCCGGGCGGTTCAGCCGGTACAGCACCGCCGACAGCCACAGCAGGCCCAGCGCCGCGCCCGCCGTGAAGGCCATGACCGACGCGGCCGAGGCCATGAAGCCCGCGAGCACGAAGACCGGCGCGATCCGGGTGGCCCGGGCGAACGCCCGGTCGCCCCGGGCGGCCAGCGGGCGGGCCAGGAGCAGCAGGGCGACGCAGAGCGACAGGTAGCCGATCATCCCGGCGGCCATGTGGGCGGCGCCGTGCCCGGTCATCGTGGCCGCGTCCGGGGCGCCCACCGGGAAGCCCGCTCCGGCGTCGGCGTCGAACGCCGCCGCCGCCCAGAACGAGGCGCCGAACACCCCGACCAGGGCCGGGGCCCAGGTTCCGCCGCGCTCACCGCGCAGCACCCGGCGCAGTCCGGCCGCGCCGGCGAGCAGCAGGGCCCCGGTGACCAGGAAGCTGATCGTCTGGATCCAGCCGAGGTCGCCGAGTGCGAGCTGGCTGATCGCGTTCCGGCCGAAGCCGAAGCCCTCCCGGCTGAGGCCCTGGACCAGTCCGGTCGCCAGGAACAGGGGGCCCGCGACCGTCCCCGCGACCAGCGCCCGGCGGGGAGCGGTACGGGGCGCGGTGGCGAGGCGGGGGGTGCTGAGCGTGGCGGTCATGACGGTCTCCTCGGGGCGTCGGCACGGGGCTCGCGCGGTGCTGTCACGTGCGCGTCGTTGTCATGGAGGTAGACCCGGGGCGCCCGAAGAACTCATCGCTCCCGCGGCAAAGAAACGGAACTCCTGTGCCAGGACCTGTGCCAAGTGGTGGGCGAGCGCCCGTCCCCCACTCTCTCCCCCGCCGTCCCGCCGACCGCGCCGCCAGGCCGAGCGTCAGCGCCGCCGCCAGCAGGCCGAGCGACGGCGCCCGGAGTGCGCCCGCGGTCACCCGACCGCCGCACCGGAAGACCCGGAGGAGGACTCCGCGGCCAGGAAGTCCGTCACCGCGAGCGCGAACAGCAGGGCGAGCGCCAGGCCCACCACCACCCAGCCGGTCGGGTGCGGCCACCAGATGTAGCCCACGACCGTCGCCGCCACCAGGAGCCAGGTCAGCCAGCGCCGCCACCGGCGCACGAACGGCCCGACCGGGCCGGTGCGCAGGCCCGCGCGGTCGGCGGCGGCGCGGGTCGCCGCGATGCCCGCGTGCCAGACCCCGCGGACCAGCGTCGCCCACCGCCCAGGACCGGACAGCCAGGCCGCCAGCGCGAAGACCACGCCGAGGGTCACGAACACCCGTACCGAGGTGCGCAGATAGCGCACCAGGACGTCGTAGACGGACCCGGCCGCGGCGGGCGAGACACCGCTCGGCAGGGCGTTCAGATAGACCGTACGGAACACGGTCAGGCCGATCCCGAGCAGCAGCGACGCCACCGCGAAGCCCAGCGCCGCCGCGATCAGGGTGCGCCTGCGGCGGGTCGCGAGGAGCACGCCCGCCGCCACGCACAGCACGGCGAGCACCGGCACCCAGAAGCCCGCCTTCTGCAGCAGCCCGAAGTAGGTGCGGACCTTGCCGATGTCGTCCGCGCGCACCACCGTGAAGTCGGTGTGCACCTCCGGGATCTTCCCGGCCACCGTGAGCCCCGAGTCGACCAGGCGCTGCTTGACCCGGTCCACCACCGGCGCCAGGTCGAGCGTCACGGTGTCCTGCTCGATCTTCACGGCGCCGTCGTCGCTGCCGGTCAGGGCCCGGTCGAGGGAGGTGTGGACGGCCCGGTTGGCCTCCTCCCACACCGTCCCGAACGCGTCGGAGGCCACGAAGTCCTGCGCCTTGTCGTGCACGAAGCTGCGCACCGCGCCTTCGAGCGAACCGCCCAGCTTGCCGAGCGCCTTGGCGAGCAGCGGGCGCTGGTCGGGGGCGACGCCTTCGAGCAGGTCGGCGAGGTCGATGTGGTCCATCACGGCGTCGGTGACCCGGTTCGCGACCGCCGCCTGGATGTCGGGGTCGGCGGCGAGCGGGGCCATGGTCGCCACATAGCGGTCGGTGTCGCCGATCTCGTCCGCCGCCCATGCGGCGACCAGACCGAGCGGCGCGAGGACGCAGCCGACGACGATGAGGAGCGCGGCGAAGAACGCGCGCCAGCGGTGGTGCGGGGGCCGCGCGGGGCGCTCCGGTCCCGCGGCGGCTTCGAGGGCGGCGATCCGGGCCCGGAGGGCGGCCACCTCGTCGGGACCGGGACCGGGACCGGGACCGGGACCGGCAGCGCCGGTGGGGCCAGTGGGACTGGTGGGTTCTGCGGGATCGGGCGTCGTCATGGGCGGGCTCCTCCTCCGCGAGGCTCCGCGAGGCGCACCTCCCGGGCTCGGTGGATCATCCCGATTCTGGGCGGGCGCCCCGCCTTTGTCGCACCGGGAGCCGCGACCACCGGCGCCCTCACCCGTCCGCCCCGCCCGACGGGCGGCCCCGCGCCCCCGCCCGTACGCTCCATGGGCGATCATGCGGGGCATGAAGCGCTGCGCGGTACTGGACGACTATCAGGGTGTGGCCCTCGCCTCGGCCGACTGGAGTGCGCTCGACGGCCGAGTGGAGGTCAGGACCATCCGCGAGCGGCTCGCGGACCAGGACGCGGTGGTCGCCGCCGTCGGCGACTGCGAGATCCTCGTCGTGATGCGCGAGCGGACCCCGCTCGACGCGGCGCTGCTCGCCCGGCTGCCCCGGCTCGAACTCGTCGTCACCTCCGGGATGCGCAACGCCTCCATCGACCTCGCCGCCGCCCGCGCCCGGGGCGTCACGGTCTGCGGCACCGACAGCGGCTCCACCCCGCCCACCGAGCTGACCTGGGCGCTGCTGCTCGGTCTCGCCCGGCAGACGCACGTCGAGAGCCGGGCGATGCGGGACGGCGGGCCCTGGCAGTCGACGGTCGGCGCCGACCTCGCGGGCCGCACCCTGGGCCTGGTCGGTCTCGGCAAGATCGGCGGCCGGGTGGCCCGGGTGGGCCTCGCGTTCGGCATGGACGTGGTCGCCTGGAGCCCGCACCTCACCGACGCGCGCGCCGCCGAGCACGGCGTACGACGCGCCGCCGAGCTGCCCGAACTGCTGGCCGCCGCCGACTTCGTCTCGGTCCACCTGGTGCTGTCCGACCGCACCCGCGGGCTGCTCGGGGAGCGCGAACTACGGGCGATGCGCCCGGACGCGTACCTGGTGAACACCTCCCGCGCGGGGCTCGTCGACGGACCGGCGCTGCTGCGGGCGCTGCGCGAGGGCTGGATCGCGGGCGCGGGCCTCGACGTGTACGAGACGGAGCCGCTGCCCGCCGACGACCCGCTGCGCACCCTGCCGAACGTCCTCGCGCTGCCGCACCTCGGCTATGTCTCGCGGGCCAACTACGCCCGCTACTTCGGCGGGGCGGTCGAGGACATCGCGGGCTGGCTCGACGGCACCCCGGTCCGCGAACTGGCCCTGCCTGCCTGAGGCGTACGCGCGTACGGGAACGCCGTCGGCCCCGTGCCCCCGCCGGGCGGGGTACGGGGCCGACGAGGCGGCACGATCGTGCGGCGGGTACGGGGTCAGGCGGCCTCGGCCGTCCGTACCGCGCGGGCACCGGCCGTCGCCGGGGCGAGCAGCCGCTCCGCGAGCAGTCCGAAGGCGAGCCCGAAGACCACCCACAGGACCGCCTGGATGCCGAGGGTGGCGAGCCGGAAGTCCCACAGCACGGCGGCCGGGAAGTTCGCGGCGACTGCGTCCTCGTTGTCCGGCAGGACCGCGCAGGCCAGCACGACCGCGGCGGTGAAGCCGAGGCCCGCGACGACCGTGGCGTTCCAGTTGCCGAGGCGCGGGGCGAGCCTGCGCCCCACGATGACCGCGGCGACGCCGAGCAGCACGCTCAGCAGGATCATCAGGAAGAAGAGCGTGGTGCGCTTCCCGATGGTGTCCGGGTTGCCGACGGCCGGCGGGGTCGCCGGGTACTTCAGGAACGGCACCAGGTAGACCGTGGTGAACGCCGCCGCGGAGACGAGCGCCGCGGTGGCCTTCGCCGTGAACCGGCCGACCCGGCCGAGGACGAAGCAGAACGCGAGGGACGCGATGCCGCCGAGGGCGACGCCGTAGACGAGGACGCCGGTGGCGAGACCCGCCGTGGACTGGAGGTCCCGGCTGACGATCTCCTCCTCTTCTTCGGCCGCCTGGCCGCCGTGGTCGTGGCCCGCCGCGGCCTCGGTGCCGTGGTCGTGCCCGGCCTCCTTCGCCGCCTCGGCCTTGGCGGTGGCCTCCTCGACGGCGATCGAGGCGTTGACGGACGGCTCGCCCGCGACGTACGCGAGACCGAAGGCGAAGAGTCCGGCGATGAGACCCGCGAGCATGCCGCGGAGCAGAAGTCTGCCCACGAGCGAGCCGGTGGGCGCGCTCGTGGGCATGGTGGTGTCAGACATGTGCGCTGGTGGCCCCTCGGTCGTCAGTGGCAGGGGAAACCGAGCAGGTGGCGTCCGTCGTGGACCCACTCGTGCACGTCGCTGCCCGCGAACAGGGAGGTCGCCCCCTGCTCGGCACCGACGAAGTACAGGGCGACCAGCATCAGGACACCGGCGAACAGTGCCCAGGGGAGCACCGCGCGGACCGGCAGCGAGAGCGGGGCGACGGCGGGCACGGACGTGACGGGCGAAGCTATGGCCTCGGCCATGGTGGAACCTCCTGGGGAACTCGCGTCCCATACGGTGGTGCGCGACGACGGTCGTCGGGTCTGACTCACCGCCCCGGTGGGTCCGAGGCAGCTCACAGTGGCGCGACCGTGCCGGAATCTCACCGGACTTCCGTCTCGCCGTCGTCGTTCTCTGAAAATGTCGACTGAAGGTACCGCGCCGCACACTCCCCGCCAAGAGTGTCCGAAACGCTGAGGGATGTATCACCCATGACCGTCCGGCTCTCGCTGATCGCGCCCGCTCTGACCGCGGCGCTGCGCCAGGCCCGGTTCGACGACGCGGGTCCCGTGGAGCCGGTCGCCGACCCGCCGCAACTGCCCGCGGGGGTACGGGTGCTCCGCTCGCCCTCCGGTCGCTGCGCGGCCACCGCGACGGCGCTCGGCGTGCCCGACGCCGAGGTGGAGCAGGCCCTCGCGGGCTGCGCGATGGGCCGCTGGCGGGGCCGTACGCTCGCCGAACTCGCCGAACTCGGCTCCGGGGAAACGGAGTCGGTGGCCGCCTGGCTCACCGACCCGGACGCGGCCCCGCACGGCGGCGAGTCGCTGCGCGCGCTGCGGACCCGGGTCGCGGCCTGGCTCACCTCGCCCGAACTGACCGGCCCCTCCGGCCGGTTGGTGGTGTTCGCCGAGCCGGACGTGATCCGGGCGGCCGTCGCCGAGGCGCTCGGCGCGCCGCAGGAGAGCTTCTGGCGCCTGGACGTACGGCCGTTGGAGACGGTGGAGCTGTCGGGCCGGGCGGGGCGCTGGAACGTACGGATCGGGGCGCCGCTCACCGGGGACTGACGGGCCGCCCGCGACCGATCGCCCCGTCGCCCCGGCCGTCGTCCCGGCCGTCGCCGCCTGCCCCGGCGGCCGCACGGTCGGAGCCGCTCGGGATGCGGGGGACCCCGACTGCCGTTTGACTGGTGCGGATGCACCAGGAATGCGTACAAATGGGGAGAATTTCATGCGCCGTCGGCCCAGCAGCACTCTCGTCGCCCTCACGGCCCTCACCGCCCTGACCGCGGCTCTGACCACGGCCTGCGGCAGCGACGACGACGACAAGGCCGACCCGATGCGCGGGCAGCAGTGGGCCCTCGACGCGCTGAAGCTGCCGACCGCCTGGGACACCAGCAAGGGCGACGACACGATCATCGCGGTCGTGGACACCGGCATCGACCTCGACCACCCCGACCTGAAGGGCCGCCTGGTCGCCGGGCACGACTTCGTCGACAACGACGACCAGCCCAAGGACCTGAACGGCCACGGCACCCATGTCGCCGGGATCGCCGCCGCCCACACGGACAACGGCATCGGGGTCGCGGGCGGCGCCCCCGGCGCCAAGATCATGCCGGTCCGGGTGCTCGGCGCGGACGGCAGCGGCACCAACGAGAACATCACCAAGGGCATCGTCTGGGCCGCCCAGCACGGCGCCGACGTCATCAACCTCTCCCTCGGCGAGTCCGGCCTGATGGCCCGGCTGCTCAAGGGCGGGGTGCTCAACCAGGCCATCGCCACCGCCAACAGCAAGGGCGCCGTGGTCGTCGCGGCGGCGGGCAACGACTCGACGCTGCTCCAGCCGTACAAGATCGACACCCCGGTCCTCGTGGTCAACGCGGCCGGGGAGAACGGCGCGCCCGCCTCCTTCACCAACTTCGGCGCGCAGAACGCGGTCGCCGCGCCCGGCGTGAACATCCTGTCCACGCTGCCGACGTACACGACCAAGGAGACCCTGAAGGACACCTCCGGCTACGGCACGCTCTCCGGCACCTCGATGGCCTCGCCGTACGTCTCCGCCGTCGCCGCGCTGCTGCACCAGCAGGGCCTGAACCCGGCGCAGATCATGAAGACCATCCAGGACACCGCGAGCAACCCGCAGCAGCAGGCGAAGCTCGGACTCGGCAACGTGGACGCGGCGGCGGCCGTGAAGGCCGCGAAGGACCTGAAGTCCTGAAGCACTCCCCACCTCCCCTCACCCCCTCGCGAGACGAAACGTCTTGCGAGGGGGGGTGGTGCCGGGGGCGTACGGTGAAGGCGAAGCGACGGATCTCGCTCTCCGTACGACCCGGCGAACGCGTCGGCGTCGTCGGCGACAACGGATCCGGCAGGTCCACCCTGCTGCGGCTGCTCGCCGGGCAGGAGACCCCCGACCACGGCACCGTCACCGGCGACCTCGACGGGTACGCCGAGCTGCTCGCCGCCCACGAGGCGCGCGGCGGCGCCGACGCCGACCGGCGGGTGGCCGACGTGCTGCGGCGGCTCGGCGAACGCGCACCGCTCGCCGCCCCGGCCGGCCGGGACCGCCCGCTCGGCACCCTGTCCGGCGGGCGCAGGTCCCGGCTCGCGCTTGCCGGGGTGCTCGCCGCCGACCCCGAACTGCTGCTGCTCGACGAGCCGACCAACGACCTCGACGACGAGGCCGTGGCCTGGCTGGAGGAGCGGCTGCGCGGACACCGGGGCACGGTGGTCGCGGTCACCCACGACCGGGCCTTCCTCGACCGGGTGACCACGGCGGTCGTCGAGGTCGACCACGAGACCCGGACGGTACGGCGCCACGGCGACGGCTACCCCGGCTATCTGGCCGGACGGGCCGCCGACCGGGCCCGCCGGGTGCGGGAGCACGAGGAGTGGCGCACCGAACGGGCGCGGTACGCGGCGCTCGCCGACAGCGCCATCGACCGGTTCTCGGCGATCCCGCGCAAGGCCCCGGCCGCGTTCAGCGGGGCGGGCGCGTTCCGGGCCCGCTCGCGGGCGCACGGCGCGATGAGCCGGATCAGGGCCGCCCGCACCCGGCTCGCGGAACTCGCCGCGCACCCGGTGCCGAGGCCGCCGGAACCGCTGCGGTTCACCGCCTGGTTCCCGGGCGGCAGCGGCAGCGGCTCAGGGACCGGAACAGGGACCGGGACAGGGACCGGATCCGGCGCGGCGGCGGGGGTCGAGCTCGCGGACGTCCGGGTCGCCGGACGGCTCCGGCTCGACGCGCTCCACCTCGCCCCGGGCGAACGGCTCCTCGTCACCGGCCGCAACGGGGCCGGGAAGACGACCCTGTTGCGGCTGCTCGCGGGCGAACTCGCCCCGAACAGCGGCACGGTGGCCGTGAGCACGACGCCGGACCGGGTGGGCCTGCTCCGGCAGGACACCGGCGCGGCCACCGATCCCCGTACCGTCGCCGAGGCGTTCGGGGCGGACCGCACCGAACTGCTGCGCGCGCTCGGCCTGTTCGCCGAGCGGGACCTCACGGTCCCGGTCCGTGCCCTGTCGACCGGCCAGCGCCGTCGCCTGGAGCTGGCCCGGCTGGTCACCGCCCCGGCCGATCTGCTGCTGCTCGACGAGCCGACGAACCACCTCTCCCCCGGTCTGGTGGAGGAGCTGGACGCGGCCCTCGCGCACTACCCGGGCACGGTGGTCCTGGTCAGCCACGACCGGCGGCTCCGCGCGGGCTTCCGGGGGCGACGGATCGACCTGGCGCCGTGGGACGCCGACGTGCCGTGCCCCGCGTGAGGCGTCCCGGTCACGGGCTCGGCGTCGCCGCCGAGGTCGGCGGCGCGTACGGCTTCAGCGACCGGCCGCCCATGGTCGGCGGGGTCCGCCGGGCCGAGGGCCCGGCGGTCGGGGTCCCGTCCGGGGTGCCGGTCGCGGTACCGGTCGGGCCGTCCGTCGGGCCGTCCGTCGGGGCGTCCGACGCGGTGGGCGTCGCGGTGGGCGTCGCCGGGGCCGTGGCGCCGGGCGTCGGCCCCGTACCGCCGTCGCCGTCCCCGTCCGAGCCCCCGCAGGCGCCCAGCGTCAGGCCGAGGCCCAGCACCACCGACGCCACCACGATCCCGCGCCCACGCAGACCCATCGACCCCACCCCGTACCCCTGATCAGCTCTCGTGAGCTCTCGAACGAACCGCGAGCCTAACTCAGGCGTCGGACCCGGCCCCGGCCTCGTCCCCGGACCCGTCGTCCTCCAGATCGCCCTCCGTCTCCAGGAACACCTGCCGCAGCGCGGCCAGCGTCTCCGGGTCCGGCTTCTCCCACATGCCGCGCGACTCGGCCTCCAGGAGCCGCTCCGCGATCCCGTGCAGGGCCCACGGGTTGGCGTCCTTCAGGAACGCCTGGTTCTCCGGGTCGAGGACGTACTCCTGGGTGAGCTTGTCGTACATCCAGTCGGCGATCACACCGGTCGTGGCGTCGTAGCCGAAGAGGTAGTCGACGGTCGCCGCCAGCTCGAACGCGCCCTTGTAGCCGTGCCGGCGCATCGCCTGGATCCAGCGCGGGTTGACCACCCGGGCCCGGAAGACCCGGGAGGTCTCCTCGACCAGGGTGCGGGTGCGGACCGTCTCGGGGCGGGTGGAGTCGCCGATGTACGCCTCCGGCGCGGTGCCGCGCAGCGCGCGCACGGTCGCCACCATGCCGCCGTGGTACTGGAAGTAGTCGTCCGAGTCGGCGATGTCGTGCTCGCGGGTGTCGGTGTTCTTCGCCGCGACCGCGATCCGCTTGTACGCCGTCTCCATCTCGGCGCGCGCCGGGCGGCCTTCGAGACCGCGGCCGTACGCGTAGCCGCCCCACACCGTGTACACCTCGGCGAGGTCCGCGTCGGTGCGCCAGTCCCGGGAGTCGATCAGCTGGAGCAGACCGGCGCCGTAGGTGCCGGGCCGGGAGCCGAAGATGCGGGTGGTGGCGCGGCGTTCGTCGCCGTGCTCGGCGAGGTCGGCCTGCGCGTGGGCGCGGACGTAGTTGTCCTCGGCGGACTCGTCGGCGAGCCCGGCGACCAGCCGGACGGCGTCGTCGAGCAGCCCGATGACGTGCGGGAACGCGTCACGGAAGAAGCCGGAGATGCGCAGCGTCACATCGACGCGCGGGCGGCCGAGCTCGGCCAGCGGGATGGCCTCAAGGCCCTTCACCCGGCGCGAGGCGTCGTCCCAGACCGGCCGGACGCCGAGCAGCGCCAGCGCCTCGGCGACGTCGTCGCCCGCCGTGCGCATCGCGCTCGTCCCCCACAGGGACAGGCCGACGGAGCTGGGCCACTCGCCGTTGTCGGTGCGGTAGCGCGCCAGGAGCGAGTCGGCGAGGGCCTGGCCGGTCTCCCAGGCGAGCCGGGACGGCACGGCCTTGGGGTCGACCGAGTAGAAGTTGCGGCCGGTCGGCAGCACGTTGACGAGGCCGCGCAGCGGCGAGCCGGACGGGCCCGCCGGGACGAAGCCGCCGTTCAACGCGTGGACGGAGTGGGCGAGTTCGTCGGTGGTGGCGGCGAGCCGCGGCACCACCTGCTCGCAGGCGAAGCGCAGCACCGCGGCCACGTCGGGGCCGTACGCGTCGCCGCAGACCCCGGCCACGGCCGCCACCTCCCAGTCCGCCGCCTCCATCGCCTCGACCAGCGCGCGGGCCTTCGCCTCCGCCTCGTCGGCGGTGATCCGGGTCGCGGCGGACTCGTCGAGACCGAGCGCCTCGCGCAGCCCGGGCAGCGCCTGGGTGCCGCCCCAGATCTGCCGGGCGCGCAGGATGGACAGGACCAGGTTGACCCGCTCGGGGCCGGTCGGCGCGCCGCCGAGGACGTGCAGTCCGTCGCGGATCTGGGCGTCCTTGACCTCGCACAGCCAGCCGTCGACGTGCAGCAGGAAGTCGTCGAAGCCGTCGTCCTCGGGGCGGTCGGCCATGCCAAGGTCGTGGTCGAGCTTCGCGGCCTGGATCAGCGTCCAGATCTGCGCCCGGATCGCGGGCAGCTTCGCCGGGTCCATGGAGCTGATCTGGGCGTACTCGTCGAGGAGTTGCTCCAGGCGGGCGATGTCGCCGTACGAGTCGGCGCGGGCCATCGGCGGCACCAGGTGGTCGACCAGGGTGGCGTGCACCCGGCGCTTGGCCTGGGTGCCCTCGCCCGGGTCGTTGACCAGGAACGGGTAGACGAGGGGCAGGTCGCCGAGGGCCGCGTCCGGGCCGCAGGCGGCGGACAGGCCGGCGTTCTTGCCGGGCAGCCACTCCAGGTTGCCGTGCTTGCCCAGGTGCACCATCGCGTCGGCGCCGAAGCCGCCGTCGGCCGTCTGCGCGGCGATCCAGCGGTAGGCGGCGAGGTAGTGGTGGGACGGCGGGAGATCGGGGTCGTGGTAGATCGCGATCGGGTTCTCGCCGAAGCCGCGCGGCGGCTGGATGAGCACGAGCAGGTTGCCGCGGCGCAGCGCGCCGAGCACGATGTCGCCCTCCGGGTCGCCGCCCCGCCCGACCCGCGAACGGTCCAGGAACATCTCACCGGGCGCCGGGCCCCAGTGCTCCTCGACCTGCTCGCGCAGCTCGGCCGGGAGTTCGGCGTACCAGCGCTTGTAGTCGGCGGCCGGGATCCGGACCGGGTTCTTCGCCAGCTGCTCCTCGGTGAGCCAGTCCTGGTCGTGGCCACCGGCCTCGATCAGGGCGTAGATCAGCTCGTCGCCGTCGCCGGAGACCAGACCGGGGATGGACTCGACGGGGCCGAAGTCGTAGCCCTCGGCGATCAGCCGCCGAAGCAGGGCGACGGCGGACGCGGGGGTGTCGAGGCCGACGGCGTTGCCGATGCGGGCGTGCTTGGTCGGGTACGCGGAGAGGACCAGCGCCAGCTTCTTCTCGGCGTTCGGGATGTGCCGCAGCCGGGCGTGCCGGACGGCGATGCCCGCGACCCGGGCGGCGCGCTCGGCGTCCGCCACGTACGCCGGGAGACCGTCCTCGTCGATCTCCTTGAAGGAGAACGGCACGGTGATCAGGCGGCCGTCGAACTCGGGCACGGCGACCTGGCTCGCGGCGTCGAGCGGCGAGAGGCCCTCGTCGTTCTCGTCCCAGGCGGCGCGCGAGCCGGTCAGGCACAGCGCCTGCAGGATCGGCACGTCGAGCGCGGCGAGCGCGCCCGCGTCCCACGCCTCCTCGTCGCCGCCCGCCTGCGCCTCGGCGGGCTTGGTGCCACCGGCGGCGAGGACGGTGGTGACGAGGGCGTCGGCGGTACGGAGGGTGTCGACGAGCTCCGCCTCGGGGGCCCGCAGCGAGGCCACGTACAGCGGCAGCGGGCGGGCGCCCGCGTCCTCGATCGCCGAGCAGAGGGCGTCGACGAAGCCGGTGTTCCCGCTCATGTGGTGGGCGCGGTAGTAAAGCACGGCGATGGTCGGCGCGCCGTCCGGCAGCTGCCGCGCGGTGCGCTCAAGGGGGCCCCAGGTGGGGGCGGCGGCCGGGGGTTCGAAGCCGTGGCCGGTGAGCAGCGCGGTGTCGGAGAGGAAGCGGGCGAGCTGGGCGAGGTTGGCCGGGCCGCCGTGCGCGAGGTAGGCGTGGGCCTCGGTGGCGACGCCGACGGGCACGGTGGAGGAGCCCATCAGCTGGGCGTCGGGGGCCTGTTCGCCGCTGAGCACGACGACGGGCTTTCCGGCGGCGAGGACCGCGTCGAGGCCGTCCTGCCAGGAGCGCAGGCCGCCGAGGAGACGGACGACGACGAGCTCGGCGCCGTCGAGGAGGGCGTCGAGGTCGGCGAGCGGCAGCCGGGAGGGGTTGGCGAAGCGCCAGGCGGGGGACTCGTCGGCGGGGACGGCCGCGGCGGCGGCGTTCGCCGCGCGGGCGCTGAGCAGGTCGGTGTCGGAGTGCGACAGCAGCAGGAGCATGGCGAGGCTCAGGCCCTTCCTCGGGGTTGTCCGCGCCCCGGGTGGTCGTATGGACGGCGGGAGTTCCTGACTCACCGGCCCCGGTCGCCCGGGGCGCGGCTCACAGTGGCGGGACCGCGCCGGATTCTCACCGGGCTTCCTCCCCGGGGTCCTGGGACCCCATGCCGGTCTGCATCCTAGGGCCTGCCCGGTGGATCAGGGTCGGGCAGGCCGGGGCGTCTGGTGCGGTGCATCGCAAGGCGCCGGAGCGTCTCGATAGCGGAGCTATCGGGGCGGTTCGGCAACGCGGCGAGGTGCCGTGCCAGACGCCCCGGCCCCGGCCATGATCCACCGGGCAGGCCCTCGATCGTGAGGGGGTGGGGTGGGGGTGGACGCGGGGGTCGGCCGGATCACAGCGGGGGTGGCGGCGCGGCGGGGGTCGCGGGGAGCCACCGGAGGCCCGGCGACGAGGTCCGGGGCGTCCCGGCGGGAGCCACGGGAGGCTCGGTGGGGGTCCCTGTCGGCCCTCGGCCGGGGGCAGGGGCGTGGGTATGCTCGCCGCCATGCCCGCCACCCGACACACCTCGCCCGAACGGGACGAACCGCTCATACGGGACCGCGGCGACGCCTGCCCCGGGGCACTCCGGCTGCACCGCGCCGACGACGGCTTCCTCGCCCGACTCCGGCTGCCCGGGGGAAGATTGACGGAGCGTCAAGTGGAGGTCCTGGCCGCCGCGGCCGAGGATTTGGGCGACGGCGGCGTCTCGATCACCTCGCGCGGCAACGCGGAGCTGCGCGGTCTCGCGGAGGACTGCGCCGCCGCCCTCGCCGAGCGGCTCGCCCCGGTGGGTCTGCTGCCCGCCCCGAGCCATGAGCGGGTGCGCAATCTGGTCGCATCCCCGGCGGCCGGGCTCGACGGACTCGGCCACGCGGACGCCCAGTTGTGGGTGCGCGAGCTGGACGCGCTGCTGTGCGCGGAGCCGCGCGCGGCGGCTCTCTCGGGCCGGTTCCTGTTCGTCCTGGACGACGGGCGCGGGGACGTGGCGGGCCTGGGCGGCGATGTGACGTTGCTCGCAGCCGAGGAGCCGGGCGCGGCCCTGCTCCGGGTCGGCGCCCGCACCCTGCGGATCGCGGCGGCCGACGCGCCCCGCGCCGCGCTGGCCGCCGCCCTCGCGTTCCTCGCGGCGGCCGAGGTCGCCGGCAACGGCGCCTGGCGGGTACGGGAGCTTCCCGCAGGGACGGAGACCGGCCTGGTGGCCGCGCTCACGGCGGCGGGCGTCCCGGCGGAGCCCGTACCGGACACGCACCCCGACACCCACCCCGACGCGCACCCGGACACCCACCCCGACACGCACCCGCCCGCCGCCCCGCCGCTGCCGCCAGGGCACCTCGGCGCACACGCCCTGCACGTCCTGGCCCCGCTGGGCCGGCTCACCGCCGCCCAGCTGCGCGGGCTGCTGCCCGCGGCCGAGGTGCGGTTCACGCCGTGGCGCGGTGCGGTCGTCGTCCCGCACCCGCACCCGCACCCGCACCCGGACGCCGGGCCGGAGAACCGGGCCGCCGCCCTCACCGCACTCGCCGGGCTCGGCCTGCTCACCGACCCGGGCGCCCCCGGCGTCGGCGTCACCGCCTGCACCGGGCGGCCCGGGTGCGGCAAGGCGCTCGACGACGTCCGGGCGGTCGCCGCCGGGACCGGCCCCGTGACCGGCCCGCTGATCGCGCTGCCCGTGCACTTCTCCGGGTGCGAGCGGCGCTGCGGACATCCGCACGGCGCCTGGGTCGACGTCCTCGCGCTCGGCGACGGCGCCTACCAGGTGGACGGCGCCCCCACCCCGTACGACCCGGATCCCGATCCCTCCTTCGAGGCCTTCTTCGAGACCGTCGCGGCGGCCCGCGTTCCCCACACGAGATGAGCGAGAGCACCAGGATGTTCGAGTACGAGAAGGACGGCGCCGAGATCTACCGCCGCTCCTTTGCCACGATCCGCGCCGAGGCGGACCTCGCGGGCCTGCCCGACGACGTCGCCACCGTCGCGGTGCGGATGATCCACGCCTGCGGCATGACCGACCTCGTGACCGACCTCGCCTTCTCCCCCGGCGTCGTCTCCGCCGCCCGTGCCGCGCTGCGCGCCGGGGCGCCGATCCTGTGCGACGCGCGGATGGTCGCCAGCGGCGTCACCCGCAAGCGGCTGCCCGCCGACAACGAGGTGCTGTGCACGCTCTCCGACCCGGCGGTGCCCGCGCTCGCCGCCGAGCTCGGCACCACCCGGTCCGCCGCCGCGCTCGAACTGTGGCGGGACCGCCTCGAAGGCTCGGTCGTCGCCATCGGCAACGCGCCCACCGCGCTCTTCCACCTCCTGGAGATGATCGCGAAGGGCGCGCCGAAGCCCGCCGCCGTCCTCGGCATCCCGGTCGGCTTCATCGGCGCCGCCGAGTCCAAGGACGCCCTCGCCGAGAACGGCCTCGGCCTCGACTTCCTGGTCGTCCGCGGCCGTCGCGGCGGCAGCGCCATGACGGCGGCGGCCCTCAACGCCCTCGCGCACGAAGCGGAGATCCAGCAGTGAGCAGCACGCGGACGGAACCGGGGACGGAACCGGCGACGGAACCGGCGACGGAACAGAATTCGGCGCGGGGCAGGCTGTACGGGGTCGGGCTCGGGCCCGGCGACCCCGAGCTGCTCACGCTCGCCGCGGTGCGGGCGATCGAGGGCGCGGACGTCGTCGCGTACCACTCGGCCCGGCACGGGCGTTCCATCGCCCGCTCGATCGCCGCCGGGCACATCCGGCCGGAGCAGATCGAGGAGCGGCTGATGTACCCGCTCACGGTGGAGACCACCGACCACCCCGGCGGCTACCGGGGCGCGCTCGACGACTTCTACGCGGAGGCCGCCGAACGGCTCGCCGCGCATCTCGACGCGGGCCGCACGGTCGCCGTGCTCGCCGAGGGCGACCCGCTGTTCTACGGCTCGTACCAGCACATGCACAAGCGGCTCGCGCACCGCTACGAGACGACCGTCATCCCCGGTGTCACCTCGGTGAGCGCCGCCGCCGCGCGGCTCGGCGAGCCGCTGTGCGAGGCGGAGGAGGTGCTGACGATCGTGCCCGGCACGCTGCCGGAGGACGAGCTGACGGCGCGCCTCGCGGGCACCGACTCGGCGGTCGTGATGAAGCTCGGCCGCACCTTCCCGACCGTGAAGCGGGCCCTGGAGCGGGCCGGGCGGCTCGACGACGCCCGGTACGTGGAGCGGGCGTTCATGGCGGGCGAGCGCACCGGGCGCCTCACCGACGTGGACCCGGAGTCGGTGCCGTACTTCGCCGTCGCCGTGCTGCCGTCGCGGATCGACGAGCAGCCGCCGGTACGGGAGAAGGGCGAGGTCGTCGTGGTCGGCACCGGCCCGGCCGGGGCGCCCTGGCTGACCCCGGAGTCGCGCGGCGCGCTGGTCAACGCGGACGACCTGGTCGGCTACACCACCTATCTGGACCGGGTGCCGGTGCTGCGGGCCGGTCAGCGGCGGCACGGTTCGGACAACAAGGTGGAGTCGGAGCGCGCCGAGTTCGCGCTCGAACTGGCCCGGCGCGGGCGGCGGGTGGCGGTGGTGTCCGGCGGCGACCCGGGCGTCTTCGCGATGGCCACGGCCGTCCTTGAGGTGGCGGCGGAACCGGCGTACGCCGATGTGCCGGTACGGGTGCTGCCGGGCGTGACCGCGGCCAACGCGGCCGCCGCGGCGGCGGGCGCCCCGCTCGGCCACGACTACGCGACCGTCTCGCTGTCCGACCGGCTCAAGCCGTGGGACGTGATCGCGGGCCGGCTCCGCGCCACGGCCGAGGCGGACCTGGTCCTGGCCATCTACAACCCGGGCTCCCGCAGCCGCACCCACCAGGTCGCCGCGGCCCGCGAACTGCTCCTCGAACTGCGGCCGCAGGAAACCCCGGTGGTGGTGGCCCGCGATGTCGGCGGCCCGGAGCAGTCGGTACGGATCCTCACCCTGGGCACCCTCGACCCGACCGAGGTCGACATGCGCACCCTGCTCCTGATCGGCTCCTCGCAGACCCGGGTGACGGAGCGGGCGGACGGATCGACGATCGCGTGGACGCCGCGCCGGTACGGCTGACCCGCCGAGCCCCTCAGGGGACCTGGCGGGTCTGACGTACCGTCACATCAGAGTCTCTCAACGGGTGAAGGTGCCGAGGCCCTCCGCGTTCAGGTACTCCACCGTGAACGACTTGCCGTCCGGGGTGAAGGTGACCCCGGTCGGGCCGATGGCGTTCTCGTTCGCCGTCTCGAAGCTGAACGTGTCGCCGTCGTAGTGCGTCAGGCGGTACGACTGGTGCTTCGGGCCCAGTTGCAGGGTGAGGGTGCCGTCGGCCGCGGACAGGACCTCCGCCGGGCCGTAGTAGTCGTTGCGGTACGTGCCCGCGTAGGTGTCGGCGGCCTTCGCGGGCGCGGCACCGGCGGGCGGGTGGGCGAAGTCGGTCTTCGAGCGGAGCGCGTCCGTCTGCGCCTCGTACAACTGGTTGACGAGCGGGATCCAGTCGCGGCTGACCTTGCCCTGCTCGGCGATGTCGAAGAAGTCGAGCGCGACGGCGTCGGCGACGCCGACCGGCGAGCCGTTGGTGAGGACGACGATGCCGAGCTGTTCGCCGGGCAGCATCGTCACGTTGGTGTGCGCGCCGAGCGCGAACCCGCCGGTGTGCGACAGCTTCAGGCGGCCCGCGTCGTCGTAGCTCACGTTCCAGCCGAGGCCGTAGAAGCCGGTCCTGGCGGCGGGGGCGTGCGGCGGGTTGGAGATGGCCTCGGGCCAGTGGGTGCGCTGCAGGGCCTCGGCGTCGATGACCTGCTTGCCGTCCAGCTTGCCGTCGCCGAGCTGCAGTTTCACGAAGTTCGCCATGTCACGGGCGGACGAGCTGACCCCGCCCGCCGGGGTCTGGGCGTCCGGGTCGCGCACGTACTGCGCCTTCCAGGTGCCGTCGGCGGTCTTCACGTGGCCCCAGGCGCGGTCGGAGGCGTTCACGAAGTCCTGGAAGCGGGAGCTGGTGTGGTTCATCCCGGCCGGCTTGTAGAGGGTGTCGGCGGACAGCTTGTCCCAGGAGACGCCCTTCTCCTTGGCCACCGCCTCCGCGGCGGCGGTCAGGCCGAAGTTGGTGTAGGCGTAGCTCGCCCGGAACGGGGTGAGCGGCTCGTAGCGCAGGTGGGACAGGATGTACGCCTGGTCGTAGCCGAGGTCTTCGAGCAGGTCACCGGCGTGGTCGGGGAGGCCGCTGCGGTGCGAGAACAGGTCGGCGGCCGTCATGTGCGAGGTGACCCACGGGTCCTTCAGCCGGAAGTCCGGCAGGTTCGGGGCGATGGGCTTGGTCCAGCCGTCGACGCCGACGGCGCCCGCGACCACGGTGGAGGCCACCGGCTTGGACACGGAGGCCAGTTGGAAGACGGTGTCGGGGTCGACGGTGGCGTTCTCGCCGACCTTGCGGACGCCGTAGCCCTGGAGCTTGACCACCTTGCCGTCGTGGACGACGGCGACGGAGACGCCGGGCACTCCGGTGCGTTTCATCGCGGCCTCGACCACGCCGTCGAGCTGGTCGACCGCCCGCTGCACCTGGGCGTCGTCGAGCTGGGCCGGGGGCTGGGCGGGCGGCGGGGTGGGGCCCGGGGTGGGGCCGGGAGCGGGTCCCGGGGCGGCGGCGGTGACGCCGAGAAGCGCCGTGAGTCCCGCCGCGGCAAGCCATCGAACGGTGCTCATGTCTCCATTCAAAGTCCTGCGGCCGGGTCTGTCGCGCGCTGGGCCCAGGCGGCGGCCTCGGCCGGGCTTTCGACGGCCGGCACGCCGTCCGGGACCGGCGGTCGGCGGACCACGACGACCGGGACGCCCGCCTCGCGGGCGGCCCGCAGTTTGGGCGCGGTGGCGGCGCCGCCGCTGTCCTTGGTGACGAGCACGTCGATCCGGTGCCCGGCGAGCACCTCCCGCTCGCCTTCGAGGGTGAACGGGCCGCGCTCCAGGAGGAGTTCGGCGCGGGCCGGGAGCGGCACGCCGGGCGCGTCGACGGAGCGGACCAGGAAGTGTTCGGGGCGGTCGGCGAAGGCGGCGAGGCCGAGGCGGCCGGTGGTCAGGAAGACCCGGCCGTCGGGTCGGCACAGCCCGTCGAGGGCCTGGGCGGCGGCGTCGAGCGAGGGCACGGAGTGCCAGTCGTCGCCCGGCTCGGGTACCCAGCCGGGGCGGCGCAGCGCCAGCAGGGGAACATGGGCGGTGGCGGCCGCCAGGGCCGCGTTGAAACTGATCCGCTCGGCGAAGGGATGGGTGGCGTCGATGACCGCGTCCACGGCGTGCTCCCGCAGCCAGGCGGCGAGCCCGTCGGCCCCGCCGAAGCCGCCGATCCGCACCTCACCGGCGGGCAGCCGGGGGCTGGCGACCCGCCCGGCGAGGGAACTGGTCACCCGGAGCGGGGGCCGCGCACCGGGCTCCCCGTGCAGCAGCCCGGCCAGGACGCGGCCCTCGGTGGTGCCGCCGAGAATGAGGATGTGCGGCACGCGCGGCACGGACGGCACGGACGGCACGTTCGTGGCGGGCCTGGCGGGCCTGGCGGGCGTGGCGGCCATGGGAGCCCCTTCATGAGCACGGACGGCGGGCGGGAAGCCCAACTGAAGCACACCGGTCTGCGGCCCGGCTGGACGACCGGTGCCTGTGCGACGGCGGCCACGACCGCCGCGTACACGGCGCTGCTCACCGGCGATTTCCCGGACCCGGTGACGATCACGCTGCCGAAGGGGCAGACCCCGGCGTTCGCGCTCGCCGCCGAGGAGCTGACGGCGGACGCGGCGATGGCGGGCGTGGTGAAGGACGCGGGCGACGACCCGGACGTCACCCACGGGGCGCTGATCCGCTCGACGGTACGGCTGCTGCCGCCCGGCTCCGGGGTGGTGTTCCGGGCGGGCGAGGGCGTCGGCACGGTCACCCTGCCGGGGCTGCCCCTTGAGGTCGGCGAACCGGCGATCAACCCGGTGCCGCGGCAGCTGATGCGCGAGCACGTGACGGCGGTGGCCGTGGCGCACGGCCGGGCGGCGGCCGACGTCGAGATCACGATCTCCGTCGACCACGGCGCCGAGATCGCCCGCTCCACCTGGAACCCGCGGATCGGCATCCTCGGCGGCCTGTCGATCCTCGGCACCACCGGGGTCGTCGTGCCGTACTCCTGCTCGGCCTGGATCGACTCGATCCGGCGCGGCGTCGACGTGGCCCGCGCGGGCGGCCTCACCCATGTCGCCGGCTGCACCGGCTCCACCTCGGAGCGCACGGTCCGGAGCCTGTACGACCTGCCGGAGATCGCCCTGCTCGACATGGGGGACTTCGCGGGCGCCGTCCTGAAGTACCTGCGGCGCCACCCGGTGGACCGGCTGACCGTCTGCGGCGGCTTCGCGAAGCTGTCCAAACTGGCGGCGGGCCATCTGGACCTGCACTCGGCCCGCTCCCAGGTCGACAAGGCGTTCCTGGCGGACCTGGCCCGCGCGGGCGGCGCGCCGGAGTCCCTGGCCGCCGAGATCACCACGGCCAACACGGGCCTGGCCGCCCTCCGCCTCGCCGAATCCGCCGCGATCCCCCTCGGCACCCTGGTCGCCACCCGCGCCCGCGACGAGGCCCTGTCGGTGCTGCGGGGCGCGCCGGTGGCGGTGGACGTGGTGTGCGTGGACCGGGCGGGCGTGGTGGTGGGACGGTCGGCGGTGGCGGGGCCGGGGCGGGGCCGAGTGGTGGGCTGAGCCGCGAAGAGTCGATCCTCGCCCCATGTCCTCTGCGATGCTGGAGGCCGATCGAGAGGGGCCGCAGCGATGCAGTGGAAGATCCACGGGGAACGTCCGATCTACGAGAACAGCTGGGTGAACCTGTGGCTCACCGACGTCGAGACACCCGACGGGAACCGCTGGGAACACCACGTCGTCAAGCTCCGGCACCTGGCCGTGGCCGCCGTCGTCAACGAGCGGCGTGAGGTGCTGATGATGTGGCGGCACCGCTTCATCACCGACGCCTGGGCGTGGGAGCTGCCCATGGGTCTCGTCGAGGAGGGCGAGACGCCGACCGAAGCGGCGGCCCGTGAGGTGCTGGAGGAGACCGGCTGGCGGACCGGATCGATCAGGCCGCTGATCTACGCCGAGCCGGCCAACGGCATCACCGACTCCCAGCACCACGTCTTCCGGGCCGACGGAGCGACGTATGAGGGTCCGCCGACCGAGAAGAACGAGTCGGACCGGATCGAGTGGATTCCGCTGGCCGACGTGCGGGGCATGATCGACCGGCGGGAGATCGTCAGCAGCGGCTCGCTCGTCGGGCTGCTCTACGTGCTCATGGACGAGGCGATCCGCTGATCTGACGGGGCAGCGCTTCCCGGAGCCGGGATTCGAAGGCCACCGCCGCCGGTTCACGACGGAAGGGCTCCAACTGCTCGTAGAACTCCCGCAGATGTCCGGCGACTCGTTGCGAGCTTACGGCCGCCGCCGGGGCCAGAGCATCCATGGCCGTGTGGCACGCCTCGTCGAGTTTGCCGCGTTGGAGCTGGGTGCGGGCGAGCCAGAAGGCGTGGAAGGCGCGACCTCGGTGGTTCGATGCGTGTTCCCGCCGGAGGGCGTCCGCGATGAGGGGTTCGGCCAAGGCGGCTTCGCCCAGGCGGCCGTGCGCGATGCCGGTGTCCACGATCAGCTTGGGTTCGTCGAAGTAGGCGACCCAGGCCGGGTCCGGATCGCCCGTGCCGATCCGTCCGAACTGGGTGTGGGCTTCCGAGATCGCGGTGTGAGTCGCGCCGTGGTTGCCGAGGGTGGCGTGAGCGAAGGCTTCGCGCATCGCGAGCATGGCCAGCACGCGCGGTGTCGTCCCCACGGCCGTTCGGGCCTGGTCCTGGGCGGCCGTGACGAGTGCGAGGGCGTCGCCGGGCTTGTCCTGGTAGGTGGCCTGAAGGCTCATGCAGGCGAGGACGTTGGCCATGAACTGGCGGTCGTCGATGGCCTTGGCCAGACCAAGGGATTCGGTGAAGTAGGCGCGTGCCTGGTGGTACTGGCGGGCGTCGAAGTAGGTCCATCCGGTGAGCCGGGCCAGCTCGGCCGCGACGCCGTGCAGGCCGTCCCGCAGAGGAGCCGGGCGCTGCTCCTTGAGGAGGTCGACGACGTACCGGAGCTGTCCAACGACGGCCGGCCGTAAGGTCTCGCCGCCGTGCTCGTCGTCCCGGCGCCAGTAGTCCGCGATCGACGAATGCAGCGCGTCCAGCGTCGAGGCACTGAGATCCCGCTCGGCCGCCAGGGCGAGGATGCTATCGACGTCCGCCCCCGGTAGTCCGGCGGCCAGTGGTTCGACGGCCGAGGTCGGCACCTCGACCGGTTCACGGGGCGTGACCGTCAGGCTGGGTGGCGTCTCCCAGGAGCGTCGGGCAAGCCCGAGCATGTGTCCTGGGATGCGCAGTCCGTCCGAGATCCGTTCGATCACGTCCATGTGCAGCAACTGCCGCCGTCCGGCGATCACCTCGCCCACTCGGCTCGGGGTCAGGTCGCAGCGGCGCGCGATCATCCGGATGACATTGCGGGTCTCCCGAGACTCCGGCCAGACGTGGGGGCCGCTCACGGAGGTACGCGTGGGTGAGGACCCGGTGGCCCCGGAGAACCCGGGCCGCTACCCGCCGTGCGGCTGCCCCCGGTGCTCGCAGCAGGCTCGGAACTCCGTCGCTTCCTTCCGGATGGTGTCGTGATGCGGTGCGTGCACTGGCGCCGGGTGCCCGTCGACCTGGCAAGGGAAGCGCGGGAGAAGTCGACCGCCCCGTACATCGACAGGGCCGTGCAGTGCCAGCTGTCCTCGCACCACGAAGGTGAGCACTTCGGTCTCCTCGCCGACGCCGGCGCGTACGGAACCGCGCTGTGGCTCCGCTGGCACGGGGCGGACGAGGCGGAACCTGTCGTGCTGCCGGACTGCCCGGTGACCGCCCCTGGTCCTGACGGTGAGGGCTGCTGTCTGTTCGCCGACCACGCCAAGCAGCACACCTGGGAAGACGCCCTGGAGGAGGTCTCATGCACCAGCTGATCGCGAGCCCGCGCAAGACCCGCCACTGTCGCTCGCCTCGCAACGAGAGATGCGCGGACTGCGGTGGCAGCGGTGCCGACTCGTCCGGAAGAACCTGCGGCGCCTGCAACGGCCTTGGCGAGATCCACTGCCGCGCAGGTCGCCAGGAGTCCCGTTCGCTGTCCCGCTCCGTGAACCTGAAGGAGGGCCACGGATGGCCCACGCTCTGATCGCCTCCCCGTTCCTCGACGGACACCTTCTCCTCAAGCCGGGAGCACGGGCCGGTGCCCGCATCTCCGCCGACCACTTCGAGGGCCTGCGCCAGGCCGCCACCGACGGTGACTCGCTTCCCACCTGGGCGGTGCGGACCGCCGCCGACGTGTGGGGGCTGGACCTGGGTGGCCGGACCGCGCAGGGCACCGTACTGGTCCGCGAGCCGTCCCCGTACGGCTACTGCCGGGCGTCCTGGGAGATCAACCTCGGCTGCAACTTCGGCTGCAAGCACTGCTACCTCGGCGAGCGGCCGTTCTCCGGCCTCGGCTGGGAGGACAAGGTGCGACTGCTCGACATCATGCGCGAGGCCGGTGTCCTCTGGCTCCAGATCACCGGCGGCGAGCCCACCATGGACCCCCACTTCCAGGGCGCCTACCGGTACGCCTGGCAAGCCGGGATGATGCTCACCATCTCCACCAACGGCTCGCTGCTCTGGCGGCCGGACCTCCTCAAGCTCTTCCAGGACTGCCCGCCGTACCGGCTGGTGGTCAGCATGTACGGGGCGAGCGAGGAGTCCTTCGACACGCTCACCCAGCGCCGCGGGGCCTGGAAGGCGTTCCGGCGCGGCATGGACGCCGCACGCGAGGCTGGCCTGCCGCTGCGCATCAACGTCGTGGTGACCGAGGACAACGCCTCCGAGGCCGACGAGATGGCCGCCCTCGCCGACGAGTGGAACGTCGAGAACCACGCGTACACGAACATGACGCCCACGATCTACGGCGGCGGAGAGCCGCTGCTCGCCCAGTCCGCTGCCCACCTGCGGCAGCGCAAGCCGTTCGCCGGGTGCAACGCGGGACACACCTTCTTCCACGCCGACCCGCACGCCAAGGTGTCGATCTGCAAGGTCGGCCGCGACGACCAGATCGACCTGATGGCCGAAGGCATCGACGGCCTCACCCGGCTCGGCGCCATCGCCGACCGCCTCATGCTTCGCACCGGTGGGTGCGAAGGCTGCGCCCTGTCCGGCACCTGCCGGGTCTGCCGCCCCCTGGCCAAGCACTACCAGGAGGCGAAGGCGCCGCTGCACAGCTACTGCCAACACGGAGACAAGGAGAACGCCTCATGACCCCGCCCGTACCTGTGACCATCCTCCCCGGCCCGCCGACCTCGGCCCGCCGCGCGGCCCCGCCCGTCGCGACCGCGTCGATCACCGCCGTCCAGGACCTCGACGTGATCGTGGAGAGCGCGGAGTGCTCCTGCGATGCCGGTGACGACAACCCCCACTGACCGCCACGATCCGGTCAACTCCGTTCAGGCCCCGGCGTACTCGCGTCGGGGCCTGAGCCCTGACCGGCTCACCGTTAGGGTGCCGCTCATGTTCTTCCGCTGGGACTGGCTCAGGCCCCAACTGGCCGCACCGATCGTGCCGACTCTCGGTCCCGTCCACCCCGACGCCTTGACCGTCGGGATCTTCGAGGACGTCCTGCGAGCGGCCGACACGGGCGACTTCCTGCCCTACGACAAGGACCGGCGCTGGGGCGGACAGAAGGACGAGAAAGTCCTCCGCGAGGACGTGGTGCACCAGCCCGCGCACACTCTCATCCCCACCTTGACCCGTCGCGGACGCGGCACGGTGAAGGTCTTCGCCTACGGGCTCCGCGACAGCGGCGTGGAGGAGGCCGCCGAGCTGGCCGCCAAGCTCGCCGTCGCGCACGAGGTGGCGGGCGCCCGGGTCGTACGCCCCCTCTGCCCCGAGACCACACACCCTCACGGCACCCGCATCCAGCTGAAGGACTTCACCGTCGACCCCTGCCCCGACCCGGGAGGTCCGGTCCGGTCCGTCACCGCCTGGCCGGTCGCCGTGCAGAAGACCTTCGCCCCGTTCGCCGAGGCCATGGCAGGCGATGGCCTGGCCTTTCTCCACACCCACATGCAGACCGGTCGGTGCGGCCCGGTCCTCGCCGCCGTCGTCGAGGACCGCATCGTGGGCGCGATCGGCCCCCTGGAGGTGCTCCCCGATGCCGTCGGAAGCCCTCAACTCATGCCCCAGTACTTCGCTGTTCTGCCCGAGGTCCGAGGCCAGGGCCTCGGCCGCGTCCTGTGGCGGGCGGCGATGCACTGGGGCCAGACCCACGGCGCTGCCTATCAACTCCTCCAGACCGAGGTCGACGGCCCCTCCGACCGGCTGTGCCAGGCCGAAGGCCTCGATTCCCTCGGCTTCACCCACACCACGACGGTGTAACCGCCCTCCGGGACGCGGGGGGGGGCTGAGCCCTACAGGTCCTCCGGCAGCAGGCGGAACGCCGGGGGGCCGGTCAGGGGACGGATCATGCGGAAGTGGCGGTCCGAGGTGAAGAGGGTGTCGGTGCCGTGGGCCACGGCCAGGGCCACGTTCATGGCGTCGGCCAGGCCGATGCCCCTTGCCGCCGTCCGCGTCCGCGTTCGCGTAGCCCTCGGCGACCGCGATCGCGATCACTCGGGACCGCCCAGGTCGGTGGGAGCACTCAGATCGGCCAGATCGGGCAGGTCGAGGACCGGCAGGTCGATCTCGCCCATCGGATCGGTCGGGTACGGCGGGACGCCGGCGCCGATCGGCACGACGCGGGCCACCGCGACCCCGTTCCTCGTCACGGTGACGGTCTCCCCACCCTCGGCGGCGGCCAGTATCCGCGAGGACTTCCGGTTGAACTCACGCGCCGTGATCTCCATGTACGACATGTTCCTACCGGTTCCTACCGGGCTCGCCGCGTGCGCGCCGGACGGACCGAACCTAGGCTTGCCAGGGCAGGGCCCCAGGTCCCCAGGACCCCACCCCCGGAGGGAGACCCCGATGTCGAAGCGTGGCAACAAGCGGCGGGCGCGGAAGAAGAAGGGCGCCAACCACGGCAAGCGGCCCAACACCTAGGGCACGCCCTAAGGGCCCCCACCCCGCAGGACCCGCTCCACCTCGCAGCACCCGCTCCACCCCCGACCACCGGCCCGGGGCCGCCTCAGCAGACGTGGCGGTCGCGGGCCGGGTCGTAGAGGTGGCTGTCGCGGAACTCGGACGCGGCGAGCGTGCGGCCGACGACGATCACCGCCGTCTTGGTGATCCCCGCCGCCTTCACCTGCTCCGCGATGTCCGCGAGCGTCCCGCGCAGCACCAGCTCGTCCGGGCGGCTCGCCATCGCCACCACCGCCGCCGGGCACTCCTCGCCGTAGTGCGGCACCAGCTCGCCGACGATCCGGTCCACGTACCGCGCGCCCAGGTGCAGCACCAGGAGCGCGCCGCTGCGGCCCAGGGTCGCCAGGTCCTCGCCCGCGGGCATCGGGGTGGCCTGCTGGGCGATGCGGGTCAGGATGACGGTCTGGCCGACCGTCGGCACGGTCAGCTCCCGCTTCAGCGCGGCCGCCGCCGCCGCGAACGCCGGAACCCCCGGCACCACCTCGTACGGGATCCCCACCGCGTCCAGCCGCCGCATCTGCTCGGCCATCGCGCTGAACACCGACGGGTCGCCCGAGTGCAGCCGCGCCACGTCCTGGCCCGCCTCGTGCGCCGCGACGATCTCCGCCACGATCGCGTCCAGGTCGAGCCGCGCCGTGTCGACGAGCCGGGCGTCCGGCGGGCACTCGGCGAGCAGCTCGCGCGGCACCAGGGACCCCGCGTACAGACACACCCCGCACCGCGCCAGGGTCCGCGCGCCGCGCAGCGTGATCAGGTCGGCGGCGCCGGGGCCCGCGCCGATGAAGAAGACGGTCATGACTGGGTCGAACCCTTCGTTACGGACCATTGGGTGACCGGCATGGCCTGCCGCCACCCGGTGAAACCGCCGACCGGCACCGCCGCGGCGACCGCGAGCCGGACCAGTTCGCCGCCGTGCAGGCCGTACCAGCGGGCGAGCAGCGCCTCGGACTCCAGGGTCACCGTGTTGGCGACGAGCCGGCCGCCCGCCGGGAGCGCGTCCCAGCAGGCGTCGAGCAGTCCCGGCGCGGTCAGGCCGCCGCCGACGAAGACCGCGTCGGGCGTCGGCAGTCCGGCGAGCGCGGCGGGCGCGGCCCCGGTGACGACCCGCAGCGACGGGACGCCGAGCGCGGCGGCGTTGCGGGCGATCCGGTCCGCCCGTTCGGCCGACCGCTCGACCGCGATCGCCCGGCAGGCCGGGGCCGTGCGGTGGGCGCGCAGCCACTCGATGCCGATGGAACCGGAGCCGCCGCCGACGTCCCAGAGCAGTTCGCCGGGGGCCGGTGCCAGCGCGGCGAGCGTCGCGGCGCGCACGTACCGCTTGGTGAGCTGCCCGTCGTGCTCGTACGCCGCGTCCGGCAGCCCCGGCGTGACGCCGAGCCGCACGCCGCCCGGGTCGCGGACGCAGTCGAGCGCGAGCACGTGCAGCGCGTCGGTGCTCTCGTACGGCCAGTCGGCGGCGGTCCCGTCGAGCAGCCGCTCGGCCGGTCCGCCGAGCTGTTCGAGGACCCGGATCCGGGTGCCGCCCCAGCCGCGGTCGCGCAGCAGCGCGGCGACCCTGGCCGGGGTGCCGGGGCCCTCGCCGAGGACCAGCAGCCGCCGTCCGTCGTGCAGGGCGGCGGTGAGCGCGTCGAGCGGCCGGGCGACGAGCGAGACGGTCTCGGTGGCCTCCAGGGGCCAGCCGAGCCGGGCGCAGGCGTACGCGACGGAGGACGGGTGCGGGTGGACGGCGAGCCGGTCGGGGCCGAGCAGTTCGGCGAGGGTGCGGCCGATGCCGTAGAACATCGGGTCGCCGCTGGCCAGGACCGCGATCCGGCGCCCGGCGTGGGCGGCGAGCAGGCCGGGCACTGCGGGCCGCAGCGGGCTCGGCCAGGGCACCCGCTCGCCCGGGCAGTCGGCGGCGGGCAGCAGGTCCAGCTGGCGGGGGCCGCCGATCAGCACCTCGGCGGCGCGCAGGGTGCGGCGGGAGGCCACGGCGAGCCCGTCCCAGCCGTCGGCCCCGATCCCCACCACGGCTATCGCGCCCACTCCGGCTATCGCGCCTGCCACGCCTGTCCCGTCGTTCACGTGCGGGACTCTACGTGGGTGCGGGGGAATAGGGCGCGGGGTGGCGCCGTTGACGGTGACAGTTTAAGATTCAACCAAAAGCGCACCGCGCCCAGCGGACCTTCGAGAGGTGAGCACGATGCAGTTCGGGATCTTCACCGTCGGCGACGTGACGGCCGACCCCACGACCGGCCGTACCCCCACGGAGCACGAGCGGATCAAGAACACCGTCGCCATCGCGCAGAAGGCCGAGGAGGTCGGCCTGGACGTCTTCGCGACCGGCGAGCACCACAACCCGCCGTTCGTGCCGTCCTCCCCGACCACCCTCCTCGGGCACATCGCCGCCCGCACGGAGAACCTGATCCTCTCCACCTCCACCACCCTGATCACCACCAACGACCCGGTGAAGATCGCCGAGGACTACGCGACCCTCCAGCACCTCGCCGACGGCCGCGTCGACCTGATGATGGGCCGCGGCAACACCGGCCCGGTCTACCCGTGGTTCGGCCAGGACATCCGCCAGGGCATCCCGCTCGCCATCGAGAACTACGCGCTCCTCCACCGGCTGTGGCGGGAGGACGTGGTCGACTGGGAGGGCAAGTTCCGCACCGCCCTCCAGGGCTTCACGGCCACCCCGCGCCCGCTCGACGGTGTCCCGCCGTTCGTCTGGCACGGCTCCATCCGCTCCCCCGAGATCGCCGAACAGGCCGCGTACTACGGCGACGGCTTCTTCGCCAACCACATCTTCTGGCCCAAGCAGCACACCGAGAAGATGGTCCGGCTCTACCGCCAGCGGTACGCGCACTACGGCCACGGCACCCCCGAGCAGGCCATCGTCGGCCTTGGCGGCCAGGTGTTCATGCGGAAGAACTCGCAGGACGCGGTACGGGAGTTCCGCCCGTACTTCGACAACGCGCCGGTCTACGGGCACGGCCCGTCCCTGGAAGAGTTCAGCCGCGAGACCCCGCTGACCGTCGGCTCGCCGCAGGAGGTCATCGAGCGCACCCTGTCGTTCCGCGACTACGTGGGCGACTACCAGCGCCAGCTGTTCCTCGTCGACCACGCGGGACTGCCGCTCAAGACCGTCCTGGAGCAGCTCGACACCCTCGGCGAGGAGGTCGTCCCGGTGCTGCGCAAGGAGTTCGAGAACCTGCGCCCCGCCGACGTCCCCGCCACCGCCCCACTGCACCCCGCCGTCCAGGCCGTCCAGGCCACGCAGGCCACGCAGGCCACCGCGGCCGTCCAGCAGAAGCAGGAGGTCTGACCATGCGCACCGTGAAGCTGGTCGCCGTCTCGGCGGGCCTCAGCTCGCCGTCCTCGACCCGGCTGCTCGCCGACCGGCTGCTGCAGGCCGCCCGCTACCGGCTGGCCGAGCAGGAGTACGCGGTCGACGTCGAGGTGGTCGAGCTGCGCGACCTGGCCGTCGACATCGCGAAGAACTTCGTCAGCGGCTTCCCGTCCGGGAAGCTCCAGGCGGCGATCGACGCGGTGACCGGCGCGGACGGCGTCATCGCGGTGACACCCGTCTTCACCGCCTCGTACAGCGGTCTGTTCAAGTCCTTCTTCGACCTGATCGACCCGGCGGCGCTCACCGGCACCCCGGTGCTGATCGGCGCCACCGGCGGCACCGCCCGGCACTCGCTGGTCCTGGACCACGCGCTGCGCCCGCTCTTCGGCTATCTGCGGGCGACGGTCGCGCCGACCGCCGTCTACGCGGCGTCGGAGGACTGGGGCAGCGGCGGCGACGAGTACACCGAGGGCCTGCCGGCCCGGATCGACCGGGCGGGCGCGGAGTTCGCGCTGCTGGTGGCGGCCCGGCCCGAGCGGTCGGCCGAGGTGGACGAGGTCGTGCCGTTCGAGAAGCAGTTGGCGGACCTGCGCTTCGACTGACCCGACCGGATCCGACCGGATCCGACCGGATCCGATCCACATGGCCCGATACGTGTCATCCGATCCGCGTCATCCGATCCGAATGATCGGTTTGTTACGTTTGGTACGGAGCTTCCCGGAGGCGACGCGAGCCTCCGGGGCCCGTACGACGAACGGAGGTCGGCGATGGCCGGCGGCAGGATCGTGGTGGGCGTGGACGGCTCGGCGCCGTCCCTGAAGGCACTGAAGTGGGCGGCCGGACAGGCCGCCCTGACCGGGGACTCCCTGGAGACCGTGATCAGTTGGGAGTACCCGGCCTCCTGGGCGACGCTGATGCCGGGCGTCCCGCCGGAGTTCGACCCCGAGCGGCTCGCCAAGCAGATCCTGAAGCAGGCCGTCGACCAGGCCCTCACCCCCGAGGTCGCCGCCACGGTGACCCGCACCGTCGTCGGCGGCAACGCCGCCCAGGCCCTGATCGACCAGGCCAAGGGCGCCAGCCTGCTGGTCGTCGGCGACCGCGGCTACAGCGGTTTCAAGGCGGCGGTGCTGGGCTCGGTCTCCTCGCACGTCGCCCAGCACGCGCCGTGCCCGGTCGTGGTCGTACGGGGCGAGACCGGCGACGACGAGGACGCGTAGCGCCCCGGCCGCTCCGGCTCCGGCCGCTCCAGCTCCGGTCGCTCCGGCCCCGGTCGGGCCGCCCCTCGAAATCGGCGGATTCGACGGGCGGCCCGGCAGGGCCCGGAGCATGATGGCCTTCATGGACATCAAGCTCGAACTGATCGGCGTGCCCGTCACCGACATCGACCGCGCCAAGACCTTCTACGAGCAGGTCGGTTTCCACACCGACCACGACCACCGCGTCAGCGACGACATCCGCTTCGTCCAGATGACCCCGCCCGGCTCCGCCTGCTCCATCGCCTTCGGCAAGGGCATCACCGAGATGGCGCCGGGCTCCCTGGACAACATGCAGGTCGTCGTCGCCGACATCGAGGCGGCGCACGCCGACCTCACCGGGCGGGGCGTGCCGGTGAGCGAGATCGACGACCAGCCGTGGGGGTCGTTCGTCTACTTCGCGGACCCCGACGGCAACCGCTGGGCCGTCCAGCAGACCACTCCCCGCGCCAAGTAGGGCCGAGAAGGGCCAAGTCATCCGCTGTCACTTGCGGTTGTAGAGGCGCATCGTCACCGCGCCGAACACCACCACGAACAGCGCCGACCACCCCAGCGACCAGGCGACGTCCGCCGCGGGCCAGTGCCCGGCCATCAACTCCCGTACCGCCGTGGCGAGATGGGTGACCGGGCTGTTGTTCACGAACGCCTGGAGCCAGCCCGGCATGGTCCGCGGGTCGACGAACACGTTGGACAGGAAGGTCAGCGGGAAGATCACCATCATGCTGACGCCCATGACGGACTTCTCGCTGCGCAGCAGGAGTCCGAACATGGTCCAGATCCACGAGAACGCGAACGAGAACACCAGCAGCAGCGCCACCCCGAGCAGCACCCCCGGCAGCCCGCCGTCCGGCCGGTAGCCGATGACGATGCCGACCGTGAGCATCACGGCGGAGGCGATGACGTAGCGCACGACGTCACCGAGCAGATAGCCGACCATCGGCGCGGGCCGCCAGATGGGCAGCGTCCTGAACCGGTCGAAGACGCCTTTCTCGATGTCGGTGTTGACCGAGACGCCGGTGTACATGGTGATCATCACGACGCTCATCACCAGGATGCCGGGCAGCAGGAACTGGATGTACGCCGAGACGGACCCGGCCAGCGCGCCGCCGAAGAGGTACGTGTACATCAGCACCATCATGATCGGGAACGCCGTCACGTCGAACAGCTGCTCCGGCACGTGCTTGATCTTCAGCATGGCCCGCCAGCCGAAGGTGAGGGAGGCGGAGAGCGCGCTGGGGCGCGGTGGGCGGGTGCCGCCGATCAGCAGGGCGGCCAGTTCGTCGGCGCGGGGCGCGACGAGATCGAGGGCGTCGGCGGACCGGGTGTCCTTGCCGGTGGTCACGGTGGTCATGCCGGGCCCTCCTCGGGGCGGGGGCGGTCGGTCAGCGCGAGGAAGACCTCGTCGAGGCTGGGCTGGCCGAGGGCGAAGTTGTCGACGGTGATCCCGGCCCTGGCCAGCTCGGCGAGCGCCCGCGCGGCCTGCTCGGCGGCGCCGAGGTCGCTGCCGGGGTCGGTGCCGGGGTCCGAGGAGCGGCCGGTGCCCCGCCCCGTACCGCCGCCTGACCCCGTACCGCGGCCGTCGACCGTCGCGGTCAGCGCCACCGGGTCCGCGTCCAGCTGCACGGTCGCGTTCAGGGCCCTGGCGAGCACCTGCTCGGCCGCGGCCCGCTGCCCGGGGTCCCGGAGCCGTACGTGCACCGAGCCCGAGCCCACGGACGCCTTCAGCTCGCCCTTGGTGCCCTCGGCGATGACCCTGCCGTGGTCGATCACGGCGATCCGGGAGGCCAGCTGGTCGGCCTCGTCGAGGTACTGCGTGGTCAGCAGCACGGTGGTGCCCTGGGCGACCACCGCGCGCACGATGTCCCAGACCTGGTTGCGGCTGCGCGGGTCGAGGCCGGTGGTCGGCTCGTCGAGGAACAGCAGGTCGGGGGTGTTGAGGATGGACGCGGCGATGTCGATCCTGCGCCGCATCCCGCCCGAGTAGTTCTTCACCTGCCGATCCGCCGCCTCCGCGAGCCCGAACGCGGCGAGCAGCTGCGCCGAGCGCTCCCGCGCGGCGGCCCGGCCGTGACCGAGGAGCCGGCCGAGCAGGACCAGGTTCTCGGTGCCGGTCAGGTCCTCGTCGACGGACGCGTACTGCCCCGTCAGACTGACCCGGCCGCGCACGGCGTCGGCGTCCTTCACCACGTCCTTGCCGAACACCCGGGCCCGGCCGCCGTCCGGCCGCAGCAGGGTGGCCAGCATCTTCACGGCGGTGGTCTTGCCCGCGCCGTTGGGCCCGAGGACGCCGTAGACGGCTCCGGCGGGGACGCGCAGGTCGATGCCGTCGACCGCGCGGTTGGTGCCGAACACCTTGACCAGCCCCTCGGTCTCGATGGCGAGGTCGGCGGCGCGGTGGTCGGAGGGCATGGGACGGGTCCTCCCGGCGGGCGGCGGGCGGGCGGCGGGATCGAGTCCTTGGATCCACGATCTCGGATCCAAAATCCGGGATCCGAGATCCGGGATCCGGGGTCCGGGATCGTGGATCCAAGATCGTGGATCCGAGATCGTGGATCCGAGATCGTGGATCCGAGATCCCGGATTTTGGATCCCGGATCCCGGATCCGTTGCCTTCCAGTCTCCGACGGACGGCCGCCGCCCGCCATCCCCCACATGAGTACGAACCCGCGAGGTGGCCAGCCAGGACAGCCAGGTCAGCCGGGCCGGTCGGTCAGGCCGGGTCAGTACGGCGCCGGGCGGCCGCGGGCGTCCTCGTGCGTGTAGAAGAGGTAGAACGTGGCGGCGAAGGTGCCCGCGCCGACGATCGCGCCCAGCATCGACGACGAGAACACGCTGTGGTCGGAGAGGCTGAACAGGAAGCCGGTCGCGCCGCCGGCGAGCACCGCCCAGGCACCCGCCCGCAGTTCGCGCGGCAGCGCCCGGCCACGGGTGCGCAGGGTGTGGATCGCGACCGCGAGGACGACCGCCGAGACGAGGCCGAGCCAGAGCTGGCCCCAGGAGAGCGGCCCGCCGCGGCGGGCGATGACGGGGGCGTACAGGCCGTAGGCGATGCCGATGGTGACCGGCAGACCCCAGCCGTTGGTGCTGAGCCCCCTGCGGGGACGTATCGCTGCGTGTGCGGCCATGGCACGGGCTCCTTTCCCCTCCCGTTTCCCCTCCCGGTGCGACGGTCGGCGCCGCACCATCAAGGGGACCGCCGTGCCGCACCCCCCGCAAGTGGATCAGTGCCGGACCCGGCCCCCTCACCCGTACGGCGCAACAGAAGGTTCGCGCCCGAACGGCCGATCCCACGATGAGCCCATGAGCCAGAACACCGCACCTCCCCAGCAGCCCCCGCAGTCCCCGCAGCCGCCCCGTCCGAAGCAGCCCGGCGGATCCGGCGGCTGGGCGGCCGGCGGCTCCCTGTTCGCCGGTGTCCTCATGCTGGTCACCGGTGTGATGGACGTGCTCCAGGGCATCGCGGGCATCGCCGAGGACGACGTCTACGCCCGCGTCGGCGACTACGTCTTCAAGTTCAACCTGACCACCTGGGGCTGGATCCACCTCTGCCTCGGCATCGTGGTCGCCGTCGTCGGCTACGGCATCCTCAAGGGCGCGGAATGGGGCCGGGTCTGCGGCATCGCCCTCGCGGCCCTGAACATCGTCGCGCAGTTCATGTTCCTGCCCTACCAGCCGTGGTGGGCGCTGTTCTCGATGGCCATCTCGATCTTCGTGATCTGGGCGCTGGCCGCCGACGACGCGTACGGCGAGCAGCGGTGAGGCGCCGCCCGGGGCGCCGGGCCGCGGGCGCGGCCCTGATGACGCTCGCGCTGCCGCTGACCCTCGTGCTCAGCGGTTGCGACGACGCCAAGAACAAGGCGGGCGACATCGTCTCCTCCGCCACGGCGGCGGCCGCGTCGGCCGCGCAGCAGCAGCTGGACAACATCAAGGACGGCGTCCAGGCCACCGGCGACGTGAAGGCGGGGCCGACCTCCACCGACGGCGACCGCACGGTCGCCACCGTCACGGCGACCAACCCGAAGGACAAGGCCGCCGACTACACGGTCATGGTCAACTTCCGTGACAGCGGCGGCAATCTGCTCGACTCGGTGGTCCTGAACATCGACGGCGTGGAGCCGGGCAAGTCGAAGGACGGCACCGCGCGCAGCAACCGCACGTTGTCGGGCGCGACGGAGGCGCAGGTCGCGCAGGCCGTCCGGCACTGAGCGACCGGCGCTGAGCGACCGCCACCGAGCGGCCCACGGCCCGCCCATGGCCCGGGTCCTCCCCTCGGCTCCGTCGCGTCGCGCGGCGGGCGCCGAGGGGCCACGCTTGAGGGCATGGACAACGACGAGATCCTCGAGAACATCGGCGCCCTCGTCGAGGAGGAGCGCGCGTTGCGCCAGCGCTCCGGCGGTCTCCTCGACGAGGAACGCACCCGTCTCGCCGCGGTCGAGGTCCAGCTCGACCAGTGCTGGGACCTGCTGCGCCAGCGCCGTGCGAAGAGCGAGTTCGGCGAGGACCCGGACACGGCGGCGGTCCGCCCGGCGTCGGAGGTCGAGGGCTACCGGAACTAGGGGGTGTCCGCGGGGTCCGGCGACGCGAGGCGGTCCGGGCCGCCGGACCCGGGCAGCGACCGGCCCAAGGGCCCCCGCCCCAGACCCCGAACCTAGGGTCCGCCCAGGTCACCGCCCGGATCTCCCGGCGGCGGCGCGCCCCCGGACCCGTCCCCCACCCCCGTACACCCCCGTACGTTTGACGCATGGCGAAACCCGCACCCGCACGGCTGTCCCCGCCCGCCTGGCTCACCGCCGGGCTGCGGCCCAGCTCCACCCCCGTCCCCTGGCCGGCCGTCGGACGCGCCTCGATCGCGCTCGCCGCGCCGCTCGCCGTCGGGTTCGCGGTCGGACAGCCCGCCTACGGCGCCCTGGTGTCGATGGGCGCCCTCTCCGGGGTCATCGGCGACACCGCCGACGCCTACCGGATGCGGATCTTCAACATCGCCGTCCCGCAGCTCTTCGGCGCCCTCGGCGTCACCCTCGGCACCCTCGTCTTCGGGCACGGCTGGCTCGCGGTCGGCGCCCTCACCCTGGTCGCGCTCGTCTCCGGGATGATCTCGTCGATCGGCGCGGTCGCCTCCGTCTCCGGGCTGCTGCTCCTGCTCAACGCGGTGGTCGGCGCGGGCCTGCCGATGCCCGACCCCTGGTGGAAGGCGCCGCTGCTGCTCACCGCGGGCGGCGTCGTCGTCCTGGTGCTCACCCTGCTCGGCTGGCCGTGGCGCGGCGGCCAGCCGGAACGCGCCGCCGTCGCCGGGACCTACCGGTCGATCGCCGAGCTGTACGAGGCGGCGGGCGCCGACACGTACGACGAGAAGCGGCAGCAGGTCACCGCGTCGCTGAACCAGTCCTACGACCTGGTGCTCGCCCGCCGGGCCCGGCAGCACGGCCGGGCGCCGACCCTGGTGCGGCTGCTCGCGGAGCTGAACGTGGTCATCCCGCTCCTGGAGGCCGCGCCCGCCACCCACATCGCGGCCCGGCACCTCGGGCGGCCGGTCCCGCCGGAGATCCCGGCCGCCGTGCGCGCGCTCGCCGACGCCGTGGCGCGCGACAGCGGGGCGCGCGGCGGTAGCGGAGGCAAGGGCGGGCATGGCCCCGGCGGGCCCGCGCTCGAACTGCCGCCCGCCACCCGCCCGTCGGAGAAGGCCGTCGACGCGGCGCTGCGGCACGCGGCGGGCGTGGTGCACCGCACCGAGCCCGATCCGCACAACGTCGACGACCGGCTCGGCCGCCCCGCCGCGCTGCGCGTCCGGTTCCGCCGGGCGGCCCGCGGCGTGCTGCTCTCGGAGAGCTCGTGGCGGTACGGCCTGCGGCTCGCGCTCTGCATCGGCCTCGCCCAGGCGCTCGTCTCGATCATCCCGGTGCCCCGCTCGTACTGGGTCGCGCTCACCGTCACGTTCGTCCTGAAGCCCGACTTCGGCTCGGTGTTCTCGCGCGCCGTGCTGCGCGCGCTCGGCACGGCCGCCGGGCTGATCCTGGCCGCGCCGGTGCTCGCCGCGGTGCCGCGCGGCTGGTGGGACGTGCCGGTGATGCTGGTGCTCGCGGCGCTGATCCCGGCGTTCTCGGCGAAGGGGTACGCCTTCCAGACCGCGGCCATCACCCCGGTCATCCTGCTCCTGTCCGACCTGCTCAACCACCAGGGCTTCCACCTGGTGCTGCCGCGCCTGTACGACTCGCTGATCGGCTGCGGGATCGCGCTGATCGCGGGCTATCTGCTGTGGCCGGAGTCCTGGCACACCCGGGTCGCCGACCGGCTCGCGGACGCCGTCGCCGACACCGCCGGATATCTGACCCTCGCCCTCGGCGCCCGGCCCGGCGAGCGCGCCGAGACGGCCGCCCGGCACCGGGCCCGGCGCAAGCTGTACCGGGACATGTCGGCCGTACGCTCCGAGTTCCAGCGGGCGTTGACCGAGCCGCCACCGGCCGGGGACCTGGCCGCCGCGTGGTGGCCGCTCGCCATCGCCGTCGAACGGATGGTGGACGCCACGACCGCCGCCCGGATCCGCGTCGACCACGGCGCGCCGCCACCCGAGCCGACGGAGGTGGCCGCCGTGGAGCGGCAGTTGCGGGAGCTGGCGGACGGACTGCGGGCGAGCGACGTCCTCGTGGCGGTACGGGTGGACCTCGGCGGCGACGAGGACGGGGTGCTGGCCCCGCTGCGCCAGGAGGTCCGGGCGGCGCGGGCGATCGCGACCCCGGTCCCGGTCCCGCGTCGGTGAGCCGCGCCTGTGGGTCCCGCCCGGCCCCCTAAACCTCGCCAAAGGGGCGTACGGATGCCCTTACCGGCGGTTGCGGAACCCAACCCTCCCACCGCCGTCACCCGTTCCACCGGGTGCGACTACGATGCGCACGAATTCACCGTGCTCCGTGTTGCGTACCGCGTGCTCCGCGCCCCTCCCCCGGCCACAAACGTCCCGGTGGCGCGGCCACTTCGGCACGACCACATCGGCACACACTCAGTTCCCCCGCGTCATCCCCCGCCTCCCCCGCATCTCCTGCATCTCCTGCTTCCCCCACCTCCCCCGCTCCTCCCGCCCCCGAGGACACCGCCATGCGCCCCACTTCCGGCAGAGGTCTCCAGCCGAACGCCCTCGGCACCTTCGACACCATCGTGATGGCCGTGGCCGGCAGCGCCCCCGCCTACTCGCTGGCCGCGACGACCGCCGTGCTCTTCGGCGCCGTCGGGCTGGCCGGACCGGCGTCGCTGCTCTACTGCGCGATACCCATGTTCGGCATCGTCCTGGCCTACGCCCGGCTCGGCCGGATCGACGTCAACGCGGGCGCCGGGTACTCGTGGGTGGGCCGCACCCTCCACCCGTTCCTCGGCTTCCTGTCCGGCTGGGCGCTGGTCGTCGCCGCCACGCTGTTCATGGTGGCCGGTTCGCTGCCCGCCGGATCCCTGACGCTGTCCCTGATCGACCCTGAACTCGCCGAGAACACCGCGCTGTCGTCGGTGGTGGGCGCGGGCTGGTTCCTGATGATGCTGCTCGTCGTCCTCGGCGGCGCCCGGCTCACCGTACGGGCCCAGCTCGTCATGACCGGCGTCGAACTGCTCATCCTGGTGGCCTTCGTGCTCGGCGCCGTCGCGCACCGGGGCAGCGCCACCGCCTTCGACTGGTCCTGGTTCGGGCTCTCCCAGTTCGACGGCACGGCGGGCTTCGCGTCGGGCGCGCTGATCGCCGCCTTCTACTACTGGGGCTGGGACGTCACCAGCAACCTCAGCGAGGAGACCCGCAACAGCCGGCGGACCGCCGGGATCGCCGCGTTCGTCGGCGTCGGCCTGGTGTTCCTGCTCTTCGAAGCCTTCACGGTCGCCGTGAACGTGCTGCTCAGCGCCGGGCGGATCGAGCGCGGCGGCGCGAACGTGCTCGCCGTCCTCGGCCAGGAGATCTGGCCCGGCACCGGCGGCAAACTCCTCGTCCTCGCCGTGCTGTTGTCGACGGTCGCCACCCTGGAGACCACCCTCATCCAGGTCACCCGCTCACTGTTCGCGATGGGCCGCGACCACACCCTGCCCAGCGCCCTCGGCCGGGTGCACCGCCGCTGGAACACCCCCTGGGTCGCGGTGATCACGGTCGGCGTCGCCGCGCTCGTCCTCTTCGCGGGCTCGGCGGCGGCCGGATCGGTCAGCCGGGTGCTCGCCGACGCGGTCAGCGCGATCGGCCTGCTGACCGCGTTCTACTACGCGCTGGCCGGGCTCGCCGCCGTCGTCGCGTACAAACGGCTGCTGCTGCGCTCGGTGAAGGAGTTCCTGCTCGGCGGGGTGTGGCCGCTGCTCGGCTCGGCGTTCATGCTGTGGGTGTTCGTCGAGTCGCTCGGCGAACTGTCCCCCACCGCGCGGACCATAGGGCTCGGCGGCCTGGCCGTCGGCGTGCTGCCGATGCTGATGTACTGGCGCCGGGGCAGCGCCTACTACCGCGACCAGGCCCGGCTCGACGCGGCGCGGGCGCTCGCGGCGGCGGAGCCGTTCGCGTCGCCGCACTCGCCGCGGGCGCGCCGGAAGGACGAGTCGCTGGCGACGGACTTCTGAGTCCGACGGAGCGGGCGGGTACGGGATCTCGGATCCAGGATCCAGGATCCAGGATCCAGGATCCGATGTACGGGATCCGATGTACGAGATCCGAAGTACGAGATCCGAAGTACGGGATACGGGATCCGATGTACGGGATCCAGGATCCGAGGCAACGCATCGGCGGATATACCGGTCTACCCGCACAGCCACCACCCCGCACCACGTTCTCAGGCACCACCGCTGAACCACTGCTGATCCACTGCTGGTCCACTGCCGGTCCGCCGGTGATCCCACCGGTCACCGCTGGTCACTGCTCGCGAGGGAGGCACCCGGATGGCCGCGCTGCGCCGCCGCTCGGCCCGCCAGGGCCGCTTCACCCCGGACTTCGACCCGGACTTCGGCGACCGGGCCCTCACCGAGGCACGCCACGACATGGTCATCGGCCGCTGGCAGGGCGTCCGCGACCTGTTGAAGGCGACCGGCGACGACTGGCCGCGCCGGACCCACCGGCTGCGCCTGCTCTCGCACGCGGCGGCGGGCAGTTCGACGGTCGAGGTGTGGCGGGCGGCGGAGCCCGGGAACCCGGACGCGGCCGTGCTGCGGGCGGCGACCGAGGTCGTACGGGTCTTCGACGCGGCAATCGCCGCCGGACGCGGCTCCACGATGGACCGGGCCCGGGTGGACGCGGCCGTCGACGCGTGCCTGACGGCGGCGGAGGCGGCGCCGGTCGACCCGATGCCGTGGGTGGCGCTGCTCTCGGTGGCCCGGCTCTACGAGGGCGGTGTGCCCCGCCGCCAACTGCGTCACTGGTTCGACGAGTTGCGGCACCGGGACCCGTACAACACGGAGGGGCACACCCAGGTGCTCCGCTACTGGTCGGCCCGCTGGCACGGGACGCACGGGGCGATGTACGACTTCGCGCGGGACGCGGCGGGGGTGGCGCCGCCCGGCTCGGCGCTGCCGATCCTGGTGCAGATCGCGCGGGTGGAGGAGTACCGCTATGTGGTGGACGGGGCGCTCGGCCGCGGCCCGGTCCCGGTGCGCGGCTTCGACCAGCACTGGAAGCACGAACTCGCGGTCACCGAGCTGCGCCGCACCTTCGCCCGCTGGATCGGCGGCCGCGAGCCGGGCCGCCCGGTGGCACCGGAGGAGGTGGCGGACCTCAACTACCTGGCACACGCGGCGTGTTACGCGGGTCAGGTGGAGCTGGCCCGGGAGCTCCTGACGCTGCTCGGGACGCGGGCGGCGTGGGTGCCGTGGGTGTACACGGGGGAGCCGGAGGAGCAGATCGTACGGTTCCGGGAGGGGCTGGGAGTGGGGGCGTAGCCCGTACCGGGTGGGCGGGAACGCCGCAGGGGGCGGACCGGGCCGCCCCCTGCGCGTACGACTGGTTCTTGCTCTACTCGGCTCTCGACTACAGGCCGATGTCGTCACCGTCGGTGCGCCAGACGGCGACGACGGCGGGGCGGACGATCTTGCCGGGTCCGTCGGGCCAGACCGAGGCGGGCTTCTCGACGGAGGCGCCGTCGATCTCGCCCGGGTGCTGGACGGCGACGATGACGCGACGGTCCTGGACGATCGGGCCGCAGGTCTCGGCGCCGCGCGGGACGGTCAGGAACTGCTTGAGCTCACCGCGGCGCTCGCCGCGGGTGGCGACGCCGAAGAGGCCGTCGTGCGAGCCGAGCTGGTTGCCGTCGGTGGAGATCCACAGGTTGCCGTGCGGGTCGAAGGCCACGTTGTCCGGGCAGGAGATCGGGGAGACCTTCTCCTTCGGGAAGCCCGAGAAGTAGGTGGACGGGTCGTTGGGGTCACCGGCGACCAGGAAGAGGCGCCAGGCGAAGCCGTCGGAGGCCGGGTCGTCCCAGTGCTCGGCGAGCTCCAGGATCTGGCCGTGCTTGTTGAGGTTGCGCGGGTTGGCCTCGTCGGCCGGGGCCTTGCCGGCCTTGCCGCGGTCGGTGTTGTTGGTGAGCGCGATGTAGACGCGACCGGTGCGCGGGGACGGCTCGACGTCCTCGGGGCGGTCCATCTTGGTGGCGCCGACCTTGTCACCGGCGAGGCGGGTGAAGACGTACACCTCCTCGGCGGTCATGCCGGGGACGTGCGAGACGGCGCCGGTGGCGGTGGCGGTGGCGATCGGGATCCACTGGCCGCTGCCGTCGAACTCGCCGTCGTTCGGGAGCTTGCCGGTGCCGTCGATCTCGGCGGCCGGGGAGTCGCCGGTCAGCTTGGCGACGTACAGGGTGCCCTCGTCGAGCAGGGTGAGGTTGTGGGCGTGCGCGGCGCGCGAGCCGCCCTTCTTCATCCGCTTGCTGGAGACGAACTTGTAGAAGTAGTCGAAGCGCTCGTCGTCGCCCATGTAGACGACCGGGCGGCCGTCGTCGGTCAGCCGCGGCTGGGCGGCCTCGTGCTTGAAGCGGCCGAGCGCGGTGCGCTTGCGCGGGGTGGACTCGGGGTCGTACGGGTCGAGCTCGACGACCCAGCCGAAGCGGTGGACCTCGTTGGGCTCCTGCTTGAGGTCGAAGCGCTTGTCGAAGCGCTCCCACTTGCGCTCGGTGGCGGCGGCGCCGATGCCGTAGCGCTTGTCGGTGGCGGAGGAGCCGTTGGCGAAGTACTGGTTGAAGTTCTCCTCGCCGTGGAGGGTGGTGCCCCACGGGGTGGTGCCGCCGGCGCAGTTGTTGAGCGTGCCGAGGACGGTACGGCCCGCCGGGTCGGCCGAGGTCTTCACCAGGGCGCTGCCGGCGGCCGGGCCGGTCAGCTCGAACTTGCTGGTGGCGGTGAGGCGGCGGTTCAGGTGGTGGCGGTTGACCGGGGAGAGCTTGCCGGTGCGGTGCTCCTCCTGGACCACGACGACGGACAGACCGTGCGCGGCCCAGGCGATCTCGACCTGCTCGCGGGTCGGGTTGGCCGGGTCGTACGCGCGGAACATCAGGTTCTCGTCGGTGTACTCGTGGTTGGCGACGAGGACCTGGCGGTTGTGCTCGCCGGGCAGCGGGAGCAGCGAGAGGAAGTCGTTGTTGTAACCGAACTGACCGGCCTGGGCCTTGGCGGTCTGCTTCTCGGAGTCGAAGGCCGGGGCGCCGCGGAGGATGGGCTCGCCCCAGCGGATGACGACGTTCTGGGAGTACCCGGCGGGGACGGTCACCTGGTCGGCGGTGTTGGGCGCGACGGGCGCGAAGCGCAGGCCGCGGGCACCGTCGGCCTTGGGGGTGTGGCCGTGGCCGCCCCCGTGCGAGCCGTGGGCCTCGGCGGGCTGGGCGTTGTTGAGCGCGAGGGAGGCACCGGCGGCGGACGCGACGGTGACGACGGCGGCGGCGCGGACTATCGAACGCCGGGACAGGACACCGGCGATGACGTCGCCCATGTAGTCGTTCTCGGAGGTGTTGGGGACCTCCTGGAAACAGGCGTCGCCACAGCGGTAACGGCACGTCATGGCGGAACGGCCGCCTCCGTGCGAGTGGTTGCTCAGCATCGGCAGCAGTTTGCGCACGTCGTCCTCCAGAACTTGGTTCGGTCGGCGGTGACGTTATGTGCATACATCGGCACGACGGCGGCGGGAGGGTGAACGCGCGATGAATCCCGTGCGAGGCGAGGTGCCCGGGTCGTAGGGCGGGGGCGGGGTGGCCGCTAACCTTACGTGTCCGCCCTGGCCAGGGATGAAGGACGCATATCGCCCAACTCATGCGAAGGGGTTCGCCCATGGGTATTCGGAGCTTGCTGCGCAAGGTCTTCGGCCGTGACCGCACGACCACCGCGGATCCCACCCCCCAGACGGCAGCCTCCGTCCCGGCCCAGGCGAGCGCGTCCGAGTCGGTGTCCGTGACCGGGTCCGTGCCCGAGTCCGTGGCCGTGACCGAGTCCGTGACCGTGCCCGAGTCCCGCGAGGAGGCGCCTGCGGTGGCGGTCGCCGCCTCGTCGTCGACCCCGGCACCGGTCCGGGAGACGGCGGCGGCGCGGGCGGCGGCGGACCTGGTGGCGGCGTCGTTCGACAACCCGCAGATTCCGGGGGCGCGGCGGGAGGACGGGGCGGCGTCGCCCGAGGCGGTTGAGCCGGTGGCTGAGGCAGTGGCTGAGCCGGTGGCCGAGGTGACCGCCGAGCCGGTGGCTGAGGCAGTGGTGCCGGTTGCCGCTGAGGCCGCTGAGGCGGATGCTCCGGACGCTGCTGAGCCCGTGGCAGAGGTCGAGACGGTGACCGAGGTTGCCGACGAGCCGGTGGCTGTGAGTGGCGATGCCGCCGGCGAGCCGGAGGAGGCCGCCGCCACGGGCGAGAGCGCGCCGCAGGCCGATGACTCCGAGTCGCCGGAGCCGGTTGCCGAAACCCCGGCCGAGGAGACCCCGGCGGAGCCGGAGACCATCGCCGCCGCGGGCGAGAGCGCGCCGCAGGCCGAAACGGCCGTCGAGGCCGAGCAGGACCTGACCGGCCCGGAGGCCGACACCGCCGCCGTACCGGCGGAGGAAGAGGTCGTCCCGGCCGAGGAGGCCACGACCGAGCCCGCCGCTCAGGCAGCGGAGCCCGAGGCCACCCCGGCGCAGCCGGAGCCCATCGCCGCTGCAGCAGCGGACGAGGCCCCTGCGGCAACCGAGCCCGAGCCCGCCCCGGCCCAGCCGGAAACCGCCGCCGCCCCTGAGCCGGTCACGGCCAAGGCACCCACCCCCGCCCAGCCGGAAACCGCCGCCGCCCCTGAGCCGGTCGCGGCCAAGGCACCCGCCCCGGCCCAGCCGGAGACCGCCGCCGCCACCGCCCTCCGCGAACTCAACCTCGACCCCGCCACCGCCCGCGCCACCACCTACCTCGTCATCGACCGCTCCGGCTCCATGCGCCCGTACTTCAAGGACGGCTCCGTCCAGCGCCTCGCCGAGCAGACGATGGCCCTGGCCGAGCAGCTGGCCGACCCGGGCGAGGAGGCGACCGTCACCGCCGTCTTCTTCTCCACGGACATCGACGGCACCGCCACCCTCACCAGGGCCGACCTCACGCCCACCCGCGTCGAGGAGATCAACGCGACCCTCGGGCGGCTCGGCCGGACGAACTACCACCGGGCCGTCGAGGAGGTCCTCGCGCTGCACGACAAGTCGGCGGACCCGTCCCGGCCCGCGCTCGTCGTGTTCCAGACGGACGGCGCCCCGGAGTCGAAGACGGCGGCCACGCAGGCGCTGACGGAGGCGGCCGAGCGGGCGGACCGGGAGATCCACTGGCGGTTCACGGTGTGGGGCGAGGAGGACGCGAAGGCGTTCGACTACCTCCGTAAGCTCGCGACCCCCCGTACCGCCGTGCACTTCGCGGGCCCGACGCCCGCCGGGACGCCGGACGCCGAGTTCTACCGGAGGCTGCTCGCCGGCTGGTCCCTCTGACGCGTAAGGGATCGACGTACGGAACCGGGGCGCCCCGGGGTGGGAGATCCCGCCCCGGGGCGCCCCCGGTTTAACCGTGTGAGGGGACCTCCGCCGGGCCGTTAAAATTCGCACCATGGCGGCCACTGGATCCGAGAAGCAGGGCTCGAAGGCGTTCTACGTCACGACCCCCATCTACTACGTCAACGACGCTCCTCACCTGGGCCACGCCTACACGACCGTCGCAGGCGACGTGCTCACCCGCTGGCACCGCCAGCGCGGTGAGAAGGTGTGGTACCTCACCGGCACGGACGAGCACGGTCAGAAGATCATGCGCACCGCCGAGGCGAACGGCGTGTCGCCCCAGGAGTGGTGCGACAAGCTCGTCGAGGAGGCGTGGAAGCCCCTCTGGGAGCACCTGAACATCGCGAACGACGATTTCATCCGCACCACCCAGAAGCGGCACACCGACCGCGTCCAGGAGTTCGTGCAGGACCTGTACGACAAGGGTGAGATCTACAAGGGCGGCTACGAGGGCCCGTACTGCGTGGGCTGCGAGGAGTTCAAGCTCCCCGGCGACCTCATCGAGGCGGAGGACGGCACCAAGCTGTGCGCCGTCCACAAGAAGCCGGTGGAGATCCTCAAGGAGGAGAACTACTTCTTCAAGCTGAGCGAGTACGGCCCGAAGCTGCTCGAGTTCTACGAGGCGAACCCGGGCTTCGTGCAGCCGGAGTCGGCGCGCAACGAGGTCGTGAACTTCGTCAAGCAGGGCCTTGAGGACCTGTCGATCTCGCGGTCGACGTTCGACTGGGGCATCCCGGTGCCGTGGGACGCCGAGCACGTGATCTACGTGTGGATCGACGCGCTCCTGAACTACGCGACGGCGGTCGGCTACAACGAGAACCCGGCGAAGTTCGACGAGACCTTCCCGGCGAACGTGCACCTCATCGGCAAGGACATCCTGCGCTTCCACGCGGTGATCTGGCCCGCGATGCTGATGGCACAGGGCCTGCCGGTCCCCGGCCGGGTCGCGGCCAACGGCTGGCTGATGGTCGGCGGCGAGAAGATGTCGAAGTCGAACCTGACCGGCATCAAGCCGCAGGACCTGACCTCGCACTTCGGCGTGGACGCCTACCGCTGGTACTTCCTGCGGGCGATCGCGTTCGGCAGCGACGGCTCGTTCTCGTGGGAGGACTTCTCCGCCCGCTACACCTCCGAGCTGGCCAACGACTACGGCAACCTCGCGTCGCGCGTGGCGGCGATGGTCGGCAAGTACTTCGAGGGCGCGCTGCCCGCGGCGACGGCCGACGGTGACGCCGAGAAGGCGCTGCACGAGGGTCTGGCGAAGGCGGTCGAGACGGCGGACCGGAAGATCGGCGAGGAGCTGGACTTCCAGTCCGGCATCCTGGCGATCTTCGACTTCGTGAAGCAGGTCAACGGCTACATCACGGAGCAGGAGCCGTGGAAGGTCGCGAAGGACGAGTCGGCGGAGGGCCGGGCGCGCCTCGCGACGATCCTCTACACGGCCGCCGAGTCGCTGCGCGCGGTCGCGGTCCTGCTGAACCCGATCATGCCGGAGACGTCAGAGAAGCTGTGGGAGTCCCTGGGCGCCGAGGCGTCCCTGGGCGCCCTCGCGGCGCAGCCGGTCCAGTCGGCCGGCACCTGGGGCCAGCTCCCCGAGGGCTCGACGGTGACGAAGGGCGCGGTGCTCTTCCCCCGCCTCGAGGACCCGAAGAAGGACTGACCCTGGCACCGGGTCCGCGGGACCCGGTCCCGTACGAAGGCCGCTGCCCCTGCCCGGGGCGGCGGCCTTCGCCGTACGGTCTTCCGCCGCGCGCGATGGACACTTCGCGGGCGGACCGTCACCATCCGGCCAATGTGATTGCGGTCGGGAACACTTGAGGGCGACAATCGCTCGGACACCCGTAGAGCGTGAACCCGGGGGGGCGGTGTGGCAGAGCAGCGACGTGTTTCGAGGTTGGCCGATCTCGCGGCGGCGACGTCGACCATCGCCTCGGCAGCCGCTGGCCCCGAACCCGACGCGGCCACGGCGCGGCGCGAGTTTGCGTGTTTGCTGGGTGAGTTTCGTCGTACGGCGCTGCTGGTGCCGTACGACGAGCAGGGAAGCTTGTGGACCGCGGACCAGAACGGGGTCCGATGGATCTGCGCGTTCTCCGACGAGGAGGCGCTGGCGCGGTTCGCGGCCGCTCGGGGTGAGTCCGGACGGGAGTGGACCTACCGGACGGTTCTGGGGGCACGGCTCCTCGACGTGATGGTGCCGATGCTGCCCGGTCCGGGCGGGGTGGCTCTGGACGCGGGCAGCGTGGACGGGATGGTGTTCCCGCCGGTGGCGGGCATCGTTCCGGATGGGGTGGCGGTGGATCCGGGCCCGGATCCCGGAGAAACGGGGGCGCGATGAGTGGGAGCGAGCCTGAGCTCGCGGTGCCGTCGGCGGCACTGGCGGAGATCGCGAAGGGCATCGACCTGGCGCATGCCGAGCTGAGGGAGCTCGGCATGATCGGCGAGGCGACGATGGGGCGCGGGTTCTCCGACCTGGCGCTTTCCGGTCTTGAGCTGGGGCACGCCGGGCTGACGTCGCAGTTCCAGACTTTCTGCGACCGCTGGGAATGGGGCGTGCGCTCGCTGACCTTGCGCGGGAACGGTTTCTCGCAGCGGGTCGGCCTGTCGGCCGGTTCGTTCGCGGAGCAGGAGCAGTACATCAAGAACTCGTTCAAGATCGGCGTGAACTCCCTCAACGGCAACCCACATCTGTCCGAGGACGAGGTCGAGCAGATGCGCTGGGACACGATCCGGGACCAGCACGCGTGGGACGGCGCGGACTGGAGTCGGGAGTCGTTCACCGAGGCGCACCAAGAGGTGAAGCAGACCTGGAAGAACACGACGTACGACGTCGAGGACTCGCTGCTGGACTCCATGGAGCGATCCGGTGCGCTGGATCCGAAACTGCGTGACGCGATGGACGAACAGCTCAAGGAGACACTCGAACCCGACCAGGAGACGATCCGGCAGGCCGGTCAGCCACGGTGGGGGGATAGCCGCTGATGGTCGACTGGCGGGGGTGGGGCGACAGGATCGTCGACAAGATCGATTCCGGCATCGACAAGGGCAAGGAACTCGTCGGCGAGGGCGTCGACGAGGTGACGGACCTGACCGGACAGGCGCTGGACAAAGCCGGCGCGCACGACTGGGCGGACACGGTCGAGGACTGGGGTGATGCGACCGCCTCGTCGCTCGGCGCACAGATCGGGGAGCGGCAGCTCGGACAGACCGAGGAAGCGGACGAGCTGATCCACGGCAAGCCGGAGAAGATCGCTGCCGCTGCGAAGAACCTGCGGGACTTCTCCAAGGCTTTCGACCTGGTCGGCGGTGGTATGCGAAAGCTGGACCCCGGTCACTGGAAGGGCGCCGCGGCCGACACCTTCCGGGCGAAATTCCAGACGCTGCCGACGGACTGGCTGCACGCGGCGGACGCCATGGAGAGCGCGGCCACCGCCCTGGAGTCGTACGCGAAGGCGGTCGTGAGCGCACAGGGCAAGGCTCGCGAGGCGATCGCGCTGTACGAGGAGGGCGACAAGGACTCCAAGACCGCCGCCGACGCGTACGACAAAAAGGTCGACGCCTACACCGCCGCCCGCGCCGGCGACAGTCCGCTGCCACACCCGGGAGAGTTCTCCGACCCTGGCGAGGCGAAACGACAGCGGGCGCGTGAGGTCCTCGACGATGCCCGCAAGGGCCGTGACGAGGCGGGTGAGACGGCTAAGGCGGCGGTGTCCGCCGCGCTGGCGCACGCACCGAAGGAGCCGACCGGGCTGGAGAAGGCCAGGACCGAGCTGCTGGACTACGGCGTGGGCCAGAGCATGGAGCTGGCGCACTTCGGCGGCGGCGTCGTCAAGGGCACGGCCGGCCTCGTCAACTTCGTCCGCTCGGTCAATCCGACCGACTGGTACAACCTGACCCACCCGGCGGAGTACTACAAGGGCGTCAACACGACGCTCGCCGGTCTGGTCTCCACCGTGGCCAACCCCGACCGCGCCCTGAAGAACGCATGGGACGCGGCGAAGGGCGACCCGTCCGAGTTCCTCGGCCGACTCGTCCCCGAGCTGATCGGCACGAAGGGCGCGGGCGGTCTGAAGGCCCTGACCCGGCTGAAGCACCTGGATGACGTGCCCGCGGGCACGAGGAGGCCGGCCCGCGAGGGCCAGGCCGAGGACCCGCACGGCACGGGACGCGCCTGCACGGAGCGGAAGTGCGAGAGCGACCCGGTCGACATGGCGACCGGGCGGATGGTGCTCCCGCAGACCGACATCGCGCTGCCCGGGGCCTTGCCGCTGGCCCTCACCCGTACCTTCGAGTCCGCCTATCGCGCGGGTCGCTGGTTCGGGCCCAGCTGGGCCTCGACGCTCGACCAGCGTCTGGAGGTCGACGCGGAGGGAGTACTGCTGATCTGCGAGGACGGCAGCTTTCTCGCCTTTCCGCACCCGGCTCCCGGTGTCCCGGTCCTTCCGACGCACGGCATGCGCCGCTGGGCCCTGGACCGGGATGCGGACGGTGACACGTACACGGTCACGGAGCCGGAGAGCGGCCTCGTACGCCGCTTCGCCACGGTCGGGGACGGATCGGAGGCCGTGCTCGTCCACGTCGACGACCGGAACGGCAACTGGATCGCCTTCGGCTACGACACGGCGGGCGCACCCGCTGAGGTGGTCCATCACGGCGGCTACCGGCTCCGGCTGACCACCGACGGCTCCCGGATCACCGCACTCCACCTCGATGACCAACAAGTCCGCCAGTACGGCTACACCGAAGGACAGCTGACCTCCGTCGCCGACTCGGCGGGCCGTCCGCTGTCCTTCGGCTACGACGAGCACGGCCGTATGACGTCCTGGACGGACAGCAACGGGCACCGCTACGAATCCGTCTACGACGATCGTCACCGTTGTGTGTCCCAGTCGGGCCGCGCGGGTGTCATGGCGGCCCGTTTCACCTGGGGCGACCGCGAGACGACGTACACGGACGCACTCGGCCGGACCACCCGGTACACGATCGACGACCGCGCTCGGATCACCGCCGAGACCGCCCCGGACGGCGCCGTCACACGCTTCACGCATGACTCCCGCGGCCGACTCCTGTCCCGTACGGACCCGCTCGGGCACACCACCATGAGCGCCTACGACGTGGAGGGCCGGCTCGTCTCCGTCACGCGCCCGGACGGTCGGACGACGACGGCGGAGTACGACGGACTCGGCCTGCCGGTCCGGGTGCGGCGTCCGGACGGCACCACGGTGCGGCAGACGTACGACGAGCGTGGCAACCGCACGTCGGTGACGGGCCCTTCGGGTGCCAGGACCGAGTTCACGTACGACGACCGGGGCCGGCTCACGGCCGTGGAAGACCCGCTCGGCGCGGTGACCCGGGTCCGCGGCGACGACGCCGGCCGGGTGGTCGAGATCGTCGACCCGCTCGGCGCGACGACGTCGTACGCGTACGACGCCTTCGGCCGTACGACCCTGGTCACGAACCCGCTGGGTGCGCGGATCCGGCAGGAGTGGACGCCCGAGGGGCGGCTCTCCCGCCGGACGGCCCCCGACGGCACCGTGGAGTCGTGGACGTACGACGGCGAGGGAAACCGCCTCACCCACACGGACGCTCTGGGCGCCACCACGCGCTTCGCCTACGGCGACTTCGACGTCCTCGCGAGCCGCACCGACCCGGACGGCGCGCGCTACTCCTTCGCCCACGACGCAGCGCTGCAGCTGACCGGCGTCACCGACCCGCAGGGGCTGACCTGGAGCTACGCCTACGACGCGGCGGGGCGCACGGTCTCGGAGACCGACTTCGACGGCCGGACCCTGACATACGCCCACGACGCCGCAGGCCGCCTCGTGTCCCGCACCAACGGCGCCGGGCAGACGGTCCGGATCGATCGGAACGCCCTCGGGCAGCCGCTCCGCAAGAACGCGGACGGCGTGATCACGACGTACGAGTACGACGTCTTCGACGAACTGGCCATGGCGACGAGCCCGGAGGCCACCCTGACCCGGTTGCGCGACCGGTACGGGCGCCTGCTGTCGGAGACCGTCAACGGTCGTACGGTCAGCTTCACCCATGACGCGATGGGGCGCCGTACCACCCGGACGACTCCGGGCGGGGCAGTGAGCGCATGGCGGTACGACGCGGCGGGCCGACGGGCGGAACTGACGACGTCAGGGCGGACCATGTCGTTCACACGCGACGCGATGGGTCGCGAACTGACCCGCACGGTGGATGAGTTCGCCGCCTTCGCCTCGTCGTTCGACGAGACGGGCCGGCTGACCACCCACGAGGTCACCGGCCGGGGCAGGCACCTCCAGTACCGGGCCTATCACTATCGCGCGGACGGTGGCCTGATCGGGGTCGACGACCGCCTCACCGGACCGCGCCGCTTCGATCTGGACCCGGCGGGCCGGGTGACCGCGGTGCGGGCCGACCGGTGGGAGGAGCGGTACGCGTACGACGAGAGCGGCAACCAGACGGAGGCTGTCTGGCCCGGCGCCCCGGAGGCGGCGGGCCCCCGTGCCTATACCGGGACCCGGATCACGCGGGCCGGCCGGGTCCGCTACGAGCATGACGACCAGGGCCGTGCGGTGGTGCGGCAGAAGCACCGCCTGTCCCGCAAGCCGGACACCTGGCGCTACACCTGGGACGCCGAGGACCGTCTCACGGCGCTGACCACGCCCGACGGCACGCAGTGGCGCTATGTGTACGACCCGTTGGGCCGCCGCGTCGCCAAGCACTCGGCAACGGAGTCGGTCTACTTCACCTGGGACGGCACCACCCTGTGCGAGCAGTCCACCGAGACCGTCACGCTCACCTGGGATCACGCGGGTCTGCGTCCGCTGGCTCAGACGGAACGCCGTCGCGACACCGACGAGAGTCGTTTCTTCGCGATCGTCACCGACCTGATCGGCACCCCGACCGAACTCGTCGCCGAGTCGGGCGAACTGGCCTGGCGCGCCCGCACCACCCTCTGGGGCACGACCGCCTGGACCCGCGACGCCACCGCGTACACCCCGCTCCGCTTCCCGGGCCAGTATTTCGACCCCGAATCCGGCCTCCACTACAACTACTTCCGCTACTACGACCCCGAGCCGGCCCGCTATCTCAGCCAGGACCCGTTGGGCCTGGTGCCGGCGCCGAACCCGGCGACGTACGTCAGCAATCCGCAGCGGTGGGCGGACCCACTGGGCCTGGCGCCGGACGGATGCGGGGAACGCGGCCCCTTCGATTTCAGAGGGCCGAATCCCGACTTCCCGGCCGACCAGGCTGCCGTCGACGCCATGCGCGCGGCTCCGAGGGGCGGAAACATCGACTGCTCCGAAATTGCCGAACGGGTCCTTGAGGGGTCCAGCGGGAACGGGAAGATAATAAACTTCATCATGCGCGGCAGCTCTGAAATTCGCATACCCGAGGAGATGGGGGCGAAGGTCGAGGAGTACCGCTTCCATGATGTGTACACGGACGGCAGATACGTCTACGACCCCGTCATGAGCAGTGACCCGATTCCTTACGGCGACTACGAGCGCTCCATCAGACTCTTGAACCCCGGAAAGAAGCTTCTCGTCACCGACGGCGGGTACTCTGGCCCGCTCTGGTAAGAGGAAAGGAGGTCTTCGCGCTCATGTCCACGCGTGCCCGCCAAACCGGCGAAACACTCAGCAAGTTGGGCCCCTTGAAGTGGTTCAGGCTCAGCGCTGATCGGCATCCGCTGTACGGCTACTACCAGGTTCCTTATCTGGGATGGCGGTTCGAGACGCCCACGGACGAAAACCTCCGGCTCATCGAGCAGGCAGTGCGCTCGACACCCACCTCGGTGGAATGGGGCATCGACACGTCCCGCCGGAACTGGCTCCTGGCTCCGTCCACCCTCCTGGAGGGGAACCATGACGACAGAGCGGTCGGCACTTTTGACGAGCGCGTCAACCTGGCCATGCGGGACCAGGATTTCTGCGTCGCGGCATTGAAGGATCTGGATGCGATCATCCGTATGCTTCGCTCCCTCATCGCCGCCGGCGGCGACGGCGACCATCACCTGTCCCACGAGCGATGAGCACCGCGCGGCTCCGCCGGATCGCCGACGCCACTGGGCTGGATCTCTCCCACAGCCCCGCGCCCGAGGGTGTCCCGCCCCTTCTCGACGCGCTGCGGAGCGTGGCCAACTGGGAGACACGGCCCTCGGCCACGGTTCCCGTCGGGCAGGCCGGAGCGCTTGCCGAAGTGGACCGGTTGTGGCACCTGCACGCACGACGGTGCGGGTTGTTCGCGGTGGACGGGGCGTTCCTGCTGGGGGTCTCCGGGCCGGGGGCGGCCCAGGCCGGGTGGGCCGTGGTGCGGTGGCGGGACGGGGCCCGGCTCGCGGCGGGGCTCGCGCGGCCGGAGGAGGGGCTGGACTTCGTGGCGATGTCCGTGGACGGCCGCGTGGTGTGCGGGGTCATCGAGGAGGACGACGACTACTGGATCGTCGTCCAGGAACAGGCCCAGGGGCAGTAAGGGCCCGCCCGCCCCGCCGGGTACGCCGAAGGGCCCCGGATCGTCCTCCGATCCCGGGCCCTTCCGCGTACAGCGACCGGCTACCAGCCAACGGCTACCAGCTGTCGGCCAACGGCTACCGACTAGCCCTCCACGACCTTCGTCTCCGCCGGCTTGCGCAGCGCGATGTTCAGCTCCTTCAGACGGGCCTCGTCCAGCTCCGTCGGAGCGCCCATCATCAGGTCCTGCGCGTTGCCGTTCAGCGGGAAGGCGATCGTCTCGCGGATGTTCGGCTCGTCCGCGAGGAGCATCACGATGCGGTCGACGCCCGGGGCGATGCCGCCGTGCGGCGGGGCGCCGAACTGGAAGGCGCGGAGCATGCCCGCGAACTCCGTCTCGACGACCTCGCGGCTGTAGCCGGCGATCTCGAACGCCTTGAACATGATGTCGGGCTCGTGGTTCCGGATCGCGCCCGAGGACAGCTCGATGCCGTTGCAGACGATGTCGTACTGCCAGCCGAGGACGTCCAGCGGGTCCTTCGTCTCCAGCGCCTCAAGGCCGCCCTGCGGCATCGAGAACGGGTTGTGCGAGAAGTCGATCTTGCCGGTGTCCTCGTCCTTCTCGTACATCGGGAAGTCGACGATCCAGGCGAAGCGGAAGACGTTCTCCTCGAAGCGGCCCGCGCGCTTGGCGGCCTCGACCCGGACCGGGCCCATGATCTTGGAGACCTCGGCGAACTCGCCCGCGCCGAAGAACACCGCGTGACCCGGCTTGAGGCCGAGGCGCTCGGTGAGGACCTTGACGTTCTCCTCGGTGAGGAACTTGGCGATCGGGCCGGTCAGCGCGTTCTCCTCGCCGACGCGGACCCAGGCCAGGCCCTTCGCGCCGAGCGAGACCGCGAAGTCGCCGAGGCCGTCGAAGAACTTGCGCGGCTGGTCACCGGTGTCCGGCACGGCCAGCGCGCGGACGTGCTTGCCCGCGAACGCCTTGAACTCGGAGCCCTCGAACACGTCGGTGATGTCGACGAGCTCCAGGTCGGTGCGCAGGTCCGGCTTGTCGTTGCCGTACTTCAGCATCGACTCGCGGAACGGGATCCGCGGGAACGGCGAGCTGACCGGGCGGCCGCCGCCGAACTCCTCGAAGAGCTCCGTCATCAGCTTCTCGATCGGCTGGAAGACGTCCTCCTGCTCGACGAAGCTCATCTCGACGTCGAGCTGGTAGAACTCGCCCGGCGAGCGGTCGGCGCGGGCGTCCTCGTCGCGGAAGCAGGGCGCGATCTGGAAGTAGCGGTCGAAGCCCGAGATCATCAGCAGCTGCTTGAACTGCTGCGGCGCCTGCGGCAGCGCGTAGAACTTGCCGGGGTTCAGCCGGGACGGCACGACGAAGTCACGGGCGCCCTCGGGGGAGGTCGCGGTGAGGATCGGGGTCGCCATCTCGTTGAAGCCGAGCGCCACCATCTTGGAGCGGATCGCGGCGATGACCGCGGAACGCAGCATGATGTTGCGGTGCATCCGCTCGCGGCGCAGGTCGAGGAAGCGGTACTCCAGGCGCCGCTCCTCGTTCACACCGTCGTCGGCGTTGATCGTGAACGGGATCTGCTGCGCCGCGCCGAGCACCTCGACGTCGGCCGCCTCGATCTCGATCTCGCCGGTCGCGAGCTCCGGGTTGACGTTCTCCGTGCCGCGCGAGACGACCTTGCCGTCCACCCGGACGACGGTCTCCTTGGTCAGCTTGTCGAGCACCTCGGCCGCCGCGGTGCCCGGACGGGCGACCAGCTGGGTGATGCCGTAGTGGTCGCGCAGATCGATGAAGAGGATGCCGCCCAGGTCGCGCCGATTGTGCAGCCAGCCGCTGAGCCGGACGTCGGTGCCGACGTCAGAGGCGCGGAGCTCGCCGCAGGTGTGGGACCTGTACCGATGCATCGTCGTTCATCCAGTCTTCGGGAATGCGGATGGGGTGGTGACCCTGGGCCGTATCAAGGCGATCCAAGGCTTTCCCAGCCTACCGGGACACCCAGGATCGGGATCCGAATACTCTCAGTGGCGACCTGGTGTCCGATATTCATACAGTGGGGCAATGCGCACCGAGGAAGTCCTGGCCGCCATCGCGACCGGCCTGTGGCGCTGGGACAACGCTTCCGGGGTGGTCTCCCTCGACGCGGAGGCGGCCCGGCTGCTCGGGCTGCCCGCGGCACCCGTGCGGCTGGCCGAGGCGCAGGTGCGCTCCCGCTTCCACCCGGTCGACTGGAACGAGATCGACGGCGTCGTCGCGCTCGCCGTCGCCGAGGGCACCCTGGCCGAGGCCCGGCTGCGGATCATGGATGAGCACGGACGGGTGATCCGTACCGTACGGAGCCGGTCCAAGCCGCTGATCGAGGGCAACGACTACCAGCTGGTCGGCACCCTCCAGGAGGTCGCCGAGCCGCAGCCCGGCACGGCGGGCCCGCACACCCCGATCACCGGCGACTGGCGCCGCTCCCGCGAGGCGTTCCTGCTGGACGCGGGCCGGGCGCTCGCCGAGGCCCGGTCGACGGCCGAGGTCCTTCGGGTGGCGGCGTCGCTGTCGATGCCCGGCTTCTCGCCGGACGGACTCGCCGTCTTCGGCATGGCGGGCGAACGGCTCACCGTCATCGGCCACCACGGGCACGGCGACGGCGACGAGGGCCCGTTCAGCTCGATGACCGTGGACACCGACTACCCGGCGGCCGAGGTCGTACGGACCGGGCGGGCGATCTATCTGCCGAGCCCGGAGGAGTACGCCCGGCGCTTCCCGATGACCTGGCCGCTGGCGCAGCGCTTCGGCCGCCGCTCCTGGGCGTTCGTGCCGCTGGTGGTGGCCGGGCGCACGATGGGCGCCTGGATGGCCGCGTTCAAGCACCCGGTGTCGTTCACGCCCGACGAGCGCAGCGTGCTCACCACGGTCGCCCGGATGCTGGCGCAGGCGCTCGCCAGGGCCGGGGTCGCCGAGTCCGAGCGGGAGCTGTCGCTCGGTCTGCAGCGCGCGATGATGCCGGTCATCGGCCCCGGCATCCCCGGCATCCGGCTGGCCGCCCGCTATGTGCCGACCGGCGGCGGGCTCCAGATCGGCGGTGACTGGTACGACCTGATCCGGCTGCCCGGCGGGTCCGGCGCCGGCCGGATCGCGTTGGTCATCGGGGACGTCCAGGGGCATGACGTACGGGCCGCCGGCCTGATGGGCCAGCTGCGGATCGCCCTGCGCGCGTACGCCTCCGAGGGCCACCGCCCGGACGCGGTGCTGTCCCGCGCCTCGCGCTTCCTGTACGGAATCACCGACGGCACACCGGGCGAGGAGGAGTACGGCGGGCCGCGCTTCGCGACCTGTCTGTACCTGGAGGTCGACCTGGAGACCGGCGCCGTCGACATCGCCCGCGCCGGGCACCCCGACCCGGCGGTCCGGATGCCCGACGGCACGGTGCTGCTGCGGCCCACGGCGGGCGGCCTGCCGCTCGGCATCGACCCGGACACCGACTACCCCACGACCCGGCTCGTCCTGGAGCCCGGCGAGACCCTGATGATGTGCACCGACGGGCTCCTGGAGACCGGCGGGCACGACCTCGACAGCGGCTGGGAGCGGGTCCGCAAACTCCTGGAGGCCGACGAGGGCGAGGACCTGGAGGCGCTCGCCGACCGCCTGGTGGAGGCCGTCCACGGCCCCGAGTCGCACCACACCACCGGACCGCTCGCCGACCGCCGCGAGGACGACATCGCGCTGCTGCTGCTCTCCCGCCAGGGCACGGCGGTACGGGAGGCCCCGCGCCGCACGATGATGACGGTCGCGCAGGCCGAGCCGGAGCGGATCGCCGCCGCCCGCGAGCAGCTGCGGCAGCTGCTGCACGACTGGACGGACGAGGACCAGGTCGACTCGGCGGTCCTGATGGTGTCGGAGATGGTCACCAACGTCCTGGTGCACACCGACGGCGACGCGCTGCTGGTCGCCGAGGTGGTCTGCCGGGACGCGGCGGCCCGGCGGCTGCGGGTGGAGGTCGCCGACGCCAGCGACGAGCTGCCGCACAAGCGGCACCCGGGCGAGATGGCGTCGAGCGGGCGCGGGCTGATCCTGATGGAGATGCTGGCCGACGCGTGGGGCGTGGACCCGCGGGGCGAGGGCAAGGCGATCTGGTTCGAGCTGAACGAGAACGAGGGTGAGGGAGAGGGCTGACCCCTCGGCCCCGGGCCTGGGCCTGGGCCCGGCCCTGGGCCTGGGCGCCTGGGGCGCGGGCCGGGCCCCCTCCCGTACCTCCGCCCCACCTCGCGACGCGTCCCCGCCGGGCGGAGACTGGTCTCGTACGGCCGCCGCGCGCGGGAGCCCGGCGGCAGCCCCCGCGGGGGGAGCCACGGAGCGCGTCATGGACACCCACAAGGTCGGCAGCGACACCACGGTCCTCGCGGACAGCCTGGAAGTCCCCGGGATCGGCCACATGCCGGTCAACGCCTACGTCCTGACCGCCGCCGAACCCGTCGTCGTCGACACCGGGCTCTCCCTCGCGGACCGCGACTTCGTCGCCGCCGTCGGCGCGGTGGTCGAGCCCGCCGACGTCCGCTGGATCTGGCTCACCCACCCCGACAAGGACCACACCGGCGGCATCTTCGACCTCCTCGAAGCCGCGCCGCACGCGCGCGTGGTGACCACGTTCCTGGGCGCGGGCGAGATGACCACCAAGCGGCCGCTGCCGATGGACCGGGTCATGTTCCTCAACCCGGGCGAGCGCCTGGACGTCGGGGACCGCGAGCTCGACGCGTTCCGGCCGCCGCTGTTCGACAACCCGGCGACCGTCGGCTTCTACGACGAGCGGACCCGGATCTGCTTCAGCTCGGACTGCTTCGGCGGCCCGATGCCGACCGTCGAGCTCGCCGAGAGCGGCCACGCCAACGACCTGAAGCCCGAGGAGCTGCGGGCCGCGCAGCTGCTCTGGGCGACGATCGACAGCCCGTGGGTGCAGGTGGTGGACCCGCTGAAGTACGGGGTGTGGGTGGACCAGCTGCGTGGGATGAACCCGGAGATCGTGCTCAGCACCCATCTGCCGCCCGCCGTGCGGATGACCGGGCAGCTGATCGAGACGCTGACGATGGCGCCGGACACGGACCCGTTCGTCGGCCCCGACCAGGCGGCCCTGGAAGCGATGCTGCGGACCTTCCAGCCGGGCGGCCTGGCCACCGCCTAGCCGGCCTCGGCCCCGTCAGCGCCCTCAGCCGGGTCCGATGCCTCGGGCGCCCCGTACCGGCTGCGCAGTTCGCCGATGATCCCGAAGAACGCGGCGGTCAGCGGCACCGCCAGCAGCATCCCGAGGATCCCGGCGACCGACGCACCGGCGGTGATCGCCAGCATCACCACCGCCGGATGCATCTGCACGGTCCTGGACTGCACCACCGGCTGGAGCACATTGCCCTCGATGACCTGCACGGCGAGGACGACACCGAGCACCCACAGGGCGATGACGAAGCCGCGGTCGGCGAGCGCCACGAGGACGGCGACCGCGCCGGACAGGAAGGCGCCGAGGTACGGGATGTAGGCGGTGACGAACACAAGGGCCGCGAGCCCTACCGCGCCCGGCACCCGCAGCACCAGCAGGCCGATGCCGATGAGCACCGCGTCGACGAAGGCGACGAAGGTGGTGCCGCGCATGAAGCCCTCGACGGCCTCGAAGGCGCGCCGCCCCATCGCCTCGACCATGTCGCCGGTGGAGCGCGGCGCCAGCGAGCGCAGCACGTCGGCGGCGCGGTCGGAGTCGCGCAGGAAGAAGAAGATGAGGAGCAGCGCGAGGACGGCGGTGGCGATCATCTCGCCGACCACGCTGAGTCCGGTGATCACCCCGGAGGCGGCGGTGCCGCCGAACTTCTCCAGGAGTTTCTGGGCGTTCGTGGCGAGGTCGTCGAGGGAGGTCCCGGCGGCGCCGAAGTGTTCGGCGATGCCCTTGGCGGCCTGCCGCAGCGAGTCGACGATCTGGCCGCCGGTCTCGATCAGCGCGGCGACCACGATGTACGTGGCGCCGCCGACGACGGCGAGCACGGCGAGCACGGTCAGTCCGGCCGCGAGCGACTTCCGCACCTTCATGCGAAGCAGCCGCCGGTAGAGCGGGCCGAGCAGCGCGGTGCCGAGCAGCGCGAGCAGCACCGGGGTGACGGCGGTCTGGAAGACCACGCAGAGCCAGACGAAGACGGCCGCGACCCCCGCGACGAGCAGGGCGACCCCGCACCAGGCGGCGGTGCGGCGGGCGCCGAGCGGCAGCAGGGGTTCGGTGGGCACGCCTCCACCGGACCACGGCGCCCGGTGTGCCGTCGCGCGCAGGGCGCCGTACGGGTGACCTCACCCGTACGACGCCCCGTACCGCGTCGACCGCCGCGTGACGGCCTTCGGTTACTCGCCCATCCCGTGCACGGCCGGGATGGTGCCGAGCCGGCCGGCCTGGAAGTCGTCGAACGCCTCGCGCAGTTCGGCCTGGGTGTTCATGACGAACGGGCCGTAGTGCGCCATCGGCTCGCGGATCGGCCGGCCGCCGAGGAGCACGACCTCCAGGTCGGGGGTGTTCCCGTCCTGCTTGTCGTCGGCGCGGACGGTCAGCGCGCCGCCCTTGCCGAAGACCGCGGTCTGGCCCAGGTGGACCGGACGGCGCTCCGCGCCGACGGTGCCGCGCCCGGCCATGACGTACGCGAGGCCGTTGAAGTCCTCGCGCCACGGCAGATTGATCTCGGCGCCGGGGCGCAGGGTGGCGTGGATCATCGTGATCGGGGTGTGGGTGACGCCGGGGCCCTGGTGGCCGTCGAGCTCGCCCGCGATGACCCGGAGCAGCGCGCCGCCGTCGGGCGAGGTGAGCAGCTGGACCTGGCCGCCGCGGATGTCCTGGTAGCGCGGGGCCATCATCTTGTCGGCGGCGGGCAGGTTGACCCACAGCTGGAGGCCGTGGAACAGGCCGCCGCTGACGACGAGGTGCTCCGGCGGGGCCTCGATGTGGAGGAGTCCGGCACCGGCGGTCATCCACTGGGTGTCGCCGTTGGTGATGGTGCCGCCACCACCGTTGGAGTCCTTGTGGTCGAAGATGCCGTCGACGATGTACGTGACGGTCTCGAAGCCGCGGTGCGGGTGCCAGGGCGTGCCCTTGGGCTCGCCGGGCGCGTACTCCACCTCGCCCATCTGGTCCATCATGATGAACGGGTCGAGGTACTGGTAGTTGATGCCGGCGAAGGCGCGGCGCACGGGGAAGCCCTCGCCCTCGAAGCCCTGCGGCGCCGTGGTCACGGCGAGCACGGGGCGGGCGACGGCGTCGGCGGTGGCGCTGACGCGGGGCAGGGTGAGCGGGTTCTCGACAGTCACGGCGGGCATGGGATGACCTCCTTGTACGTCCACTTTAGTTGAACACTGAACTTTCTGCCACCCAGAACGCGGAACGCCCGGGAGGTATTCCTCCCGGGCGTTCCACGCGATCCAGCATGGGTCAGCCGTACATCCGGCGCATCGCGTAGTCGACCATCTGCTCCACGGCCTTGGCGTCGAACACCATCCGGTGGTCGCCCTCCATGTCGAGGACGAAGCCGTAGCCGGTCGGCAGCAGGTCGATCACCTCGGCGCCGGTGATCACGAAGTACTTGGACTCCTTGCCCGCGTACCGGCGCAGCTCCTTGAGCGAGGTGAACATCGGGATCACCGGCTGCTGGGTGTTGTGCAGCGCGAGGAAGCCCGGGTTGTCGCCGCGCGGGCAGTACACCTTGGACGTCGCGAAGATCTGCTGGAAGTCCTCGGCGGCGAGGGTGCCGGTGGTGAAGGCGCGCACGGCGTCGGCGAGCGACGGCGGGGACGGCTCGGGGTAGAGCGGCGGCTGCTGCGCGTACCCGCCCTGCATGCCCTGGGCCATGCCCGGATCCATCCCCTGCATCCCGGGCTGCTGCATCCCGGGGTGCATACCGCCCGGCATCCCGGCCTGCGGCGGCGGAGTGCCGTACTGCTGCTGCCCACCCGGGCTCTGCTCGTAGCCGTACATGGGCGGAAGCCTATCGAGGCCCGGCGGGGGCGTGCGGCCCGCGTCACAGATGTCCGAAGAGGGGTTGCCCTTATTACCGGCGGGTAGCATCATCGTAGGGAGCGTCAGCTACTCATGGGTAGCGCCCGCCTGCCTGCCGCACCACCGCTGTACGCGCACCACCGTTGTACGAGACATCCGCCTCCCCGATTCTTACGGAGCCGTCGCCATGGGGCACTACAAGTCGAATCTCCGCGACATCGAGTTCAACCTGTTCGAGGTGCTCGGGCGCGACACGGTGTACGGCACCGGTCCGTTCGAGGAGATGGACGTCGAGACCGCCAAGAGCATCCTCGACGAGGTCCGCCGCCTCGCCGAGAACGAGCTGGCCGAGTCCTTCGCCGACGCCGACCGCAACCCGCCGGTCTTCGACCCCGAGACCAACACCGCCCCGGTGCCGGCCTCCTTCAAGAGCTCGTACAACGCCTTCATGGACTCCGAGTACTGGCGTCTGGGCATCCCCGAGGAGATCGGCGGCACGGTCTCCCCGCGCTCGCTCATCTGGGCCTACGCGGAGCTGCTGCTCGGCTCCAACCCGGCCATCTGGATGTACTCCTCCGGCCCGGCCTTCGCCGGCATCCTGCACAACGAGGGCAACGAGGCGCAGAAGAAGGTCGCCAAGATCGCCGTCGAGCGCCGCTGGGGCTCCACGATGGTGCTGACCGAGCCCGACGCGGGCTCCGACGTCGGCGCCGGCCGCACCAAGGCGGTCCAGCAGGAGGACGGCTCCTGGCACATCGAGGGCGTCAAGCGCTTCATCACCAGCGGTGAGCACGACATGGAGGAGAACATCCTCCACTACGTCCTCGCCCGCCCCGAGGGCGCCGGACCCGGCACCAAGGGCCTGTCCCTCTTCCTGGTCCCGAAGTTCGAGTTCGACTGGGAGACCGGCGAGCTCGGCGCCCGCAACGGTGTCTACGCCACCAACGTCGAGCACAAGATGGGCCTCAAGGCGTCCAACACGTGCGAGATGACCTTCGGCGACCAGCACCCCGCCAAGGGCTGGCTGATCGGCGACAAGCACGACGGCATCCGCCAGATGTTCCTCATCATCGAGTTCGCCCGCATGATGGTCGGCACGAAGGCGATCTCCACCCTCTCCACGGGCTACCTCAACGCCCTGGAGTACGCCAAGGAGCGCGTCCAGGGCACCGACCTGGCGAACTTCATGGACAAGAACGCGCCCAAGGTCACCATCACCCACCACCCCGACGTGCGCCGCTCGCTGATGACGCAGAAGGCGTACGCGGAGGGCATGCGCTCCCTCGTCCTCTACACGGCCTCCGTGCAGGACGAGATCGCGATCAAGGAGTCGGCGGGCGAGGACGCCAAGGCCCTGCACGGCCTGAACGACCTGCTGCTCCCGATCGTGAAGGGCTACGGCTCCGAGAAGGGCTACGAGCAGCTCGCGCAGTCGCTGCAGACCTTCGGCGGCTCCGGCTTCCTCCAGGAGTACCCGATCGAGCAGTACATCCGGGACTCCAAGATCGACACCCTCTACGAGGGCACCACGGCCATCCAGGGCCAGGACTTCTTCTTCCGCAAGATCGTCCGCGACCAGGGCGCGTCCCTGAACGCGCTGGCCGAGGAGATCAAGAAGTTCCTCGCGGTCGGCACCGGCGGCGAGGACCTGGCGGACGCCCGCGACGCGCTCGCCAAGGCGGCCGTCGACCTGGAGGGCATCGTCGGCGCCATGCTGACCGACCTCACCGCCACCGGCGAGGACGTCAAGAACATCTACAAGGTCGGCCTCAACACCACCCGCCTGCTGCTGGCCTCCGGCGACGTCGTCGTCGGCTACCTGCTGCTGCGCGGTGCCGCCGTCGCCGCCGAGAAGCTCGCGGCCGGCGCCTCCGGCAAGGACGTCTCCTTCTACCAGGGCAAGATCGCGGCCGCGAAGTTCTTCGCCGCCAACGTCCTGCCGGGCGTCGCCGCCGAGCGCGCCCTCGCCGAGCGCGTCGACGGCGCCCTGATGGACCTGGACGAGGCCGCGTTCTAAGAAGGGGCCCCCTCGGGGGCCGCTTCGTACCGCACAGGTACGCGCCTGAGTCCACACACGCGGAACGGCTCGCTCCCGGGGAGGGGAGCGGGCCGTTCCGTACGTTCGGGGGCGGCGGCGTACGTTCGGAGGCGTACGTTCGGGGGCGTACGTTCGGGGGCGGAGGCGTACGTTCCGGGGCCGTGGACGCACGCTCCGTCGCGCCCGGGCACGTTCCGGGGCCCCGACGGGCAGCCGGTGCGGGGCGCACCGGTGACACCCGGCGGCCGTATACCAAGGGCTGCGTAAGGTGAACGTCATGAGTAGCGCACGCACCGGCTTCGACCGCCGCCACACCGATGACCTCATGACCTTCCTGGCGGCCTCGCCGACGCCGTACCACGTGGTGGCGAACGCCGCCGAGCGGCTGGAGAAGGCCGGCTTCCACCGGGTCGAGGAGACCGACGCCTGGGACGGCACCACCGGTGGCAAGTACGTGATCCGCGGCGGCGCGATCATCGCCTGGTACGTGCCCGAGGGCGCCTCCCCGCACACCCCGTTCCGGATCGTCGGCGCGCACACCGACTCCCCGAACCTGCGGGTCAAGCCGCAGCCGGACTTCGGCCGCGAGGGCTGGCGCCAGGTCGCCGTCGAGATCTACGGCGGCCCGCTGCTCAACAGCTGGCTCGACCGCGACCTCGGCATCGCCGGACGGCTGACCCTGAAGGACGGCTCGCAGCACCTGGTGAACGTGGACCGGCCGCTGCTGCGGGTGCCGCAGCTCGCCATCCACCTCGACCGCCAGGTCAACGAGGGCATGAAGCTGGAGCGCCAGCGTCACCTGCAGCCCGTCTGGGGCCTGGGCGAGGCCCGCGAGGGCGACCTGATCGCCTTCGTCGCCGAGGCGGCGGGCGTCGCCGCCGAGGACGTGGCGGGCTGGGACCTGATGACCCACGCCCTGGAGGCCCCGGCCTACCTGGGCCGCGACCGCGAACTCCTCGCCGGGCCGCGCATGGACAACCTCATCTCGGTGCACGCGTGCGTGGCGGCGCTCACCGCCGCCGTCTCGGAAAGCGGTGCCGAGCTGCCGTACATCCCGGTGCTCGCCGCTTTCGACCACGAGGAGAACGGCTCGGAGGCCGACACCGGCGCCCACGGCCCGCTGCTCGGCAACGTCCTGGAGCGCTCGGTGTACGCGCGCGGCGGCGGCATCGAGGACAAGGCGCGGGCCCTGGCCGGTTCGGTCTGCCTGTCCTCGGACGTGGGCCACGCCGTGCACCCCAACTACAGCGAGCGCCACGACCCGACCCACCACCCGCGCCCCAACGGCGGCCCGATCCTCAAGGTGAACGTCAACCAGCGGTACGCCACCGACGGCGCCGGGCGCGCGGTGTTCGCCGCCGCCTGCGACAAGGCGGGCGTGCCGTGGCAGTCGTTCGTCTCCAACAACGACATGCCCTGCGGCACCACCATCGGCCCGATCACCGCCGCCCGCCACGGCATCACGACGGTCGACATCGGCGTCGCCTGCCTGTCGATGCACAGCGCCCGCGAGCTGTGCGGCGCGGAGGACCCGCACCACCTGGCGAACGCGCTGGTGGCGTTCCTGGCGGGCTGAGCCGGGCTGAGCCGGGGCCCCTGGGCCCCGGCCTGAGCCTTCGTCAGTCGTCCATCCCGGCGAGGATCAGCGGCAGCCGGGCCACGCCCGACGCCGTGACCTTCACCGGCACCCCCCAGTCCTGCTGGTGGACATGGCACGCCGGATACTCCTGCGCCGGGTCGTCGTCGCAGGACGCGGCCATCGCGGAGACATGCAGCACACCCTCCGTGAGCTCCGGGTTCAGTTCGAGCTCGCGGAACAGGTCGGTGCCCTTGCCCTCGCCGGACAGCAGCAGCTCCGGCGGGGTCGAGGAGACCAGGAGCCGGGTCGACGGGCCGTAGCGCTCGTCGAGCTTCTGGCCGGTCGGCGCCTGGAAGACCACGTCGAGGCGGAGGGCGCCGGGGGCGACCTCGGTGGCCTCGCGGCGGGTGCGGTGGGCGACCGCGTCGACCTGGACGGCCTCCTCGGGCAGCCGCAGCCGGGTCAGCCGGTGCCGGGCGGACTCGACGACCACCACGTCCTCGCCGACCACCACCGCGTCGCTCGGCTCGCGCAGGTCCGTCGCCAGCGTGGTGACCTCGCCGGTCGCCGGGTCGAAGCGGCGCAGCGCGTGGTTGTACGTGTCGGAGACGGCGACCGAGCCGTCCGGCAGCGCCGTGACGCCCAGCGGGTGCTGGAACAGCGCCTGCGCGGCGGCGCCGTCGCGGTGGCCGAAGTCGAACAGGCCGGTGCCGACGGCGGTGTGCACGACGTACGCGTCGGAGCCGGACTCGGAGCCGGTGTCGATGTACCGCAGCGCGCTGGTCTCGGAGTCGGCGATCCACAGCCGGTCCTCGGTGGCCGCGAGCCCGGAGGGCTGCGCGAACCACGCCTCGGCGGCGGGCCCGTCGACCAGGCCCTCGTTGGTGGTGCCGGCCGCGACCTCGACGGTCCCGGTCGCCGGGTCGTACGTCCAGATCTGGTGCACACCGGCCATCGCGATCCACACCTTGCCCCGCCACCAGGCCACGTCCCACGGCGAGGACAGGTCGACGTCGAGGGCCGGGCCCGAGGTCGGCGAGCCCTGCCACCACTGGCGTCCGGTGCCCGCGATCCGCTCGACCGTGCCGGTCGCCGGGTCGAACAGGCGCAGCGCGTGGTGCACGGTGTCGGCGACCACGACCTTGCCGTCCGGCAGCACCGCGAGGCCCTGCGGCTCCCGGAACACGCCCTCGCCGCCGATCCGGCGCACCACGGTCTCCCCGTCGGCCGCGAGCTCGACCAGCTGGTGCCGGGTGGTGTCGGAGACCAGCAGGTTCCCGGACGGCAGCGGCACGACCTTGCCGGGGAAGCGCAGATCGGTGGCGACCGGCTCCGGCGGCACGTACGGCCCGTCGCCGCGCCGCAGCGTGCCCTTGGCCTCGTGCTCGGCCTCCAGCTCCGCCACCAGGGTGCGCAGCGCGCCCGCGTGCCCCTCGCCCGCGTGCTGGGCGACGACGTACCCCTCGGGGTCGATGACGACCAGCGTCGGCCAGGCCCGTACGGCGTACTGCTTCCAGGTCACGAGCTCCGGGTCGTCGAGCACCGGGTGGTGCACCTCGTACCGCTCGACGGCGTCGACGACGGCCTGGTGCTCGGCCTCGTGCACGAACTTCGGCGAGTGCACGCCGACGATCACGAGCGTGTCCCGGTGCTTCTCCTCCAGCTCGCGCAGTTCGTCGAGGACGTGGAGGCAGTTGATGCAGCAGAAGGTCCAGAAATCGAGCAGAACGATCTTCCCGCGCAGATCCGCGAGGGTCAGCTCGTTCCCACCGGTGTTGAGCCAGCCCCCCTTCCCGACCAGCTCGGGGGCACGGACACGGGCACGCTTGCGGGGGGCGGGCGCGGGGGTGGGCGCGCTTGCGGGCGCCGGGGCGGCATCGTTCATGGTTCAAGCTTGCCATCCGCCGATGAACGCCGGATCACGGTCCCGTGGCAGCCCCGGCCGGGCGCCCCCGCGCGGCGGACGGGTTCCGGACGGGTGAAAGTGGCGGGCCGGGGCGGGGCGAGGGCGTGTCCTGCGGGGGTGGGCGGGGGCGGGCTTGTGAGCATGACGGACGGACCGGGCCGATCATCCGGTCTCCTGATCGTCCTTTGGTCATCAGGTCGTACGGCCGGGAGGCGTCATGCGGGTCACGCGGCTGCTCGTCGTGCTTTTCGTGCTCGTCCTCGTCGGGCTCGTCGGGCTCGCCGGGACCGCCTCGCCCCTCGCCCACGCGGGCGGTGCCGGGGACGGCGCGCTCGCCCTGACCGTCACCGTGAACGGCTCGGCCCCGGCCCGGCGGTTCGCCACGGTACGGGCCGGGAGCTGGGTGGTGAAGCGGTACCGCCTGGTCAACCGGGGCGAGGCCGACCTGTACCGGGTGCGGATCGCCGAGCCCGGGGTGCCCGGCGGCCGGGTGGCCTGTCCGCGCGGGCCGCTCGGCGCGCTGCGGACGGCCGAGTGCGTGGCGCGCTTCCGGGCGCTGCCCGGGCGGCACGGCGGCACCGCGCGGGCCACCGGCGCCATCCCCTCGCTGCGGCGCACGATCACGGCGAGCACCCGCTCCGGGTACGAGGGGGTGGCCGGGGCCCTGGCGCTCACCGAGACGGTCCGGGTCGTCCCGCCGGTCGGCGCGGGCCGGGCGGCCGCCCTCGCCACGGCCACCGTCCGCTACACCGTCACCAACCTCGGCAACCGGCCCGTGCACGCGGTCCGGCTCACCGACCCGGCCCTCGCCGCCCGATCCGCCGCCCCCGGCGACCCGGTGTGCACCCTGCCGGAGCTCGCGCCGGGCGTCTCGGCGGGGTGCGTGGCGACCGTACGGCGCGGGCCCGGGCGCTATCGCAGCGCGGGCCTCGCCGCGGGCAGCGACCGGGTCACGACCCTGGGCGAGCGCGGCGAACGGCGCCCCGCGCCCCTGCTCACCGCCCGCGCGGAGGCCGCCTTCCAGGTGGCCGCGCCCCCGGTACGCGCCAGGCCCCGGCCCGTACCGACCTCGGGGACGGCGGGCACGGCCGGGGCCTCTGGGACCGCTGGGACCTCGGGGACCCCTGGGACACGGCCCGGCCCCGGGACCGGGCGGCCCGGAGGACCGGCGACAGGTGCCCCGGGCGCACCCGCCCCCGCGCTCGCGCTCGCGCCCGCACCCGGCGGCGCGCTCCTGGCGGCCGGTGTCTTCGGGGCCGCGCCCCCGGCCCTCGGGCCCGTACCCCCGGAGGAAGCGGTTCCGGAAGGCGCGTTGCCGCCCGGCGCCGTCGCACCCCAGCAGCCGCGAGCGGCCGAGCGGCCCGACCAGACCGAGCGGTCCGGCCGGACGACCGGGAACCCCACCACCCACCCCCGGGCCGCCGTCGCCGACGACGAGGACCTGCTCGGCCGCCTGCACCGCCGGGGCCGGGAACTCCCGCACCTCGGCATGACCGTGATGCTGCTCCTGATCCTCGTCCCGGCGGCCCTCGCCGCCGCCCTGCTCGGCAACCGCCGCCGCTGAGAGAGCCCCGGAGAGCGCACACATGGCCCTGTTCGAAACGCTCGCCGTCGTCCTCGGCGTCGCCCTCGTCGCCGCGCTCGCCGTGGTCCTGAAGCACCGGCTGTTCCCCGCGCCCGCGGACGCCGAACCCCGCGAGGACGTCGCCGAGTACATCGCGATGATGGTGTCGGTGCTCTACGCGATCGTGCTCGGCGTCTGCCTGGTGTCCGTCTGGGACACCAGGGCCGCCGCCTGCGACCAGGTGCAGGCCGAGGCGAGCGCGCTGCACCAGACCTATCTGCTCGCGGACGCGCTGCCGACCGCCCAGCGGCAGCCGCTGCGGGACGCGGCCCGCTCGTACGCCACCCATGTCGTGGACGTCGAATGGCCCCTGATGGCCGAGCGCGAACCGCTCGGCCAGGACGGCTGGACGCTGCTGCAACGACTACGGGAGGCAGGCCAGCTGCGCGGTCAGGCGGGCCCGTCCGAGCAGATCGCGGCGCAGGAGGTACTGGCGCAGCTCGGGTACGTGGACGACGCCCGGCGCAACCGTGAGGACGCCGCCGCCGAACGCCTCTCCCCCGTGCTGTGGACCGGCCTGATCATCGGCGGTGTGCTGACCCTGGCCTTCATGTTCCTGTTCGGCATCACCCGCAACACCACCCACATGGTGATGGTGATGGGCCTGGCCGGGTTCATCGCCTTCACCGTGCTGCTCATCCACCAGCTCGACGCGCCCTTCGGCACGATGTTCGGCGCCAGCCCGGACGCGTTCACCCGCTACTTCCCGGCCTGACGGGGAAGGCATGTCGGCATGAAATACCTGGTGCGGGACAAGCTGTTCGCGATCGGCGACGACTACTGGATCGAGGACGAGCGCGGCCGCCACGCCTTCCTCGTCGACGGGAAGGCGCTGCGGCTGCGCGACACCCTGGAGCTGAAGGACCCGGACGGGCACGTCCTCATCACGCTGCGGCAGAAGATGTTCAGCCTGCGCGACGCGATGACGATCGAGCGCGACGACCGGGACCTGGCCGTCATCCGCCGCAAGCGGCTGTCGCTGCTGCGCAACCACTACCGGGTCACCCTGGTCGACGGGACCGAACTCGACGTCAGCGGGCGGATCCTGGACCGGGAGTTCACCGTCGAGTACGACGGCGAACTCCTCGCGCACATCTCCCGCCAGTGGTTCCACGTCCGCGAGACGTACGCGGTGAACGTGGTCCGCGAGGACGCGGACGCGGCGCTGCAGATCGCGGTCGCGGTGTGCGTGATCCGGATGGCCGAGCGGGAGCGGGAGGACTGACCCCTCCCGTACCGGACGCAGTACGGTGCCCCCGGCCCGTACGTCCGTCGCTCAGGCGGTCGTACGAGGGCCCCAGGCCCGTACGCCCGTCGCTCAGGCGGTCGTACGAGGGCCCCAGGCCCGTACGCCCGTCGCTCAGGCGGTCTTCGCGAGCGCCAGGTCGAGCGCCCGGCCCAGGTCCGCCCACAGGTCCTCGACGTGCTCGATGCCGACCGACAGGCGGACCGTGCCGGGGGCGATGCCCGCCGCCGCGAGGGCCGTCTCGTCGAGCTGCCGGTGGGAGGTCGAACCCGGGTGCATCACCAGGGTCTTCACATCGCCGAGGGAGACGCTGAGCGAGGCCAGCCGGACCGCCTCGACGAAGACGCGGCCCGCCTCGCGGCCGCCCGCGAGGTCGATCGAGACCACCCCGCCGCCGCCCCTGGGCAGCAGCCGGGCCGCGAGCTCGTGGTCCGGGTGGGAGGCGAGCGACGGGTGGCGGACGGCGGCGACCGCCGGGTGGGCGGCGAACCGGGCCGCGAGTTCGGCGGCGTTCGCGCTCTGCCGCTCGATCCGCAGCGGCAGCGTCTGCATCCCGCGCAGCGTCAGCCAGGCGGCGAACGGGTCGGTCACCGCGCCCTGTTCGACCGCGTGATGGCGCACCCGCCGGTGCAGCTCGGCGTCCTTGAAGACGGCGACGCCGCCGAGGACGTCCGCGTGACCCGCCAGGTACTTGGTCGCCGAGTGCACCACGATGTCCGCGCCGAGCTCGATCGGGCGGCACAGCAGGGGCGAGGCGAAGGTGTTGTCGACACAGGTCGGCACGCCCGCCTCGCGCGCCACGGCGATCAGCGCGGGCAGGTCGGAGACCCGGGTGGTGGGGTTGGCGATGGTCTCCAGGTAGAGCAGCCGGGTCTCCGGGCGCAGCGCGGCCCGCACCTCCTCCGGGTCGGTCCCGGAGACGTAGCTGACCTCGACGCCCCAGCGTTCGGCGAGGTCGGTGAGCACCGCGTACGTGCCGCCGTACAGGCAGCGCTGGGCGACGATGTGGCTTCCGGTGCCGAGCAGCGCGAGCAGCACGCCGTTGATGGCGCCCATGCCGGAGGCGTACGACTGTGCGTCGGCGCCGCCCTCCAGGCGGGCGACGGAGGCTTCCAGGGCGCGGACGGTCGGGTTGCCCATCCGGCTGTAGAGGAACGAGTCGGGCTTGCCGAAGGCTTCGGCGAGCTTGTCGGCGCTGTCGAAGACGAAGACGTGGTTCTGGTGGAGCGGTACGCCGAGCGGTCGGCTGTCGGGGATGTCCAGGTGCGGGGTGTGGACCGCGAGGGTCTCCGGACGGGCGGTGGCGGTGGCGGTGGCCGTGGCGGGGGTCGTGGCGGCGGGGTTCGTGACGGTCGGTTCGCTCTTGTCGCTCATGACGGTCAGTGTGGGGACGGAAGACTTGCCTCCACAGGTCCAATCCCGGCAGATTGGTCCGTCGATGGATCCAATGACTCCGGCCCTCGGTGAACTCGTCGCCTGGCTCGGCCGCTGGTCGGCCGGGCGCGGCCCGCTGTATCTGCTGCTCGCCGCCCGGCTGCGGCAGTTGATCGACGAGGGCCTGCTGCCGCCGGGCGCCCCGCTGCCGCCGGACCGGCGGCTCGCGACCGCGCTGTCGGTGGGGCGGACGACGGTGGTCGCCGCCTACGAGACACTGCGGCAGGAGGGGCGGCTGGTGCGCCGTCAGGGCAGCGGTACGCGCGTGGCGCCCGCCGCGCTCGGCCCGCGCGAGCCCGCCACCCCGGGCGCCGGACCTGGCCATGTCCACGGTCCCGGCTCCGGCTCCGGCTCCGGCTCCAGCCCCGCTCCCCGGGTGACGGAGACGTCCAACCCGCTCTTCCTGCACCTGCTCGAACCCGACGACGACGTCATCCTGTTGACCTGTGCCGCGCCGCTCGCGCCGCCGCCCGCGGTCCGGGAGGCGTACCGCACGCTCGACCTGCCGACCGAGGACCTCGGCTACCACCCGGCCGGGCTGCCCGCGCTGCGCGCCGCCGTCGCCGCCCGGTACGCGCGGCGCGGGGTGCCCACGGAGCCGCACCAGATCCTGGTCACCACCGGCGCCCAGCAGGCCCTCGCACTGCTCACCCGCCTTCTTGTCGCGCCCGGCGACGGGGTCCTGGTGGAGGCCCCGGCCTATCCGGGGGCGCTCGACCTGTTCCGGGAGGCGGCGACCGTGCTGCACCCGGTGGCGGTCGGCCCGTACGGGATCGACGTCGAGGCCGCGATCCAGGTGATGGAGCGTCACCGCCCGGCCCTGGCCTATGTGATCCCGCGTTTCCAGAACCCGACGGGCGCCGTCCTTCCGCCGCTGCTCGGGCGGCGGCTTGTGGCGGCGGAGCGGGCGTGCGGGGTGCCGCTGGTCGACGACGAGGTCCCGGCGGAGCTGGACTTCGTCGGTGGCGGTGGTGGCGGGGCGGGGCGGGCCGTGCCGCTGTCCGCGTACGGCTCCGAGCTGTCGGAGGCGTCGGAGGTGATCGCCGTCGGTTCGCTCAGCAAGGCGGTGTGGGGCGGGCTGCGGATCGGCTGGGTGCGCGGCCCGGCGCCGCTGGTCGCACGCCTTGCCCGGCTGAAGGCGCTGCACGACCTGGGCAGCAACGTGCCGGGGCAGCTCGTCGCGGCCCGGCTGCTGTACGACGGGTCCGAGAGCTCAAGCGGCTCAAGCGGCTCGGGTGGCTCCGAAAGCCCCGACGGCTCCGGTGGCTTCGACGGGCTCGTGCACGCGCGCGTGGCGGAACTCCGCGCCGGGCACGACCTGCTGCGGGCCGAGCTGGCCCGGCTGCTGCCGTCGTGGCACTGCCCGCCCGTGACGGGCGGGCAGACCCTGTGGGTGGAACTGCCGCACGGCGACGGGGTGTCGTTCGCCCAGCTCGCGCTGCGCCACGGCGTCGCCGTTCTGCCCGGCTCGACGATGGACGCCCTGGGCGGCTCCACGCGCGCGTTGCGGCTGCATTTCCTGCTGCCGCACGCGCGGTTGCGGGAGGCGGTACGGCGCCTCGCGGCGGCCTGGCAGGAGTACGCGGCGGGCCCGGCGCGTACCGGAGCGGCGGGCGGGGAACCCGTACCGGCGTCCCTGAACGCCATCGCGGTGTAGCCACCACCGGGCCGTGACCCTCGCGGGGCGGCTACCGCCCGAGCACGCGGTCCTTCAGGGCCGGGAACTGCTCGCGGGTCGCCGTCACCTTCGCCGGGTCGAGGACCGCGCGCAGCACCTCCTCGCCGGGACCGGCCTCGGCGAGGACCTCGCCCCACGGGTCGACGACGATCGAGTGCCCGGCCTGTTCGACGCCCGCGTGGGTCCCGGCGGTGCCGCAGGCCAGCATGTACGCCTGGTTCTCGACGGCCCGCGCCTGGGCGAGCAGCGTCCAGTGGGCGCGGCGCCGGGCGGGCCAGCCGGCCGGGAGGACGAACGCCTGGGCGCCCGCGTCGAGCAGGCCCCGGAACAGCTCGGGGAAGCGCAGGTCGTAGCAGGTGGCGACGCCGACGGTGAGCTGCGGCAGGTCGACGGTGACCAGGTCCTCGCCCGCCGCCATCAGCACGGCCTCGCCCTTGTCGAAGCCGAAGCGGTGGATCTTGCGGTAGCTGGCGGCGAGTTCGCCGTCGGGGGAGAAGACGAGGGAGGTGTTGTGGAGGGCGCCGCCCGCCGCCTCCACGAAGGAGCCCGCGTGCAGCCACACCCCGGCGTCCCGGGCGGCGGCGGACATCGCCGTCCAGGTGGGGCCGCGCAGCGGCTCGGCCTCGGCGGCGAACTCCTCGTACGCGAAGGCGCCGGTGGGCCACAGTTCGGGGAGGACGACGAGGTCGGCGGCACCGCGCTCGGCCCGTACGAGACGGGCCACCCGGGCCCTGCGGTCGTCGACCGGTTCGTCCGGGTCTACCGCGATCTGGATCAGCGAGGCGCGCACAGTACCACCGTCCTGGCATTCGAGCCGTCAACACCGGCCTACGATCGTCACACGAAAGCACTGCCGGGGTGCCTTCGGGCAGCGTAACTTAGCGTCCGAGCCTCCCACCCCGTCATGTTTTCAGCCCGGAAGAGCAGTCGCCCGCCAGCCACACCAGCTCCAGCCAACCGCGTACAAAAGAACCGCCGAGGGGTCCCGTGACCGTCCATCCCAGCCTCCAGAACTACGCCGACGCCTGGACCCACTCCATCGAAGCGATAGCCGAGCTGGTGCAGCCGCTCGTCGAGGGCGAGTGGAACCGCGCCACGCCGTGTCCGGGCTGGTCGGTCCGCGACATCGTCTCGCATGTGATCGGCATGGAGACCGAGATGCTGGGCGACCCGCGGCCGATCCACACGCTGCCCCGCGATCTCTACCACGTGCGCACGGACTTCGCCCGCTACATGGAGATGCAGGTCGACGTACGGCGGCACCACACCGGTCCCGAGATGACGTCGGAGCTGGAGTACATCCTGATCCGCCGGGCCCGCCAGCTGCGCAACGAGACCCGGCAGCCGGACGCCCTGATGCGGGCCCCGCTGGGCGCCGAGCAGAGTCTGGAACTCGCCTATCAGATGCGCGCCTTCGACTGCTGGGTGCACGAGCAGGACCTGCGGGCGTCGCTCGGCGTGCCGGGCAACCTGGACTCCCCCGGCGCGTACATCGCGCGTGACGTGCTGCTCGCGGCGCTGCCGAAGGTGGTCGCGCGGGACGCGGGCGCGCCCGCGCAGTCGGCGGTGGTGTTCGACGTGAGCGGCCCGGTGGAGTTCCTGCGGACGGTACGGGTGGACGCCGAGGGCCGGGGTTCGGTGGACGGGGCGCCGTCGCTCGGCCCGGCGGCGACGCTGGCGCTGGACTGGGAGACGTATGTGCGCCTGGCCTGCGGCCGGGTCCGCGTGGCGGACGTCGCCGACCGGATCAAGGTGGAGGGCGACGAGGACCTGGCGGGCGCGATCCTGGCGCACTTCGCGGTGACGCCGAACTAGCTGCCCCCTGGCCGGTCGGGCTCACGCGGGGACGTGCACGGCCTCCACGCGGCTGGCCACGAGCCGTTCCCGTTCGCGTCTCGCGGTGCGGGACTTGAGGCGGAGGATCTGCACGACGCCGACGGCCTGGAGGACGAAGACCGAGGAGAACGCGATCCGGTAGTCGTCGCCGGTCGCGTCGAGCAGCACGCCGACGGCGAAGAGCGTCGTCATGGAGGCGATGAAACCGCCCATGTTGACGATTCCCGATGCGGTGCCCTGACGCTCGGGCGGATTGGCGGGCCGGGCGAAGTCGAAGCCGATCATCGAGGCCGGTCCGCAGGCGCCGAGCACCGCGCACAGCACGATCAGGAGCCACATCGGGGCGTGGTCGGCGGGGTACGCGAGGGTGGCGCCCCACAGCAGGGCGGTGGTGGCGACGGTGCCGAGCGCGAGGGGCGCGCGGGCGGTGTGGTGGCGGGCGATGATCTGGCCGTAGGCGAGTCCCACCACCATGTTGGAGAGCACCACCAGGGTGAGCAGCTCACCGGCCGTGCCCCGGCTCAGGCCCTGGTCCTCGACGAGGAACGGCATCCCCCAGAGCAGCAGGAACACCATCGCGGGGAACTGGGTGGTGAAGTGCACCCACATGCCGAGCCGGGTGCCGGGCTCGCGCCAGGACTCGGCGATCTGGCGGCGGACGAAGGCGGCGCCCGCGTGCGGGGCGGGCTGCGGCGCGTACCCCTCGGGGTGGTCCTTCAGGAACAGCAGCAGCGGGACGAGGACGACGACCCCGGCGAAGACGCTGCCGACGAAGGTCTGGGTCCAGCCGAAGCCGTGCAGGGCGCGGGACAGGAAGATCGTCGAGACCAGGTTCCCGGCCATCCCGAAGAGGGCGGCGACCTGGGCGACGAACGGTCCGCGGCGGGCCGGGAACCAGCGGCTGCCGAGCCGCAGCACGCTGATGAAGGTCATCGCGTCGCCGCAGCCGAGGAGCGCGCGGGAGGCGAGCGCCATCGGGTACGAGGGGGAGAGCGCGAAGCCGAGCTGGCCGAGGGTGAACAGGACGACGCCGATGGTCAGCACCTTCTTGGTGCCGAGCCGGTCGACCATGAGGCCGACGGGTATCTGCATGCCCGCGTAGACGAGCAGCTGGAGTATGGAGAAGGTGGAGAGGGCGGAGGCGTTGACGTGGAAGCGGTCGGCGGCGTCGAGCCCGGCGACGCCGAGCGAGGTTCGGAAGATGACGGCGACGAAGTAGACGGAGACGCCGACGCCCCAGACGAGGGCGGCGCGTCGGCCGCCGGGCGGGTCGCCGGGCAGGGTGACGGCGGAGCCGTAGCCGTCCCGGCTCATCGCGCCTCCCCCCGGACCAGCACCTTCACCCAGCTGAGGTGCTGCCGGACGCAGGCGGCGGCGCCCTCGGCGTCGCCCGCCTTGATCCGGTCGAGGATCTCGGCGTGCTCGGCGATGTTCTTGGCGATCCGGTCCGGCTGGGACTGCATCACGGCGACGCCCATCCGCAGTTGGCGGTCGCGGAGCTGGTCGTAGAGGCGGGCGAGGATCTGGTTCCCGGCGTGCTGGACGATCTCGGCGTGGAAGCACCGGTCGGTGACGGCGACCTCGGCCAGGTCCCCGGCGAGCGCCCGCCGCTTCTGCTCCTCCAGGAGCTCCTCCAGACGCGCGACGAGCACCGGGGGCGCGGGCACCGCCCGCCGTACCGCGAACTCCTCGACGAGCAGCCGGGTCTCGACCACGTCCGCGATCTCCTGCGCGGAGACGGCGAGCACGAGGGCGCCCTTCTTCGGGTACAGCTTGAGCAGCCCCTCCATCTCCAGCTTCAGCAGCGCCTCCCGCACGGGCGTCCTGGACACGCCCACGGCCTGCGCCAGTTCCCCTTCGGTGAGCAGCGTCCCGCCCTCGTAGCGGCGGTCGAGGACGGCCTGCTTGACGTGCATGTAGACGCGGTCGGCCGCGGGCGGTGCTGAAGGCATGGACACAGCATAGATACAACAGGGGTGCAACAGACAGGCCCGTCCGCGATGCGGACGGGCCTGGGTGCCGTGCGGTCGCGCCGAAGGACCTGCCTCCGGCCTGTCCGGCCTATCCGGCGTTGCCGGACCCTCGGACGAACCCGGGGCCCACCACCTCCATGTACAGCCCGACCTTGTCCCCCGCGGGCACCACGAGGACCCTGAACCTGGCGTCCTTGGGCGTACGAAACGTTCTGTACAGCGCGTACTTCTTCTTCGGGTCCAGAGACAGCCCGAACCGCTTCATGGCCCCGTCCGTGAACGGCGGAGTGTCCGGCGGGATCGTGACGCCATCGATCACGGTCGTCCCCGAAGCGGGCCAGGTGAGATGGGTGTCGAGATCGACACCGTGGTCCTTGAGATAGGTGTCCGCGCACGCACGGGGCACCGTGAAGCTCATGTCCAGGTGCCAGTCGGCCACGTCCGTCGATCCCGAGAACGTCTCCGCCTCGGTGGGGCACGCCGGAAGCTCCAGCACGAACTCCTTCAGCACCTCGTCCCGGCTCTGACTGACGCACCCCGCGAGCAACGGCACCAGCAGCGCCGAAAGGCCGCCGAACAACACGCCCCTGGTACGGAGTCCACTCCTCTGATGACGCACGATGCATCCCCCCTTGGCCCGACTTGGTCCGAGAACGATCATCGCATCGATGGCATCGATGGCATCGATGGCGCGTCTGCGGCAGAGAACGCGACGAAGCCCGGGTGGTGCGCGACCGCGCACCACCCGGGCTTCCTGTTTCACGTGAAACAGGAAGAACGGGGCATCAGCTCCAGGTGATGAGCCGCTTCGGCTGTTCCAGGATCGCCGCGATGTCGGCCAGGAACTTGGAGCCCAGTTCGCCGTCGATCAGGCGGTGGTCGAAGGACAGCGCCAGGGTGGTGACCTGGCGGGGCTTCACCTTGCCCTTGTGGACCCAGGGCTGGAACTTGATCGCGCCGATCGCGAGGATCGCGGACTCGCCCGGGTTCAGGATCGGCGTGCCGGTGTCGACGCCGAAGACGCCGACGTTGGTGAGGGTGATCGTGCCGCCCTGCATGGCCGCCGGGGTCGTCTTGCCCTCGCGGGCCGTCGCGACCAGCTCGCCGAGCGAGCGGGACAGCTCCGGCAGGGTCTGGGCGTGGGCGTCCTTGATGTTCGGGACGATCAGACCGCGCGGGGTGGCCGCGGCGATGCCCAGGTTCACGTAGTGCTTGAGCACGATCTCCTGGGCGGCCTCGTCCCAGGCCGCGTTGACCTCGGGGTTGCGCTTGATCGCGACCAGGACCGCCTTGGCGATGAGGAGCAGCGGGTTGATCCGCAGGCCCGCCATGTCCTTGTCGGACTTGAGCTCCTCGACCAGCTTCATGGTGCGGGTGATGTCGAAGGTCACGAACTCGGTGACGTGCGGCGCGGTGAACGCCGACCCCACCATCGCCGCCGCCGTCGCCTTCCGTACGCCCTTGATCGGGATACGGGTCTCCCGGGCACCGTCCGCCGCCGGCGGCGCGGCCACCGCGGACCGCTCGACGGCCACGTTCGCGGACGCGGCCACGGTCGGCTCGGCCACGACCGGCTCGGCCACGGGCTGCTCGACGACCTGCGCCTCGGCGGCCGGGGCCGCCGCGCGGTGCACGTCCTCGCGGGTGACGATGCCGTCCGGGCCGGTCGGGGTGACCGTGGCCAGGTCGACGCCGAGGTCCTTGGCGAGCTTGCGGACCGGCGGCTTGGCCAGCGGGCGGGCTGCGGCCGGGCCGTGGCCGTGACCGTTCAGCTGCTCGGGCACCACCGTGACCGGCGCGGCCGGAGCCGGAGCCACCGGAGCGGCGACGGGCGCGGCGACGGCCTGGGCCGCCGGGGCGTCCGCCGCCTTGCGGGCCCGGCGCTTGGTGGACGACGCGGCCACGCCGTACCCGACGAGCACCGGGGTCCGGCCCGCCGGGGCCTCCTCCTCGGCGGCGGGTACGGGAGCGGCAGCGGGCACGGCCACCGGCTCCGCGACCGGCTCGGCCACCTCCCCGCCCACGTTCACCGAGATGATGACCTGGCCGACGTCGACCGTCGTGCCCTCGGGGAAGCGCAGCTCGTGCACGGTCCCGTCGAACGGGATCGGCAGCTCGACGGCCGCCTTCGCCGTCTCCACCTCGCACACGACCTGCCCGTCGGCGACGGTGTCGCCGGGCTGCACGTACCACTTGAGGATCTCGGCCTCGGTGAGGCCCTCGCCCACGTCGGGCATCTTGAATTCGCGGATCGTCACGATGCTCTCCTCAAGGTCCTCAGTACGCCAGCGAGCGGTCGACGGCGTCGAGCACACGGTCGAGGCCCGGCAGGTACTCCTCCTCCAGGCGCGCCGGCGGGTACGGCGCGTGGTAGCCGCCGACCCGGAGCACCGGGGCCTCCAGGTGGTAGAAGCAGCGCTCGGTGATCCGGGCGGCGATCTCCGCGCCGGAGCCGAAGAAGACCGGGGCCTCGTGGACCACGACCAGCCTGCGGGTCTTCTCGACCGAGGACTGGATGGTGTCGAAGTCGAGCGGCGAGATCGAGCGCAGGTCGAGCACCTCGATCGACTTGCCCTCCTCGGCGGCCGCCGCGGCGGCCTCCAGGCAGGTCTTCACCATCGGGCCGTACGCGGCGAGGGTGAGGTCGGTGCCCGCCAGGGCGACCCGGGCGCGGTGCAGTTCACCGGGGATGGCGTCGGTGTCGACCTCGCCCTTGTCCCAGTAGCGCCGCTTCGGCTCGAAGAAGATCACCGGGTCGTCGCTCTGGATCGCCTGCTGGAGCATCCAGTAGGCGTCGGAGGAGTTCGACGGGGAGACGATCTTGAGGCCGGGGACGTGCGCGAACAGCGCCTCGGGGGACTCCGAGTGGTGTTCGACCGCGCCGATGCCACCGCCGTACGGGATGCGGATGACGACCGGCATCTTGACCGTGCCGAGCGCGCGGGCGTGCATCTTGGCGAGCTGGGTGACGATCTGGTCGTACGCGGGGAAGACGAAACCGTCGAACTGGATCTCCACCACCGGGCGGTAGCCGCGCAGCGCGAGGCCGATCGCGGTGCCGACGATGCCGGACTCCGCGAGCGGGGTGTCGATGACCCGGTCCTCGCCGAAGTCCTTCTGCAGGCCGTCGGTGACCCGGAAGACGCCGCCGAGCTTGCCGACGTCCTCGCCCATGATCAGGACCTTGGGGTCGGTCTCCAGGGCCGTGCGCAGCGACTCGTTGATCGCCTTCGCGAGGGGAAGCTTCTGAACAGCCATGATTACTCGGCCTCTCCGTCCGCGAAGGACGCCTGGTAGGCGGCGAACTGGGCGCGCTCCTCGTCGACGAGCGCGTTGCCGTCCGCGTAGACGTGCTCGAAGATCGCCAGGTGCTCCGGGTCGGGCATGGCGCGGACCGCCTCGCGGACGCGCTTGCCCAGCGTCTCGCTCTCCGTCTCGAGCTCCGCGAAGAACGCCTCGTCGGCGTGGCCCTCGCGCTCCAGGTACGTCTTCAGGCGCAGGATCGGGTCCTTGGCCTCCCATGCCTCGCGCTCCTCGTCCCGGCGGTACTTCGTCGGGTCGTCGGAGGTGGTGTGGGCGCCCATCCGGTAGGTGAACGCCTCGACGAGGGTGGGGCCTTCGCCGCGGCGGGCGCGCTCCAGGGCGGAGCGGGTGACCGCGAGGCAGGCGAGGACGTCGTTGCCGTCGACGCGGACGCCGGGGAAGCCGAAGCCGCGGGCGCGCTGGTAGAGCGGGACGCGGGTCTGCTTCTCGGTGGGCTCGGAGATCGCCCACTGGTTGTTCTGGCAGAAGAACACGACGGGCGCGTTGTACACGGCGGAGAAGGTGAACGCCTCGTTCACGTCGCCCTGGCTGGAGGCGCCGTCGCCGAAGTAGGCGATGACGGCCGAGTCCGCGCCGTCCTTGGCGATGCCCATGGCGTAGCCGGTGGCGTGCAGGGTCTGCGAGCCGATGACGATCGTGTACAGGTGGAAGTTGTTGCTGTTGGGGTCCCAGCCGCCGTGGTTCACGCCGCGGAACATGCCGAGGAGGTTCGTCGGGTCGACGCCGCGGCACCAGGCGACGCCGTGCTCGCGGTAGGTCGGGAAGACGTAGTCGTCGTCGCGCAGCGCGCGGCCGGAGCCGATCTGGGCGGCCTCCTGGCCGAGCAGCGACGCCCACAGGCCGAGCTCGCCCTGCCGCTGCAGCGCGGTGGCCTCGGCGTCGAAGCGGCGGGTGAGCACCATGTCGCGGTAGAGGCCGCGCAGCTCGTCGGCGCTCAGGTCGATGTCGTACTCGGGGTGCTGGACGCGCTCGCCCTCGGGCGTCAGCAGCTGTACGAGCTCCGGCTCGGCCGGCTGTGCGGCCTGCGCCTGCTTCGCGCTCGCGCTGGTGGTGCGCTTGGTGCCGCTGCTGCGTCGCGTCGTCTTGCGCGCGGCAGTGCTCTCCACGGTCACGTGCGTGCTCCTCCGTCGGTCCGGCCCCCGGGTTCGCCGGTAAGCCAGTGCGGCTCCGCCTTCTCCGTACTCTTCGCACGGGGTGGGTGCGACGCGACCGGGTCGGGCGTGACAGGTGCCCCGGCGAGCGCCGTCATAGGCACGTTACCCACAGCACGGCATTCCTGCGAAACCCCGCTTGACCTGCGATTTTGCTTGGATTTCCAAGTAAATCGAGAAAAGCGGTGACTCGCCGCTGGTCAGCGCGCGGACAACGGCCCGACGCCCTCGTCGGAACAACCGGCACGTTATCCCGGTCACCCCGGGCGCGGGAAGAGCCAATATGTGAGACTGGCAGGGTGCGCGAAGATGGAAAAATCCGGGTATTTCTGCTGGACGACCACGAAGTCGTCCGGCGCGGCGTCCACGAGCTGCTTTCCGTGGAGGACGACATCGAGGTGGTCGGCGAGGCCGGAACGGCGGCGGACGCCCTGGTCAGGATCCCCGCGACCCGGCCCGACGTGGCGGTGCTCGATGTGCGGCTGCCGGACGGCAGCGGTGTCGAGGTCTGCCGGGAGGTGCGCTCTCAGGACGAGTCGATCAAGTGTCTGATGCTGACGTCGTACGCGGACGACGAGGCGTTGTTCGACGCGATCATGGCCGGTGCCTCCGGCTATGTGCTCAAGGCGATCCGCGGCAACGAGCTGCTCTCGGCGGTCCGTGACGTCGCCGCGGGCAAGTCGCTGCTCGACCCGGTGGCCACGGCCAGGGTGCTCGAGCGGCTGCGGGACGGCAACAGCCCGAAGGGCGACGACCGGCTCGCCAATCTCACCGAGCAGGAGCGCAAGATCCTCGATCTGATCGGCGAGGGCCTGACCAACCGGGCCATCGGCGAGCGGCTCCACCTGGCGGAGAAGACCATCAAGAACTATGTCTCCAGCCTGCTGTCGAAGCTGAACATGGAACGCCGTTCGCAGGCCGCCGCCTATGTGGCGAGGATGCAGGCCGAGCGCCGCTGACGCCCGCCGTCGGCTGTCCGCCGTCCGCCGTCCGCGCGGAACCACCACGCGGAATCACCACGCGGAATCACCACGCGGAACCACCACGTGGAATCGCGGAATCACCGTGCGGATCCTGTCCGGATTCCGGTTTCGTCACCCGAATGGATGCAACCGGACCGGACGGCCGGTTTTCGGGACCTATGTCCCCGCCGAACCGGGGCAGGGGCCCCTTTCCCGACATGATGCCGGTGGCGGAGAGTGGGAGCCATGTCCACCGACGAGATCCGCGCCATCGAGCTGCTGAACCGTGTCGCGTACGGACGGCTGGCCACGAGCATGCGGGCGATGCCGTTCGTCGCCCCGGCCCGCCACATCGTGGCGGGCGGCCATGTGCTGATCCGGCTGCACCGGGGCCTGGGATACCACCGGGCCTGCAACGGAAGCGTCGTCGCCTACGGAGCGGACAACCTCAGCTCGCCCACCGGGAACCAGTGGTCGGTCCAGTTCACCGGCACCGCCGAGATCGTCGAGCCGACCGAGGAAGAGATCGCCGCGTTCGGCCCCGAGCCGAGCTCCGTCGACGGAGAACCGTTCCAGCCGGTCTATATGCGCATCGACCCCCAGTTCGTCACGGTGCACACGCTGGACTATCCCGCCGAGCAGACCGCGCCCGCCGCGGTGGCCGAAACGCCGCCACCCACCGGCACCACGGGCACCACCCGCCCCCCTGAGCGACACCTGCACCACGTAGCGTGATCTAACATCTGCGGCGTGCCGCGCTCATCTGCACCACTGGTTCCCCCGGTCGGCGCTCTGCTGCGCCGTTACGCGGACGCGGGCGAGCCGCTGTCCTGCCAGCCCGTCGCCCAGGGGCTGCTCAACCGCGGCTACCGGCTCGCCACCACCCGCGGCGCCTACTTCCTCAAGCAGCACCTGGACTCCCGCACCGCCGACCGCGCGACCATCGTGCGCCAGCACCGGGCCACCCAGCGGCTGCACGCCCTCGGCCTGCCGGTCGCCCCGCCGCTGCCCGACGCCACCGGCCGCACGGTCGCGGTGATCGGCGGCCACTGCTACGCCCTCCACCCGTGGATCGACGGCCGGCACCGGGACGGCGCCCAGCTGTCCGCCGCCGGATCCTGCCGCCTCGGCACCCTGCTCGGGCAGGTCCACACCAGCCTGGAGCGGGTGATGGAACCGTCGGCCGGCCGGACCGCGCCGGGCGAGGGCCGGGCCAGCGCCCGGCCCGAGGACACCTACCGGCTGATCGACGAGCTGCTGCGGCTGATCCACACCCGTCGCGTCCGCGACGGCTTCGACGAGCTCGCCGAGCACCGGCTGCGCGAACGCCGGGTGCTGCTCACCGCGCACGCCCACCGCCGCCCGCCGTCCGCCGCCGCCAGCGGCTGGGTGCACGGCGACTTCCACCCCTTCAACCTGCTCTACCGGGGCGCCGAGCCCGCCGCGATCGTCGACTGGGACCGGCTCGGGGTGCGCCCGCGCGCCGAGGAGGCGGTCCGGGCCGCCGCGATCTTCTTCGTACGGCCGGCGGGCGAGCTGGCCCTGGACAAGGTACGGGCGTACGCGCGCGCGTACCGGCGGGCGGCCGGGGCGGACGGCGCGGAACTGGCCGCGGCGGTGCACCGGGTGTGGTGGGAGCGGCTCAACGACTTCTGGACCCTGCGCTGGCGCTACCAGCTGCACGACCGCAGGGCCGATCCGCAGTTCCCCGCGGTGTCGGCCCTCGCGGTGTGGTGGACCAGGGAGTACGAGGCGGTCCGCGACGCCTTCACGGGCTGACGGGCCGGTGCCCGGGGCTCCGGGGGACCGGGCCCTCGGTCAGGCGCCGGTGCCGGTGCTGGTCCCGGTGCCCGTCGAGGTTCCGGTGCCGGTCGAGGTGCCGGTGTTGCCGTTGGTGCTGCCCGCCGACGTGCCCGTGGACGTGCCGCTCGAGGTGCCCGTCGTCGTGCCGTTCGACGTGCCCGTCGAGCTGCCTTCCGTCGAACCCTCGGTCGAGCCCTCGGTGCTGCCTTCCGTGGAGCCCTCGGTGGTCCCCTCGGTGGTGCCGGTGCCGCCGTCGGTGGTGTCCGTCGGATCGGTCGACGGGGGCGGCGTCGTCGGCGGCGGGGTGGTCGGCCGGTAGGTCGGCCGCTTGGTCGACGGCGTCCACGGCTGCTCGTTGCCACCGGACGACGAGTCCTCGGTGGGGTCCTCGGTGGACGGCTCGTCCGACGGGGTCGGCGACTCCGACTTCGTCGACGGGGAGTCGGTGACGGCCGGCGGCTTGGTGTCGCCGCCCTTGTCGGACGACTTGTCGATCGCGTACGCGACGCCCGCGACGATCGCGATCAGCGCGAGCGCGATGAACAGCACCGTCCGGCCACGACCGGACCTCTTGCCGCCGCCACCGGGCTGGCCGTAACCGCCCGTGCCGTAGCCACCGGAGCCGCCGTCGTAGCCGACGCCGCCGTCGTCCGGGTTCATCGGCGGCAGGATCGGGCGCTGCGCCGTCTCGTGGTGCATGGGGTGGCCCATCGGCGTGGTCGTGGTGACCCCGCCGCCGGGCGTGTGCATGCCCATCTGGTCGTACCCGTCGTACATGCCGACCGGTCCGGTGTTCCACCCGCCGGTGTGGCTGCCCTGCTCCTGGAGCATCTGCAGCCCGTACTGCACCAGGCCGCGCATCTCCTCGGCGGACTGGAAGCGGTCGTCCGGGTCCTTCGCCAGCGAGCGCATCACCAGACCGTCCAGCTCCGGCGGCGCCGCCTGGGCGACGTCGGACGGCGGGACCGGGGCGTCCTGGACGTGCTGGTAGACCACCGACAGCGGGGTCTCACCGGTGAACGGGGGCCGCAGCGCGAGCAGCTCGTAGAGCAGACAGCCCGTCGCGTACAGGTCGGAGCGGTGGTCGACGGCCTTGCCGAGGGCCTGCTCCGGCGACAGGTACTGCGGGGTGCCCATGACCATGCCGGTCTGCGTCATCGTCGCCTGCCCGCTGTGCAGGGCGCGGGCGATGCCGAAGTCCATGACCTTCACGGCGCCGCCGTGGGTGATGATCACGTTGGCGGGCTTGATGTCCCGGTGCACGATGCCGTGCTGGTGGGAGTAGGCGAGCGCCTCCAGGACACCGGAGACGATGATCAGCGCCTGCTCGGGGCCCGGCGCCTCGGCGCTGATCAGCAGGTCGCGGATGGTGCGGCCCTCGACCAGCTCCATCACGATGTACGGCACGGACTGGCCGCCGACGTAGTCCTCGCCGGAGTCGTACACGGCGACGATGGCGTGGTGGTTGAGGCCCGCGACGGACTGTGCCTCGCGGGTGAAGCGGGCCTTGGAGATCGGGTCCTCGGCGAGGTCGGCGCGCAGCAGCTTCACGGCGACGGTGCGGCCGAGCCGTACGTCCTCCGCCGCGTAGACCTCGGCCATGCCGCCGCGTCCCAGACGGTGCGTCAGGCGGTAACGCCCCTCGCCGACGACACCTTCGACGCTCTCGACGGCCTCCGGGGCGCCGCCCCAGGAGTCGATGGACGCGTCCGGCACACCGCCACCAGCTTCGGATTCGGGTGCCATCAGTCCTCGCCGTCGTCTCTTCGGTGCCGTGTCGTGCCCTGTGCCGTGTCCAGTCGTCACGCTACAGGCTCCGTACGACATCACGGTCCGCGATGAACGGGCCATCCAACCCTCAGACGTACACCTGTGCAAATTCCGTGGCACGACTGTCACGCTTCCGGGACGTTTGCCGCACCGAGGGTCACGGAACGGGCACCGAAGCGGTGCGTGGCTTGACGTGGCAGGGCCCTGGGGCAGACTTGGCCAGGAAATTTTCGGATCAGCGCCGCCACGCGCGCGTGTAGGGGGAAGCACGAATGAGCCAGGACGGCGCACAGGGGCGCTATGCGGGCGGATCGGTGGCGGGTGGCCGGTACCAGCTGCGCGACCTGCTCGGCGAGGGCGGCATGGCGTCGGTGTACCTGGCGTACGACAGCGCGCTCGACCGCCAGGTCGCGATCAAGACGCTGCACTCGGAGCTCGGGCGCGAACAGTCCTTCCGCGAACGCTTCCGCCGTGAGGCGCAGGCCGTCGCCAAGCTGTCGCACACCAACATCGTCTCGGTCTTCGACACCGGCGAGGACAGCCTCGACGGCGCCGTCATGCCGTACATCGTCATGGAGTACGTGGAGGGCCAGCCGCTCGGCTCGGTGCTCGCCACGGACGTCCGGCAGTACGGGGCGATGCCCGCCGACAAGGCCCTGAAGGTCACCGGCGACGTGCTCGCGGCACTCGAGGTCAGCCACGAGATGGGCCTGGTCCACCGGGACATCAAGCCGGGCAACGTGATGATGACCAAGCGCGGCGTCGTCAAGGTCATGGACTTCGGCATCGCCCGCGCCATGCAGTCCGGGGTCACCTCGATGACCCAGACCGGCATGGTCGTCGGCACCCCGCAGTACCTCTCCCCCGAGCAGGCCCTCGGCCGCGCCGTCGACGCCCGCTCCGACCTCTACTCGGTCGGCATCATGCTGTTCCAGCTCCTGACGGGCCGTCTGCCGTTCGACGCCGACTCGCCGCTGGCCATCGCGTACGCGCACGTCCAGGAGGAACCGGTCGCGCCGTCCAGCGTCAACCGGTCGGTGACCCCGGCGATGGACGCGCTGGTGGCCCGGGCCCTGAAGAAGAACCCGAACGAGCGCTTCCCGAGCGCCGCCGCGATGCGCGACGAGTGCCTCCGGGTGCTCGGCGCCGGACAGACCGGCGCGCCGGTGATCGTGGCGGGCGGCCCGGTGAACAGCGGCGCGGGCGTCGGCTCGGCGGTCTTCCCGCCGGTCGGCCAGACCCCGCCGCCGTCCACGCACGGGATGCAGACGCCGTACCAGCCGCCGCACACCCCGCAGCCCGGCCCGTACGGCCCGCCGACCCCGGCCCCGACGCCCCAGCCGGGGTACGGCTACCCGCAGACCCCCGCGCCGATGTACCAGACGCCCGCGCCCGCGCCGATCCCCGGCCCGTACACGGCGCAGAGCCCGCTGGGACAGCCCGGGCAGGCCGGCCACGCGTCCGGCGGCACCGGCGGCGGGAACCGGAACAAGATCGCCATCGGCGCGGTGGCGCTGATCGTGATCGCGGGCGCGATCACCGGCGTCTCGCTGATGAACCGCGACCCGGGCGGCGACAACGGCAAGGGCGGCGACGACAGCCCGACCAGCAGCGCGAGCAACGGCACCACCCACAAGGGCCCGGACCTCACCAAGACCATCGACACCAAGAAGTGCACGGAGCCCCGCGAGGGCCAGGACCCGGCGAAGTTCGAGGTCCCGGACTTCACGTACAAGAACATCCAGTCCGTGAAGGCGTGCATCCAGGCGGCCGGCTGGAAGATCAAGGCGCAGTCGTCGGTGGACGAGGCGACGTACGGGCAGGGCACGGTGATGTCGCAGTACCCGCGCCAGGGCACGGACATCGGCAAGGACGACGCCGAGTTCACCTTCGAGATCTCGACGGGCGACCTGCCCCAGCAGTAGCCCCTGCCGGACGACGGCCCCACCCCGCCCTCACCGCCCAACGACGGACGGGTCCCCGCCCCACCCTCACCACACAACAGCGGGGCGAAGGCCCACCCACCCCAGCCCACCCACCCTCACCGCCCAACGACGGGGCGGAGGCCCACCCACCCCTGCCCTCCCCCTCCCCACCCCCGGCCTCTCTCCCGAGTCCGGCGGGAGGGGGCCGGGGCCGGAGTGGGGGTGGGGGTGTCCGGACGTAAAGGCGAGGGAACTCGTGCGGAGCACGGTGGACTCGACAGTCCGGACACC
>NZ_JBIVFL010000009.1:0-311009 GCF_044748125.1 Streptomyces sp. NPDC090025 | reverse complement strand
GTGTCCGGACTGTCGCCTCGCCGCGCTTCGCGCGCGCTCCGCGCCTTTACGTCCGGACACCCCCACCCCCACTCCGACCCCGACCCCCTCCCCGCCGCCGGACCCCTCGCAACCGGGCCAGGGTGGGTGGGCCCCCGCCCCGCCGGACGGGGAGGGTGGGTGGGGAGGGGTAGGTGGGCCCCCGGCCCGCCGTGGGAGGGGGTAGGGGCGGGGTCAGCTCGCGGTGCGCGCCGCCGCGATCTGGCGGGACATGATCGTGGTCAGTTCGTACGCCGTGTGGGACGCCGCCACCGCCGTGATCTCCGCGTGGTCGTAGGCCGGGGCCACCTCCACCACGTCGGCCGAGACCAGGTTGCAGGAGGACAGGCCGCGCAGGATCTCCAGGAGCTCGCGGGAGGTCATGCCGCCCGCCTCCGGGGTGCCGGTGCCCGGGGCGTGGGCCGGGTCGAGGCAGTCGATGTCGATCGAGATGTACAGCGGGCGGTCGCCGATGCGCTGGCGCAGCTGGTCGGCGACCTCGTCCGCGCCCCGGCGGTAGATGTCCGCCGAGGTGACGATGCCGAAGCCCATCTTCTCGTCGTCGGTCAGGTCCTGCTTGCCGTACAGCGGGCCGCGGGTGCCGACGTGGGACAGCGCGGAGGTGTCGAGGATGCCCTCCTCGACGGCCCGGCGGAACGGCGTGCCGTGGGTGTACTCGGCGCCGAAGTAGGTGTCCCAGGTGTCCAGGTGCGCGTCGAAGTGGAGCAGCGCGACCGGGCCGTGCTTCTTGGCGACCGAGCGGAGCAGCGGCAGCGCGATGGTGTGGTCGCCGCCGAGGGTCATCATCCGGGCGCCGGAGGCGAGCAGGTCGTCGGCGGCGGCCTCGATGGTCTCGACGGCCTCGTTGATGTTGAACGGGTTGGCGGCGATGTCACCGGCGTCCGCGACCTGGGCCAGGGCGAACGGGGAGGCGTCCTGCGCCGGGTTGTACGGGCGCAGCAGGCGGGACGCCTCGCGGATGGCGTTGCCGCCGAAGCGGGCGCCGGGGCGGTAGGAGACGCCGGTGTCGAAGGGGACGCCGACCACGGCGATGTCGGCGGTGCCGACCTCGTCGAGCCGCGGCAGCCGCGCGAACGTCGCGGGACCGGCGTACCGCGGCACGCGGGACGAGTCGATCGGGCCGCGCGGGGTGTTCTGGTCGCTGCTCATGGTCGGGTCCTCCAGGGGTGCTTCTCGTGGGGCCGGGCGTCGGGTCGCGACGCCCGGGGGCGTCAGGCGGTGGTCGCGGGGACCGGGGCCGCCGGGTTCTCGGGGTCCGGGTCCTGACCGGCGAGCCGGGCGCGCCAGTGCGCGAGCACGGCGGCGTCCGTCGGGCGGGTGGCCAGGGAAACGATCACATACACGGCGAGCGAAGCCAACAAACCATAGTAAACAGGCTCATTTGCCAGGATTCCGTAAGTCCACATCAGGCCGATCACGGCCAGGCCGCCGACGCCGACCGCGGCCAGCGCGCCCTGCACGGTGCCGCGGCGCCAAAGGAGGCCGCCGAGGATCGGCACCAGCAGGCCGCCGACCAGCAGGTTGTAGGCGACGGTGAGGGCCTGCACCACGTCGTTGAGGGCGATCGCGATGAGGATCACGGCGACGCCCATGACCAGGATGAAGGCCCGGTTGCCCTTGACCTCGTCGTGGTCGTCGAGTTCCTCGGGGTTCCGGGCCGTTCCGGTGAGGCCGCGCAGACGTGACCAGATGTCGTTGTTGGCGACGGTGGCGCAGGCGATCAGGGCGCCGGAGGACGTGGACATCACGGCGGCCAGCGCGGCGGCCAGGACCAGGCCGCGGACGCCCATCGGCAGCTCGTCCTTGACGATGGTGGCGAAGGCCGCGTCGGCGCTGGGCAGCGACGGGTACATGACCTTGGCCGCGGTGCCGATGACGGCGCCGGCCACCGCGTACAGCAGGCAGTAGGTGCCCGCGACGGTGCCGCCCCACTTGGCGACCTTGTCGGTGCGCGCGGTGAACACCCGCTGCCAGATGTCCTGGCCGATCAGCATGCCGAAGGTGTAGATCAGCACGTACGTGAAGATCGTCTCGCCGCCGATGCCGAGCGGCTCGAAGTACGAGCTGGGCAGCGCTGCCCTCATCCCGGCGAAGCCGCCCGCCTTGACGACGGCGATCGGCAGCAGCAGGAGCAGCACGCCGATGGTCTTCACGACGAACTGCACCATGTCGGTGATGGTGATCGACCACATGCCGCCGAGCGTCGAGTAGGCGACCACGATGGTGCCGCCGAGGACGATCGCCAGGGTGCGGGGCAGGTCGAAGAGGACGTCGAAGATGGTGGCGTACGCGATGGTCGAGGTGACCGCGAGCATCAGCGTGTACGCCCACATGACGACGCCGGAGATGACGCCGGCCCGGCCGCCGTAGCGCAGGTCGAGCATCTCGGAGACGGTGTAGACCTTCAGGCGGGCGATCCGGGCCGAGAAGAAGACGCTCAGGGCGAGCAGGCCGAGGCCGATGGTGATCACCATCCAGGCGCCGGACAGGCCGTACTTGTAGCCGAGTCCCACGCCGCCGATGGTGGAGGCGCCGCCGAGGACGATCGCGGCCATGGTGCCGGAGTACATCCATGGCCCGAGGCGGCGGCCCGCGACCAGGAACTCGCTCTTGGACCTGGCGCGGCGCATGCCCCACCAGCCCATCGCCAGCATGCCGGCCAGATACAGGACGATCACTGTGTAGTCGACGGCCATTCGGGCCCTCCTTCGCTCACCTCGGTGGCGTGTCGTGCGGGGGAAGTGACCAGCGGCTGATCGCGAGGACATCCGCCCGTACCCGCGGCCGCTGGTGGGGACGACAGTAGGTGGCCGGAAAGCGGCGTTGAAGTGTACGTTTCACCCACTGTTCACGGCGGGGATGTACGAAGGGTCCACTGCGATGTCCGTTCCGGAGCCCGGTTCCACTCCCGCCGCCGCGGCGCCCGCTTCCCCCGCGCCGCCCGTCCCGCTGGCCGCGCTGCTGGCCCGTGAGGAGCTGGGGCTGCGGCTGCGCGCCGGATCGCCGGACGTCTCGCTGCACTGGGTGCACACCTCCGAGATGGCCGACCCCTACCCGTATCTGCTCGGCGGTGAGCTGCTGCTCACGGCGGGCGTGCAGCTCACCGACCCGGCCCGGTACGTGGCCCGGGTGGTGGCGGCGGGCGCGGCGGCGCTCGGGTTCGGGGTGACCCCCGTGTACGACACGGTGCCGCCGGAGCTCGTCGACGCCTGCGCCCGGCTCGGGCTGCCGCTGATCGAGGTGCCGCCGGAGACCCCGTTCACGGCGGTCGCGCGGGCCCTGTGGCGGCTGATGGCGCAGGCCCGGCTGCACGAGCTGCGCCGGGTGAGCGAGGCCCAGCAGTCCCTGGCGACGGCCGCCGCCCGGCCCGCGCCGGTCCCCGCGGTGCTCGGCGCGCTGGCGTCCCGGCTCGGCGGACGTGCGGTCCTGTTCGGCGCGGACGGCACCGAGTCGGCGGCGGCCGGGCGGGCCGTGCCCCCGGCGGCGGCCCGCGCGCTCGCGGACCTCGCGGCGGTGGTGGGCCCGCGCCCGGGTGGCCCGGCGACGGCCAGCGGCGACGGCGGCGGGCTCACCCTCGCCGCCTACGCGCTCGGCGGCGGCGACGGCCTCATCCTCGGCGTCGCCACCGAGCGCCGGGAGCCCGGCGACCACACCATCGCGGGCGTCGCGGTGGTGCTGCTCTCGCTGCTGACCGCCCCGCACCGGGCGGCCGACGTCACCGCCCGGGACACCGCCCTGGTCCGGCTGCTGCTCGGCGCGGACCCCGCCGGGGCGGCCGCCGTCCTCGGCCCAGGACCCTGGACGGTGGTGCACGCGCGCGGCGGCGACGGCACGCCGTTCGCGGTGGCGAGCCTGGCCGCCGCCCTGGGCACCCCGCTGGCCGATCCGGGCGCCGCCCCCGGCCCCGTACGCCTGCTGCTGCCCGCCACCGCCCCGCTCGTCCCGCAGCCCGGCTGGACCCTCGGCGCGGGCGCCCCGGCGGCGGCCGACGCGCTGGCCGCCGCCGACGCGCAGGCCGGGCGGGCGCTGCGGCGGGCCGAGGCGAGCCGGACGCCGCTGGTACGGCACCGGGACGCGGCCGGATTCGCGGGCCTGGTGGACCGGGACGAGGCCGCGGCGTACGCCAGGACTCTGCTCGCCCCGTTGAGCGAACCGCTCAGGGAGACCCTGCGCGCCTGGCTCTCCCTGCACGGCAGCTGGGACCGGACGGCGGTGGCCCTGGACGTGCACCGCAACACCGTCCGGCAGCGGATCACCCGCTGCGCGGCGCTCCTCGGCCGGGACCTGGACGATCCGGACGTACGGATGGAGCTGTGGTTCGCGCTGCGCGCCCCGTGACCCGCCCCGTGACCCGCCCCGTGAGCCGGAGCAGGACGGGGACCGGCCGCGCGTTCCCCCGTCACGCGCGGCCGGTCGACGGTGCCGGAGGTCAGTACAGCTTGTTGACCGCGGTCTTCGTCGTGGTGCGGAAGGCGTTCAGCGGGGCGTCCTTGAGGTCGCCCATCTGGCCCCAGCGGACCAGGGTGACGGTCTTGCCGTCGCGCCCCACGGCGAACAGGTGGATGTCGGTGTTGCCCACCTGCGGGTCGGCGGTGTCCAGGCTGTAGACCCAGGCGCCCTCCTCGACGGCGAGCTTGCCGTGGAAGGCGCTGACGGCGCGCAGGCCCGGGTTCTGCCGCTCCAGGACGGGCCCGCACTCGGCGAGCGCCTTGCGGAGGGTGTCGACCAGCTTGATCGCGTCGGCCTCGGTGCGGGCGACGTTGGTGATCTGGACGGCGTTGGTGTCGAGCTCGGTGCTGAAGTCGCGGTAGCGGCTGTTCTGCGCCGGGATCTTGTACGGGGCGCAGAGGACGCCGCCGTTCTCCGGGACGCCGGGGAAGACCTGGCCGGCCTTCCACGCCGTCGACGACGGCGGCAGCTGGGAGGCGGCCAGGAAGGCGGGCTGGGCGGCGGCCTGCGCCGGGGCCGTGGCGAGGGCCGCGAGGCCCAGGGCGGCTGCGGCGGCGGTGGCGAGTGCGGTACGGAACGTGTTCATGGTGGTGGATCCCCCGTCGGGTGGTTCGGTCGGTGCTCCACCAGCCTCGGGGCCCGCCCGCCCCGGATCAACGGTGACGCGCCCGTCACCCGTCCCGGAACCATCCCACCCCTGTTGACGTGCAAGGACGTGAAGGGTGGGACGCAGGGCCGAGGGGGATGGAATGCCGAAGGACGCCGCCGTCGAGGAGGTCGAGGAGTTCGCGCGGCTGGTGCGCGCGCTCAAGGTGCGGGACGGGCGGAGTTACGAGGCGCTGGGCCGGCGCCTGAACGTCAGCGCGTCCAGCCTGCACCGCTACTGCACGGGCGGGACCGTCCCGGAGGACTTCGCCGTCGTCGACCGGCTCGCCGTGCTGTGCGGGGCGGACGAGGCGGAGCGGCGGGCCCTGGCGGCGGCCTGGGCCCGCGCGGACGGCGTCCGTCGGCCTCCGGTGCCCGAGCCCGTGCCCGAGCCCGAGCCCGTGCCGGTTCCGGAGCCTGAGCTGGTTCCGGAGCCTGAGCCCGTGCACGCGCGCGTGGCGGACGTTCCGTCCGGCCTGCCGTCCGCGCGGCGGCGCGGGCGGCGGCCGGGGTGGCGGGGCCTGCTCGTCGGGGGCCTCTCGGTCGTCGTGGCGGTGACCCTCGGAGTCGTACTCCTGCCCGGGAAGCCCCGGGAGCGGGCCGCCGTGCCACCGGCACCCGCACCGGCGCCGGTGACGTGGACGGTCGCCTCGCACCTGTGGAAGAACGGGTGCGGGCACACCTACCTCATGGCGCGGACGCCGCCTCCGCCGCCGGAGACCGCCGACGCGCGGCGCTGGGCGGCGGCGCAGCAGGCGGTGGACGGCGGGGAGACGCTGGTGCGGGTGTCGGTGCAGGGGAAGGGCGCGGCGGCCGTGGTGCTGCAGGCGCTGCACGTGCGGGTGGCGGAGCGGGGCGCGGCGCTGCCGTGGGGGGCGTACCGGATGGGCGACGGGTGCGGCGGGGCGGTGACGCCGCGCCGGTTCGAGGTGGACCTGGACCGGCCGCGGCCGCTGGCGCGGGCGCTCGACGGGTACGACGCCTCCGGCGAGCAGGGCCGGACGCTCCCGGCGGTCGCCTTCCCGTACGCGGTGAGCGCCGCCGAACCGGTGGAGCTGCTGGTCTCGGCGCGGGCCGCGGAGTGCGACTGCCGCTGGTACCTGGAGCTGGAGTGGAGTTCCGAGGGGCGCCGGGGCACGGTCCGGATCGGGGACGAGGACGGCGGGCCGTTCCGGACGAGCGGGGCGAAGGGGCGGCCGGTGTACGGGTACGACTCCGGGAGGCGGGCCTGGATCACAGGTGAGGAGTCTGGACAGGGCGGGTGACCGCTGGGTAACTTCGTGACAGACAGACTGAGCAAGCGCTTAGCCAAGGCCCGCACACCGGAGGAGCCGCACCGTGCGCCGTACCGTATTCGACGAGGACCACGAGGCGTTCCGGGAGACCATCCGGGCCTTCATCGAGGCCGAGGTCGCCCCCGTCTACGACGACTGGTTCGCCGCGGGCCAGGCGCCGCGCGACTTCTACTACAAGCTGGGCGAGCTGGGCCTGTTCGGCATCAACGTGCCGGAGGAGTTCGGCGGCGCCGGTCTCGACACCCACAAGTTCGAGGCCGTCCTCTACGAGGAGACCGCCCGCGCGGGCGTCCAGTTCGGCGGCTCCGGTGTGCACGTGCTGCTTGCCCTGCCGTACATCAAGATGCTCGCCTCCGACGAGCAGAAGAAGAAGTACCTCCCGAAGTTCGTCACCGGTGAGGAGATGTGGGCCCTCGCGATGACCGAGCCGGGCACCGGCTCCGACGTCGCGGGCATGAAGACCACCGCCAAGCTCTCCGAGGACGGCACCCACTACGTCCTCAACGGCTCCAAGACCTTCATCACCGGCGGCGTCCACGCCGACCGCGTGATCGTCTGCGCCCGCACCTCCGCGCCGTCCGCCGAGGACCGCCGCTTCGGCATCTCGCTGTTCGCCGTCGACACCAAGTCCGCGGGCTACTCCATCGGCCGCAAGCTGGACAAGCTCGGCCTGCGCACCTCCGACACCGCCGAGCTCGCCTTCGTCGACGTCAAGGTGCCCGTCGAGGACCTGCTCGGCGAGGAGGGCAAGGGCTTCTACTACCTCGGCCAGAACCTGCCGTCGGAGCGCTGGGGCATCGCCTTCGGCGCGTACGCGCAGGCCGCCGCCGCGATCCGGTTCGCCCAGGCGTACGTCACGGACCGCACGGTCTTCGGCAAGACCGTCGCCTCCTTCCAGAACACCAAGTTCGAGCTGGCCGCCTGCCAGGCCGAGGTGGACGCCGCCCAGGCCGTCGCCGACCGCGCCCTGGAGGCGCTCGACGCGCACGAGCTGAGCCCGGCCGAGGCCGCCAGCGCCAAGCTGTTCTGCACCGAGGTCGCGCACCGCGTCATCGACCGCTGCCTCCAGCTGCACGGCGGCTACGGCTACATGAACGAGTACCCGATCGCCCGCCTGTACGCCGACAACCGCGTCAACCGCATCTACGGCGGCACCAGCGAGGTCATGAAGTCGATCATCGCGAAGTCGATGGGCCTGTAAGTGCCCCCCACGCACGACCCCCTGGATGCCCTGCTCGATCTGCTCGACCTGGAGCGGATCGAGCGGGACATCTTCCGGGGCGAGTCCCGCTCCGCGCTCGTCCCCCGCGTCTTCGGCGGCCAGGTGGCCGCCCAGGCGCTGGTGGCGGCGGGGCGGACCGTCCCGGCCGACCGGCCCGCGCACTCGCTGCACGCGTACTTCCTGCGCCCCGGCGACCCGGGCGCGCCGATCGTCTACACCGTCGACCGGATCCGCGACGGCCGCTCCTTCACCACCCGCCGGGTGGTCGCCGTCCAGCACGGCCAGCCGATCTTCCACCTCTCCGCGTCCTTCCAGACGTACGAGGAGGGCCTGGACCACCAGGCCGTCATGCCGACGGCGCCCGACCCGGAAACCCTGCCCACGCCCGCCGAGATGCTGCCCCGCCACCTCCCCCGCGAGGTCGCCGACCGGCTCATCCAGGCGCGCGCCGCGGTCGACCTGCGCTACGCCGAGGTGCCCCCGTGGGGCAGCGTCGGCGAGCCCCGCGAGCCCCGCTCCCAGGTCTGGTTCCGCACCAACGGCAAACTCGCCGACGACCCGCTGCTCCATGTCGTCCTGGCCACCTACGTCTCCGACATGACGCTGCTCGACTCGGTCCTGCTCGCCCACGGGCGGGGCGGCTGGGCCGTCGGCGACGTCGTCGGCGCCTCGCTCGACCACGCCATGTGGTTCCACCGCCCGTTCCGCGCGGACGAATGGCTCCTGTACGACCAGGAGTCGCCGACCGCCGCCGGTGGCCGCGGTCTCGGCCAGGCCCGGATCTACACCCAGGACGGCCGGCTCGCGATCTCCGTCATCCAGGAGGGTGTCGTTCGCGTCCCGCGCTGACGACCCCGCATACCGTCCTATTTATGGCGGAACAGGGTGAGAGCACCTTCACAGTGATCGTGGCGGCGGCGGCCAACCTCGGCATCGCCGTCGCCAAGGCCGTCGCCGGTGTGATCAGCGGGTCCAGCGCGATGCTGTCGGAGGCCGCGCACTCGCTCGCCGACACCGTCACCGAGTTCATGCTGCTCACGGCCCTCAAACGCAGCGAGAAACCGGCCGACGAGGACCATCCGCTCGGGTACGCGGGCGAACGGTACGTCTGGGCGATGCTCGCCGCCGTCGCCACCTTCGTCGGCGGCGCCGTCTTCTCCTTCTACGACGGCATCCACACCCTCGTCCACGGTGAGGACCCCGGCGACCCGCTCGTCTCCTACATCGTGCTCGGCGTCGCCTTCCTCCTGGAGGGCTACAGCCTGCGCACCGCGATCAAGCAGGTCGTCGCCGAGGCCGACCGGATGAAGGCCCCCTTCGCCCGCTACCTCCGGCTCACCCCCGACACCACCGTCAAGGCCGTCGTCATGGAGGACTCGGCCGCCCTCGCGGGCCTGATGCTCGCCGCGGGCGGCCTGCTCGGCGGCCAGCTCACCGGCTCCGGCGTCTGGGACGGCATCGCCTCGATCCTGATCGGCGCGCTGCTCGTGTACGTGGCGTGGGTGCTCGGCCGCTCCAACGCGGAGCTGCTGGTGGGGCGGGCGCTGCCGCCCCGGATGCGGGAGATCGTGCGGGAGGAGCTGCTGGCCGATCCGCACATGGTGGACGTGCTGGATCTGACGACGCTGATCCAGGGGCCCGACGAGGTGCTGGTGGCGGCGAAGGTGGACTTCCGGGACGTGTCGTCGGCGGCGGAGATCGAGCGGGCGTGCGAGCGGGCGGAGGAGCGGTTGCGGGCCCGGTTGCCGGGGGTGCGGCGGGTGTATCTGGACCCGACGCCGGGCAGCGCCTGAGCCCCTGCCCGTACGACGGAAACCCCCGCACCCGCCGACGGGGCCGGGCTCAGCCGGTCACCGGGGCTCAGCCGGTCAGGCCCGCCGTGTCCAGGACGTACGCCGTCAGGGGCTCGTAGTACCTGGGGTCCAGCACGTGGTCGTCCAGCGGCACCGTCACCTGCATGGTGCCCTCCGCCTCCGCCAGGAAGAGCGCCGGGTCGTTGCAGTCCGCGTAGCCCATCGACTCCACGCCCCGCTGCGCCGCCCGGCCCGCCCAGCCGTGGTCGGCGACGACCAGGTCGGGGGCGGGCTCGCCGATCGCCGCGAGGCCGTCGAGGATCGCGTTCATCGGCTCGGGCGAGTGGGTGTGCCAGAGCGACGCGCCCCGCTCGAAGACGGCGACGTCGGCGAACTGCACCACGTACCCCTCGTCGGCGACGAGCCCGCCGGGGATCCGCACGATGTCGCAGCCCCTGGCCCGCAGCGCCGCGGCGATCCGGCTGTGCGCGTCGATGAGCGCGCCGGGGTGGCCGGTGGCGAACAGCACCCGTTCCTTCGCGGCGGCGGCCTTGGCGAGGCGCGCGGCCATCCGGTCGAGGGCGCCGACGGTGAGCTCGGGGTCGATGGTGTCCTGCCCGGTGCGGTGCGCCGGGTCGTCGACGACACCGCAGCGCTCGGCCATCACGGCGAGGACGTCCTGCTCGTCGGTCCACCGGTCGCCGAACTCGAGGCCGAACCAGTAGTGCCGGTCGCCGTTGGCGAGCCGTCGGTAGTGGGCGAGGTTGTTGTCGCGGGGGGTGGCGACGTCGCCGGCGATCCGGGTCCGGACCAGGTGCTCGACGAGTGCGGCGCGGCTGAGTATCGGCATGGGGCCCATTGTGCCGGTCGGCCCGGGCGCCCGGCGTGGCCGTCCACGGCGGGGCCGGGCCACGGCCCCGTCCCGCCGCCGCCGGGGACGGGGCCACCGCACGGCCGGCCCGCTACGCCCCGGCGCCCAGTGCCCCGAACGCCCCGTGCGCGAGGTCGCGCAGCAGGCGTTCGGTCGCCTCGCGGCCCAGCGGGGTGCCCAGGTGGGGGGTGGAGTTGAGGAGGCCGAAGACGGCGTGGACGGCGGCGCGGGTGTCGGTCTCGGGGGTGGCGGGGTGGAGCTCGCGGACGACCGTGACCCAGAGTTCGACGTACTCGCGCTGGAGGCGGCGGACCCGCTTGCGGTCCTCGTCCTTGAGGCGGTCGAGCTCGCGGTCGTGGAGGGTGATCAGCGGGCGGTCGTCGAGGGCGAAGTCGATGTGGCCGTCGATGAGGGAGCCGAGCAGGGCGCGCGGGTCGCCCGCGGCCTCGGCGACGCGCAGCCGGCCGCCGTCGAGGAGCCGCTCGCTGATGCCGACGAGGAGTTCCGCGAGCATCGCGTCCTTGCCGGGGAAGTGCCGGTAGAGGCCGGGGCCGCTGATGCCGACGGCCGCTCCTATCTCGTCCACACCCACCCCGTGGAAGCCGCGCTCGGCGAAGAGCCGCGCGGCCTCCTTGAGGATCTGCTCGCGTCGCGTGGTCGCGTCGGTCCGCGTGGGGCTCGTGGTCATGGATTCGATTCTAGACAGCGGGGTTAGCGGTCGTTAACCTGACGGGAGACGTTAACGCTCATTAACCCGAGCGAGGGAGCTCGAAACGATGCAGCAGGCAGTGCAGCAGGCACCTGTCCTGACGAGTGCGGCCGACCCCGCCTCGCCGGCCTGGCAGGCCAACGAGGCGGCCCACCACGAGCTGGTGGCGACCCTGCGGGCCAAGCTCGCGGCGGCGGCCCTCGGCGGCGGCGAGAAGGCGCGGGCCCGGCACACCGCGCGCGGCAAGCTGCTGCCCCGGGACCGGGTGGACACGCTGCTCGACCCGGGCTCGCCGTTCCTGGAGCTGGCCCCGCTGGCGGCCAACGGGATGTACGACGAGCAGGCACCGGCCGCCGGGGTGATCGCGGGCATCGGCCGGGTCAGCGGCCGCGAGTGCGTGATCGTCGCCAATGACGCCACCGTCAAGGGCGGCACGTACTACCCGATGACCGTCAAGAAGCACCTGCGCGCGCAGGAGGTGGCCCTGGAGAACCGGCTGCCCTGCCTGTACCTGGTGGACTCCGGCGGCGCCTTCCTGCCGATGCAGGACGAGGTGTTCCCCGACCGGGAGCACTTCGGCCGGATCTTCTACAACCAGGCCCGGATGTCCGGCGCCCGGATCCCGCAGATCGCGGCCGTCCTCGGCTCGTGCACGGCGGGCGGCGCCTACGTCCCGGCGATGAGCGACGAGGCGGTGATCGTGCGCGGCCAGGGCACGATCTTCCTCGGCGGCCCGCCGCTGGTGAAGGCGGCGACCGGCGAGGTCGTCACGGCCGAGGAGCTGGGCGGCGGCGAGGTCCACTCGCGGATCTCCGGCGTCACCGACCACCTCGCCGAGGACGACGCCCACGCGCTGCGGATCGTCCGCGACATCGTCGCCACCCTCCCCGAGCGGGGCCCGCTGCCCTGGTCGGTGACACCGGTCGAGGAGCCGAAGGCCGACCCGACGGGCCTGTACGGGGCGGTGCCGGTGGACTCCCGCACCCCGTACGACGTGCGCGAGGTCATCGCCCGGGTGGTGGACGGCTCCCGCTTCCAGGAGTTCAAGGCCGAGTACGGGCAGACCCTGGTCACCGGCTTCGCCCGGATCCACGGCCACCCGGTCGGGGTCGTCGCCAACAACGGCATCCTGTTCGCCGAGTCCGCCCAGAAGGGCGCCCACTTCATCGAGCTGTGCGACCAGCGCGGCATCCCGCTGGTGTTCCTGCAGAACATCACCGGCTTCATGGTCGGCAAGGCGTACGAGCACGGCGGCATCGCCAAGCACGGCGCGAAGATGGTCACCGCCGTCGCCACCACCCGGGTGCCCAAGCTGACCGTGGTGGTCGGCGGTTCGTACGGCGCGGGCAACTACTCGATGTGCGGCCGGGCGTACTCGCCCCGCTTCCTGTGGATGTGGCCGAACGCCAAGATCTCGGTGATGGGCGGCGAGCAGGCCGCGTCGGTGCTCGCCACCGTCAAGCGCGACCAGCTCGGCGACGCCTGGAGCGCGGCGGACGAGGAGTCCTTCAAGGACCCGATCCGCGCGCAGTACGAGACCCAGGGCAACGCCTACTACGCGACCGCCCGGCTGTGGGACGACGGGGTCATCGACCCGCTGGAGACCCGGCAGGTCCTCGGTCTCGCCCTGACCGCCTGCGCCAACGCGCCGCTGGGCGACCCCCAGTTCGGCGTCTTCCGGATGTGAGGGACCACCAGGCCATGCAGGACACGACCACGCAGCGCGAGGACGCGCAGCTCAAGGCCACGCCGCAGAGGAGCACGCCGCGCATGTTCGACACCGTGCTCGTCGCCAACCGCGGCGAGATCGCCGTCCGGGTCATCCGCACGCTGCGCCGCCTCGGGGTGCGGTCGGTGGCCGTGTACAGCGACGCGGACGCCGGGGCCCGGCACGTACGGGAGGCGGACACGGCGGTACGGATCGGGGCGGCGCCCGCCGCCGAGTCGTATCTGTCGGTGCCCGCCCTGCTCGACGCGGCGGCCCGCACCGGTGCCCAGGCCGTCCACCCCGGTTACGGCTTCCTCGCCGAGAACGCGGCCTTCGCGCGCGCGTGCGCCGAGGCGGGCCTCGTCTTCATCGGCCCGCCGGCCGAGGCGATCGCCCTGATGGGCGACAAGATCCGGGCCAAGGAGACGGTCCAGGCCGCCGGGGTGCCGGTGGTGCCCGGCGCCGCCGACCCGCACATCGCCGAGGCCGCCCGCGAACTGGGCGCGCCGGTGCTGCTCAAGCCCAGCGCGGGCGGCGGCGGCAAGGGGATGCGGCTGGTCCGCGACCTGAGCCTGCTGGACGAGGAGATCGCGTCGGCGCGGCGCGAGGCCCGGTCCTCGTTCGGCGACGACACCCTGCTCGTGGAGCGGTGGATCGACCGCCCCCGGCACATCGAGATCCAGGTCCTCGCGGACGCCCACGGCAACGTCATCCACCTCGGCGAGCGCGAGTGCTCGCTGCAGCGGCGCCACCAGAAGGTGATCGAGGAGGCGCCGAGCGTCCTGCTCACGCCCGAGCTGCGGGCCGCGATGGGCGCGGCGGCGGTGGAGGCGGCCCGGTCCTGCGGCTATGTCGGCGCGGGCACCGTCGAGTTCATCGTGCCGGGCGGCGACCCGGCCGCGTACTGCTTCATGGAGATGAACACCCGGCTCCAGGTGGAGCACCCGGTCACCGAGCTGATCACCGGGCTCGACCTGGTGGAGTGGCAGCTGCGGGTGGCGGCGGGCGAGCCGCTCGGCCTCGGCCAGGACGACGTCCGGCTCGACGGCTGGGCGGTCGAGGCGCGGATCTGCGCCGAGGACCCGGCGCGCGGCTTCCTGCCGTCCGGCGGCACGGTGCTCGCGCTGAACGAGCCGCGGGGCGCCGGGGTGCGGACCGACTCGGGGCTCGCCGAGGGCACCGAGGTGTCCTCGCTGTACGACCCGATGCTGTCGAAGGTGATCGTGCACGCCCCGGACCGGCCGACGGCGCTGCGGCGGCTGCGGGCGGCGCTCGCGGAGACGGTCACCCTCGGCGTACCGACCAACGCGGGTTTCCTGCGCGCGCTGTTGGCGCATCCGGACGTGGTGTCGGGCGAGCTGGACACGGGGTTGGTGGAGCGGGACGCGGAGTCGCTGATCGACGCGGCGGTGCCGGTGGAGGTGTACGCGGCGGCGGCGCTGCTGCGCGCGTTCCCGCCGGTGGCGGGCGGCGGTCCTGGCTGGCGCGACCCGTTCGACGCCGGTACGGGCTGGCGACTCGGCGGCGTCCCGGCCTGGACCGTGCTGCACGCGCGGGTGCCGGGGCACGAGCCGGTGACGGTACGGGTACGGGGCGGGGCGGCGGGCGCGGAGCTGGTGGTGGGCGGGGCGGAGACGGGTCCCGATGCGGCCGCCGTCCGGGGCTCGCTGGTCGCGCGTCCGGAGGCCGGGGCCGGTTCCGCCTGCGGTGAGCTCGTGCTCCAACTCGACGGCGTCACACACCGGTTCACGGTCGCGGCCTCCCCCGACGGGCGCTGGCTGGGCCGGGACGGCGACTCCTGGCACGTGCTCGACCACGACCCGGTGGCCGCCGCGCTGTCCGGGGCCCGGCACGGCGGCGCGGACACGCTGGCCGCGCCGATGCCGGGGACGGTGACGGTGGTGAAGGTGGCCGTCGGCGACGAGGTGGAGGCGGGTCAGAGCCTGCTGGTGGTGGAGGCGATGAAGATGGAGCACGTCATCTCCGCGCCGCACGCAGGGACCGTGACCGAGCTGGACGTGACGCCCGGCAGCACCGTGGCCATGGACCAGATCCTGGCCGTGGTGACGCCCGTGGCGGCCCCGGGCGAGGAGGAGAAGACGGCATGAGCGACGTGACCGGTCTGCCGATGGTGTTCACCGGCGACGGGCTGCCCGAGCGGGTGCGGATCCACGAAGTGGGGCCGCGCGACGGGCTGCAGAACGAGAAGGGCACCGTACCGACCGCGGTGAAGGCCGAGTTCATCCGGCGGCTGGCCGCCGCAGGCCTGACGACGGTCGAGGCGACGAGCTTCGTGCATCCGAAGTGGGTGCCCCAACTCGCCGACGCCGAGGAGCTGTTCCCCCAGGTGAAGGACCTGCCGGTACGGCTGCCGGTGCTCGTGCCGAACGAGCGCGGGCTCGACCGGGCGCTGGCGCTCGGCGCCCGCCGGGTCGCCGTGTTCGCCTCCGCCACCGAGTCCTTCGCCAAGGCCAACCTCAACCGCACGGTGGACGAGTCGCTGGCCGTGTTCGCCCCGGTGGTGGCCCGCGCCAAGGAGGCGGGGCTGCATGTGCGCGGCTATGTGTCGATGTGCTTCGGCGACCCCTGGGAGGGCGCGGTGCCGCCGCACCAGGTCGTCGAGGTGTGCCGGGCGCTGCGCGCGATGGGCTGCGACGAGCTGAGCCTCGGCGACACCATCGGCGTCGCCACCCCCGGCCATGTCCTCGAACTGCTTTCGCTGCTGAACGAGGAGGGCGTCACCACCGACGTCATCGGGGTGCACTTCCACGACACCTACGGGCAGGCGCTGGCCAACTCCTACGCCGCCCTCCAGCACGGTGTCACCACCTTCGACGCGTCCGCGGGCGGCCTCGGCGGCTGCCCGTACGCGAAGTCCGCCACCGGGAACCTCGCCACCGAGGACCTGGTGTGGATGCTCACCGGTCTCGGCGTCGAGACCGGGGTCGACCTGGCCGCCCTCACCGCCACGAGCGGCTGGATGGCCGAGCAGTTGGGCCGCCCGAGCCCGTCCCGTACCGTCCGCGCGCTCTCCCACAAGGAGTCCTGAGCATGACCCTCGACCACCGGCTCACCGACGAGCACGAGCAACTCCGCCGCACTGTCGAGGAGTTCGCGCACGACGTGGTGGCGCCGAAGATCGGCGACTTCTACGAGCGGCACGAGTTCCCGTACGAGATCGTCCGCGAGATGGGCCGCATGGGCCTGTTCGGGCTGCCGTTCCCCGAGGAGTACGGCGGCATGGGCGGCGACTACCTCGCCCTCGGCATCGCCCTGGAGGAGCTGGCGAGGGTCGACTCGTCGGTGGCGATCACCCTGGAGGCGGGCGTCTCGCTGGGCGCGATGCCGGTGTTCCGGTTCGGCACCGAGGAGCAGAAGCGGGAGTGGCTGCCGAAGCTGTGCTCCGGCGAGATGCTGGGCGCGTTCGGGCTGACCGAGCCGGGCGCCGGCTCGGACGCGGGCGGCACCCGCACCACCGCCGTCCGGGACGGCGACCACTGGGTGATCAACGGCTCCAAGTGCTTCATCACCAACTCCGGTACGGACATCACCGGCCTGGTCACGGTGACGGCGGTGACCGGCCGCAAGCCCGACGGCCGCCCCCTGATCTCCTCGATCATCGTCCCCTCCGGCACCCCCGGCTTCACCGTCGCCGCGCCCTACTCCAAGGTCGGCTGGAACGCCTCCGACACCCGTGAGCTGTCCTTCGACGACGTGCGGGTGCCGGTGGGCAACCTGCTCGGCGAGGAGGGCCGCGGCTACGCCCAGTTCCTGCGGATCCTGGACGAGGGCCGGGTCGCGATCTCGGCGCTCGCGACCGGCCTCGCGCAGGGCTGTGTGGACGAGTCGGTGAAGTACGCGAAGGAACGTCACGCCTTCGGCTCGGCGATCGGCACCTACCAGGCGATCCAGTTCAAGATCGCCGACATGGAGACCCGCGCCCACATGGCCCGCATCGGCTGGCGCGACGCGGCCTCCCGCCTGGTGCTCGGCGAGCCGTTCAAGAAGGAGGCGGCGATCGCGAAGCTGTACTCGTCGACAATTGCGGTCGACAACGCGCGGGACGCGACGCAGATCCACGGCGGCTACGGGTTCATGAACGAGTACCCGGTGGCGCGGATGTGGCGGGACTCGAAGATCCTGGAGATCGGCGAGGGCACGAGCGAGGTGCAGCGGATGCTGATCGCGCGGGAGCTGGGGCTTCCGGCGTAGCGGGTACGGGGCGGGTCCGGGGAGCGCCCCGGACCCGCCCCGTGGGGTGATCATGCCTTCGGTGCGGCCCCGTCCGTGGACGGCGTGTCGGCCTTCTTCTCCGGAGCGGCGGTCTTGGCACCCTGGTTGAGGGTGCCGCCGAGGGCGCTGAGGCTGCCGCCTCCGCCTCCGCCCGCGGCTCCGCCGGTGGCGAGCGGCAGTATCTTGCCGAGGGCGTCGACCGCGATTTGGGCCATCTTCTGCGCGTGTTCGGTGGCGGTCTTCAGCGCCTCCTGGGCGCGCATCCCGGCTTCCTTGTCGTTCCCGGCGGCGGCCTCGATGCCCTTGGCGAGCACCTGGCTCATGTTGTTGAGGCCGCTCATGTCACGGAACAGGTTCGCGGTGGCGATGGCCTGCGTCGCCTGGAGGCCGACCGGGTCGGGCATCGCCACCAGCGGCGTGAACTTCGCCTGGGAGACGCCCATGCCGGCCGCCGTGGTGTCGAGGTTCTGCGCGCGCGAGGCGGTGGACACCGGCGCGATGTCGGCCGGGGTGATCTGGATGGGCGAGTCCTTCCAGTTCCAGAAGCGGGTCAGGTCGATCTTCTCGGCCGAGTTGGACCGGCCGAGGACGGCCTCGGCGAAGACGCCGTTGGTGGCGATGGCGATCGTGTCGGCCACCGGCGTGCCGAAGGTGTTGTCGCTCAGCCGGCGGTCCTTGGTCCACGCCTCGCGCTCCTGTTCGCTGGCGAAGTTCCAGCGGAAGCCCAGGTAGTTGCCGGTGGCGGCGATCGGCCTCGGGTCGAGGAGCATGCCGAGCGGGACGGGCCCCGCGCTCGAACCCGCCGGGGTGTAGGAGTAGTTGGCGAGGATGCGGCTGAGCGTCAGCTCGTCGGCGTTGGCCCACACCGCCTGGCTGTAGTGGCGGCGGTTGTCGTTCAGGTGGTCCAGGACCGCCTGGGGCACGGTCCCGCCCCGCACGTGGAAGCCGACCGACGCGACGAAGGTGCGGCTGCCCGCCTTCACCGTCGAGCCGAACAGTCCGCAGATGGCCGATCCGCCGGCGGCGTCCTCGGACAGGTCGGGCGCGACGGTGGTGGTCGCGGCGATGCCGAAGTTGGCGACGCCCGAGGTCATCTTCAGCCGCAGCCCGGCGAGGCTGCCGCGGGCGGTCCTGCCGGACCAGGCTTCGTAGGAGATCAGCTTGTCGGCACCACCGAAGGTGTACGACGGCTGCTGCACGCCGGAACCGCCGATGTCGCCACAGCCGAAGGTGTGGCTCGGGAAGACGACCTGGATGCCGCGGATCCCGTCGGCGTCCGACCAGATGTCGATCCTGGACGCGTAGGCGGAGTCCTCCTTCGGCTGGTCGTCGAAGGCCACCGGTGCCTCGCGTCCCAGGATCCGGCGCACGGTCCCGTTGCCCATCAGCACTCAGTAGTCCCCGCCGCCGACCGAGGCGACCTGCGCCAGCCCGGTCACGCTCTGCAGGCCGCCGGCCGTGGGACGGACCGGGGTCGTCGCACCGGACTCCACCAGGAGGGGCAGGGTCTCGGTGCTGGACTGGGGCTGGACGACGGCCCAGAGCGCGCCGTCGGACGTCGCGGACAGCCGCTGGACACCCGACCCGCCGCGCTGCACCCAGCCGGTGCCACTGCGCTCGTACAGGACCCCCTGCCGGGAGTACCACAGCTTGTCCTTGCCGGTGACGGCTATGTCGTCGGCCGTGACGCCCAGGTTCGACCATGCGCTCTGGATACGCTGGTGGATCGTGTTGTTGGTGCCGATGACGTAGACCGTGCCGTCCGTGGCGCAGACGATGCGCACCCCGTAGCCGCCCCCCGAGTCACCTCGCCAGGTCGTCCCGTCGAACTGGACGACCATGTTGTCGGTGGCTCTGATCGCCCAGACGGTGTCCTTGCCCGGTGCGATGCGGGTCAGGCCGCCGCTCAGTCCCGTGGTGGGCAGCGGCTTCCACTGCTGGGTCGCGGGGTCGAACTTGACCGGACTGCCGTCGGCCTTGCGCACCCCGTACACGCCCATGGCCGAGGCGGCGACGTCGGCCAGCTCCACCCCGGCGAAGTCCTGCGTGGTCGGCACCTCCGGTGCCGCGCACGCGTCGAGTCTGCGCACGGCCGTGTCGAACGGGTTCGCCGCGCGGATCTTCGTCGCCCAGTCGGCCGGTGCCACCGACGCGAGCACCTCCTTGTACCGCTGGAGGCTGGTGTGGCTGAAGGTGAGCTCCTGGAGCGGGATGAACAGACAGCGCTCCAGCCGGGTCGGCTTCGTCGTCACGGTGTAGACCTGGACGACCTCGTAGTACTGCACCGACATGGCGTGCATGTGGTTGTAGTTGGTGACGACCCGGGTGAGGACCTGGTCCTGCTCGGCCTGCGAGGTCTCGCGCACGACCGTCATGTTCCGGCTGCGGGCCGCGGTCGCCAGCTGCTGGGTCCGCGCGCTGATCCGCTGCGTCGCCTCCTGCGCCACCGAGCGCACCCCGGTGGAGCGTGACACCGCGCTGGCGATGCCGAAGTTCGACGCCTTGCTCCAGTTGCCGCCGCCGCCGATGCCGAAGAGCGCGACGCCGACGCTGCCGCCGGAGCTGGACGACTGGCCCATCTCGAACCCCTGGGAGCTGCCGTACTGCTCCTCGTGGGCGATGGCGTTCGCGACCTCGCTGATCGACCGGTTCTGGTCGGTGGAGCCGGTCAGTAACTCGTTCTCGCCGGCCGTCTCGGTGCCGGTGGCCCGGGTGGTGCGCTGCCAGTCGACGACCGCGACCCGGGTGCTCTCGCCGGGCGCGAGCGCGAGGCTGTGCAGCAGCCGGCCGAGCGTGACCCCCTGGGCCAGCTCTGCTCCGTCGTGACGACCATGCCCTCGGCCGGGCGGTCGTAGAACGGCAGGTTCTCCTCACCGAGGTCGATCGCGCCGGCCAGGGCGCGCGCCGGTTGCGCGCCGGGGATGTCGGTCAGCACCACCGACTGGTACCGGACGATCTCCGTCGGGTAGTTGCCGGTGGAGGGAAGCAGGTCGGTCGGCGTCGCGCCGTCGAGCATGGCCTTGTCAGCGCCTGATGCGGGCGGCGTACTCGCAGGTGTGGTCGCAGGCGTGTCGGTGCTGGAGGTGGCCATCGGTGTCCCGTCTGTGCGGAGGAAGAGAGCGGTGGAAGGCGAACGACGCTTTCCGGAGCGCGAACCTACACAGATCCATCACAACTACGTCACGCTATAGCGGAACTGGCCAGAAACCGCACTAACCCACCCATGAGACGATCGCCCGGGGAGGCCACCGCCAACGAGGTTCCCGCACCGGCCGGGGGCACCTGTCGGCGTGCCAGTAGGCGGGGGTCGGACTGACGGCGTCCTCCGGTACGCGGGACAGATTTGGCCCGCCGGGGCGTACGTGCCGTACTCGTACGTCAGCGTGCTCTCGCTCGATTTCGCGGGTCTCCCCTGCGCTGGCCTTGCCATGCCGCGCCTCGTCTCTGCCGGCGTCCGGCGTTCGGTGCGTCATCCTTCACAGCTCACGGGTCCGTTGACCGGATCATGCATGTCCTGAACTGAAGATCACCGGAAAGCCGCCGCGTACTCCCCAAGGGCGGCTCGCGGGCACCCTGCCGCTCCGTGTCGACTACAGCTTGCGCAGGCCGGTCAGGACTCGCCCGATGAGCATCGGGGCAGCTTCCCGGCCGCCGGAGCCCGGCTCACCCAGGGGGTCCCCCCGTCCATCAGTGAGCTGACCCTCGCCGCCACCCCCAACGCCGTCGCCTGGGCCCGACGTTCATGCGGGTGGCTCCCTCGGCGGTGTGGCCGGGCAGGTGTGGGGCGCTGTGGTGTGGGTGGAGGCCCGGGGCGGCTAGGGACGGGTCGTCCCGGACTCGCGGGCTGCTTGAGGGGCTACTTCGTGGCGACGACGTAGACGCTGCCCCAGCGGCGCTTCGGATTGGCCATGGTGGGGTCGAAGGTCCAGGACTCGACGGTGGTGAAGCCGGCCTCGGTGAAGAGCTGGACGAGCTTCTCGTGGTCGTACGCCCACAGGTGTGGCGTGTACGTGGGGTCGTCGTCCTGGTCGCGGAAAACGAGGTTCACGAGGTCGAGCCGCGTGTTGATGTCGCCACGGCAGCCGCGCTTGGCGTAACAGCGCTCGATCGTCTCGTCGTCCGTGTCCAGGGGGCCGGGGTACTGGCTCAGGGCGAAGGCGGCGTCGGGGACACCAGTGACGATCCGGCCGCCCCGCGCGAGGACGCGGTGGGCCTCGCGGACGTAGTGCTTGGCCGAGCGCGGGTAGTCGACGTGCTCCAGGAAGTGCTCGGAGAAGATCTCCTCGGTGCTGTCGTCCTGGAGGGGGATGCCCTCGCGGATGTCCCAGAGGAAGTCCGCCGGTGGCACGAGGTCGATGTTGAAGAAGCCGTCGATGCGGTGGGCTCCGCCGCCGATCTGCACCTTGGAGGGCTTGTCGTCGATGCGGCCGTTGGGCCAGGCGCGCCGGCTGGCGTGGTGGTAGCGGTGGAGCTCGATCTCCTTGGCGGCGGCCCGGAGGGTACGGGCGAGGCCATGGGGGGTGGCGAGGTCGGCGAGGACAGAGGCGATCTGTTCTCCGAGGACGTCGACGGAGGGCATGCCGGAGGGACTCATCACGGATCTCCTGCGTGTGAGGTTGCTCGGGGTGGGGTGGGCCGCGTGTGGCGGCGGTGATCAGGCGGCGCTGGGCGCGGGGGCGGTCCACTGGTTGTTGCGCATGAGGGTGTACTTGATGTCCACGAGGCGCGGGGCGATGGTCAGCGAGAGCTCTTCGGCCGGGTGGAGGTGGCCGTCGTCGTCCTGCTCGGCGCGCCAGACGCGGTAGTCGAGATCGGGGTAGGCCGGGTTGATACCGATCTCACCCTTGGGCATCGTGCCGTTGAACGGGGCGACGATGTCCATGTGGTTCCAGTAGTTCCAGGCTTGCAGCGCCTTGTGCTGATCGAAGTAGAAGTAGAAGTCGGGGTAGCGGCCGAAGGTGCGGAGTTCCCGGTGGATCAGGTGACCGAGGAGCGGTCCGAGCTGGGTGGCCAGGGAGTCGAACTCCCAGCGCGTGTGGTGCCAGGCTTCGGGGGCATCGCCAGGGGCGAAGAGGCGGGCGGCGACGAGGTAGCTGATCCGCTCGACCAGGTAAGCGCTCGTATGGCTGGTGTCGATGGTCGGGTCGACTCGGTGGATGAGCGCGGCCAGCCGCTTCGGACGGGGACGGAACCTCGCGAGGTCGAACTTCCCGGCCATGGCCGGGAAGGAGGCGAACAGAATCTCCTTGTACAGCCAGTTGTTCAGCTCACCGAGCTCGGCCAGGCGCCGAGTGTGGTGAGACGTCGAGTGGAGCATCAGGTACTCGGCGACCGCTTCGAAGTACAGGTAGCCGAGGATCGGCAGCCGGGGAATCGTCTCGTCGAGCAGTTTGAGGAACGGCTCGGCGTCAACCTGGGTGCCCTGGTAGGCGACGGCGGCAGCGGTGGCGAGGAACGCGGCCGAGTTCTTGACGCGGCTGACGACGGTCTCGCGCAGCTGGTGCCGTTCGTTCTTGCTCAGCAGGTATTCGAGGTGGCTGTAGATCTGCAGGTGGATGAGGCCCAGTCGCAGGTAGTCGACGCCGGCGAGACCACGGTACGCCTGCGGCGGGGTGTCGATCTCGAAGATCAGCGGGGTGGGGACGCGGTCGGTGACACCGAGCTTGGCGAGGAAGGCCGGCGCTTCCTTGGCCAGGATGTAGGCGCCGAGGTTGTGCATGCGGAAGCCCTGGTCGGTTGCGGTGAGCGGCGCGCAGTAGATGCTTCCGACGAGGCAGCCGCCCGACGGGTAGAGAACTCCGTGTCGGTTGATCTCCTCCAGGGCGTGGGTGACGTGCAGCAGGTGCAGCTTGCCGCTGCCACTCAGGGCTTCGAAGAGGGCGTTCTGCCGCAGCAGGTGGCCGTTCGGGGTCTCCTCGGCGAGACGTCGGTCCCAGCCCGCGGTCTGGGTGGCGAGCGGGTCGGTGTGGTCGGCGGGGCTGGGGATGAGGGTGGAGTCGAAGAAGGCGTGGGCGTCGGCCCACAGGTGGTAGGTGTCGAGGAAGCCCATGGTCAGACCAGGCCCTTCTCGGCGAGCGCGTAGCGCACGGCCGCGGTGCCGCTGGCCCCGGCGAGGTAGGCCCGCTCCGAGACCAGGACCAGGTCGAAGGCGAGGCCACGCAGCCGGTCGAACGCGGGCTCACGGACGCACAGAGCGTCCGGCCACCACTTCACCTTCGGCAGGCGGTAGCGGTCCAGGGCGTCGGCGGCCTTGACCACGTCGGTGATGCGCTCGGCCCGGGCGTGGTCGGACATGTCGTCGGGGGCGAACGCCTCGTACGGAACGTCGTGCAGTCGGACGGCGGTGGCCACCTGCACGATCCGCCGGGGTGTGGCGGCGAGGCCGAAGTGGCCCCAGACGGTGTCGGCGTTCGCGGCGAGCCAGATGGCCGCGCGGGCGCCATGCCCGCGGTCGTCCTGGTCGTGGCGCCGCTGGCAGTCGTGTACGGCTGCGGCGAGGATCGCCGTGGCGGTGTCGGCGTCGTCGAGGCCGTTCGCTTCGGCGAGGACGGCGGCGAGCGCCGCCGTCCTCATGGCGTGCCGGACGCCGTGGAGCGAGGTGTACAGGCGGGGGTCGGCCCACCACCGGGTGGGCAGTCCGCCGTGCGCGAGCAGCTCCTTCGACTGCGGGCGCAAGGCCGGCAGCGTTGTCGGCGTGAGGTCGGGCCTGTGGTCGCTGATCCACGCGACGGTGGCGTGGTCCATGTGCTGGTGGAGCGGGAGCTGCCCTTGGGCAGCCAGGTCGATCAGACTTGCGGTCAACGGGGTCGTGCTCACTCGTGCCCACCCCCTTGGTGGTCTCCGCGGTGATGTTCCCTACCGGATCGGCGCGGCGGCCTGCTGCTGGCGCTCCTTGCGCTCCTTCTCGGCTGCCTCGAAGGCGGCGGTGAAGTCGGCCATCTCCTGCTCCGCCATCAGGGTCATGCCGAGCGTCGTGGCGACGTCCGTGATTTTGGCCTCGGCTTCGACGCGAGTGGCGTCCGAGGCGCCGTCTTCCAGCAGGACCTCGAACTCGGCGTGGTAGCCCCACGCCTCGCTCCACTTGACCGCGATCTCCACGTCGTCGAGGCGGAAGTTGTGACGGAAGGTGAACGCCTCGTGCATCGCCGCCTCGAACCCGAGGGCGTTGAACACCTTCACCGCGGCGGGAACGTCTGCGGGGGCGATGGCGAACTCGGTCTCCTCGAAGGCCGCCCCCTGCCCGATCTTGCTCCCCTTGAGGGTGATCTTGGCGGTGCCGGCGGCGGTGTTGTCGGTGACCTTCAGGAGCTGGTCGGGCAGCACGTAGAAGTAGATGTGCTTGTCGTCGGGCCCCAGGTCCTCCCCGTCCGCCTTCAGGCGGGTGACGAGCTGGTCGTAGACCTCCTTGGTGAAGCGGGCGCGCATCTCGATCTCGACGGCCACGGGGCTGCTGCCTCCTCGTTTCAGGCATGGCGAAGCCTGCCGGACCCTGCTGTGCGGGGCTGTCCGGTCAGGCGATCGCTATGGGGTTGGTGGTCGAGAGCGGGGTGATGCGGCCGATGCGGGTGCCGGCCGCATCACCCCGGTGGATCGGCGGGTATCAGCCGAGGGTGCCGAAGCGCTCCTCAACCACACCCGAGTGCAGGTACGTCGGCAGTTGGACGCCTCCCACCGACGTACGGCCGGTGGCGACCTGCTCCTCCGTCTCGCTGGGGAAGCCCTCCAGCAGACGCAGGCACTGCTGGGCCCATTCCTGCGACGCGGGCCAGTCGCCCAGGTCGCGGTGGCGCACCGCCAGGGCGTACGCGGTCTCGGTGGCCGCCCACCGGTCGGTCGCCAGCTCACGCTGGAAGATCGACTCCAGCTCGTCGGTGGCGGCCATGCGGGTCTGGTTGATCATGGTGCCCTCTCGGTTCAACGGTCGTGCCCCAGTGGTGATCAACGCCCCGGCGCCTCTGCGGTGACGCCGTGACCCGCTGCTAGTACGTGTAGATCTCGGCCAGCGTCTTGTAGTCCTGCAGCTCGTCCTTGTCGAACCACAGCTCCACCTCCTGCTTGGCCTCCTCCGCGTTGCCGGAGGCGTGCACGAGGTTCGCGACCGCCTTGCCCGAGGCGATGCTGGCTGCCGCGCTGTAGTGCGAGAAGTCGCCCCGCACCGTGCCGGCCGGAGCCTGGTTCGGGTACGTGCTGCCGACGATCTTGCGAACGGTGGCGATGGCGTCGAATCCCTCCAGCACCAGGGCGATGACCGGCCCCTGCTGCATGAACGTCGCCGTGAGGTTGTAGACCTCCGAACCCAGCCGCTCTTCAAGATCGAAATAATGCTTGCGGGTGAACTCCTCGTCCATCCACTTCATTTTCGTGCCGACGATCTTCAGCGCGGCATCCTCGAATCGAGTGATGATCCTCCCTGCCAGGCCACGCGCCAGCGCATCGGGCTTGAGCAGGACGAGCGTGCGCTCGACAGTGTGTGCCTGAACCTCGGCCATTGACTCCCTTTCACCTTGCCAGCAACCGAACATGACGGACGATCAGCCGTCGTCCGCTGAGGTTACCGGCGCTGACAGGGCGGACTGGTCGTGCGGGCAATACCCCAGGCGAGCGAATGCCGACCAAGCTGAGGCCAATCAGCCTATCGAGAGTCCCGATTCGGCCAACTTCTCTGTCTCCACTATCCGCTGGGGGTGCACACCTAGAATCTCCCTGTGGTCGTCTGATGCTCTCGTGCCTCTCATACGCCTCCCAGGGACTAAGTCTTCGGCGGGTGATTCCTTGGCCCCTGGTGACTCCGATTCTTCCGGGGCCCTTCCTGCGTGACCATGAAGTGCCAGTGCAGTGGGAGTGCACTTTTGGCGCGCGGATTCCTGCACCGGGGGCGGCGATGAGGGGACGGCCTTGTGGACGTGATTGAGCGCTGGAGCGGCCGGTACGCCTGCCTGCTGCAGTCCGCCCTACGACTCGGCAACGAACAGTTCGCCGCCCACCTGGGCATTGCCGCGAGGACAGTGGCCGCCTGGCACTCCGACGCGTCCGTCGTGCCTCGCAGGGAGATGCAGCAGCTCCTCGACACAGCCCATGAACAGGCTCCTCCGGCCGCGCGACAGCGCTTCGCGCTCCTGCTCGCGAAGGAACAGGTCCCAGTCGACTCGACACCGCCCGGCGCGCAGGCACTACGGGTGGCCATCGCGGTGGTCGTCCGCGAGAGCGATGTCCTCCTGGTGTGCCGACGGGACGACGACGCCGCCGGCATCACATGGCAGTTCCCGGCCGGCGTCATCAAGCCGGGAGGTAAAGCGGAGACCACGACCGTGCGGGAGACCTTGGACGAGACGGGTGTCCACTGCGCGGTCCGGCAGCACCTCGGAAACCGCCTTCACCCCGTGACCGGCGTGCTGTGCGAGTACTTCCTGTGCGAGTACCTGGCCGGTGAGGCCACGAACAGCGACGCCGCCGAGAACATCGACGTCATGTGGGTCCCCAGAAACTCGGTGTCCCGCTTCATCCCCGTCGATACGATCTTCCCACCCATCCTGGCCGCCCTGGAGGAGCAGACGTGACGAACCAGAACACGGACGAGCGCCCGGGCATCGCCGCCGCCATCGTGGTGAACGAGGGACGCGTGCTGATGGTGCGCCGCCGGGTCAGCGAGGGGCAGCTCTCCTGGCAGTTCCCGGCCGGAGAGGTCGAGCCCGGCGAGTCCCGCGAGGACGCCGCCGTGCGGGAGACCCAGGAGGAGACCGGGCTGACCGTGGCGGCCGTGAAGCTGCTCGGCGAGCGCGTACACCCGAAGACGGGCCGGTTGATGTCGTACACCGCGTGCGAGGTGCTGGGCGGAACGGCCCACGTCGCGGACACCGAGGAGCTGGCCGAACTGGCCTGGGTCGCCCATGGCGAGATCCCGGAACACGTGCCGTACGGACTGTTCGAGCCGGTGCAGGACTACCTCGACACAACCCTGCTTTCCTAGGCTAGGCACCCTGGACCACGGTCATCCTGCGGGGGAGTGGTCGGGCCCGGTGACCACGACCGTACGGCGCGACGATCCGCACCGTCCATGCGGGAACGCGACCATGCGCGTCCCCGCATAACCCGGCCCAGCATCACGGCGCCCGCCACGCCCCCGCCCGCCCCGCCGACCACGCCGCCGCCGGCGCTGCCAGCGGGCTCGTCGGGCGGGGCCAGATCGCCGGGGGCGGGCCGGGCGGGGGATCGGGCGCGTGGGACGAGGCCAGGGCCTGGAGGACCAGGATGCAGGCGGCCAGTTCCTCGGGGGTCGGGGTGCCGCGCAGGACGCGGATCGGGGTGGGGGTCACTGGGGCTGGTTCCCGTGTTTGCGGCTGGGCAGGGGGGCGTGTTTGGCGCGGAGCATGGCCAGGGCGTCGATCAGCCGGGTGCGGGTCTCGGCCGGGTCGATGACCGAGTCCACCAGGCCGCGTTCGGCCGCGTAGTACGGGTGCATCAGCTCCGCCCGGTACTCCTTCACCAGCCGGGCGCGGGTCGCGTCCGGGTCGGCCGCCGCCGCGATCTCGCGGCGGAAGACCACGTTGGCGGCGCCCTCCGCGCCCATCACGGCGATCTCGTTGCTCGGCCAGGCCAGCGACACGTCGGTGCCGATGGAGCGCGAGTCCATCACGATGTACGCGCCGCCGTACGCCTTGCGCAGGATCAGCTGCACCCGCGGCACGGTCGCGTTGCAGTACGCGTACAGCAGCTTCGCGCCGTGCCGGATGATGCCGCCGTGCTCCTGGTCGACGCCGGGCAGGAAGCCTGGCACGTCGACGAGCGTGACCAGCGGGATGTTGAAGGAGTCGCAGGTCTGCACGAAGCGGGCGGCCTTCTCGGACGCCTTGATGTCGAGGACCCCGGCGAACGCCGACGGCTGGTTCGCGACCACGCCCACCACCTGCCCGTCGAGCCGGGCCAGCGCGCAGACGATGTTCGTCGCCCAGTTCTCCTGGATCTCCAGGACGTCACCGTCGTCGACGATCTCCTCGATCACCGCGCGCATGTCGTACGCGCGCCCCGGGTCGGCCGGGACCAGGTCGAGCAGCGCCTCGGTGCGCCGGTCCGGGCGGTCCGTGGCGGGGGCGGCGGGCGGCAGCTCGCGGTTGTTCGCGGGCAGCATCGAAAGCAGGTGGCGGACGTCCTCCAGGCAGGACTCCTCGTCGTCGCAGGCGAAGTGCGCGACGCCGGAGACCGAGGCGTGGGCGTCGGCGCCGCCGAGGGCGTCGTGGGTGATGACCTCGCCGGTGACGGCCTGCACCACGTCCGGCCCGGTGATGAACATCTGGGCGGTGCCGCGCACCATGAACACGAAGTCGGTGAGCGCCGGGGAGTACGCGGCGCCGCCCGCGCAGGGCCCGAGGATGACGCTGATCTGCGGGATCACCCCGGAGTTGCGGACGTTGCGGGTGAAGATGCCGCCGTATCCGGCGAGCGCGGTGACGCCCTCCTGGATGCGGGCGCCCGCGCCGTCGCAGAGGCCGACGATAGGCGCCCCGGCGGCCTCGGCGAGGTCCATCAGCTTGTGGATCTTCTCGGCGTGCGCCTCGCCGAGAGCGCCGCCGAAGATCCGGAAGTCATGGGCGTACGCGAACACCGTGCGGCCGTGGACCTTGCCCCAGCCGGTGACGACGCCGTCGGTGTGCGGGCGGCGGTCCTCAAGACCGAAGCCGGTGGCGCGGTGCCGGCGCAGTTCCTCGATCTCGGAGAAGGTGCCCTCGTCGAAGAGGAGGGCGATCCGCTCGCGGGCGGTCAGTTTGCCCTTGGCGTGCTGGGCCTCGGTGGCGCGTTCGCTGGGGCCGCGGCGGACCCGCTCGCGCAGCGCGGCGAGTTCTTCCGCGCGGTCGCGCAGGCAGCCGTCCACCGGGGCCGTGGCGCCGGTGCTGATCCCGGGTCTCGGGGGGATTTCCTCGACAACGGTCATGCGACGCAGGATGCGCCGGGGTGCTCAAGGCGGGCTCGAACGCTTCTGCATGGGGCACTGGAGAACGGCTCGATCGGTGCGGACCACCCTGGTGCCATGACACCTGGACCTCCCGCCGCCCCGCGGCGTCGTTCCGTCGTCCTGATGTTCCCGGGCACCGGGGCGCAGCATCCCCGGATGGCGGCCGGGCTCTACCCGCACGAGCCGGTGTTCGCCGCGGCCGTCGACGAGGTCCTGGGGCTGCTCGGGCCGGTCGGCGCGGAGGCGCGGGCGGACTGGCTGGCGGCCGAGCCGGTGGTGCCGATGGCGGCGGACACCCGGTCGGCGCCGCTGCTGTTCGCGGTGAACTACGCGATGGGGCGGCTGGTGGAGAGCTGGGGGGTGCGGCCCGACGGGTATCTCGGGCACAGCATGGGCGAGTTCACGGCGGCGGTGCTCGCCGGAGTGTTCTCGCTGCCGGACGCGGTGCGGCTGCTGTGGGCGCGGGTGCTGATGCAGCGGACCACGCCGCCGGGCGGGATGCTGGCGGTGGCGGCGGCGCGCGAGGACCTGGCCGGGTACGTGGGCGGGTACCCGGGCGGCGAGGTGGTGGTGGCGGCGGTCAACGCGCCCCGGCACACGGTCCTTTCGGGTCCGGACGGGGCCCTGGCGGAGGTCGCCGCCCGGCTGGTGGCGGACGGGGTGACGTTCCGGGCGCTGGCGGCGCGCAGCCCGTACCACAGCCCGGCGCTCGCCCCGCTGGTCGCGCCGACGGTGGAGCTGCTGCGCCCGATGCGCCTGGGGGCACCCCGTACGCCGCTGCATTCGGCGTACACCACCGAGGAGTTGAGTGTGGCGACGGCGACGGCGCCGGAGTTCTGGGCGGGGCAGCCGACCGCCCCGGTGCTGTTCTGGCCGACGCTCGACCGGCTGCTCGGGGAGCGGGACCTGGTCCTGGTGGAGGCGGGTCCCGCGCAGAGCCTGACGGTCATCGCGCGCGGGCATCCCGCCGTACGGGCCGGGCACAGCGAGGTGGTGGCGACGCTGCCGCCGCGGGCGAAGGGGCCCGAGGAGGACCGGCGGTGCGTGCGCGCGGCCCGCGAGCGGCTGCTCGCGCTCGCGGGGCCGCGCGTCGTCACGCCCGCGTCGGTTCACTCGGGCTGATTGCCGCTGGCCCGGCCGGAGTGGTACGGGCTGGTCACGCCGTCGTAGGTGAGGTGCAGGACCATGCCGTCGCGGGCGTGGTCGAGGTTGTGGCAGTGGTCCATCCAGACGCCGGGGTTGTCGGCGCGGAAGGCGACCTCGTAGCGCTCGCCGGGGGCGACGTTGAGGGTGTCGGTCCACCAGGGGCTGCCGGTGGCGCGTTCGCCGTCGCGGGACAGCACGAGGAGCCGGTGGCCGTGCAGGTGCATCGGGTGGTCGTCGAGGCTGCGGTTGACGAAGGTGACCTTGACCAGGTCGCCTTCCTTGACGAGGAGCGCCGGGATGTCGGGGTAGACGGCGTTGTTGACGGTCCACAGCATCATCGGGCGGCCGTCGAAGAAGCCGACGCTGTTGCCGAGGACGAGGTGGAACTCGCGGTCGTAGTGGCTGGCGGGCCCGAAGGGGGTGTCGGCGGGGCTGCCGTAGTGCAGCGGGTCGAACAGCGGGCCGTCGACGGGGGCGGGCGGCGGGGTGGTGTTCCCGGCGGGGGCGAGGGTCAGCGAGGCGGTCTCGACGCGTCCCGCGCCGTAGGCGCCGTCCTCGCCGCAGCCTTCGAAGCCGTGGCTGGCGCTTGAGGCGTTGGCGTCGCCGATGACGGTGAGCCGGACGGGTGCGGCGGGCTGGACGTAGGTGACGTCGAGGCGGCCGCCGCCCGCGACGCGCAGCCGCCGGTTGGTGAGGTCGGAGGGGGCGTTGGTCTCGTTGCCGTCGAGGGCGGCGACCTTGAACGGGGTGCCGGCGAGGGAGTACGTACGGGGGCAGTTGTCGGCGTTGACCAGGCGCAGCCGGACCGGGGTGCCGGGGGCGACGGTCTCGGTGCGGGGCTTGGTGGAGTCGCCGAGGGCGGTGCGCAGCAGGCCGCCCATGCCGTTCTGGCCGCTGAGGGCGCCACCGCCGCCGCGCGGGGGGCCGCCGCCGTCCTGCTGTTCGTCGGGGCGGCCCTCGCTGTCGGCGATGGGCCAGGCGTGGGCGACGACGGTCCGGTCGACGCCCTGCGGGCGGGCGCCGGGTTCGTCGACGACGAGGGCGCCGAACAGGCCGCGGGTGACGACGGTGCTGGACTGCTGGTGCGAGTGGTACCAGAAGGTGCCGGCGCGGGGTGCCTTGAAGCGGTAGACGTGGCGTTCGCCGGGCTTCACGGCGTCCTGGGTGACCCCGGCGACGCCGTCCTCGGCGTTGGGGACGTCGACGCCGTGCCAGTGCACGGTCACCCCGTCCTCGACGTTCTGGTTGATGAGCACGACCTCGGTCAACTCACCGCGTACGAGGCGGAGTTCGGGTCCTGGCAGGGTGCCGTTGAAGGCGAGCGCCTCGATCTTCTCGCCGGACTTCAGGGTCATGGTGCGGGTGGTCGCGGTGAGGGTGATCCGGCGGGCGGGCCGCTCGTCCTTCGGCCCTGTGAGGGTGGCGACGTCACGGGCGGCGGTGTGCCCGGCGGCGGGGCCCCCGCCGAGGTCGAGCTTGTGGGCGTGCTGGGCGCCGCCGAGGGTGTCGGGCAGCTTGCTGTCCTGCCACATCAGTCCGCAGCCCGCCGTGGAGAAGAGCGCGACGCAGGTCAGCAGGGTGATCGGGCGGATCAGGCGGCGGGCCCTGGACGGCCTGGTCCAGGCGGTGTCGGCGAGGTCGGCGCGGGTGCGCTGCTGGAGCAGCAGCAGGCCGCCCGCGACGGCCGCGAACAGGGCGAGTTCGAGGACGAACGGGCCGGTGTAGGTGGGGGTCGGCGGGTGCAGGGTGAGCACTCCGGCGACCAGGGCGACCGCGAAGCAGATCCGCACCGGGACCACGAGCCGGGGGTCGGCGGCGGCGGCGCGCAGCGCGGGTCCCGGCGCGGCGGGCCCGTCGGGTCCACCGGGTCCGCCGGGGTACGGCGGCCAGGGTCCGGTTCCGGCCACCGCGGGCCCGGCCGCCGTGGTCCCGGCGGTGCCGTCTGCCGCCGTGCCGTCCGCGGCGAGCGCTCCAGCACCTTGTCCTGCGGTACGGGTGGCCCCGGCGGGCACCGGTTCGGCGCGCCGCCCGGCCGGTGCGGGCCCGGCCTGCGGGGCCGGGTCGCCGTCCCGGGCGAGGCGGCCGAGCCGTACGTACGCCGGGACGGTGAGCGCGGCGACCGCGAGGCCCGCGACGGACAGCGGCACGGCCGCGAAGAGGACGAAGTCGGCGGCGGCGCGCCAGCCCGCGGCGGCGGCGAGGCCGGCCGCGAGCGCCACCCGCAGGGCGAGGACGAGCAGCGACACCGAGACGAGGACGAGGCCGAGCCGGGCCCTGCGCCGCAGCGAGCGGGCGGTGCGCCGGGTCGCCAGGGTGCGGGCGCCGCGCGCCGCGTAGGCCCAGAAGACCGCGGCAAGCACGGCCCACAGCAGGTTCTGCTCGAAGAGGTTCTCCACCATGTGCCCAGCGTGGCGGGGGCCCTTCGAGTCTGCCTCGAGGCCGCTCGACGATGCTCGCCGCGGCCGTGGCAGCCGCCCCGGCCACGGTGCGGCGAAGGGGACGGGAAGATGACCGGAAGGCGCGTTGCGCTGGTGACCGGCGGCTCGCGGGGCATCGGCCGGGCGATCGCGGTCCGGCTCGCGGAGGGCGGCCACGACATCGGCTTCTGCTCCCGCTCGGCGGACGAGGCGGCCCTGGAGACGGCCCGGCTGTGCCAGGAGGCGGGGGCGGCCGTGCACCACGCGGTGTGCGACGTGACCGACCCGGCGGCGGTCGGCGCGTTCGTGGCGGGCGCGGAGGAGAAGCTGGGCGCGCCGTACGCGGTGGTCAACTCGGCCGGGGTGCTGAAGGACCGGCCGATGGCGCTGATGTCGGCGGCGGACTGGCAGGCGGTGGTCGGCACCAGCCTGGACGGCGCCTTCCACACCACGCGCGCGGTGGTGCGCGGGATGCTCACCCGGCGGGCGGGCGCGATCGTGAACGTGTCGTCGGTGATCGGGGTGTACGGCAACCCGGGCCAGACCAACTACGCGACCGCGAAGGCCGGTCTGAACGGGCTGACCCGGGCGCTCGCGAAGGAGGTCGCGCCGTACGGGGTGCGGGTGAACGCGGTGGCGCCGGGCTTCATCGAGACGGACATGCTGGACGGGATGTCGGAGAAGGCGCGGGCGGCGGCGGTCGGCAAGGTCGCCATGGGCCGGTTCGGCACGGCGGAGTCGGTCGCCGAGCTCGTCGCGTTCCTGCTGTCCGACGCGGCCGACTACATCACCGGCCAGGTCGTGCAGATCGACGGCGGCATCGCGCTGTGACCACGTCGGCGTCCGATGCCCGGCCGGAGACCGCGCCGTCGGTGGCGGCGGCGGACCGGCCGCTGCGGTCGATGTTCCGCGAGCGCTGGTTCAGCACCCTGTTCCTGACCGACATGTGGGAGCGGTTCAGCTTCTACGGGATGCAGGCGCTGCTCTTCCTGTACGCGACGGCGCCCCGTGCCGAGGGCGGGCTCGGGCTCTCCGACGGCACCGCGGGCGCCCTGTTCGGGCTTTACATCTCGGCGTCGTTCCTGGCCGCGATGCCGGGCGGTTGGCTCGGCGACCGGGTGCTCGGCACCCATCGGGCGATGCTGACGGGCGCGGTGGTGATCGCCGCCGGGCACGCCTGCATGGCGATCCCGGCGCAGACCGCGTTCTATGTCGGGCTGATGCTGGTGGCCTGCGGCACCGGGCTGCTCAAGCCCAATCTGCCGGTGATCTTCGACCAGATGAACCCGGGCGCGTCGAGCGCCCAGCGGCAGGCCGCGTTCTCCCTCTTCTACATGAGCGTGCAGGTCTCCGCGCTGATCGGGCCGCTGGTGACGGGCGCGCTCGGGGAGCGGGTCGCCTGGCACCTGGGCTTCGGGGCGGCGGCCGTCGGGATGACCTTCGGGGTGCTGCAGTACCTGCGCGGGGCGCCGACCCTGCGCGGGGCCAGGACCGGGCCGAGCCGTCCGCTGCCGCCGGAGTCGATGCGCCGTCTGGTGCGCGGCGGCTGGGCGGCCCTCGTGCTCGCGGTGCTGCTCGCGGCGGGAGCGCTCGCGGCGGGCGGGGCGGCGCTGCATCCGGTGCTCGCGCTGTGCGGGCTCGGTTCGCTCCTCGCGCCGGTCTGGTACTTCCGGCGGCTGCTGCGCGGCGGCGAGCTGCGGGCGGTGGAGCGCGCCCGGGTGCGCGGCTATCTGCGGGTGTTCGCGCCGTCGGTGCTGTTCTGGGCGATGTTCGGGCAACTGGGCTCGGTGTTCAGCCTGTTCGCCCGGGAGCACACGGACCGCGAGGTGGCGGGGTTCCTGGTGCCGGCGAGCTGGTTCCAGTCGGCGCATCCGCTGTTCCTGCTGCTGCTCGCGCCGCTGTTCGCGTGGCTGTGGCTGCGGATCAGCGGGCGGCGCCCGTCTCACGGCGAACAGCGGGGCACCGAACGGCACGGCGGTGGGCGGAAGTTCGCGGCCGGGCTCGGGTTCGCCGCCGTCGGTTTCGCGGTGCTCGCCACCGGCGCCTGGTTCGCCGAACACGGCGGGGGCGACGGGACCGGCGCGACCGGCTCGGGCCTGGTGTCGCCCGCGTGGCTGCTCGTCGCGTTCCTGTGGGTGGCCTGCGGTGAGCTGGTGTTCGGCCCGGTGGGTCTGAGCAGCACGGCGGAGACCGCGCCGGAGGGGCACCGGGGCCGGATGATGGGCCTGTTCTACCTGGGCGCGGCGCTCGGCGCGGGGCTCGGCGGGCAGCTGTCCCGGCTGGTCGGGGTGGTGCCGCTGTGGAGCTACCTGGCCGGCTTCGCGGCGGTGGCCGCGCTCACCGCCGTACTCCTGCCACGTGAGCCCGACGGGCCCGCCACCGACCCCGCCCGTGACCGCTCAGCGGGGCAACGGCTCGAATCCGACGTCGAGTTGGGCTGGACTCCGCCTCAAGCCACCCGGTGAATCATCAACTTCGTCACACCGGCGGGGCCGAACCGCTCGACGCCGCCGGATCCGCCCGACCGCTCCGGGCGCGACCTCCCCAAGGGCTCCCCAGGGAGTACCGAGCAGTACCGAGCAGTTCGAGGAGTATCCATGGCTCATCGCACACTCATCGTCGCGCGGATGGCCCACGACGACGCGGAGAAGGTGGCCGCGCTGTTCGCCGAGTCCGACGCGACCGAACTCCCGCACATGATCGGGGTGCAGCGGCGCACGCTGTTCCGCTTCCACGGCCTGTACTTCCACCTCGTGGAGGCCGAGGCGCCCATCAACGGCAGCCTCTACCAGGCCCGCAGCCACCCGCTGTACGAGGACATCAACACCCGGCTGCAGGAGTTCATGACTCCCTACTCCCCCGACTGGCGGGAGCCGAAGGACTCGATGGCCGAGTCCTTCTACAGCTGGACCCCCTGAACCGCCGTCCGCCGCACCCGTCCCCCTTCTGTGGAGCACCCAATGCAGACCACCGACCTCATCAAGGTCGCCATCGACGACGTGCCGCCGAACCGCAAGCGCGGCGGCGACCTGCGTGTCCTGCTCAGCCCCAAGACCTGTGGCGCGACCTCGGGGTTCATGGGCGTCGGCACGCTGGAGCCCGGGGAGTTCGTCTCCGAGCACTACCACCCGCACTCCGAGGAGTTCTTCCACACGATCCGGGGCCGCATCCTGCTCCGGATCGACGGCGAGGAGCTGATCCTGGAGCCCGGCGAGTCCTTCATGGTGCCGATCGGCGTCCGGCACCGGATCGAGAACCCCGGTGACGAGCAGGCGTTCGTCGCGTTCTTCCTCAGCCCGCTGGCGCCGCGCCCCGAGCTGGGGCACGTCGACTGCGAGCCGCTGCCCGGCGAGGGCACCCTGCCCGAGGTGGGTGGCGCCTGATGACCGCGAGAGCCGTCATCACCGGGATCGGCGTGGTCGCCCCCGGTCAGCCGGGCCGGGAGAACTTCTGGGAGATGATCGTCAAGGGCCGCACCGCGACCCGGCGGATCACCCTGTTCGACCCGTCCCCGTTCCGCAGCCGGATCGGCGCGGAGTGCGACTTCGACCCGGAGGCCGCGGGCCTGTCCTTCCAGGAGATCCGGCGCACCGACCGGGCCGGCCAGTTCGCCCTGGTCGCCGCCCGTGAGGCGCTCGCCGACAGCGGCATCGACATGGACGCGGAGAATCCTCACCGGGTCGGCGTCAGCATCGGCAACGGCGTCGGCAACGCGATCTCCATGGAGCAGGAGTACCGCGCGGTCAGCGACAACGGCCGCCAGTGGCTGGTCGACCAGGGGTACATGAAGCCGCATCTGTACTCGTACGTGATGTCCAGCTCGCTGGCCGCCGAGGTGGCCTGGGCGGCGGGCGCGGAGGGGCCTTCGACGGTGGTCAGCTCCGGCTGCTGCGCGGGCATCGACGCCGTCGGCTACGCGGTGGACCTGATCCGCGAGGGCTCGGCCGACGTGATGGTGGCCGGTGCCACCGACGCGCCGATCTACCCGATCACGGTGTCCTGCTTCGACACCCTGCGGGCCTCCTCGACCAGCAACGACGACCCGGAGACCGCGTGCAAGCCGTTCGACCGGCGGCGCAACGGGCTGGTCCTCGGCGAGGGTTCCGCGGTCTTCGTGATCGAGGAGCGGGAGCGGGCGATCGCCCGGGGCGCCCGGATCTACTGCGAGGTGGCGGGCTACGCGGCCCGCGCCAACGGCTTCCACATGACCGGTCTGCGCCCGGACGGCCGCGAGATGGGCGAGGCGATCACCGCCGCGCTCGACGAGGCCAGGATCAACCCGGAGGAGATCGACTACGCCAACGCCCACGGCAGCGGCACCAAGCAGAACGACCGGCACGAGACCGCCGCCTACAAGCGGAGCCTCGGGCACCACGCGTACGACATCCCGGTCAGCTCGATCAAGTCGATGGTCGGGCACTCGCTCGGCTCGATCGGCTCGATCGAGATCGCGGCCAGCGCGCTCGCGATGGACCGGGGCGCGATCCCGCCGACGGCGAACTACGAGGAGCCGGACCCCGAGTGCGACCTGGACTACGTGCCGGGCACCGCGCGCGAGGCGGAGCTCGACGTGGTCCTCAGCGTCGGCAGCGGCTTCGGCGGCTTCCAGAGCGCCGTCGTCCTCACCTCGCCGAGGAGGTCGGCCCGATGAGCGCGAACACCACCGGCGCGAACACCACCGGCGCCAGCACCCCCGTCATCACCGGGATCGGCGTCGTCGCCCCCAACGGCCTGGACCGTGAGGCGTGGTGGCAGGCCACCCTGGACGGCAAGTCCGGGCTCGGCCCGATCACCCGCTTCGACCCGGCGCGCTACCCGGTGCGGGTCGCGGGCGAGGCCGACGGCTTCGACCCGAACGACCACGCCCCGCAGCGGCTGGTCAGCGAGACCGACCCGATGACCCAGTACGCGTTCGCGGCGACCAACCAGGCGCTCGCCGACGCGGCGGTGGACACCGGCTCGTTCGCCGACCTGGACATGGCCGTGATCACCGCCAACTCCTCCGGCGGTGTCGAGTTCGGCCAGCGCGAGCTGCAGAAGCTGTACGCGGAGGGCCCGCAGGCGGTCGGCGCGTACATGGCCATCGCCTGGTTCTACGCGGCGACCACCGGCCAGCTGTCGATCCGGCACGGCATGCGCGGCCCGTGCAGCGTGGTCTGCTCGGAGCAGGCCGGTGGCCTGGACGCGCTCGCCCAGTCCCGCCGGGTGCTCGCCAAGGGCACCAAGCTGGTGGTCTCCGGCGGCACCGACGCCTCGCTGTCCCCGTACGGCCTGGTCTGCCAGCTCAGCAACGGCAGGCTCAGCGAGGACCACCGCCCGGACCACGCCTTCCTGCCGTTCGACCCGGCCGGCGGCGGGTACGTGCCCGGCGAGGGCGGCGCCATCCTGACCGTGGAGTCCCGCGCGGACGCCGAACTGCGGGGCGCGCCGCGGCTGTACGCGGAGCTCGCCGGATACGCGGCCACCATGGACCCGCGCCCCGGCTCCGAGCGTCCGCCGGGGCTGCGGCGGGCGATCGACCTGGCCCTCGCGGACGCCGGGATGGTGCCCGCCGACATCGACGTGGTGTTCGCCGACGGGTACGGCGTGCCGGAGCTCGACCGGCAGGAGGCGGCGGCGATCACCGCGGTCTTCGGCCCGGCCGGGGTGCCGGTGACCGTGCCGAAGACGATGACCGGCCGGCTGTACGCCGGGGGCGCGGCGCTCGACGCGGCGGCGGCCGCGCTGGCGCTCCGCGACCAGGTCATCCCGCCGTCGGTGAACATACGTCCGGACCGCGCGCACCAGCTCGACCTGGTGACCGACTGGCCCCGGGAGACCCGGCTGCGCACCGCGCTGGTGCTGAGCCGCGGCTACGGCGGCTTCAACGCGGCGCTCGTGCTGCGCCGCACCGTCTGACCCGCTCGCTCTCCCCGTACGGCCCGCTCGCTCCCCGTACGACCGACCCACTCCCCGTACCGCTTCCCGTCCCCAGGAGGAACAGATGAGCAGCACCACCATGACCTTCGGCGACCTCAAGGAGATCATGAGCCGGTGCACCGGCGAGACCGAGGAGCTCACCGAGGAGCACCTCGCCGTCGAGTTCACCGACATCGGCTACGACTCCCTCGCGGTCCTGGAGATCGCCAGCCAGATCCAGCGGGAGTACGGCCTGCAGATCCCGGACGAGGCCATCGAGGAGATGAACTCGCCGCAGGCCGTCATCGCGTACGTCAACAACAGCCTCGCGGCGGCCTGACATGACCGCCACCGACAACAGCGTCGTCATCGACGCCCCGATGGACCTGGTCTGGGACATGACGAACGACGTCGAGTCCTGGCCGAGCCTGTTCACCGAGTACGCGGCGGCGGAGATCCTGGAGCGGGACGGGGCCACCCTGCGCTTCCGGCTCACCCTGCACCCGGACGAGAACGGCCAGGTGTGGAGCTGGGTGTCCGAGCGCACCCCGGACCCGGTGACCAGGACCGTGCGCGCCCGGCGGATCGAGACCGGCCCGTTCGTGTTCATGAACCTGCACTGGACGTACGAGCAGACCGGCGCGGGTGTCGCGATGCGCTGGCGCCAGGAGTTCGAGGTCCGTGAGGGGCTGCCGTTCGGCGACGCCGAGATGGCCGAGCGCCTGAACACCAACACCCGGCGCGAGATGGACCGGATCAAGGGCCTGGTCGAGCAGGCGGCGGCCGGGGCGGTGCGGTCGTGAGCGGCCCCGCGGCCGCGGCGGCGGGGCTGCGGGTGCTGCTCCAGATCCGGATCAAGGACGGTCAGGAGGCGGCGTTCGAGGAGCTGTGGCTCGGGCACGCCGAGACCGTCCGCACCTTCCCCGACAACCACGGCCAGCAGTTGCTCCGGCTGACCGGCGAGCCGGGCGCCTTCACGGTCCTGACCGACTGGACCGACGAGCCGTCCTTCCGGGCCTTCGAGCAGAGCCCGGAGCAGCAGGCGTACCTGCAAAGGCTGTGGCCGATGCGGGCCGGCGGCGAGATGCACCTGCTCGAACCGCTCCACGGGAGCACCCCGGCCGCCGCCCGTACCGCGGCCGGGTCCTGAACCGTTCCGACCGAAACCGTCCGACGTCGAGTTCCAGGAGGAACCGGTGAGTGTGCAGCAGGAACAGGTGACCGAGCTGATCGAGCTGGTCGAGGAGGTGCCGTCGAAGAAGCTGGAGGCGGCGGTCGCCGAGCGCGAGGGCGGCCTCGACGCGGCCCTTACGCTGGTGTTCGAGCTCCTCGTGTCGGAGTTCAACCCGGCGAAGGCGGCCGGGCAGAAGGGCGTCTTCCAGTTCGACATCGCGTCCACGGAGGGGCAGAAGCTCCACTACGTGCACGTCGAGAACGGCACGTGCCACACCGACAAGGGCCAGCACGAGAGCCCGGACATCACCATCGGGATCAAGTTCCCCGACATGATGGCGATGGGTGTCGGCAAGCTGCCCGGCGCGAAGGCGTTCCTGACGGGCAAGCTGAAGCTGCGCGGCAGCCCGCTGATGGGCACCAAGCTCGGTGAGTGGTTCGACCACCCCGAGGTGTGACGGCGCGGGGGGAACCCCGCGGGGCCGACGACCAACGCCAACCGCCGCCGGGCCAGGGCCCGGCGGCGGTTGGCGTTCAACGGTCCGATCAGTCCACCCCCAGGACGGACATGTGCGCGACGGACACCATGGCCTGCTCGTGCACCAGGGCCAGGTAGGCGTCGGGGTGGTCGGGCCGCTTGGGCTCGGCCAGGTAGGGCTGGAGCCAGGCGTCGGCGTCCTGCGCGTAGCAGACGTCGGTGAGGTAGCCGACGACGTCGTACGGGTGCCCGTCGTACTGCACCACCCGCACCAGGGTGTCCTGGTGCAGGAACAGCGCGGTGCGCACGATCGTCGGGTGGTCCGGCGAGAGCAGCAGGCTGGCCTTGCGGTTGACGGTGCCCCGCTCGCGTTCGAGCGCGACCCCGGCGCCCGCCCGCAGCTGGTGGCGGAGCGCGACCGTGCCCGCGGCGGGGCGTTCGTCGGGGCTGTGCTGTTCGAGGGCGGTCATCAGGCTGCGGTGGAAGTGCTGCCGGAAGCCCTCGGGGGTCTCGGTGTCGCGCGGCTCGACGAGGAACGGCAGGATCGCCCGCTCCGCCTCGTGCACGCCGGACTGCACCGACATGTGGCGGGCCACCCGGGCGGCGCTGACGCCGTCGTGGTGGATCACCCGGATCACCGTGTCGTCCTGCACGAACAGACCGGTGCCGAGCAGCATGCCGACGGTGCCGCCCGCGTCGTCCTTGATGACGGGCGAGTCGACCCGGGTGAAGTTGTGCGGCGCGAACACCTCCCGCAGGTCCTCCTCGCAGCCGGGCCTGACCCGGTAGGTGATGGCGTCGAGTGGCATGGCGGTTCTCCTCCTAGAGACGTACGGGTGCGGGTGGTTCAGGGGGTGGCGAGTACCGCGAAGGTCGCGGCCGTCAGGGCGAGCGCGGCGAGGGCCGTACGCAGCCGGTGCCAGGCGCGCCACAGCGGCCGCGGGTCCTCCCACGGGCCGTCGGCGGCGAGCCGGCTCAGCGAGCGGTTGATCGGCACGTTGCCGAGGTGCGAGACCGCCTGCACGCCGATGAGCAGCACGGAGGCGGCCGGGAACAGCACGTTGCCGGGTGACTCCGCGAGCCAGCCGAGCACGAATCCGCTGATGGTCACCACGTTGACGAGGATCGGCATCATCGGGTGGTAGCCCTTGCCCAGCAGGGCATGGGCGCGCAGGTAGTCGGCGCGGCCCATCGCCGACATGGCGGGACCCACGCTGACCAGGACGGCCACGAAGATGCCCGTGACGGTCCCCGTTCCGATCAGCACGACCCCGCTCAGCACTTCCTCAAGCATCACGACTCCCGGTCCGCGGTTCGATGTCCTCGCCACCCTGCTCCCACCTGCTCGATTCGCTGTGGAGGGGTGCTCGACGGGGGCGTCGACAAGCCGGGCGCGGCACGGTCGAGCGGTCTTCGAGTCCCTTTCGACCTGCGGATCCGAGAGTCGTCGCAGTGGTCCGCCGCGTGGCGCGGCGGCGGCTTCGGAAGGGTGATGCGTGGTGGACCCGATGCGGATACTCATGCCCCTGGCGCTGCTCGCCGGTGGGCTCGCGGCAGGCGGGCTCGCCATCTCGGTGCTCGCGGCACCGCTGTTCACCACCCTGCCGACCGGGATGTACGTCCCGGTGCACAAGGGTCTGGTGACCCGCTTCGACCCGTTCATGCCGATCTCGCTGCTGAGCTGTCTGCTGTGCGACCTGGCCCTGGTGGTGACCGCGCCGCTGATGTCGGTGCGGGTGCTCGCGGGGCTCGGGGCGCTGCTGCTCGGCGCCGCGATGACGGTGTCGCTGACCAAGAACGTGCCGATCAACCGCTGGCTGTCGACGCTCGACCCGCAGGCGCTGCCCGCGGACTTCGAGCGGCGCGACCCGCGCGAGCGGTGGATCCGGTGGAACCGGGTGCGCGGCTCGCTGGCGGTGGCGGCGCTGGTCGCGAACGTCGGCGCGGCCGGCGTCCTGATCTGACCCGCGCTCCGCCGCCGTACCCCGCTCCCTCGCCGTACCCCTCGCTCCCCCTCGTACCCCCGCTCCCCCTCGTACCGCCTCTACCTAGGAGAAGGTGTGGACACCATGACCGGTGTGGTCGGCCCGGCGATGACCGCCGCGCTGCCGCCCCACGTACGGCTGCTGCTGCTGACCGACGGCAAACGGATCTCCCGGGTGCTGCACGTGGTCGCCGAGCTGGGCGTCGCCGACCAGTTGGCGGACGGCCCGCTGACCGTCGCCGAGCTGGCCGAGCGCACCGAGAGCCACGCGGACGCGCTGGGCCGGGTGCTGCGGGTGGCCGCCGCGTTCGGCGTGTTCGTCCAGGAGGACGACGGCCGTTACGCGCTGAACGACGTGGCCGCCTGCCTGAGGTCCGGCACCCCCGGCAGCCAGCGGGACATGGTGCTCTACAACGGCGACGAGATGCTGTGGCGCTCGTACGGGCAGCTGCTGCACACGGTGCGGACCGGCGAGCCCGCCTTCGAGGCCGCGTACGGGCACACCTTCTTCGAGCACCTGGAGCGGGAGCCGCGCGCGGGCGCCCTGTTCGACCGGGCGATGACCGGGATGAGCCGGGCCACCTCGCGGATGCTGCTCGACGGCTACGACTTCGGGCAGTACGGGCGGATCGCCGACATCGGCGGCGGCCGCGGCCTGTTCCTCGCCGAACTCCTCGCCCAGCACCCGACGGTGCGCGGGGTCCTGGTGGACCGTCCGTCGGTGACGGCCGAGTCCGCCAAGGCGTTCGCCGAGGCCGGGGTCACCGAGCGGGTCGAGGTGGTGCCCGGTGACTTCTTCGCGCCGCTGCCGAAGGGCGCCGACGCCTACGTCCTGAAGGCCGTGCTGCACGACTGGGACGACGAGAAGGCCGCCGCGATCCTCGGCCGGATCCACGAGGCGCTCGCCGACAACCCCGAAGGCCGCCTGCTGATCTGCGAGTTCCTGGTCGGCCCGGCCAACGAGTGGGACCGCGGCAAGCTGCTCGACCTGGACATGCTGGTCCGCTTCGGCGGCCGGGAGCGCTCCGAGGCGCAGTGGCGCGAGCTGCTCGCGACGGCGGGCTTCGAGCTGGTCGGCGAGCCGGTGCCGGGCCGCTGGGCGGTCCTGGAGTGCCGCCCGCTGCCGCTGCCCGACGCCTCCTGACACCCCTGACGCATTCCCGTACCCCGAGAACGGAGAACACGACATGGAACTTCGACTGGTCGGCAAGAACGCGCTGGTCACCGGCGGCAGCCGGGGCATCGGCCGGGCCACCGTGCTCGCCCTGGCCAAGGCCGGCGCCACCGTGGTGACCTGCTACCGGCAGGAGGGCGAGGCCGTCGAGAGCCTGGCCCGCGAGCTGAAGGAGATCGGCGGCGACCACGCCCTGGTGCGCGCCGACGTCGGCACCGCGGAGGGCGTGGAGCTGGTGCTCGCCGCCTGCCGGGAGCGCTTCGAGACGCTGGACGTGCTGGTCAACAACGCCGGTGTGATCAGCCAGATCCCGTTCGCGCAGCTGCCGTTCGAGGAGTGGGAGCGGGTCGTCACGACCAACCTCACCGGCCCGTTCATGGTGATCAGCAAGGCGCTGCCGCTGCTCCGCGAGGGCTCCTCGGTCATCAACATCGGTTCGCGCGGCGCGATGGCGGGCATCCCGCTGCGCGGCCACTACACGGCCTCCAAGGCCGGTCTGATCGGTCTGACCCGCTCGCTGTGCAAGGAGCTGGGCGGCAAGGGCATCCGCTTCAACGTGGTCGCCCCCGGTGTCATCGACACCTCGGAGCCGGACGAGCTGACCGACGAGCAGCGGGCCGCGTACAACGAGCGCTACCTGCGGATGATGGCGCTCGGCCGGTTCGGCCGCCCGGAGGAGATCGCGGGCGCGGTGCTGTTCCTGGCGAGCGACCTGTCCACGTACGTCAACGGCGAGACCCTGCACGTCGACGGGGGCGTCTGAGATGGCGGCCCCGGCGGGGTCGTTCCGGGTGCTGCTCACCGTGCAGGTGAACCCGGGCATGGAGGAGGACTTCGAGCGGGTGTGGTCGGAGGGCAGCAAGGAGGTCACGGCGCAGTCCGCGAACCTCGGGCACAGCCTGGCGCGCAGCGCGAAGCCCGGTGAGGAGTCGGTGTACTTCGTGGTGAGCGACTGGACGGACATGGACTCGTTCCTGACCTTCGAGCGCAGCCCGGAGCACGTGGCGCACCGCGAGAAGCTGCACCCGTACCGGTCCGGCGGCTCGCTGGCGATGATGCGGCTGGTGGAGGCCGCCGGATGAGCGGGGCGGCGGGCCGGGTGCGGATCATGCTGCACCTGCGGCCGTCCCCGGCCGACCCGGCGGCGGTGGACGCGGTGACGGAGGCGTACCACCGGATCAGCAAGGACCTGGCGGGCACCCCGGGGCTGCTCGGCAACGAGCTGCTGCGGATCATGACGGACCAGGGCGCGTACGCCGTGCTCAGCGAGTGGGAGTCGATGGCGGCCTTCCGCGACTGGGAGGCGGGCTCCGCGCACCGCGGCACGACCTCGCCGCTGCGGCCGTTCCAGGACACCGAACGGCCCAGCCCGTTCGCGCTGTTCGAGGTGCTCGCCGCGTACTAGGGCGTGTGAGCACCAGCCACCGAAGCGCCGTGGTGGGCCCCGGGCCCGCCGCGGCGCTTCGGCGTGCGGGGCGGGGCGATGGCGGGCGGGGAACAGGACAGCACGACAGGGCGCCCGGAGCCTGCTGGCTCCGGGCGCCCTTGTGCCGTACGGGGAGGGTCAGGGCAGCCGGACGACCTGGCCCGCGTAGACCAGGCCCGCGCCGAAGCCGATGAGCAGCGCGAGGTCGCCGGAGTGGGCCTTGCCGGAGGACAGCAGCTCCTCCATGGCCATCGGGATGGAGGCGGCGGAGCTGTTGCCGCTGGTGACGATGTCGCGGGCGACGGCGGTGCGGTCGGACAGGCCGAGCTGCTCGACGACGACGTCGGTGATGAGCATGTTGGCCTGGTGCGGGATGAACGCGTCGAGCTGGTCGACGGTCACCCCGGCGAGCTCCAGCATCTTGCGGGCGGCCGGGACGATCTCGTTGGTGGCCCAGCGGTAGACCTTCCAGCCGGACATGGTGATGGCGGGCCGCCCGTCGGGCCGTTCGCCGGTGCCGTCGTGCCAGGGGTCGGTCATCTTCAGGGCCGCGTTGCGCGAGCCGTCGGCCTGCCAGACGACCGGGCCGATGCCCGCCTCCTCGGCGGGACCGACGAGAACGGCACCGGCGCCGTCGGCGAACAGGAAGGCGGTGTCGCGGTCGGCGTGGTCGAGGATGTCGGTCATCCGCTCGGCGCCGATCACCAGGACGTAGTCCGAACGGCCAAGGCGTACCAGGTCGTTGGCGAGCGCCACGGCGTGGCAGAACCCGGCGCAGGCGGCCGAGATGTCGAAGGCGGCGGCCTGCCGGGCGCCGATCCGGTGGGCGACCTCGACGGCCACCGCCGGCATCTGCTCCATGGAGGTGATGGTGGCGACGATGACGGTGCCGACCTGGTCGGCGCCGATCCCGGCGGCGGCGAGCGCCTTCTCGGCGGCCGTGCTCGCCATGGCGGGCAGGGTCTCCTCGGCGGAGGCGTAGCGCCGGGTGCGGATGCCGGACCGGCTCTCGATCCAGGCCGGGTCGAGGCCGGTGCGCTCGGCGATCTCGGTGTTGGGCACGGACCGCTCGGGGCGGTGGACGCCGAGACCCAGGAGGCGGCTGTGCCGCAGCTCCTGGGTGTCCCGGATGACGGGGTGGGTCGTGGTCATGGTGGCCGGTCGTCCTTTCGGGGCGAGCTCGGTGGAGGTCGGTGGCAGGGCTCGGTGGAGGTCGGTGGCAGGGCACGAGGCCGCCGGGCGATCCGGCGGCCTTCGGTACGGGGCCGTACGCGAGGTACGAAGGGGGTACGGGGCGGGGTCAGCGCCCGGCGGCCGCTCCGGCGCGCGGGGTGTGCGCGGCGGCGGCCCGGCCGCGCTTGGTCAGGCCCCAGGGCTTGTAGGTGGAGATGGTGGTCATCGCGACCAGGCTGGCGAGCGCCACGAACGCGGAGGCGGCCATCGCCCAGCCCACCGAGTCGAGTTCACCGCCACGGGTCGGCGCCCCGGCCGCGACCAGCTCGTTGGCCTTGAGGATGAGCTGGTGGATGACGGAGAAGCCGAGCACCATCACGCCCATCGTCCACCAGAACTTGACGGACACCCAACGGCGGCGCAGCAGGCCCCACTTGGTGCCCGCGCCGACGACGATGCCGGTGATCAGGGCGAACATGCTGGTCATGCCGAGGAAGATCTCGTCGAGCAGCGACATGGTCCGGTACATGGCGGCCTGCTGCTCGGCGTCGCCGGTGGTGGCGCCCGCGACGGACATCGCGAACATGCCGGTGACCAGGCCGAGCCAGCCGACCGAGATGGCGACGTGGCAGGTGAGGACCAGCTTGCGCATCCGCTGGGTGATCATCCGGCTGTTCTCGCGGACCTCGGCCATCCAGGCGTTCACGGACGGCACGAAGAGCAGCACCAGGCCGACGACGGAGGGGATGAGGCTGGCCACGGCGAGGCTCGCCTGGAGCGGGCCGACCAGCGGGCGGCCGCCGAGTCCGGCGAGGCCGAGGCCGGTGAAGACCAGGCCGAGCGCGGTGAAGATGGTGAGCAGCACCCGGCCCCACTGGCGGCCCGCGCGCAGCATCTCGGCGAAGAAGCCGAACAGGGCGCAGAAGGCGATGGTGAGCGCGAGGTCGCCGGTGGTGGCGGCACCGGCGACGCCGGTCTCGACCTGGTGGGCGATCTCGAAGACGTTGCTGGCGATGGCGGCGAGGGTGGCCACGATCACCATGGCGTAGGCCCAGCCGACGGCGGCCGGGGGCCGGACGGGCGCCGCCGCGGCGGCCTTGGCGGCGGCCCCGGTCCTGGCCCGCCGCGCCTCGGGGGCCGCGGGGGCGGCGGGCGGGGTGCCGCCGTCGGCGGGTCCGGTCGCGGGCCGCTGGTCTGTCCGGTCGGTGGTACTCACCGTCGCGCCTCCTTCAAGACAGGCGCGGACGCCCCACGGCTGCGGGGGCTCGGATGCGCCGTCGGTTGCGGGGTTGTGGTGAGTCCAGCGTCGCCGGGGTGGCTCGAAGCCGCCTCGAAGGCCGGTGGACGCTCCCGCGAAGGGCGCTGGGCGAGCGGGCGCGCCGGGCGACGGACCGTCAGCGACGCCCGGCGTCGTCCAGGGAGTGCACGAACTTGGTGAGGAGGCGGGCGAAGTCGCGCTGGTCGTCGGCGTCCCAGTCGCCGAGGACGACCGAGTAGAAGCCCTGCCGGGTGCGGTGGGCGGCGGTCACGGCCTCGCGGCCGACCTCGGTGAGTTCGAGGCAGCTGCGCCGCCCGTCCTCCTGGGAGGCCACCCGGCGGACGAAGCCGGAGCGGACCGCTTCGGCGACGATCCGGCTGGCCCGTGACGGGTCTATGGCCAGCCGGTCGGCGACGAAGCCGACGGTGACGTCACGGCCGTCCTCGCCCGCGCCCTCGTCGACGGCGTCGACGACGGCGAGCGTGTTGAGGTCGACCGGCTCGGTGAGGCCCATGACGACGGGCCTGGCCAGGCTGCGCCGGGACTGCCTGCGACGGATGCGGATCATCGCGGACTCCACGGCGTCGAGCACGGTCGGGTCGACGACGGCCGCGTCGGCGGCGTCGTACTCGGCCCCCTGTTCGGGGCGGGTCTGGTTGATCGTGTCCGGGGCGCTCACGGCTTCCAGGTTACCTGCATGTGACTGGACGAGACATTCTTTGACGTGAGAACATCATGTGCGGAAGTCACACATATACATCTGGCAATCAACTACCGCGTTCCTGCCGGAGCCCCTGAAGGAGGCCCGAGATGACCGCCACCACCACCACGAGCCCCGCGCGCGTCCGCGCGCTCGCCGTCGTCGCCGCCGTCGTGGTCGACGCCCTGATCTGGCTGCTCGCCCACTCCGCGTTCGACATCGACCTGCGGACCCCCGACGGCCCGGGATCCACCACCAGCACCCCGCTCCCCTTCCCCGCCGTCGTCATCGGCGTCGCCGTGATCGGGCTCCTCGGCTGGGGCCTGCTGGCCCTCCTGGAGAAGTTCGCCGCGGGCCGCGCCCGCGCGATCTGGACCGTGGTCGCCGTCGTGATCCTGGTGCTCTCGCTGTTCGCGCCGGTCTTCGGCGCGGGCCTGACCGCGGGCAACAAGATCACCCTGGTCCTGTTCCACCTCGTCGTCGGCGCGATCCTCGTGCCGGCCTTCCGCCGCACCAGCACCAGCACCACCACCGCCTGAACCGCCTGAAGCGCCACCGCGGCCGGTCCGCGGCCCCTCCGTGCCGGGCCGCTCACCGGTCCAGCGCCGCTCCACACGGCTTCGAGCGCCCCCCGGGATCTTTACCGCCAGGGCAACCGACAGCACGGAAGGAGCACCGCATGTGCGGCATCGCAGGCTGGGTCCGCCGCGAGGGCGGCCCGGACACGGAGGAGCCCGGGCTCGCGGAGGCAATGGCGCACACCATGGCCTGCCGCGGCCCGGACGGCCGGGGGGTGCGGACCTCGGGTCCGGCCACCCTGGTGCACACCCGACTGGCGGTGATCGACGTGGCCAGCGGCCTCCAGCCGATGGCCGCGCCGCCCGTCGGAGCCCCGGACGACCCGGCGCACGCCGTCGTCCTCACCTACAACGGGGAGATCTACAACTTCCCCGAGCTGCGCACCCGACTCGCCTCCCTGGGCCACCGGTTCACCACCCGCAGCGACACCGAGGTGGTGCTGCACGCCTATCTGGAGTGGGGCGAGGAGTGCGTCAGCCGCCTTGAGGGGATGTTCGCCCTCGCCGTCTGGGACCCGCGCCGCCGGGCCCTGTTCCTGGCCCGCGACCGCTTCGGCATCAAGCCCCTCTACTACGCCGCCACCGCGTCCGGCCTGGTCTTCGGCTCCGAGCCCAAGACGCTGCTCGCCCACCCGGCGGTCTCCGACGCCGTCGACCTCGACGGACTGCGGGTGCTGTTCTCGATGGCCCGCGCGCCCGGCGAGAGCGTCTACCGCGACATCCGCGACCTGCCGCCCGGCCACACCCTCACGTACGGCGCCGACGGCCGGACCGTGCTGCGCCGGTACTTCCAGCTGGAGGCCCGCCCGCACGAGGACGACCTCGACACCACCGTCAGGACCGTGCGCGAGCTCCTGGAGGCCAGCGTCGCCCGCGAGCTGGTCGCCGACGTGCCGCTGTCCGTGCTGCTCTCCGGCGGCCTGGACTCCAGCGCGGTGGCCGCCCTCGCGGCCCGGGCCCGCGAGGCGGGGGGCGGCGACCCGATCCGTACCACCACCGTCACCTACAGCGGCTACAGCGACGACTTCAAGGCGGACCTGGTGCGCAGCGCGCCGGACGCGCCGTACGCCCGCGCGGTCGCCGACCACATCGGCGCGGACCACCTGGAGATCGAGCTCAGCACCGCCGATCTGATCGACCCGGCGGCCCGCCGCGAGGTGCTGCGGGCGCAGGACGTGCCGGCGCCGTTCGGCGACATGGACACCTCCACCTACCGGGCGTTCGCCGGGGTGAGCCGGCACTCCAAGGTGGCGCTGACCGGGGAGAGCGCCGACGAGATCTTCGGCGGCTACAGCTGGGTGCACATCCCGGACCTGGCCGACGAGGCGCAGTTCCCGTGGGTGGCGTTCGAGCAATGGCACCCGGGCACCCGGGACGGGCTCGGCCAGGGCCTGCTCTCCCCCGCCTTCGCGGCCAGGCTCGACATGCCGGGCTACTACGCGGAGCGGTACGCGCAGGCGATGGCGGAGATCCCGCGGCTGCCCGGCGAGTCGGCCGAGGCGCGCCGGGCCCGGGAGATCTGCCATCTGCACCTCACCCACTGGCTGCCGCGGCTCCTGGAGCGCAACGACCGCCTCAGCATGATCTCGGGTCTCGAGGTGCGGGTGCCGTTCTGCGACCACCGGCTGGTGCAGTACGCGTACGACATCCCGTGGGAGCTGAAGACCTTCGACGGCCGGGAGAAGAGCCTGCTGCGGGCGGCGGTCGCCGATCTGCTGCCGGAGCAGGTCCTTGAGCGGCCGAAGGCGCCGTTCCCGGTGAGCCAGGACGCCACCTACACCAAGGCGCTGCACGCGGAGTTCGCCGAGGTGCTCGACGATCCGGCGGCGCCGGTGCGGGCGCTGCTGGATCTGGACAAGGCGCGCGCGGTGGTCGGCCCGGCGGGCGAGGCGAACGCGCAGGACTGGCTGCACCGGATGAACATCGAGATGGCCCTGCAGGTGAACACCTGGCTGGTGGCGCACGGGGGCGGCGTCGACCTGTGAGGTCCGCGGAGTCCGCGCGGTCCAGGTACGCGCGAAGGGGGCGCCCCGGTCGGGGCGCCCCCTTCGGGCATGGGGGACAGGTGCGGCGGTACGGAACGTCTGCGGGTGGTTCCGGTGACACGGGTGGTACGGGTGGTTCAGCGGGTGCGTACGGCCGGTGCGGTGGGGATCAGGCGAGCGCGCCGACGGCGACGGTGCGCAGCGCCATCCGCAGCAGCGGCGGCATCCGGTACTGGAAGAAGCGCTCGGAGGAGCCGTCCCTGACCAGGTCGACCTCCAGGAGGAAGAACTCGACGAGTTCCTCCAGGAGTTCCTCGGTGACGTCGGGGCCGAGTCCGAGCACCCGGGCGGCCTGTTCGACAGTGAGCACCTCGCCGTCCTCACCCGCCAGCTTGGCGAGGGCGTCGCCGACCCGGGGGTCGAGTCCGCCGCAGCGGCGCCGGACGTGGTGGAAGGGATGGGGCCGCTGGTGGGTGGGGGACGCGGGCCGGTCCCGGCTCATCCAGTCGACGAGCTGGCGGACCGACCAGTGCGGGCGGAGTTCGAGCAGTCCGACCGCCTCGGCCATCGGCCCGGGCAGGCCGCCGAACAGGTCGAGCATGGCGCGGGACGAGCCCTCACCGAGCAGCCGTTCGCGGCCGAGCGCGCCGAGGAACAGTTCGAGCGACTGCTCGGGCCCGATCGGCAGCAGGTCGACCGGGGCGCCGAAGTGCCCGCCGTACAGCCGCCGGTAGCCCGCCACCAGGACGGCGGAGCCGGTGTCCTCCGGCAGCAGGTCGGTGATCTGGTGCGCGGCGGAGACGTGGTCGACGACGAGCAGCACCCGGCGTCCGGCGGTCCAGGCGCGGAACAGCGCGGCCCGCTCGGGCTGCCCGGCGGGCAGTGCGGCGCGGGCGTGGCCGACGGCCTCCAGGAGTTCCCCGAGGACGTCCTCGACGGTCCTGGAGGCGGCCGGGTCGCCGAAGGAGGCGTACAGCCGTCCGTCCGGGAAGGCGTCGGCGAGCCGGTGGGCGAGGGCGATGGTGAAGGACGTGGTGCCCACGCCGGGGGCCCCGGCCACGCACACGCACTTCGGGCCCTGGACGGCCGGTTCGCGGAGCATCCGGCCGACCTTGGCGAGTTCGGCGTCCCGGCCGATGAGCGGGACGTCGGCGGGGAGTTTGACGGGGGCCTGCGGGGCGGCGGGCGGGTGCGCGGGGTGACCGACGGCGCGTCCGGCCGGCAGGTCGAGCCCGCGGTCCCCGGCAAGGACCTGCTGGTGCAGCCACTGGAGCTCGGAACAGGGTTCGAGGCCGAGTTCCCTGATGAGGACCCGGCGGATGCGCTGGAAGACCTCCAGGGCGTCCGGCCGGCGGCCCGCCCGGTAGAGCGACAGCATCAGCTTGGCGTGCAGCCCCTCCCGGGTCGGGTTGTCGGCGGCGAGCGCGGTGAGTTCGCTGATCAGCCGGTGGTGGCGGCCGAGCAGCAGATCGGCGTCGATGCGCTCCTCAAGGACCTCGTAGCACTGTTCCGCGAGCCGCAGGGCGTCGATGCCGACGATGGGGCCGGGGGTGAGGTCGCTGAGCGCGGGGCCGCGCCAGACGGCGAGCGCCCGGTGCAGCAGGTCGGCGGCCTCGGTGACCCGGCCGTCCTCCATGGCCGTGCGTCCGAGGTCGGCGAGTTCGGTGAAGCGCATGCTGTCCAGCGAGCCCTGCGGCACCGAGAGCCGGTACCCGCCGGGGGTGGTCTCCAGGCTCAGGCCCGGCAGCTTGCGCAGTTGGTAGATGTACGTCTGCAGGGTCGTGGCGGCGCTGGACGGTGGTCGTTCCTCCCAGAGCTCCTCGACGAGCTGGTGCAGGGGCACGGTGCTGTTGGCCCGCAGCGCCAGCAGCGCGAGCACCTGCCGGACCTTTGGAGCGGAGGGCGTCACGTTCACGCCGTCGTGCACGACTTGCAGGGTTCCCAGTAACCCGATCTGCAGCACTGCCCCTCCCGTGGCTTGCATCTCTTACGGCCTGATGCACTTCGTGAGCGTGAGGTGGATCACTTGACTTCCGCTTGAGCTGCACTCGACAAACGCAGCCCACCAGGGAGCCTCCGGGAAAACCGTGGCGGCGGTGCCCGGTTTCAAGGTTACGCTACACAGGGCATTCATATGAGGAAAGCATGTAATTGATGAACAAACCTACATGCGCCCTGACCAGTGGAGGAACGACGATGACCGCACCCAGCGGGGGCCCCCAGGGGCGGGCCCCCGGCGCAGCGCCCGGCGCAGCTCCGGAACGCCCCTTGCCGCCACGCTTCCCCCTGCTCCTCGCGTCGCTGCTGCTGACGAGCGCCATGTCGATGCTCGACCAGTCGATCGTCGCGACCGCGGGACCCCGGCTCACCGCCGAGCTGGGCGCCCTCGATCTGTACAGCTGGACGTTCACGGCGTACATGCTCACGTTCAGCGTGGCCATGCCGATCTACGGCAAACTCGGCGACTTGTTCGGCCGCCGTACCGTCTATCTGTCCGCGATCGTCATCTTCCTGATCGGCTCGATCGCCTGCGGCGCGGCGGGCTCGATGGAGTGGCTGATCGTCTTCCGGGCGCTCCAGGGACTGGGCGGCGGCGGGCTCCAGGTGAGCGCGTTCTCCGTGCTCGGAGACCTGATGCCGCCCCGGCAGCGGGCCAAGTACCAAGGGTTCTTCGCGGGTGTCATGGTGCTCGCCAACCTGGCCGGGCCGCTCGTCGGCGGAGTGCTCACCGACCAGCTCGGCTGGCGGTGGATCTTCTACGTGAACATTCCGCTCGGCCTGCTGGCTTTGGCTGGAATTCGACTGCTGCTGCCCGCCGGGACCCGTTCGAGCGCCCGCCCGCGCGTCGACTACCCGGGCACCGCGCTGCTCACCGCGCTGATCGCCGCGCTGGTCCTCGCGACCGACTTCGCGGGGCGGGACGGCTGGGGCGACCCGGTGGTCCTCGGCATCGGCGTGGCCGCGGTGCTGCTCGCGGTCGGCTGGGTGGTACGGGAGCGGTCGGCGCCCGAACCGATCGTGCCGCTCGGCCTGTTCGCCGACCGCACCTTCACCATCTGTGTGACGGTGGCCTTCGCGGTGAGCTTCGCCTTCTTCGGCTGCGTCAACTTCGTACCGCTGTTCCTGCAGACCGTGAACGGGGTCAGCGCCTCCGAGACCGGGCTGCTGTTCCTGCCCGCGATGATCGGCATGGCCCTCGCCACCGTGGTGGCGGGCCAGGTGATCGCCAAGACCGGTCGCTACAAGTGGTTCCCGGTGGCCAGCACCGCGCTCGCCGCGGTGGCGGCGCTGCTGCTCTCGCTCGACCCGGCGCACACCGGCTCGGCGGCGGTCGCCGCGCTGCTCGCCGTGATGGGCATCGGCGTCGGCCTGTCCTCGCAGGTCACCACCCTGGTCGCGCAGACCACCTCGCCGCGCGAACACATGGGCGTGACCACCTCGACGGTCGGCCTGGCCCGCAACCTCGGCACCGCGTTCGGCGCCACGGTCTTCGGCTCCATCCTGAACGCCCGGATCGCGACGAAGGCGGCCGAGCTGCTGCCGCCGGACACCGCGCGCAGCGTCACCGGCGGCGACTGGGACCCGTCGAAGGCGGCCGACTTCCCGCCGGAGACAGTCGCGGCGGTCGCCCAGACCTACGGCGACGCGCTCGGCACCGTGTTCCTGTCGGCGGTGCCGGTGCTCGTGGTGGGCCTGGTCCTGGCGCTCCTGATGAAGGACGGCAAGCTGGAGGCGCGCGGACCTGGCGGCCCCGGCGGACCTGGCGGTCCCGGCGGCCCGGGTGCCAAGTCGGAGGCACCGGCCTGACCTTCGAGCCGTCGTCGAGCCACCGGTGCCAGCGTGCCGCCCATGCGACCCAAGCGACCCAAGCGACCCAAGCGACCCAAGCGATCCGCGGGATCCCCGGAATCCCGGGAGCGGGACAAGGGCGGGACCCGGTGGGACCGGTGCCTCGACGGCCTGGCGGCCGGACTCGCCGCGCTGGCCGGAGCCGTGGCCGGCCGGGCGGGACGACGCTCACGTACGGGCGGGGGCGCGGGTGCGGACCCGACGGCACCCGCACCCCGCTCGCCCATCGCCGGGATCGGCATCGACGTCGCCGCCATCTCCCGCTTCGGCACCGCCCTGGAACGCAACCCCGGGCTCGCCGAACGGCTCTTCACCCCGGACGAGCTGCGCGGCCCGTCCGGGGCACGGCGTGCCACGGCCTCCCTGGCCGCGCGGTTCGCCGCCAAGGAGGCCGTGGCCAAGTGCCTGGGCGCGCCCGGCGGGCTGCGCTGGCACGACGTGGAGGTGCGGACCGCGCCGGGCGGCCGTCCGGTGCTGCGGGTGCGGGGCACCGCGGCCGCCCTGGCGGCGGGCCTCGGGATCACCTCATGGCAGCTGTCGCTCACTCATGACGCGGACGTGGCCTCGGCGGTCGTGGTGGCGTCCTGAACGAGGGGTCCGCGCCGTCCCACACCTCGGCCAACTGGGCCCACAGCACGGCCTCCTCGGCGCTCATCCCGCCCTCGGCGCCCGCGTCGACGAGCCGTTCCGGGTGCCCGGGCCTGGGCCCGGCCGCGCGCCACGGGTCGGGCGCGACCCGGGGATCCGGGGCACCGCCCCCGTACACCGGGAGATATCCGTAGCACTCGGGGACGGTGTAGAGCCCGAACCCCTGTCCCAGCGCGGTGAGGCCCACCTGGGCGTCGCGCCACAGCACCCGCAGCCACTTCCTGGACCGATCGCCCACCGGGGGCTCCCTTCGCCGCCGTCTCGCCGCCGTCTCGCTGCCGTCTCAGGGCTGTGAAGGTAGGCAACCGTCCTCGAAGGCGGCTTGAGCGGGGCTCCGACGGGCCGTCAGCGTCCGCCGAGCGGGGCGGCGACGGGGCCCGAGCGAGATTCGAGCCGGGGGCGGCACTCTGTGCCATGGGTGCGCAACGGCCTGCGCACCTCCCAGGTGGGCGGAGCGCCGTGCTTCTTCATCCCCCCGTGAAGTGCGGCGCTCCCCCACCGTCAGCGGCACCCGGCGGCAGCCCCTGAGGGGCACCCCCTGGACAAGTCAATATGAGGTTAGGCTAACCTACCTTTGACTTGGACCAGGCCGGATCCCTCCGGCACGCACGAGAGCGGAACCGCCATGCCCAGCAACGCCCGAGCCACTTCCCTCACCCGTCGCGGCCTGCTGGCCGCGGGCGGCGCCCTCGGGCTCGGCGCCGCGCTCGCCGCGTGCGGCGGCGGTGACAGCAAGGACGCCGGCTCGGCCGCCAAGCCGTCGGAGAAGTCCGGTCCGTGGAAGTTCACCGACGACCGGGGCACGGCCGTCGAGACCAAGGCCACCCCGAAGAACATCGTGGCCTTCACCGGCATGGCCGCCGCCCTGAAGGACTTCGGCGTCGAGGTGGCGGGCGTGTTCGGCCCGACCTACGTCGAGGACCCGAAGACCAAGGAGAAGAAGCCGGACGTCCAGGCGGGCGACCTCGACATCGCCAAGGTCAAGGTCATCGGCAACGTCTGGGGCGAGTTCAAGATCGAGGAGTACCTCAAGCTCCAGCCCGAGCTCCTCATCACCGACATGTGGGAGAAGAACGACCTCTGGTACGTCCCGGCGGAGCAGAAGGACAAGATCCTCAAGATCGCGCCGAGCGTCGCCCTGTGGGCCGCCGACAAGTCGATGCCCACCGTGCTCCAGCGCCACGCCGACCTCGCCGCCTCGCTCGGCGCCGACGTGCAGACCGCGCAGATCAAGGCCGACAAGGCCCGCTTCGAGGCCGCGGCCGAGCGGGTCCGCAAGGCCGCCAAGGGCAAGAAGGACATCAAGGTCCTGATCGGCTCCGGCTCCCCCGACCTGTTCTACGTCTCCACCCCGGTCCGGCCGACCGACACCCTGTACTTCCAGGAGCTCGGCGTCACCGTCGTGACCCCCACCAAGCTGGACCAGGGCGGCTGGTTCGAGGGCCTGAGCTGGGAGAACGTCGACAAGTACGCGGCCGACATCATCATGCTCGACAACCGCACCTCGGCCCTGCAGCCGGAGGCCCTGAAGTCGAAGCCGACCTGGGCCGCGCTGCCCGCCGTCAAGGCCGGCCAGGTCATCCCGCGGGTGACCGAGCCGATCTACTCGTACGCCAAGTGCGCCCCGCTCCTGGAGGACCTGGCCAAGGCCCTCGAGAACGCCAAGAAGGTGGCCTGACCCCATGACGACCGCCGAGACCGCCCCGTTCCAGTTCTTCTCCCTCCAGGTCGACCGGACGCGGCGGCTCGGCCCGTCGCTGGTCCGGGTCACCTTCACCGGTGACGAGCTGAAGCGTTTCGCCGCCGGGGGCCGCGACCAGTCGCTCTCCCTCTTCCTGCCGCACCCCGGGCAGGACGCGCCGGTCCTGCCGCCCCTGGACCAGGACATGTACGCGGTCCTGGGCGCCTACCGGGCGCTGCCGCACGACGAGCGGGCCGTGATGCGCTCGTACACCGTGCGCGAGCAGCGCCTCTCGCCGGTGCCCGAGGTCGACATCGACTTCGCGGTGCACGAGGACGGCGGGCCCGCCTGCCGCTGGGCGCAGCACGCCAAGGCCGGTGACCGGGTCGTGGTGCTCGGCCCGGGCGTCGCGGACAACACCGCGGTGCGCTTCCGGCTGCCCGCGGACGCCGATTCGGTGCTCATCTGGGGCGACGAGACGGCGCTGCCCGCCGCCTCGGCCATCCTGGAGTGGCTGCCGGCCGAGACCCGTGCCCACGTCTATCTCGAAGTCCCGTACTCCGGCGACCGGATGGAGCTGGCCACCGAGGCCGACGCCACGGTGACCTGGCTGGTCCGCGAGGAGGGCGCGCCGCCCGCCGTCGAGGTGATCGCGGGCGCCGAACTGCCGGGCGAGGCCCCGTACGTGTGGATCGCGGGCGAGTCCGGCGCGGTGAAGGCGCTGCGCCGGCACTTCGTCCGGGAGCGCGGGCTCGACCGGCGCCGGGTGACGTTCGTCGGCTACTGGCGCAAGGGTCTCTCGGAGGACGCCCTGCGCGAGGTGCCGGACGAGACCGAGGCGGACGCGCAGGCGGAGTCCGCCGCGGCCGAGGCCGCCACCGCCGGGGCCAACTGACCTTCCCCGTACGGACTTTCGGCCCCCACGACAACGGCCCCCCGACCCTTCACGGGCGGGGGGCCGTTGTGCTGCAAACTTAGGTTAGGCTAACCTAACCAAGACCGCTTCACCGAGAGTTCCTTGCGTCCCCTCACTCCCGGAAGGGCCCCCACATGCGCTCCCACCTGCTCAACGCCACGACGGCGGAGTCCTATCGAGACTCCGTCACCGAAGGAGTCGAGCGGGTGGCGAGGAAACTCGCCACGACCCGCGGCCCGTTCACGGGCGTCACGCCCGCCGAGCTCGCTCCCGTCGTCGACGCCGTCGACCTCGACAAGCCGCTCGGCGACGCCACGGCGGCCCTCGACGAGCTGGAGGACGTCTACCTCCGCGACGCCGTCTACTTCCACCACCCCCGCTACCTCGCCCACCTCAACTGCCCGGTGGTCATACCCGCCGTGCTCGGCGAGGCCGTGCTCTCCGCCGTCAACTCCTCGCTCGACACCTGGGACCAGAGCGCGGGCGGCACCCTGATCGAGCGCAAACTGGTCGACTGGACCTGCGCCCGCATCGGCCTCGGCCCGCTCGCCGACGGCGTGTTCACCAGCGGCGGCACCCAGTCCAACCTCCAGGCGCTGCTGCTCGCCCGCGAGGAGGCCGTCACCAAGGCCGGCGGCGACCTGACGAAACTGCGGATCTTCTCCTCCGACTGCAGCCACTTCAGCGTGCAGAAGTCCGCCACCCTGCTCGGCCTCGGCCGCGAGGCCGTCGTGTCCATCCCGGTCGACCGCGAGCGCCGGATGCAGTCCGTCGTGCTCGCCGCCGAGCTGGAGGCGTGCCGCGCCGAGGGCCTGGTCCCGATGGCGATCGTCGCCACCGCCGGCACCACCGACTTCGGCTCCATCGACCCGCTGCCCGAGATCGCCGCGCTCGCCGCCGAGTACGGCGCCTGGATGCACGTCGACGCCGCCTACGGCTGCGGCCTGCTCGCCTCGCCGACCCGCCGCCACCTCCTGGACGGCATCGAGCGGGCCGACTCGGTCACCGTCGACTACCACAAGTCGTTCTTCCAGCCGGTGAGTTCGTCCGCCCTGCTGGTCCGCGACGGCGTCACGCTGCGGCACGCCACGTACCACGCCGAGTACCTCAACCCGGTGCGCACGCTCGCCGAGCGGATCCCCAACCAGGTCGACAAGTCGCTGCAGACCACCCGCCGCTTCGACGCCCTCAAGCTGTGGATGACGCTGCGCGTGATGGGCGCCGACGGCATCGGCCAGCTCTTCGACGAGGTCTGCGACCTGGCCGCCGCCGGGTTCGAGCTGCTCGCCGCCGACCCGCGCTACGACGTGGTGGTCGAGCCCAGCCTGTCGACCCTGGTCTACCGCTACGTCCCCGAGAACGTCACCTCGCCCGCCGACATCGACCGCGCCAACCTCTACGCCCGCAAGGCCCTGTTCGCCTCCGGCGAGGCCGTGGTCGCGGGCACCAAGGTCGACGGCCGCCAGTACCTCAAGTTCACCTTGCTCAACCCCGAGACGACCGTGGCCGACATCGCCGCCGTCCTCGATCTGATAGCCGGCCACGCCGAGCAGTACCTGGGAGAGAACCTTGTCCACGCCTGAGATCCACGACTTCATCGGCATCGGGCTCGGTCCGTTCAACCTGGGCCTCGCCTGCCTCACCGAGCCGATCGCCGAACTGAACGGCGTGTTCCTGGAGTCCAAGCCGGACTTCGAATGGCACTCCGGGATGTTCCTCGAAGGCGCCCACCTCCAGACGCCGTTCATGTCGGACCTGGTCACCCTCGCCGACCCGACCTCGGCGTACTCCTTCCTCAACTACCTGAAGGAGAAGGGCAGGCTGTACTCGTTCTACATCCGCGAGAACTTCTACCCGCTGCGGACCGAGTACAACGACTACTGCCGCTGGGCCGCCGGGAAGCTGACCTCGATCCGCTTCGACACCACGGTGAGCACCGTCTCCTACGACGAGTCCGCCGAGCTGTACGTCGTCGCCACCGAGGCGGGCGAGACGTACCGCGCCCGCCGGATCGTGCTCGGCACCGGCACCCCGCCGTACGTCCCCGAGTCCTGCCAGGACCTGGGCGGCGACCTCATCCACAACTCGCGCTACCTGCAGAACAAGGAAGCGCTCCAGCGGAAGAAGTCGATCACCCTGGTCGGCAGCGGCCAGAGCGCCGCCGAGATCTACTACGACCTGCTCGCCGAGATCGACGTCCACGGCTACCAGCTCAACTGGGTGACCCGCTCCCCGCGCTTCTTCCCGCTGGAGTACACCAAGCTCACCCTGGAGATGACCTCCCCGGAGTACGTGGACTACTTCCACGCCCTCCCCGAGCAGACCCGCTACCGCCTGGAGACCCAGCAGAAGGGCCTCTTCAAGGGCATCGACGGCGAGCTCATCGACGCCATCTTCGACCTGCTCTACCAGAAGAACCTCGGCGGCCCCGTCGCCACCCGGCTGCTCACCAACTCCGCGCTGCACTCCACCGCGTACGACGAGGCCACCGGCTCGTACACGCTCGGCTTCCGCCAGGAGGAGCAGGAGAAGGACTTCACGGTCGAGACCGAGGGCCTGATCCTCGCCACCGGCTACAAGTACGCGGTGCCCGCGTTCCTGGAGCCGGTCCGCGACCGGCTGCGCTGGGACTCCCAGGGCCGGTTCGACGTCGCCCGCAACTACGCGATCGACACCACCGGCCGCGGCGTGTTCCTGCAGAACTCCGCCGTCCACACCCACTCGATCACCTCGCCCGACCTGGGCATGGGGGCGTACCGCAACGCCTACATCATCGGCGAGATGCTGGGGTCCGCCTACTACCCCGTCGAGAAGACCATCGCGTTCCAGGAGTTCGCCGTATGACCGCCGAGACCCCCGACACCGCCGACATCCGGATACGCCCGCTGGACCCGCTGAAGGACGCCGAGCTGATCCACCCCTGGGTCACCGACGCCAAAGCGTCCTACTGGCTGATGCAGGGCTTCAAACTGCAGGACGTCGAGCGCGAGTACATGGCGATCGCCGCCAACCCGCACCACGACGCCTTCATCGGCACCGTCGACGGCGCGCCCGCGTTCCTGATGGAGCGCTACGACCCCGCGCGGGCGGAGCTGGTCGGCCTGTACGAGGCCGAGCCCGGCGACGTCGGCATGCACTTCCTGGTCGCCCCGACCGACACCCCCGTGCACGGCTTCACCCGCACCGTGATCACCGCCGTGATGCGCGAGCTGTTCGCCGACCCGGCCACCGCCCGGGTGGTCGTCGAGCCGGACGTCCGCAACAAGGCCGTGCACGCGCTCAACGAGGCCGTCGGCTTCGTGCCCGAGCGGGAGATCCAGAAGCCGGAGAAGAAGGCCCTGCTGAGCTTCTGCACCCGGGCCCAGTTCGAGGCCGCCGTGGGAGCCGCCGCATGAGCACGTACACCGACCCGGTCGCCCACCTCACCCCCGAGCGCTGGGCCGCCGCCAACCGCGCGCTGATCCGCAAGGGCCTCGCCGAGTTCGTCCACGAGCGGCTGCTGCACCCGCGCGAGCTCGCCGACGGCCGGTACGCGGTGTCCAGCGACGACGGCGCCACCGAGTACCGCTTCGCCGCCGACCGCTACGCGCTCGACCACTGGCAGGTCCACCCCGAGTCGATCAGCCGCCACCGGGGCGCCGAGGAACTCCCCCTGGACGCCCTGCTGTTCATCACCGAGCTGCGCGGCTCGCTCGGCCTGAGCGACGAGATCCTGCCGGTGTACCTGGAGGAGATCTCCTCCACCCTGGCCGGCACCGCGTACAAGTCGACCAAGCCCCAGGTCACCTCCGCCGAGCTGGCCCGGGCCGGGTTCCAGGCCGTCGAGACCGGGATGACCGAGGGCCACCCGTGCTTCGTCGCCAACAACGGGCGGCTCGGCTTCGGCGTCGACGAGTACCGCGCGTACGCCCCCGAGGCGGCCACCCCGGTACACCTGGTGTGGCTGGCCGCGCACAAGGACCGCACCACCTTCACGGCGGGCGCGGGCATCGACTACGAGACCTTCGTACGGGCCGAGCTGGGCGACACCGCCGTGGACGGCTTCGCCGCCACCCTGGCCGCCCGCGGCCTCGACCTCGCCGACTACCTGCTCGTGCCGGTGCACCCCTGGCAGTGGTGGAACAAGATGGCCGTGACCTTCGCCGCCGAGGTGGCGCAGCAGCGCCTGGTCTACCTGGGCGAGGGCGACGACGCCTATCTGGCGCAGCAGTCCATCCGTACCTTCTTCAACTCCACCGACCCGGCCAAGCACTATGTGAAGACGGCCCTCTCGGTCCTCAACATGGGCTTCATGCGCGGACTTTCGGCCGCGTACATGGAGGCCACGCCCGCGATCAACGACTGGCTGGCCGGTCTGATCGAGGCCGACCCGGTGCTCACCGCGGCCCGCTTCTCGATCATCCGTGAGCGCGCGGCGGTCGGCTACCGGCACCTGGAGTACGAGGCCGCCACCGACCGCTACTCCCCGTACCGCAAGATGCTGGCCGCGCTGTGGCGCGAGTCCCCGGTGCCGACCCTCGCCGAGGGCGAGCGGCTGGCCACCATGGCCTCCCTGCTGCACGTCGACCACGCCGGGGCCTCCTTCGCGGGCGCCCTGATCAAGGAGTCGGGCCTCGCCCCGGCCGAGTGGCTGCGCGGCTACCTGGACGCGTACCTGCTGCCGATCCTGCACTGCTTCTACGCCTACGACCTGGTCTACATGCCGCACGGCGAGAACGTGATCCTGGTCCTGGACGAGAAGGGCGCGGTGCCGCGCGCGATCTTCAAGGACATCGCCGAGGAGATCTGCGTCATGGACCCGCAGGCGGTCCTGCCGCCGGCGGTGGAGCGGATCCGCGCCGAGGTCCCCGAGGACATGAAGCTGCTGTCCGTCTTCACGGACGTCTTCGACTGCTTCTTCCGCTTCCTCGGCGCCACGCTCGCGGCGGAGGGCGTCCTCGACGAGGACGACTTCTGGCGCGCGGTCGCCGACTGCGTGAAGTCGTACCAGGCGTCGAAGCCGGAACTGGCGGATCGTTTCGCCCAGTACGACATCTTCACCGAGACCTTCGCCCTCTCGGCCCTCAACCGCCTCCAGCTGCGCAACAACAAGCAGATGGTCGACCTGGCGGACCCCTCGGGCGCCCTCCAGCTGGTCGGCGACCTGGTGAACCCGATCGCCCGCTTCGCCTGACGCCCCCTGCCCCACCCCAGAACCGATGGGGGCCTCGCCGGAGTTCGGTCCTCCGGCGGGGCCCCCATCTCTGTTCCCCGTCCCTTCGCCGTCACTTCCCGTACGGGCAGGCGCCCCCTTCCGCACGGGGACAGCCGACGAGCGCCCGGGACACGTACTGCCCGGCCTTCGAGTAGTACCCGAGCACCACGTCGTTCCCCCGCACGAGCCCGAGCGTCGCCCGGACCCGCCGCAACCGGTCCCAGACCGGGAAGTGCTCCTCGTCGACGGGCGGGTTCCGGGTCAGCTCCCCCTCGACCCAGGCGAGCGCCCCGGCGACGTCGCCGTCCCCGTACGTGCCCACGAGCTGCGCGACGGGCTTGCGCAGCCAGTCCTTGATCTCGATCGGCGGATGATCGACCGGGACCTCACCCCGCCGGACCGCCGCGTCGGAGTGGGCGCGCCCGGTGTAGGCGTACGCGTGCCAGTGCCGGCCCGTCGTCCGGTCCTGGCCCCCGTCCGCGTCACCCACGACCGGCCGTCCTGGCGAGTTCCGCCAGCTCATCGGCCTCGCGGAGCAGCAGCGCGCCGATCAGATACTCCCTGGTCCACCGGACGGCGTCCTCGGGAGCGCGCAGCAGTGCGTCCGGCGGGATCGCGGCCCGCAGCGCGGGATCCGCGAGCGCCTGGGACAGGATCTCCCGCGTCATCTCGGACGCCAGCCAGTGGAACGTCCGCTCCTTGAGCGCGAACGTCAGGTGCAACGAGGGTTCGTCGCCCACGGTGTACGGCGAGTGCACGTACCCGCGCGGCAGCCAGAACACGTCGCCGGGGCGCAGCGTGAACGACCGGGCCGGGGGCGTGTGCGCGAGACGGCGCCGTTCCTCGGGGGTGAAGCCGCGCTCCAGGAAGTTGCCGTGTTCGAGCGTCGGGTGCTCGACGAACGGCGGGTGCAGCGGCCATGTCTTCCGGCCGGAGAGCTGGACGATGAGCGTGACGTACGGGTCGTAGTGGTACTTGAGCCCCTGGGCGCCCGTCGGGGTCAGGTACGCGTTGACGTGCGCGAGGCAGCCCGTCTCCCGCTGGATCTCGCGCCGCAGGACGCTCAGCGAAGGCTTGATCGTCTGGAGCTGCCGTACGGAGACGGTGCCCCCGTCGTCGAGGTGGGCGCGGTGGAAAAGGGTCGGTTCGGTGGGCCAGTTCGTGAGGATCTCCGGGACTTCGTCCACGAGATCGGCCAGCGGCATGGCTGACTCCTTCGGCTGTGCGGACGGGGGAGCCGGACGGGGTCCGGCGCCGTCCGGTGACGGCGCCGGACCCCGCCGTGGGTCAGCCGGTGGCCACCTCGGCCGTCGCGGTCCTGGCCAGCCAGCTCCGCGCGAACGCGGTGATCTCGGCAGCACTCATCCGCAGCTCGCGCCCCGCGCCCTCGGGCTTGCTGTCACCCAGCGCGTATCCGCCGCCGCGCAGCTCGGCGAGGGTGATGCAGCTCTCCATGCTTCCGTCGTTGTCCGTCCCGCCGCCGCAGAGCGCGGCGAGCTGGCCGGATACCTCCCGCGCGTACAGATCACTCATTACCGTGGTCTCCTGTCTCTGTCTTCGATGTCTTCGATGGGGACTGGGTCCCGTCCTCGGTCGGTCTTGCCGGACATCACCGAGGGCGGGACGTGACCGCTCCCCCATAACGAGGGGGCGGAGCGGCGGGGCATCGTCCGCGCGGGGGCGCGCAGAAGTGTTCGTGGATCGCCAGTGCTACCGACGCTTCGGTCACGGCCGTTCGATCCGCATCTTCGGCGGGTCGTGCGGGTGGTTACGGATCTCGACGACGCAGTCCACGGCGGCCGATTCGTCGTGCTGCGGCCCGGCGCCCATGTGCAGGTCGAACCGCTCCACGAGATACGCGCACGGCGCGCAGTCCGGTACGGGCACGGGCCGGGGCCGCAGCTCGTGGTCGGCGGAGAGGACGAGCGCGCGGGGCACGGGGGTGGTGAGGACGCGGATCCGAGCCCACTCGTCCTCGGTGGGCGCGCGCAGATCCCCGGGCACGGCGGTCCACTCGGCGCCGCCGCCGGGCGGACTGACGTGCACGCGGCCGGCTTGGGTGCGGAGCACGCGGCCGAGGCGGGGGGTTTCGTGGCTCGTGTCGGCGACGAAGGCGCCGTTCGACGGCGGCGGTTCGGGAAGGGGACGCGCGGCCACGGCCGCTCCTCTCTGTGACGGATTCACCACCAGGAGGCGTCAGCGTGGCCCAGGGTCGGGCATCCTTCAACTGGTCAACTCGCCGACTGCGAAGGAAGAGTTGTGGTCAATCGCAAGGTGTTGAATCCGGAGACCAGCCCACAGGCCGCGTTCGGCGCGCGTCTGCGCGGTCAGCGCGATGCGCGCGGCTGGAGCCAGAACACGCTGGCGACTCGGATGGCATGCTCCGGGCAGCACATTTCGGCCGTCGAAACAGGTCGCAAGCCGCCGACTCTCCCCTTCTCTCGAAGAGCTGACCAGGTCTTCGAGACCGCCGGAGCTGCGGAGTCGTTCGAGCGCGAGTGGCACGAGATGCGGGGCGGCAAGCTGTTGGAAGGATTCCCGGAGTACGTCGGCTACGAGAAACAAGCCATCGAGCTTCGCATCTTCGACGTCGGGATCATCCCGGGCCTTTTGCAGACGCCGGAGTACACCCATGCGGTGACCGCGACGGAGGTGCGCCGCGGCCAGGTGACACAGCAGCAGGCCGAGAGGCACATCTCGCTCGTCGCCGAACGCCAGGCCGCGGTGGCGCGACAATCACCCTTGACGTCCGTGGTGCTGGACGAGAGCTGCATCCGCCGCCGGATCGGCGGCGGCGCGGTCATGGACGCCCAGCTCCAGCATCTGATCGACTTCGCGGGGAGACATCGCACCATGCTTCAGGTGGTCCCGTTCGCCGTCGAAGGGATGCTGCCGTTCACCCGCCAGATCATCCTGCCCACCCTCCCCGACAGGTCCGTGGCCGCCTACGCCGAATCCCCTCTGCGCGGCTTCGTGGAACGCGAGACCAGCGCCGTGCGCACCCTGCTCATGCGCTTCCTCCAGCTCCAGGCCATATCGCTCTCGCAGGCGGATTCCGTGGCCCTGATCCAGGAGGCCCGGGAGAGCCTATGACCGTGCGGCCGCACGGGAATCGCCCCGTACGGCCGCACCACGTCAGCGCTCAGCGCTCAGCGCCCCGCTCCGCCCGTCAGAACCAGCAACGGATCGAGCTGGTCATGTCGTTGAAGTGCAGGACGACCTCAAGGCCGGTGTCGCCGCTGTTGGCGGCGGGGATGTAGTACTCGGAGCCGACTCCGTTGCCGTGCTCGTACAGCGAGAAGTCGTAGAACTTCGTCGCGGGCTTGAACGAGCTGATGGTGTCGTTCCACTCGTGCGGCAGGTTGAAGAGCTGGCTGCCCGCGCCCGACGCGCCGCAGTCGCCGCGGATGGTGAGCACCGCGCCGGTGTAGTTGCCGTTGGAGTAGGCGTAGCCGAGGACGGGGCCGCTGCCGATCGTCGTGTTGCTCGCGGCGTTGGCCGTGCCCGGGACCGCCAGGGTCATGACCAGTGCGGCCGCGGCCGCCATTCCCGTTACCACGATGCGCTTCATGTCGAGCCTTCCAATCGTCGTACCGGATGAGCCGTCAGGAGCCCGGCACCCAGTCGAACGGCGGCGCGCGCCAAGGGGGTTCAAAGAACTCCTCAAGCGCAGGTCAACCCGTCGCCCACGGCACCTGCGGGGAGCGGTAGAAGTCGACGCCGAGGGCCGTCAGACGCGGGCCCTGGCGGCCGAGGCGCTGGCGGTAGTCGGTCCAGTCGTGCTTGGCCGCCGGGGACCAGCCGAGTTCGGCGATGCCCGCCAGGCGCGGGAAGGCCATCCGGTCGATGTGGGCGCTGGTACTGATCGTCTCGGTCCACAGCGGGGCCTCGACGCCCGCGACGCCGGTGGCGGGCATGCCGGGCAGCAGGGTCGCCGGGTTCCAGTCGTAGGCGCGCTTGACCTCGACGAGGCCCGCCCAGTCCTGGCCGAGCGGAGTGGCGGCGGTGTACTTCATGTCGAGGTAGGCGCGGTCGGCGGGCGACATGATGATGCCGGTCCCGGCCTTGGCCGCGTTCACCACCTGCTGCTTCTCGGCGGCCGAGGAACCGTCCAGGCCCCAGTACTGGGCGAGCGCGCCGGGCGCCGGGGTGGCGCCGGTCAGCTGGTGCCAGCCGATGACGGTCTTGCCGTACTTGGCGACGATCGGCTGGACCTTGTCCATGAAGGTCACGTAGTCGGCGTGGCTGGTGGAGTGCGCCTCGTCGCCGCCGATGTGGAGGTAGCGGCCCGGGGTGAGCGCGGCCAGCTCGCGCACCACGTCGTCCACGAAGTCGTACGTGATCTGCTTCGGCGCGCACAGCGAGCTGAAGCCGACGTCGGTGCCGGTGTAGAGCGGCGGGGCGACGCCGTCGCAGTTGAGCTCGGCGTAGGAGGCGAGGGCCGCGTTGGTGTGGCCCGGCATGTCGATCTCCGGGACGACCTCCTGGTAGCGGGAGGCGGCGTAGCGGACGATCTCGCGGTAGTCGGCCTTGGTGTAGAAGCCGCCGGGGCCGCCGCCGACCTGGGTGGAGCCGCCGTACGTGGTGAGCCGGGGCCAGGAGTCGACGGCGATCCGCCAGCCCTGGTCGTCGCTCAGGTGCAGATGCAGCTTGTTGATCTTGTAGAGGGCGAGCTGGTCGATGTAGCGCTTGACCTGCTCGACGGTGAAGAAGTGCCGGGAGACGTCGAGCATCGCGCCCCGGTACGCGTAGCGCGGGGTGTCGGTGACCGTGCCGCCCGCGATCTTCCACGGCCCGGCCTGCACGGTGCGCTTCTCGACCGACGCGGGCAGCTGCTGGCGCAGCGTCTGCACGCCGCGGAAGAGCCCGGCGGCCGCCCTGGCGGTGAGCGTCACCCCGGCGGCGCCGGAGCGCAGCTCGTACCCTTCGTCGCCGAGCGTCGTGGCCTTCGGGTCGAGCCGCAGCAGGATGCCGCCGGACCCGGCGCCGTCATCGACGACCGGCAGCGGATAGCCGGTGGCGGGGCGGAGCAGCCCGGCGAGGTAGCCGCCGATCTCGCCGGAGGCCGGGTCGGCGGTGTCGACCCGGACGAGGGTGGCGGCGGTCAGCGTGTACGGGGAGCCGGCCGCGGTCACCTTGGCGGGCGCGGGCACCACGTCGCCGAGCGGGCGCACGGCGGGCGGTGCGGCGGCGGCCCCGGCGGAACCGGACGCGGCAGCACCCGCGGCTCCGGTGGCCCCGGCGGCCCCGGTGAGCAGCAGGCTGGCGAGGAGCAGGGGAAGCGTTCTGCGCGGACTCACAGGCAGATCCCTTTCGTCGGTACGACGGGCGACGGGCGACGGGCTTGCGACTGCGGCTATGCGTATCCGAACAGTCACCATGCGTACCGCGTGCCCCACCGAGGGGTCAAGGTGTAGACCAATTAACCCGTTCGGCGGCGTGATCATGACGTCCGCTGCCCGATATCGGGCAGGATTCTTGCAATGGGCGTCGAGAACCCCTCAATATTCTCGGGTGCTCGAACGCCGCACGTCGCACGACGACCTCATCGACCATCTGGTCCGCTCCACCTCGCTCCAGCGCGGCGAGGCGGCCCGGGTGGTGCTCGACGTGCTGGCGTACTTCGACGAGTCGACCGAGGAGTTCGTCCGCCGCCGCCACCGCGAGCTGCAGTCCGGAGGCTCGGTCAACGCCGAGATCTTCGAACGGATCGCCGCCGAACTGCCCCACCGCGCCGTGGCCCCGCCCGAACTCTCGCTCCGGCAGCTGCGCCGGATCGTCTACGGCTGAGCGACGGCCGAGCAGGCAACCGCTGAGCAGGCAACGACTGAGCACCACCCACCGACCCAAGGAGACTGGCCCCCACCATGTGCGGAATCGTCGGCTACATCGGCAAGCGTGACGTCGCCCCCCTCCTCCTCGAAGGACTCCAGCGGCTTGAGTACCGGGGTTACGACTCCGCCGGCATCGTCGTCACCAGCCCCAAGGCCGCCGGCCTGAAGATGGTGAAGGCCAAGGGCCGCGTCCGCGACCTGGAGGCCCGCGTCCCCAAGCGCTTCACCGGCACCACCGGCATCGCGCACACCCGTTGGGCCACCCACGGCGCCCCCAGCGACATCAACGCCCACCCGCACCTCGACGCCGACAACAAGGTCGCCGTCGTGCACAACGGCATCGTCGACAACGCCGCCGAGCTGCGCACCAAGCTGGAGGCCGAGGGCGTCGTCTTCCTCTCCGAGACCGACACCGAGGTCATCACCCACCTCATCGCCCGGTCCCAGGCCGACTCCCTGGAGGAGAAGGTCCGCGAGGCGCTCAAGCACATCGAGGGCACCTACGGCATCGCCGTCATGCACGCCGACTTCAACGACCGCATCGTGGTGGCCCGCAACGGCTCCCCGGTCGTCCTCGGCATCGGCGAGAAGGAGATGTTCGTCGCCTCCGACGTCGCCGCCCTGGTCGCCCACACCCGCCAGGTCGTCACCCTCGACGACGGCGAGATGGCCACCCTGAAGGCCGACGACTTCCGCACGTACACCACCTCCGGCGCGTCCACCAACGCCACGCCCGAGACCGTGGAGTGGGAGGCCGCCTCGTACGACATGGGCGGTCACGACACCTACATGCACAAGGAGATCTCCGAGCAGCCCGACGCGGTCGACCGCGTGCTGCGCGGCCGGATCGACGACCGCTTCTCCACCGTGCACCTCGGCGGCCTCAACCTCGATGCCCGCGAGGCCCGTTCGATCCGCCGGATCAAGATCCTCGGCTGCGGCACCTCGTACCACGCCGGTCTGATCGGCGCCTCCCTCATCGAGGGCATGGCCCGCATCCCGGCCGACGCCGAGCCCGCCTCCGAGTTCCGCTACCGCAACCCGGTCGTCGACCCCGACACCCTCTACATCGCGGTCTCCCAGTCCGGCGAGACCTACGACGTGCTCGCCGCCGTCCAGGAGCTCAAGCGCAAGGGCGCCCGCGTCCTCGGCGTGGTCAACGTGGTCGGCTCGGCCATCGCCCGCGAGGCCGACGGCGGCGTCTACGTGCACGCGGGCCCCGAGGTCTGCGTCGTCTCCACCAAGTGCTTCACCAACACGGTGGTCGCCTTCGCGCTGCTCGCCCTGCACCTCGGCCGGATCCGCGACCTGTCCGTCACCGACGGCAAGCGGATCATCGAGGGCCTGCGCAAGCTGCCCGGCCAGATCGAGGAGATCCTCAAGAGCGAGGACGACATCCGCAAGCTGGCCAAGAAGTACGCGGGCGCGCAGTCGATGATGTTCATCGGCCGGGTCCGTGGCTACCCGGTCGCCCTGGAGGCCTCCCTCAAGCTGAAGGAGATCTCCTACATCCACGCCGAGGCGTACCCGGCCTCCGAGCTGAAGCACGGTCCGCTGGCCCTCATCGAGCCCGCGCTGCCGACGGTCGCGATCGTCCCCGACGACGACCTCCTGGAGAAGAACCGCGCCGCCCTGGAGGAGATCAAGGCCCGCAGCGGCCGGATCCTCGCGGTCGCGCACCAGGTGCAGGAGAAGGCCGACCACACCATCGTCGTGCCGAAGAACGAGGACGAGCTGGACCCGATCCTGATGGGCATCCCGCTCCAGCTCCTCGCGTACCACACGGCGCTCGCCATGGGCCGCGACATCGACAAGCCGCGCAACCTGGCCAAGTCCGTCACGGTCGAATAGCGGACCCGCCGGGCCTGTCCCCCGGCCTCCGCGCCCGCCGGGCCTGTCCCCCGGCGCCGACCGGACACCGAAGACGGCCCTCGTCCACCCCAGGAGGACGAGGGCCGTCTCGCTCTTTCGTTTCCCGTACGGGCGTCCCGGCCCGCACGGGCGGTCAGCCCGCCGCTGCCGCCCCGCGGCCCGAGCGGGACAGGGCGAGCGGCCAGCCCGCGACCGCGGCCGTCGCGCCGTACCAGGCCGCGAGACCGGCCGCCGCGGCGATCCAGCCACCCGCCTTGGCCAGGCCCGAGTTGTCGGCGAGGGCGCCGATCCCGAGCAGCAGCAGGGCGACGAACAGCAGCCCGTACACGCCCTGTCCGAAGAGCCCGGAACCGCCGGACGCCAGGGTCAGGGTGAGCGCGAGCAGCGCCCACAGGAGCAGGAAGAGGCCGACGGCCTCGGCGGAGCCACTGCCGCCGACACCGGTGCCCCAGGTGAACCAGAAGGCGCCGAGCGCCACAGAGGCCGTGCCTTCACCGGTGTTGCCCGCGCGCAGCGCGAGCAGACCGACGACGAACAGGGCCACACCGCCGACCCAGGTCGCGAGCCCGGCGGCGTCCGACGCCCCGACGTGGTCGATCACGCCGGTGGAGCCGATGCCGAAGGCCAGCAGGGTCAGTCCGAGAGCGAGGTTTCCGAGCGTGGAGGTGGTGTTTCCCGCGGCGGCTTCATTGGACACGGCGGGCTCCCTTCAGGTGTGCAGTTGTGCTGCTTGGACCGCTTTGTGACGGTGCTTTTTATGTACCCTTCACAAGCACACAATCCACCTGCGAGCGGCTGAATTTATCGCCGGAACAAGGGAGTTGAACGCACGGGGCGGGTGTGACCGGTGGGACGGGACCCGCCCTACGGGATCGGGACCCGCCCTACGGGATGACGACGACCGGGCGCTGGGCGCGGCGGGCCAGCCGGCCGGCCACCGAGCCGAAGATCCGGCCGACGACGCCGTGCGTGGAGCCCACGACGATCGCGTCGGCCGAGTACTCCCGGCCGACCTCCTCCAGCTCGTGGCAGATGTCGCCGCCGCGCTCGACCAGGATCCAGGGCACCTCGGACAGGTGCTCCGCGCAGGCCAGCTCGAGTCCCAGGACCTCGGTGCGGTGGTCGGGCACGTCGACGAAGACGGGCGGCTCGCAGCCGGCCCACACGGTGGTGGGCAGCCGGTTGGCGACGTGCACGATGATCAGCCCTGAGCCGGAGCGGCGGGCCATGCCGATGGCGTACGCGAGGGCGCGCTCACTGGACATCGAGCCGTCGAAGCCGACGACGACACCGTGCCGGAAGGCCGGGTCGCAGGAGAGACGTGGTTGTTCCACCGCGAGGGGGTCGACCGTGGAGTCGGCGACGCGCTTGCGGTCCGCGGGTTCGGGGTATTCGTGACCGGCCATCGGTGTCTCGGCGAAGAGGGTCCTCTGGGAAGGGACGGAAGGGGACGGAACGACGGGGAGCAGAGCAGAGAGTCGCGGATCGTCGCGGGGAGCTGTGTCCGGGAATCATCTTCCCAAGCCCATACCCCCAAGGGTACGGCGACACTCCTCTCGTGCCCAGGGCGCCGACGGGGGTGCCCGTGCGACGTTGCAGGGAGCATGCACGAGCCCCGCGCCGTAGCGCAATGCCGGATGTGCCCTACAGGTGTCCTTAGGGGGGCCAAACGGGCGTCCCGCGCAGTGACCGGAACGTTCCGCTCCTCGTTTCCAGCAGGTCAACGTCACCGTCGCAGGGAGCCCGCCCGTGCCCGCACCGTCGCCCATGGACACCGACACCCACCCCGACTCCTGGCTCGCACCCGCCACGCCGGCCCGGCCCCCGGTGCCCGCCGGGCGCGGGCGCCGCCGGGCCAGGCCCGGCGGCGCCGCACCGGCCGCGCCCGCGGAGCGCGCGGCGGACATCGCACCGACGGCGCACGAGGGACCGGCGCCCGACCCGGGGGGCGAGGTGGTCCGCTGGGCGGTGTTCTGCTGCGTGCTCGTCCCGGTGGTGCTCCTCGTGTACGGCACCTCGCTCGGCGGGGCCGCCGGGACCGCCCTCGGACTGCTCGCCGTGACGGCGGTCTGCCGGGTGCTCCTGAGACGCTCGGAACGGGGTCTGCGGGCCGAGCACCACTCGCGGAGTTGACAGGGTCGCACAGCCGATCCCGTATGTTTTCAGCCAAGTTCCGGTCAACGAAGAGCCCTTGGCCGAAGACCGCGCAACCCGCGTAGTACCAGGCATCACCGCGTTGGGCTGGGGTTCCCGATCGAATGCTTCGCGCCAAGTTGCCATGTCGACAATCTGCCGGAACGAGAACGTGGCACCCGGGTGCCACCGGACGCAGTAGATTCGATCATGGATACCGAAGACTGGGGTCTCGCGCAAAACCGAGGGGAAACGTGGCACAGCGACACGACCAGGGAGACGCCAACACCGAGGGGGGCTTAGCGTCATGAGCCAGGACTCCGCCGCACCAGAGGCGGTACGGAAGCTGTCCGGGCGCCGCCGTCGCGAAGTCGTCGCGGTACTGCTGTTCAGCGGTGGCCCCATTTTCGAGAGCTCCATCCCGCTCTCCGTTTTCGGCATCGACCGCCAGGACGCGGGGGTGCCACGCTATCGACTGCTCGTATGCGCCGGCGAGGACGGCCCCCTGCGGACCACAGGCGGGCTCGAACTCACCGCGCCGTACGGCCTGGAGGCGATCAGCCGGGCGGGCACCGTGGTCGTGCCCGCATGGCGCTCGATCACCTCGCCGCCGCCCCCGGAGGCGCTCGAAGCGCTCCGCCGGGCGCACGAGGAGGGCGCGCGCATCGTCGGTCTGTGCACCGGCGCGTTCGTGCTCGCCGCCGCCGGACTGCTCGACGGCCGCCCGGCGACCACCCACTGGATGTACGCGCCGACGCTCGCCAAGCGCTACCCGTCGGTCCATGTGGACCCGCGGGAGCTGTTCGTCGACGACGGCGACGTGCTGACCTCCGCCGGTACCGCGGCCGGCATCGACCTGTGTCTGCACATCGTGCGGACCGACCACGGCACGGAGGCCGCCGGGGCGCTCGCCCGCAGGCTCGTCGTCCCGCCGCGGCGCAGCGGCGGCCAGGAGCGCTACCTCGACAGGTCTTTACCCGAGGAGATCGGCGCCGACCCGCTCGCCGAGGTCGTCGCCTGGGCCCTTGAGCACCTGCACGAGCAGTTCGACGTGGAGACGCTCGCCGCCCGCGCGTACATGTCCCGGCGGACCTTCGACCGCCGGTTCCGCTCGCTGACCGGCTCGGCGCCGCTGCAGTGGCTGATCACCCAGCGGGTGCTCCAGGCGCAGCGGCTCCTGGAGACCTCCGACTACTCGGTCGACGAGGTCGCGGGCCGCTGCGGGTTCCGTTCGCCGGTGGCCCTGCGCGGTCACTTCCGGCGGCAGCTGGGCTCCTCGCCCGCCGCCTACCGGGCGGCGTACCGGGCCCGGCGTCCGCAGGGCGACGGCGGTACGGCGGTGCTCGACGCGATGGTCCCGGCGCAGGCGCAGCTCCAGGGCGCGCCACGGCGCCCGGGCCACCTGCTGGAGTCGGCCAAGCCGGGCTCCGACGTGTACGCGCCGGGCCGGGCGGCCCTGCCGGGCCAGCGCATGCCGTAGCGCACAGCACCACAGCAGGACCCGCCGAAGGGCGTCCGGGCAGCGGCCCGGGCGCCCTTCGGGCCGTCCGGGGCGCCCCGGCCCCGGCCCCGGCCATGATCCGCCGGACAGGCCCTAAGGTGGGACGCATGAACGATCGCATGGTGTGGATCGACTGCGAGATGACCGGGCTCTCGCTGACGGAAGACGCACTCATCGAGGTGGCCGCGCTGGTCACCGACTCGGAACTGAACGTGCTCGGCGAAGGCGTGGACATCGTGATCCGCCCGCCGGACGCAGCCCTGGAGACCATGCCGGACGTGGTGCGCCAGATGCACACGTCCTCCGGCCTGCTCGACGCCCTCGCCGCCGGGACCACCCTGGCCGACGCGGAGGCCCAGGTCCTCGCGTACATCCGCGAGCACGTCAAGGAGCCCGGCAAGGCCCCGCTGTGCGGGAACTCGGTCGGTACCGACCGCGGGTTCCTCGCCCGCGACATGCCGGCCCTGGAGGGACACCTCCACTACCGGATCGTCGATGTCTCCTCGGTCAAGGAACTGGCCCGCCGCTGGTACCCGAGGGCGTACTTCAACAGTCCGGACAAGAACGGCAACCACCGGGCGCTCGCCGACATCCGCGAGTCCATCGCGGAGCTGCGCTACTACCGCGAGGCGATCTTCGTCCCGCAGCCCGGTCCGGACTCGGAGACCGCGAAGAGCATCGCGGCCCGGCACGTCCTGTCCGCCGAGCAGCACGCCGAGCAGTCGGCCGCGTCGTCCGCCGCGCAGTCCGCCGAATAGCCCTCCGCACACCCGGCTCGCGCCCACCGGATCCCCCTGGGGAAAACGTGTGCGCGAGCACCCCCCAGAACCCTGTAGACTTCTTCTCGGCCGGTCAGGGAAACCTTCGGGTGAACAGCCGGTCATGGTGGGTGTAGCTCAGCTGGTAGAGCACCTGGTTGTGGTCCAGGATGCCGCGGGTTCGAGTCCCGTCACTCACCCTGGTGAGACAGAGGCCCGGTTCGGAAGAACCGGGCCTCTGTCGTTGTACGCCGCCGACATAAGAAAGAGGACGGGCCCGCCCCCCGAAGGAGCGGGCCCGTCCTCCTGTTGTCCGTGAGTCAGGTCACTCCCGGTCAGATCACCGGCGGGCGGCCCAGTCGGCCCATCCGCCACACCGTCGACCAGCTCATCGGGCGGCGGGTGCCCGCCGAGCGGCGGACGCCCTCGAAGAAGCCGGCGAACCAGGCGCCGAGGCCGGGCAGCGAGCGGGTGCGGGCCAGCGTGAGCAGCGTCCAGACGCCGAGGTAGACCGGGACCAGCGGGGCGGGCAGGTTGCGCTTGGCGAGCCAGACCCGGTTGCGGGCGGTCATCCGGTAGTAGACGGCGTGCCGGGCCGGGCTGGTCTTCGGGTGCTGGAGGAGCAGCTCCGGCTCGTACCGGACCGTCCAGCCGCCGTCGAGCGCGCGCCAGGCGAGGTCGGTCTCCTCGTGGGTGAAGAAGAAGTCCTCGGGCCAGCCGCCGACCTGGTCGAGCATCGTCATGGACAGGCCGTGGCCGCCGCCGAGGAAGGTGGTCACCTCGCCCGCCCGCATCGGGTCCTTGGCGCCGAGCCGCGGGATGTGGCGGCGCTGGGTCTCGCCGTGCTCGTCGGCGATCCGGAAGGAGACGATGCCGAGCGCCGGGTCCGCCTCGTACAGGTCGCACATCCGCCGGAAGACGTCCGTGTCGACGAGCAGGCCGTCGTCGTCGAGGTCGACGAGGACGTCGACGTCACCGAAGGCCCGCAGGGTCTCGATGGCGACGTTGCGGCCGCCCGAGACTCCCCGGTTCTCCGGCAGCTCCACGCCGTGCACGCCCTCGGGCAGCTCGGCGAGGGAGCCCGCCCCGTTGCCGATCACGACCACGCGGGTGGCCCGCTCGTCCTGCCGGTCCACCGAGGCGAGCAGCGCCCGCAGCTCCTTGGGGCGGGTGCCCATCGTCAGCACCGCCACACCCACGCGCGGTCGCGCCACAGCCCACTCTCCGTCCGGTCCAACGCCTGCTTCGGGTTTCGCGATGCTAGCCGCACCGACCCCGTACGTTCACATGAAGGGGGTGCGCCGCTCGTGCGGCCTTCACCCTTCCGCTCTCATCATCGCAAGATTTCGCCCGCGCGGGTGGCACGGGCGGGCCCGGCCGGGTGGCACGCGGCCGGGCCCCGGGCGCCGGGTGCCGTCCGGCCGCGCCCGGCGCACTACGGTCGCGCCATGAGCGCCAGGAGACGGACCGGGCCGGCCGTGCGACGCGCGCTGCTCGGGGCGCTGCTGCCGCTGGTCCTGCTGGCCGGGGCCGGGTGCGCGACCGATCCGCCGGAGCCGCGCGCCGCGGCCCGGGACGGCGCGGTGGATCCGGCCGGGCGGCCGGTCACGCTCACCGTCGGCGTGTTCGGCGCCTTCGGCCTGAAGGAGGCCGGTCTGTACGACGCGTACATGCGGCTGCACCCCGGGATCGCGGTCCGGCAGAGCTCCATCGAGCGCAACGAGAACTACTACCCGCAGCTGCTCACCCATCTGGTCACCGGCTCCGGGCTCGCCGATGTGCAGGCCGTCGAGGTCGGCAACATCGCCGAGGTGGTCGCCACCCAGGGCGGGCGGCTGCTCGACCTGGGCGCGGTGCCCGGGGTGGACCGGGCCGCGTTCCTGCCGTGGAAGTGGGCACAGGGCACCGGCCGGGACGGCCGTACGGTCGCCCTCGGCACCGACATCGGGCCGCAGGCGGTCTGCTACCGCAAGGACCTGTTCGCGCGGGCCGGGCTGCCGACCGGGCGGGCGGCGGTGGCCCGGCTGTGGGCCGGGAACTGGCGGCGGTTCCTGGCGGCGGGGCGGCGCTTCGCGGCCCGGGCGCCGCGCGGGACGGCGTTCACCGACTCGGCGTCCGGGGTGCTCGCGGCGGCCACCGGCAGCGCCGCCGTCCGTTTCTACGACGAGCGGGGCGCGCTGGTCGTGGACCGCAATCCGGCGGTACGGGATGCCTGGGACCTGGCGGCCTCGTTCGCGCGCGAGGGGCTGACCGCCCGGCTGCAGCAGTTCACGCCCGGCTGGGACCAGGGCTTCGCGAACGGGGCGTTCGCCACGGTGGCCTGCCCGGCGTGGATGCTCGGCTACATCGAGGACAAGGCGGGCCCGGCCGGGCGGGGCCGCTGGGACGTGGCGGCCGCGCCCCGGCCGGGGGCCTGGGGCGGTTCGTTCCTGGTGGTCCCGGCGGCCGGGCCGCACCGCACGGAGGCGGCCCGGCTGGCCGCCTGGCTGACCGCGCCCGCCCAGCAGGCCCGGCTGTTCGCCCGGCGCGGCAGCTTCCCCAGCGCCTCGGCGGCCTACCGGCTCCCGGCGGTCGCCGACGCCCGGCACCCGTACTTCGGGGACGCGCCGGTGGGCCGGATCTTCGCCGGGGCGGCGCTCGGGGTGCCGCGGGCGCCGGTCGGCCCGAAGGACGGGCTGATCGCCCAGCACCTCGCCGACCTGGGGATGCTCCAGGTCGACCAGGCGGGCCGGGACCCGGACGGGGCCTGGCGGGCGGCGCTGCGGTCCATCGACAACGCGCTCGACCGGTAGGGCGGGCGACCGTGACGGACCTCCCGGCCGACGATCTGTCCACGAGCGGCCTCCCGGCCGGTGAGCTGCCCGGCCGCGAGGGCCCGGCGGCGGCCGCACCGGAACCGGCCGACGTGACCCGCGCGGGGCCCCGCGCCCGTACCGGGTCCAAGGCCCGCACCCGGCGCGGGACCGGGCGCTGGGTGCCGTACGCGCACGTCGCGCCCTTCCTCCTGCTCTTCGGCGCCTTCGGGCTCTTCCCGCTCCTCTACACCGGCTGGGCGTCGCTGCACCGGGTCGAGCTGACCGCGCTCGACCGGTGGGAGTGGGTCGGGGCGCGCAACTACACGCGGCTCGCGGACGACCCGTACTTCTGGAACGCGCTCGGCAACACCGTCACCATCGGGATCCTGTCGACCGTCCCCCAGCTGCTGCTCGCGCTCGCGGTGGCGCAGCTGCTCGACGTACGGCTGCGGGGGCGCGGCTTCTTCCGGGTGGTGGCGCTCGCCCCGTACGCGACGTCGGTGGCGGCGGCGACCCTGGTGTTCGCGCTGCTCTTCGGGCGGGACCACGGCCTGGTGAACTGGCTGCTCGGGGTGGTCGGGCTCGCACCGGTGGACTGGCAGAACGGGCCGTGGGCGGCGAAGGCGGCGGTCTCCACGATCGTGGTGTGGCGGTGGACCGGCTACAACGCGCTGATCTACCTGGCCGCGATGCAGACCGTGCCGCGCGAGCTGTACGAGGCGGCCGCCCTCGACGGGGCCTCCCGGTGGCGGGCGTTCGTCCATGTGACGCTGCCCGCGCTGCGGCCGACGATCCTGTTCACGGTGGTCGTGTCGACGATCGGGGCGACCCAGCTGTTCGGCGAGCCGCTGCTGTTCGGGGCGGGCGCGGGGGCGTCCGGCGGCGCGGACCGGCAGTTCCAGACGCTCGGTCTGTATCTGTACGAGCAGGGCTGGGTGAATCTGCACCTGGGCCGGGCCTCGGCGATCGCCTGGGTGATGCTCGGGCTGCTGCTGATGGTGTTCGGGGCCGCCAGGCTCGTACGGGCGAGGGTGGGGCGACTCTGATGCGGAGCGGGCGCACACCGTGGGGCGGCTACCCGCTGCTCGGGCTGTTCGCGGCCGTCTCGCTGTTCCCGCTGCTGTGGGCGGCGGTCGCGGCCTCCCGGACCAGCACCCGGCTCGCGCACACCCCGCCGCCGCTGCGCCTCGGCCGGAATCTGCCCGGGCATCTGGCGGTGGCCTGGACCGACGCGCGGCTCGGTGCGGCGCTCGGGAACACGCTGGTGGTGGCGGGTCTGACGGCGGTGGGCACGGTGCTGGTGGCGACGCTCGCCGGGTTCGCGTTCGCGCGGCTGCGGTTCCGGTTCCGGGGCGCGCTGTTCGCCCTGGTGGTGGGGACGATGCTGATCCCGCCGCAGCTCGGGGTGGTGCCGCTGTATCTGCTCGTCGCCCGGCTGCGCTGGACGGACGGGCTACAGGCGGTGGTGCTGCCGGGCCTGGTGTCGGCGTTCGGGGTGTTCTTCATGCGCCAGCACCTGCTGCGGGCGCTGCCGCCGGAACTCCTGGAGGCGGCCCGGGTGGACGGGGCGGGGGCGCTGCGGATCCTGTGGCACGTGGTGTTCCCGGCGGCGCGGCCCGCGATGGCGGTGCTCGGGGGCCTGAGCTTCGTGGCGGCCTGGAACGACTTCTTCTGGCCGGTGCTGGTGCTGACCCAGACCGGGAACCCGACGGTGCAGGTGGCGCTGACCGGGCTCGGCCGCGGGCACATCCCGGATCCGTCGGTGGTGATGGCGGGGGCGCTGCTCGGGACGGTGCCGCTGCTGCTGGTGTTCGCGGTGCTGGGGCGGCAGATCGTGGGCGGGGTGATGGGGGGCGCGGTGAAGGGCTGAGGGAACCGGGCCGGGGCCGGAGGCGGGTTCCGACACGCTCACTCGTTCGGCGGCAGTGGCGGGCTGGCGGACCTCCCCCACTGTTAACTTCCCCTTATGTCCGATATCTTCACAATCCTCCACCGCGTACGGGCCGGGTGACGCCGTCGTGGGAGTGATCAAGGACCATCCCGAACTCGCCGTCTTCCTCTGCCTCGGCCTCGGCTACCTCGTCGGGAAGCTGCGCGTCGGCCCCATCACCCTCGGCGGCATCTGCGGCACTCTGATCGTCTCGCTGCTGCTCGGCGCCTGGACCAAGGTCGAGGTCGCCGGTGACGTCAAGACCATCTTCTTCGCGATCTTCATCTTCGCCCTCGGCTACATGGCGGGACCGCAGTTCTTCGCGAACCTCAACAAGAACAGCCTGCGCTTCTTCGCCCTGTGCGGCATCGAGGTCGTCTGCGTGGTCGGCATCGCGCTCGGCCTCGCCAAGGCGTTCGACCTCGACGTCGGCACCGCGTCCGGCATTCTGGCCGGTGCCGCGACCGAGTCCGCCGTCGTCGGCACCGCCACCGAGGCGATCGGCAAGCTGAACGACCTGACGGCCGAGCAGATCAGCACGTATCAGGGCCATGTGGCCACCGCGTACACCGTCTGCTACCTGTTCGGCCTGGTCACCATCGTCATCTACACCAGCCAGCTGATGCCGATGATGCTGCGGATCAACCTCGCCGACGCCTCGCGCGCGCTGTGGGAGAAGATGCGCGGCGGCGGGGGCGGCCTGGAGTCCGACGAGCGCGAGGCGCTGCCGACCATGGTCGGCCGGACCTTCCTCGTCACCCTCGCCGACGGCGCCAAGGTCGGCGATCTGGAGCGGCAGCTCGGCGAGCGGATCACCGTCGAGGCGGTGAAGCGCGGCAGCAAGGTCTACACGCCACCGCCGGCCGACTTCGAGCTGACCCTCTCCGACCTGGTGCTCGCGGTGGGCCGCCGGTCCAACATCATCGAGGCCGGACGGATCATCGGCCCCGAGACCCCGGCCGTGCCCGGCCTCGACACCCCCCTCGCCACCAGCCAGGTATCGCTCACCGACAAGTCGGTGGCCGGTCAGACCCTGGACGGCCTGGTGAAGAGCCACCCGGAGCTGGGCCGCAGCGGGGTGTACGTCACCGAGGTGCAGCGCGGCGACCAGGTGCTGCCCGCCACCCCGGACACCCAGGTCGCGCGCGGCGACGTGCTGACCCTGGTCGGCGCCCGGTCCTCGCTCGGCAGCCTGGTGAAGAAGATCGGCTCGGTGGTCAAGAACGACGCCACCGACTTCATCTACCTCGGCGCGGGCATCGCCGCCGGTTCGCTGCTCGGCCAGGTCGTGGTCCGCTTCGGCGACGTCCCGATGTCGCTCGGCACCGGCGGCGGCTGTCTGATCTCCGGCCTGCTGTTCGGCTGGTTCCGGTCCCGCAGCCAGACCTTCGGCGCGTTCCCGCCGCAGGCCGCCACCACCCTCAAGGACATGGGCCTCGCGGTCTTCATCGCCTGCACCGGCCTGGTGTCAGGCCCGCAGGCGTGGCCGCTGCTCAAGGAGTACGGGGCGCTGCTGCCGTTCGCGGGCATCGCGATGGTGCTGGTCCCCGCAACGATCTCGCTGGTCGTCGGCCGGAAGCTGCTGAAGATCGAGAGTCCGCTGCTGATCGGTGCCATCGCCGGGCAGCAGTGCTCGACCCCGGCGATCACCTCGGTCACCCAGGTCGCCCAGAGCTCCGTGCCGATGCTGGGCTACACGATCACCTACGCCCTGTCCAACTTCCTGCTCCCGCTCACCGGACCGCTGCTCGTCGGCGTCCTCGGCGCCTGACCGGCCGTGACCGGCCATGAGAGGACGAGAGGACTCATGACCTCATGATCGACTTCCTCAACCGGAACATCTTCCACCCGCACCCCGAACTGCTCGTCTTCATCACCGTCGCGCTCGGCTTCCTCTTCGGGAAGCTCCGCTGGCGGGCGATCGCGCTCGGCGCGGTCACCGGCTGTCTGGTGGCCGGGCTGCTGCTCGGCGCCCAGTTCAAGGTGACCATCGACGCCACCGTGAAGAACCTGTTCTTCACGCTGTTCCTGTTCGCCCTCGGCTACAAGGTCGGCCCGCAGTTCTTCCGCGGCCTGAAGAAGGACGGTCTGCCGCAGGTCCTCAACGCCGTCATCGTCTGTGTGACGGGTCTGCTCGTCTCCTGGGGCTTCGCCGTGATGCTCGGGTACGGCCCCGGGCTCTCGGCCGGTCTGCTCGGCGGCGCGCTCACCCAGTCCGCCGTCATCGGTGTCGCCCAGGACGCCATCGGCAACCTGCCCGGCCTGTCCGCCGACCAGATCAAGAACGAGGAGAACCTGGTCGCGGTCGGCTACGCGGTGACGTACCCGCTCGGCACCATCCTGTGCGCGATGCTCCTCGCCAACGTGCTGCCCAAGCTCTACCGGCGCGACCTGGCGGCCGAGTCCGCCACCCTCGCCAAGGAGCTGGACGCCCCGGACGACAACCCGGACCTGGCCGAGGGCTACTACGAGGTCGTGCTCCGCGCGTACACCATCCAGCACGCCGACCTGGTCGGCCGCACGATCGACGACTTCGAGCAGCAGCAGAAGGAACTCGGCCACCGCATCTACATCACCCGGGTGCGGCGCGACGGGGCGATCCTCGACCACGACCAGCAGACCGTGCTGCGCACCGGCGACGTGGTCGCGATCAGCGCGCTGCGCGGCTCGCTGATCGAGTTCGACGCCCGCAGCCACATCGGGTCCGAGAGCGACGACGTCGAACTGCTCGGCTACGAGACCGAGTCGCTGCACGTGGTCGCCTCCGAGAAGGCCCAGCTCGGCAAAACCGTCGCGGAGCTGCGCCGGGAGCCGTTCATGGTCGGCGTCTACATCGACAAGATCTACCGCTCCGGCGCGGACTTCCCGTACCGGCTCTCCACCAAGCTGGAGCGCGGCGACACCGTCATCCTGACCGGTCCGAAGCGGCTCGTGGACCCGGCGGGCAAGGCGATCGGCAAGCCGGTGCCGACCTCCTTCGCCACCGACATGCTCTGGGTCGGCCTCGGCGTCTTCCTCGGCGGCTGCGTCGGCATCCCGGCGCTCACCGTCTCCGGTGTGCCGATCTCGCTGTCCACCTCCGGCGGCGCGCTGATCATGGGCCTGGTCTTCGGCTGGATCCGCGGCAAGTACCCGACGTACGGCAACGTCCCGCCCGGCGCCCAGTGGTTCATGGACACCTTCGGGCTGTGCGCCTTCGTCGCGGTCGTCGGCATCAACGCGGGCCCGAGCTTCACCAGCGGCCTGTCGACGGCCGGCTGGGGGCTGCTGCTGTGGGGCGCGGTCGCCACCGTGATCCCGCTGCTCGTCGGCTTCCTGGTCGGCCACTACATCCAGAAGATCAGGTTCCCGATCCTGATGGGTGTGCTGGCCGGTGACCAGACCACCACGGCGGCGATCGGCGCCATCAACGAACAGTCCAGATCCCAGATCCCGACGCTCGGCTACACGATCCCGTACGCGGTGGGCAACGTCCTGCTGACCATCTGGGGCGCCGTGATCGTCATCCTCAACCACTGACGTGCCCCCCACCCCCACCACCTGACGGAGGAGTCCCGCCGTGCCCAAGACCACGTTCACCCGCGAGCAGATCAAGTCCTTCGCCCAGCTCTCCCCCTTCGAGCTGAAGGACAAGTTCATCCAGATCGCCAAGTCGGCCCAGGCCGACCAGCCCGGCCAGAAGGGCAAGTCCTCGGTCCAGATGCTCAACGCGGGCCGCGGCAACCCGAACTGGACCGCGACCAGCCCGCGCGAGGCGTACCACGCGCTCGGCTACTTCGCCCTGGCGGAGTCCCGCCGGGTGTGGACGGCCGACGACCTCGGCGGGATGCCGGAGGAGGCCGGTTCCGGCGCCCGCTTCGACACCTTCGTGCGGCAGCACCCGGACCTGCCGGGCATCGAGCTGCTGCAGAAGAGCGTCGAGTACGCCGTCGAGCGGTTCGGCTTCGACAAGGACGCGTTCGTGCACGAGCTGACGGACAGCTCGATCGGCGACAACTACCCGGTGCCGGACCGGATCCTCACCCACACCGAGCAGATCGTGCGCGGCTACATCGCGGACGAGATGTTCGACCGGAAGCCGCCGGCCGGGAACATCTCGTACTTCGCCACCGAGGGCGGCACGGCGGCGATGTGCTACATCTTCGACTCCCTGATGAAGAACGGGATCCTGAAGAAGGGCGACAAGATCGCCCTGATGGTGCCGGTGTTCACGCCGTACATCGAGATCCCCGAGCTCGACACGTACGAGTTCGACGTGGTGAACGTCGAGGCCTCGCTGTTCGCGGAGACGGGCGTGCGCGAGTGGCGCTACCCGGAGGAGGAGGTCGCCAAGCTGGCGGACCCGGCGGTCAAGCTGGTCTGCCTGGTGAACCCGTCCAACCCGCCGTCGCTCGCGCTGAGCCAGCGGGTCGCGGACCAGATCAAGTCCATCGTCGCCGACAAGAACCCGAACCTGCTGATCGTCACGGACGACGTGTACGGCACCTTCGTGCCCGGGTTCCGCTCGATCGCGGCCGACCTCCCGCACAACACGCTGCTGGTGTACTCGTACTCCAAGCACTACGGCTGCACCGGGTGGCGGCTCGGCGTGATCGGGCTGCACGACGACAACGTCATCGACAAGATGATCGCGGCGCTGCCGGAGAGCGAGAAGAACCGCCTGGACAAGCGGTACGGCACGCTCACCCTGGAGCCGGAGAAGATCCGCTTCATCGACCGGCTGGTCGCCGACTCCCGGCAGGTGGCGCTCAACCACACGGCCGGTCTCTCGCTGCCGCAGCAGACGATGATGAGCCTGTTCTCACTGTTCGACATGCTGCCGGAGGGCCAGGAGTACAAGGAGCGCATCCGCGCGATCGTCCACCAGCGCCTCGAACTGCTCCTGGAGGGCGCGCAGATGAAGATCGCGGAGGACGCGAAGCGGGCCGGGTACTACATCGAGCTGGACCTCATCGCGGAGGCCGAGCGGGTGCACGGCAAGGACTTCGCGGACTTCCTGGAGAAGAACTACGAGCCGGTCGACCCGCTGTTCCGGCTGGCCGAGCAGACGGGCGTGGTGCTCCTGAACGGCGGCGGCTTCGACGGCCCGGAGTGGTCGGTGCGGGTGTCGCTCGCGAACCTGGACGACCTGGACTACCTGAAGATCGGGCACCACCTGCGGGGCATCTTCAACGACTACGCGGAGGAGTGGCGCGCGTCGCGCTGACGCCGGACGCCGAGCGAGGCGAAGGGCGCGTCGGGGGAACGGGTCCGGGCGCGCGGAGGCCCGTGAGGAACGAGCGGGCCGAGCACGACCGGACCCGTGAGCCCGACTCGAGCGCCCCGCCGAGCGAGGCAAAAAGGAGGGGCGCGCGTCCCGGTCGGTGGTGGGGGGGGGGTAACCGACCGGGGCGCGCGGGCTTTTTTGGGGGGTGCGGGGGCTACTTGAAGGTCGCGAACGCCTTCGTGAAGGCGAGCGGCTGCTGGAGGATCGACGAGCAGGTCGCGTCCGCGTAGTTCACCGCGCCCGACGCGCACTGCTTGTCGCGGGTGGCCGACCACATCGACAGCCAGCCGATGCCCTTGGCCCGGGCGAACTCGACGAGTTGAGCGGCGTCGTCGACCTTGAAGATCTCCGAGGTCACGTCGTTCACGCCGATCATCGGGGTGACGGCGACGGCCTTCCACGCAGCGGCGTCGGACAGGCCGAGGACGCCCTTGATCTGCGCCTGGGTCGCGGTCGCCGCGTTGATCGCGTACTGGCCCATGTCGCCGCTGTACGCGGGTCCGTAGTCCATCGCCATGATGTTGACGGCGTCGACGCGGACCCCGTTGCGCTTGGCGTCGGCGAGCAGGTCGACGCCCGGCTGGGTCAGCCCTTCGGGCATCACCGGCAGGGTGAAGGAGACGTTCAGGCCGGGGTGGGTCTTCTGGAGCTGGGCGATGGCCTGGGCGCGCCGGGTGTTGGCGGCGGTGTCCGGGAGGGCGGCGCCCTCGATGTCGAAGTCGACCTTGGTGAGCTGGTACTGGTCGATCGCCTTGCCGTACGCGGCGGCGAGCGCCGACGCACTGGTGCAGCTCTGCGCGAGCTCGCGCCCGGCCGCCCCGCCGAACGACACCCGGACGTCGCCGCCCTTGGCGCGCAGCGCGCCGATCTGTCCGGCGACCTTGTCGGAGGCGAGGTCGGTGACGCCGCCCCAGAGCGGGGCGCAGCCGCCGCCGGAGGTGAGGAAGGCCAGGTTGAACTCCTTGACGCCGGTCTGGGAGGCGGTGGTGAGGAGGTCGTACGCGGGGTAGAGCGAGGTGTCGACGTAGGGCGCGAAGCGGGCGCCGCCGGTGCCCGGGGTCGGAGTCGGAGTCGGCGCGGTCGGCGTGGGAGTCGCCGTCTTCGTGGGGGTGGGGGTGGGCTTCGGGCTCGTCGTCTTCGTGGGCGTGGGGGTGGGCTTGGCCGTGGGGGTGGCCGTCGTCGGCGGGGTGGTGGGGCGCCCGCTGGGGGTGGGGGTGGCGGCGCCGGCCGCGCCGGCGGGCGGGTTGTTTTGGCCCCCCCCCGGGGGGGCGGCCCGGGCCCGCGCGGGGGGGACCAAGCCCCCGGGGGCGGGCAGCCCCGGGGCNNNNCGTACGGGGGGGGGGGGGGGGGGGGGGCGGGGGGGGGGCCGGGGGGGGGGGGGGGGGGGGGGCGCCCGGGGGGGGGGGGGGGGGCGCCGCCTGCCGAGCAGGCGGCCTTGTTGATGAGGCAGCCGACGGGGTCGGCGGCCTGGCCCTGCGCGGAGGTCACGAAGCCGACGGTGACGGACTGCCCGGCGGCCAGCCGCTTGTTCCAGCTCGCGGGCCGTACGGTGACGTGGCGGCCGGAGACGGTGTGCTCGCCGTTCCACAGCGAGCCGATGGTGGTGCCCGCGGGCAGGTCGAATTCCAGGGTCCAGTCGGTCTGCGGGGTGTCGGTGCGGTTGGTGACGACGTACTGCCCGGTGTAGCCGCCGGTCCAGGCGCTGGTCCTGGTGTACGCGGCGCCGACGGCGGCGGCCTGTGCGGTGCCGGTGAGCGCGAACACCGCGCCGCCGGTCACCGCGACGGCGACGGCCGCGCCGATCGCCTTGGTCCTGCCGCTCGCCCTGCGCCGGTGCGAAGTGCGCTGCGCGCTGCTGCCCATCGGGTGCCTGCCTCTGTCGTACGGGGTGGGGGGGAAGGTGGGGGTGCGGCAGCACGCTAGCGAGGGAGAAACGGGCAAATGGTGCGGGAGGGGCGGGGGTTGGGATCCTTAGGGTCCGCTTAAGGGAGGCATCGGGGCCAGCAAAGGTTGGGACCCCGGGGGGCGCCCGGTCAGGGGCGCTGGCGGCGGGTGCCGCCGCCACCCCGCCGGGCCCGGCGGCCCGCCCGGACCCCCCGCACACCACGGCCGCCGGGCTCGTTCCCGGTGCGGCGGCGGCCGTCCAGGCCGATCCAGATGCGGACCTCGGTGCCGCCGAGCACCGAGTGGCCGATCCGGACGTCACCGCCGGTGGTCTCGGCCATCCGGCGCACGATGTCGAGCCCGAGGCCGGTGGACCCGGCCCGGCCCGCACTGTTGCCGCGGACGAGCGCCGCGTCCGGGTCGGCGATGCCGGGCCCGGCGTCCGACACGAGCACGATCACGGCGTCGTCGCCGTTGTGCAGGTCGACCGAGAAGGCGGTGCCTTCGGGGGTGTGCCGGAACACGTTGCCGAGCAACGCGTCGAGCGCGGCGACGAGTTCGGGGCGCTCGACCGGGATGCGGACCGGACGTTCGACGCCCGCGACCCGTACCGTGCGGGCTTCGTCCTCGGCGAGCGCCGACCAGAACTCCATCCGCTCGCGCACCACTTCGGCCGCGTCGCAGCCGATGACGGGTCCGCTCGGGCCGGTGCCGGTCTGGGGTTTCGCCTCGCGCGCGGTCCTGATGATGGTGTCGACCTCGCGTTCCAGCTGCTCGACGGCCGCCCTGGTCTGCTCGGCGGCCGGACTCGTGCCCAGCGAGGCCGCGTTGAGGCGGAGGACGGTGAGCGGGGTGCGCAGCCGGTGGGAGAGGTCGGCGGCGAGTTCGCGTTCGTTGGCGAGCAGCCGGACGACCTGGTCCGCCATCGAATTGAAGGCGACGGCCGCCGACTTGAGTTCGGGCGGGCCCTCTTCCCGTACCCGGGCGCCGAGTTCGCCCTCGCCGAGTTCGTGGGCGGCGCGGGCGAGGCGCTGCGCGGGCTGCACCATGCGCAGTCCGAGCCGGTCGGCGACGGCCACGGAGCCGACGATCAGGGCGGCGCCGACGGCGGCCAGGACCAGCCAGGCGGTGGCGACGCCGTTGGTGACCTCGCCCTCGGGCACGAAGAGTTCGACGACGGCGACCTGGCCCGAGCTGACCGCGGTGGGCTGGAGCAGCGCGGAGCCGCCCGGCACCTCGGCGATGGTGGCCCGGCCGAGCGAGCGGGTGGTGGCGAGGTCGGCGGCGGCGGCCCGCCGGGTGCCGATCACGGCGCCGTCGCCGCCGGGTTCGCCGGGGGTCCCGGGCAGGTGGACGGCGAGCCGCCCGGCGGGGCCGTCGTCGGTGGTGGCGACGGCCCGCTCCAGCTGCTCCCGGTCGGTGGTGATGGCGAGCACGGGGGCGAGCCCGGCGGCCCGCCGTTCGGCGTTGGAGAACGCCCGGTCGCGGGCCATCTCCTTGACGACGAGGCCGAGGGGTACGGCGAACGCGACGACGACCATGACGGTGACGGCGAGCGCCACCTTGACCAGGGCCCATCTCACGGCTGGTACCCGTACGGCATCCGGGGCGCGGACTCCGGCTCCGGCGCCGCCACCGGGGGCTCCAGCGGGGGCTCCAGCTTCACGCCGACCCCGCGCAGGGTGTGCAGATAGCGCGGCCGGGCGGCCGTTTCACCCAGCTTTCGTCGTAGCCATGACAGATGTACGTCGATGGTCTGGTCGTCCCCGTACGCCTGCTGCCACACCTCGGCGAGCAGCTCCTTGCGGGAGACCACCACGCCGGGCCGGCCGGCCAGGAACGCGAGCAGGTCGAACTCCCGCCGGGTCAGGTCGAGTGCGGTGCCGTCGAGCGCGGCCTGGCGTCGCAGCGGGTCGATGGCGAGCCCGCCGACCCGGAGTTCGGGCGTGGGCGGGGCCTCTCCGGCGGGCACCCTGGCCCGGCGGAGCACGGCCGCCATCCGGGCCGACAGGTGCTCCACCGAGAAGGGCTTGGTGAGGTAGTCGTCGGCTCCGTCGTTGAGCAGCCGGACGATCTCGGTCTCGTCGTCGCGGGCGGTGGCGATGATGACCGGCACGTCGGTGATGCCGCGCAGCATCTTCAGGGCTTCGGCGCCGTCGAGGTCGGGCAGTCCGAGATCGAGGATGACGACGTCGAACCGGAAGTGGGCGACCTCGCGCAACGCCTCCAGGGCCGTTCCGACGCTCCGCACGGTGTGGGACGCCTCCGTCAGATGCCGGATGAGGGCGGAACGGACGAACTGGTCGTCCTCGACCACGAGCACACTTGCCATGGCCCGCACCGTACGCCATTCGGGGGATGGCAGGATGAGCCGGTGCGAAGAGGACTGGTTCACGCCCTGGCGTGGTCGCTCGCGACCGGCGCGTCGGTCACCCTCTCCTGGTGGGGGGTGCACACGGTGCTGGCCGGAACGGTCTACGACCCGCCCCGCGCGCTGCCGATCCCGTCCGGGACCTCGGAGATCGGCGAGGCCGCCGGTTCGGGTGCGGCGGACGCGGCGGACGGCTCCGCCGACGACCCGCTCAGCTCCCCCAGCGGCACCCCGGCCACCCCCTCCGGCAGTGCGTCGCCCGCCCGTGGCGGCACCGGCCGCCCGTCCGCCCCTGCCACGCCGCCCCGCTCCCCCGCCCCGCCGACCGGCACCCCCGCACCCCCCACCCCGGCCAAGGGCACGGACCCCGGCCCGGGAGCCGGATCCGGCGGCACCGACAGCGGCACCGGCAGCGTCAAGAGCTACGGCACCGACGGCGGCCGGGTGGTGTTCGACCTGGGCGAGACCTCGGCCGAACTGGTCTCCGCACGGCCCGAGTCCGGCTGGCAGATGCAGGTGTGGAAGCAGCCCACCTGGATCCGGGTCACCTTCACCCAGGGCAGCCGGGAGATCTCGGTCTTCTGCGTCTGGCACGACACCGCGCCCCGGGTGGAGATCGAGGAACGCTGACCCCGCCGGTACGGGTACGGGTACGGGTACGGGTACGGGTACGCCTCGTACGGGCCCGGCTCAGCGGAAGACGGACGCGGGCGGTACGGGTGACGGCTTGGCGCTCGCGTCGGTGACCGGGGCCGCGCCGCCGGTGAAGTCGGCGAGCGCCCGGCCGTGTTCGACCCGGCCGGGGTGCGGGTCGGTGGCGACCCGGCGGGTGAACTCGGCGATCGGCAGCTCACGGTCGGCCGCGAGCAGCACGGCGTTGCCGAAGCGGCGGCCGCGCAGCACGGTCGGGTCGGCGGCAAGGGCGAGTTCGGGGAAGACGGTGGCGGCGGTGGCGATCTGGCCGCGCAGATGCGTCAGCGGCGGGCCGTCGGCGAGGTTCGCCGCGTAGCAGCCGCCGGGCCGCAGCACCCGCCGTACCTCGGTGAGGAATTCGGTGCTGGTCAGATGGGCGGGCGTGCGCGCCCCGCTGAACACATCCGCGATGATCAGGTCCGCCCAGCCGTCCGGCAGCTTGCCGAGCCCGGCCCGCGCGTCACCGGCCCTGACCCGGATCCGGGCGGTCGGGTCCAGCGGTAGCTCCCGGCGCACCAGCGCGACCAGCGGCTCGTCCAGCTCCACGACCTGCTGGGTGGAGCGGGGCCGGGTGGCGGCGACGTACCGGGCGAGGGTGAACGCCCCGCCGCCGAGGTGCAGCACCTGGATCGGCTTGTTGGGAGGCGCGACCAGGTCGGCGATGTGGCCGAGGCGGCGCTGGTACTCGAAGGTGAGGTGGCCCGGGTCGTCGAGGTCGACGTGCGACTGCGGGGCGCCGTCGATGAGCAGCGTCCAGGCGCGCGGCCGCTCCCGGTCGGGTATGAGTTCGGCGAGCCCGCCGTCGACGGTCTCCACGACCGCCTCGGCTCCCGCCCTGTCCCGCTGTCTGTTCCTGGCCACGAGCCCCATTATCGGCGCAGGCGGCGAACGTCCGCCCGGTGAGCGGGGAAGGCCCGGGCGTGGCGTCGGGACGCGGTGTACGGCGGCCTTGAGCCGCTGAGGCGCGCTGGCTCGCTGAGGCGCTGGGGCGCTGGGGCGCTGGGGGCGCGAGTGCGCTCGTGCGCCGCTACCGGCACCCGGCTCCTACCGGCACCCGTCGGCCGCCTCGATCAGCCGGGCGGCCTGGCCCAGCGCCTCCCGGAGCATCGCCGGGTCCGTGACCTCGCCGGTGTCCCCGGGCGGCAGCAGCCAGTCGGCCGGGCGGGAGGTGGCGCCGTCCGGGCCCGGCAGCTCGGGCAGCTCCGGCAGCCGAAGGCCGCGGCCGTCGGTCTTCGTACAGGCGCTGCCCGGCATGTCCCAGGCCGCCGCCGTGCCGGGCGGCACCAGGAAGCCGAGGGTGTCGCAGGCCCCGTCGTGCAGCACCGGGCCGACCGCGGGGGCGCCGCCCCTGCGCAGGATGTCGACGGCCTCCAGGCCCTGCCGGGCCGGCACGGTCACCAGGTCGCAGGCCGACCCGAGCCGGCTGCCGGTGGCCGCGGCCACCATGGCCGCGCCCGGTGACAGGCTCGCCTCCGGGGTGGGCGTGTGCTGTTCGGTCGACGCCTGCGACGCGACCGGTCCGATGGCTCCGGCTCCCACCATTTCCACCACGGGACCCTCCTCGCTCCGATGGGGAGACACCTTGTGGAGACACGTTCCGTCTCTCCACATGGTTCAACGCCCCGGGGCGTCAACGGCTACGGCGGCACGCCGCCGCAAAGGATGGCAGTTCATGGCAGATCGAAGGTGAGATATCCGATTTGTTGTCAAACTCCGCGTGAGCGACCGGTCACAGCAGGTACGTTCTTGCCCCGCCGGAACACCGGCAGCACCAGGAGAGGGCTCGGTCATGGCCTTGTCACGGGCAGTTCCCAATCTCGCCTTCCGCGGACTGCGCGGACAGCGGTCCCCGGCGGAGTTCGCCGCGGCCGTCCGCCGGGCGGCACGGGAGATCGGCGAGCAGGTCGCCTGCGACGCCCGGTACATCGGGCGCGTCGAGGCGGGCGAGATCCGCTGCCCCAACTACGCCTACGAGCGGGTCTTCCTGCACATGTTCCCCGGGCTCGGCCTCACCGACCTGGGGTTCTCGGCGCGGGAGACCGTGCGCGGCCGGCGGCCGGCCACCGTGGTGGCCGGGGCACCGCCGCCCCTCGCCTGCACCACCCGGAACGATGAGGAGAGCGACGTGCTGCGTCGCGCATTCATGACCGGCGGCACCGCCACCCTGGCGACCGCCTCGCTGGGACTGTCCGGCGGCCCCGCCGCCGCGCTCGTCCCCGCCCCCCGCGCCGCCGTCCACCGTGTCGGCGACGCCGAGGTCCGCGCCGTCGAGGACGCGGTCCGGCAGATCCGGCTGCTCGACGACCGACACGGCGCCGAGGGCCTCTACCGACGGGCCACCCAGCCGCTGCGCACCGCCTACGCGATGCTCGACGCCGGGGTCACCGCCCGCCGCTCCACCGCCGACCGGCTCCACAACGGCGCCGGTGAGCTGGCCATCTCGGTGGGCTGGCTGGCCCATGACTCCGGCCGCCTGGAGGACGCCAGGTCCCACTACGCCGAGGCACTGGCCACCGCCCGGATGGCCGGGGACTCGGCCCTGGAGGCGCACGCCTTCTGCAACGCCTCGTTCCTGGCCCGCGACTCGGGCCGGTACCGGGAGGCGGTCCGGGCCGCGCAGGCGGGCCTGCGGGCCGCCGGGCCGCTCGCCTCCGACCGGCTGCTCGCCCTGCTCACGCTGCGCGAGGCCGGGGCCTGGGCCGGGCTCGGCGACCGGGCCGCGTGCTCGGAGGCGCTCGGCCGGGCGCACGGCCACTTCGGGCGCGGGCCCGGCGAGAACGATCCCGAGTGGATGTCGTTCTTCGGCGAACCGGAGATGGAGGCCCAGGAAGCGCTGTGCTGGTCGCTGCTCGGCGACTGGTCACGGGCGGCCCGGCACGCCCAGCGCGCCACGCTGCTCCAGGACCCGCACTTCGCCCGTAACCTCGCGCTCTACCGCTGCCAGCTGGCCGGGAACCTGGCCAGGGCCGGCCGCCCGGACGAGGCGGCGGCCGAGGTCGGACGGGTGGAGGAATCGGCCACGGGCGTCGAGTCGGCCCGGATCCGCACCATGCTCGCGGACACCCGGCAGGTCATCGCCCGCTACTGACCCGCACTGCCCAGCACCGACCCGCGCCGCCGATCCGGCGCCGCGACCCGGGCCACCGGCCCGTACGGACCGAACGGGGGCCGTACGGGGGCCGTACTGGGGCCGTACGGGGGCCGTACGGGAAGCGGACGAAGGCCCTCCGGGGATGCCTCAGCGCTCCAGATGCCCGGTGTCGTTCCAGCGCTCCACGGCGGGCGCGCCGTACGCCCAGCCGAGCACCGAGAGGCTGGTCGGGTCCAGCCGGATGCGGGCCGCGAAGGACACGTCCTCGCCCAGCCAGCGCGCGCCGATCGAGCGCAGGATGTGGCCGTGCGCGAAGACCAGGACGTCCCGGTCGGCCGAGCGGGCCCACTCCACGACCTGGTCGGCACGGGCCGACAGCTGCGCCAGCGTCTCGCCCTCCGGTACGGCGTCCCGCCAGATGAACCAGCCGGGCCGCATCTCCTGGATCTGGGCCGGGGTGAGGCCCTCGTACGCGCCGTAGTCCCACTCCATCAGGGCGTCCCAGTTCTCGGCGCGCTCGCCGAACCCGGCGAGGTCGCAGGTCTCCCGGGCCCGTACCAGGGGGCTGGTGCGCACCTCGACGCCGTCGAGACCGGCCCAGGGGCCGCCGGCCAGGCGGGCGCCGAGCAGCTTGGCACCGCGTCGGCCCTCGTCGAGGAGGGGGATGTCGGTCCTGCCGGTGTGGCGGCCGAGCAGGGACCATTCGGTCTGGCCGTGCCGGGCGAGCAGGATGCGCGGTGCCATGAAGGCTCTCCTGGTGTTCGGGGCGCTGGGTGCGGGTCGTCGTATGCGGGTCGTCGGATACGAGTCGTCGCGTGCGGCGGTTCGCGGGTGCGCGGAAGGGTCTCTTCCATCATCGCCCACCTGAATTCGAGGTGACCTCCGGGCGACCCCGTTCCCCGGAATCCGGGTCCTTCGGCCCGGGAACCGGGGACGAAAGACGGCGAAAGCGCTCGGCTGTCAGTGGCGGATGGGAGACTTCCGCGGGTGAGCGCTTCCCTGGACAGCGGTCCCCAGCGGCCGTCGCAGACCACCCTCCGCCATCGGCTCGCCGAGCTGCGCGGACCGGCCACCGTGCCGCGTCCGCTGGACGCGCGGGCGCTGGCGGCGCTCGCCGCCAATCCGGGCTGCCGCCGCCGGGCGATCCTGGACGGGGCGGGGGTCGACAAGACCGTGCTGGCGGCGCGGCTCGGGGCGCCGTCGTCGTTCGGCCAGTCGCAGTTCGCGATCTCCCGGGGCAACGCGTTCGAGGCGAAGGTGAAGGCGGACGGCGGCCGGGAGCTGCTCGCGCTGCTCGGCATCGCGGAGCCGGGCGCGGTGGACGTGCCGGACCTGGCGGCGGCCGGTCCCGAGGGCCGGGCGGCGCGGACGGCCCTTGCGCTGCGCGAGGCGACGGCGGCGGGCCGGTGGGCGCTGTTCGACCATCCGCTGCTGGCTCTTGAGGTGGCGGGGTCGCCGGTCTATCTGGAGCCGGACGCGGTGGTGGTCCATCCGGACGGCCGGTGGACGGTGGTGGAGATCAAGTCCTTCCCGATGATCGACGGCTCGGCGGACGCGGCGAAGGTGGGGGCGGCGGCCCGGCAGGCGGCGGTGTACGTGCTGGCCCTTGAGCGGGTCGCGGCGGTCACCGAGGGCGCCGAGGTGGCGCACCGGGTGCTGCTGGTCTGCCCGAAGGACTTCTCGAACCTGCCGACCGGTTCGGCGGTGGACGTGCGCAAGCAGCTGTCGGTGACCCGGCGGCAGTTGACCCGGCTCACCCGGATCGAGGAGATCGCGGCGGCGCTGCCGGAGGGGGTGACGTTCGATCTGGCGGAGTCCTCGCCCGAGGAGCTCGCGGCGGCGGTGGAGTGCGTGCCGCACGCCTACGCGCCGGACTGTCTGGCCGCCTGCGAGCTGGCCTTCCACTGCCGGGAGCGGGCCCGCGCGGCGGACGCGGTGGCGACGCTGGGCCGTTCGGTACGGGGTGAGCTGGGCGGCCTGACGACGGTCGGCGGGGTGCTGGCGGCGGCCCGCGGCGAGGCGGGTGAGCCGGACGATCCGGCGGTGGCGGCGCTGCGCCGGGCGCGGGCGCTGCGCGCCGAGGCGCTCGGCGCTGCGGGGTCGCCCGTCGGAGCGGTCGGGACGGAGGGGGTGGCGGAATGTCGTTGATCGGGACGCTGGCGCGGATGGAGGCGGTCGAGTCGGGCCGGGCGACGCCGCTGGCGACGGTCCGGCACCGGCGGCTGTCCGAACGGCCGCTGGTCCTCGTACCGTTGACGACCGCCGGTGAGGCGGGTGCGCCGCTCGGGGCGCTGGTCGGGACGGATCCGGCGGCGCCGCGACTGCTCGTGGTGCCGCAGCCGCGCGACCGGGACCTGCGGTTCGCGTTCCTGGCGGAGCTGGCGGACGTGGTGCTGCCGTACGTGGAGTCGTTCGCGGGCGCGGTGGAGGCGGTGGAGCGGTCCGAGACGGACCCGGAGACCGGCAAGAAGGTCAAGGTCGAGGTCGAACTGTGCGCGGACGCGCCGCAGTTGGTGGTGCCGAGCCGGGCGGCCGTGGAGTACGTACGGCTGCTGGGGCGCTCGACGCGGTTTCGGCGGACGGCGGAGCAGGACCCGGAGACGCCGTTCCCGGCGCCGCCGCGGGTGCCGCTGCTCGGCCGCTGGCTGACGCATTTCGGGGACCGGGCGCGGGTGCCGGGTTCGTCGCTGCTCGTGGCGGCGACGGAGCTGCTGACCCGGCACTGGGCGACGGGGCAGTCGTCCCTTGAGGACCAGCATCTGGGCGCGCTGCTGGCGTGGATCGACCCGCCGGAGGGGCAGTCGGGGGCGGCGGCCGCGCTGCGGGCGGAGCGGGAGCGGGACGAGCGGGGGCAGTTGTGGTGGCCGCCCGCGGGTCCTGCGACCGATCCGGCCTTCGACAACGGGGTGCTGGCGCCCGCGATCGAGCGGTTCGACCGGGCCCGGCAGGCGCTGGGCGGGGCGGAGGACGGCGAGGCGGCCGAGGACGGTCTCGCGGCGCTCACGGCGGCCGAGCGGGAGCTGCGGCGGCTGGTGGGCGGGCAGTTGCGGCCGACCTGGGACGCGGTGTGGCGGTCCTTGGACCTGCTGCGGGAGCTGCCGGTGGGGGCGCGGGTCGAGGAGCGGTGGACCAGGGACCGCTGGTCGTTCACCGCGCAGCGGGACCGGATCGCGGCGGGCGAGCCGCCGCAGCCGCGCCGGGACGACGCGGTGACGGCGGCGCGGAAGCTGGCGGCGCGCGAGCAGGCGCAGGGGCAGTTGGAGGCGCAGGAGGCGCTGGACGATCCGCTGGTGATGGCGGGGCGGCGGCTTTCGGGTGAGGCGTTCGTGGCGGAGGTGGTCGAGGTGACGATGACCCGCACGGAGAAGAACCGGCCGCGCCCGGTGCTGACGGTGCGGACGGACGACCGGCCGCAGTGGGGCGAGGGCGTGAAGGTGTTCCGGTCGCTGGACGGCCGGCCGCAGGCGGCGGAGTGGGCGGGCGTCGAGCCGGACGGGGCGCTGGTGCTGCGGGTCCTGGACAAGATGGGGCGCGGGAAGGATCCGGTGGCGGGGTCGGTGCCGGAGAAGGGCGAGCGGATCGTGTGGACGCTGTTCGAGCACGACCAGCGGATGGGGGCGAAGCTGCCGGACGCGGAGGAGACGCCGTGGACCCACGGCGGCCCGCCGCACCCCGCCGGCACCCCCGAGACGCCCGAGGCGCCGGACGCCGTGACCCCCGAGGATCTGCTGTGAGCCGCGAGACCCCGTTCGATCCCGGTACGGCGGCGGCGGAGGCGACCGCCGCGATCCTGGCGAGCACCCTGCACGGGGATGCGCGCGGGGTGGTGGTGGACTCGCCGCCGGGCGCGGGGAAGTCGACGCTCGTGGTGCGGGCGGCGCTCGAACTGGCGGACGCGGGGCGGCCGTTGATGGTGGTGGCGCAGACCAACGCGCAGGTGGACGACCTGGTGCTGCGGATCGCCGAGAAGCGTCCCGGACTGCCGGTGGGGCGGCTGCACTCCAGTGACTCGGACGCGTACGACAAGGCGCTCGACGGTCTCGATCAGGTGCGGACGTCGACGAAGCCGGGGGATCTGGCGGGGCTGCCGGTGGTGGTGTCGACGGCGGCGAAGTGGGCGTTCGTGAAGGACGTCGAGCCGTGGCCGCACGCGATCGTGGACGAGGCGTACCAGATGCGTTCGGACGCGCTGCTCGCGGTGGCGGGGCTGTTCGAGCGGGCGCTGTTCGTGGGCGACCCGGGGCAGTTGGACCCGTTCTCGGTGGTGGGCGCGGAGCAGTGGGCGGGGCTCTCGTACGACCCGTCGGCGTCGGCGGTGTCCACGCTGCTCGCGCACAATCCGGAGCTGCCGCAGCACCGGCTTCCGGTGTCGTGGCGGCTGCCCGCGTCGGCTGCGCCGCTGGTGTCGGACGCCTTCTACCCGTACACGCCGTTCCGCAGCGGCACCGGGCCCGGCGACCGGACGCTGTCCTTCGGGGTGCCGTCCGACGGTTCGGCGCCGGACCGGGTGCTCGACGAGGCGGCCGTGTCCGGCTGGGGCCTGCTTGAGCTCCCGGCCCGGCACACCCCGCGCACCGACCCGGAGGCGGTCCACGCGGTGGCCCTGGTGGTGCGCCGGATGCTGGACCGCGGCGGCGTCTCGACCGACGAGCGCTCCTCCGACCCGACCCCGCTCACCCCGGACCGCGTCGCCGTCGGCACCGCCCACCGCGACCAGGCGGCGGCGATCCGGGCGGCCCTCGCCGACCTGGGCGTCACGGGCGTCACGGTGGACACGGCCAACCGCCTCCAGGGCCGCGAGTACGACGTCACGGTCGTCCTCCACCCCCTCTCGGGCCGCCCCGACGCGACCGCCTTCCACCTGGAGACCGGCCGCCTCTGCGTCCTGACCTCCCGCCACCGCCACGCCTGCGTGGTCGTGGCCCGCGCGGGCATCCCGTCCCTCCTCGACGAACACCCCTCGACGGAACCGGTCCAGCTGGGCGTCACGGTGAAGTTCCCCGACGGCTGGGAGGCGAACCACGCGGTGCTGTCGCATCTGGCGGAGCACCGGGTGAGCTGGGCGCCGTAGCGGCGGCGCATGGCGGGCGTGCCTGGTTCACGCCTCGCGGAACGCCTGCCACGCACGGCCCGCCCCGACAGCGCGGCGACGGTAGCCGCGCAGCGCCGGCACTCCCTGGTCCAGACGGTCCGTCCAGTAGCCCGTGAGGGAGGCGGCGAAGGCCGTCACCGCGCCTTCGGGTGCCGAGGCGTAGGCGGGCACTCTCGCCGCCCATGCCTCGGCACTCTCCGGGCCGTGACCCGCCATGATCAGCTGGGGGATCAGCAGCGCCGCATCGAGCCAAGCGGCACCCCGATGGGCCAGAGCCCAGTCGACGAACAGCACCCCTTCCGGTCCGATCAGGAGGTTGTCCGATCGGATGTCGCAGTGCAGGAGGGTGTTTCCACGCATCGCCCGGTGCTGCGCGGTGGCACGGTCCACCACCGGGTGGGACGCGAACTCGGGTGCCTCGGGCCATGGCGGCGGGCTCAGGGGGGCGGCGAGAGCCGCGACCGCCGTCATGACGAGGGGAAGATCGGACCCACCCGGAGAGAGATCCGGATGGCGGCCCTCGACGTGGTCGAAGGCCAGTACCACCCAGCCGTCCGCCTCCAGCGTCGCCAGCAACCGGGGCCCGACTCGCGGCGGAAGCGTCAGGTTGACCGCTCCCTCGGTCCGGTACATCGAGGCGAGCGCGTCATCGGCCGGGATGGCTTTCACGAATGCCGCTCGTCCGCCCTCCACCGGCATGCGCACGCGGACACCGGGGGTGAATCCGCCTGCCACGGGCTCGGCCGAGCCGACGGCGGCGAGCCGTTCGGCGATCCGCGTGCGCAGGGTGTCGGGAAGGTCCGCCCAGGTGCGGAGGGTCACGTCGAGCTCCAGGTGATCGTGTCGTGGTCCAGGCGGACCAGACGATCGTGGACAAGATGGGCCATGCCCCGCCGCAGCACCGCGTGGAGATGCGGGCCGGGACGGTATCCGAGGAATCTCTTTCCGGTCAGTCCGTCGGGAGACGACAGTAGGGCGCTCACGGCTTCGGAGAAGGCGCGCTTCCCGGGGCCGGCGATGCGGAGCGCGGGCAGTGCGCAGCCGCGTTCGGCCGCGACGATCTGGCGGCGGTAGGCGTGCACGTCGCCCGTGAGGAAGACATGCGGGGTGGTCAGGGCGTTGAGGATCAACCGCAGTTTGAACGCGGGAGAGTTCAGCGCCACCGGATCACCGACGGGCGTGGCGTAGTCGGTCACATCACGGAAGCCGACCAGCCCGGCCGCCCGGTCGACCTCCCGTTCGGTGGCGTAGAGCTTGGAGGCGAATCCGACCTCTTCGTCGAGGCTCAGCCCGTGGTCGGTGTGGAGGCGCTTCACGCCTTCGATGAGCCGCCCGAGGGCTCGGTCCGCCAGCGGCCGGGCTCCGGTGTACAGGAGGTCGAGGTCGGACGCCGGTCCCGGTCGCTCGGCGTGGGATCCATAGGCGAGGGCGTACCCGTCGCGGACCGGGTGCAGCGCGGCGGCCGCGGCGAAGAGGGCGCTCACGGTCGCTCCAGGGCGTGTCCGAGACCGGTGACGTAGGCCAAGGCGTCCCGCATGTGGCTCTCGGTGATCCGCTGGTTGTTGCCCATGAAGCGCAGCGGGTGAAGTGTGGCGCCCAAGCTGACCCGTCCGGTGTCGTCGGGGAGCGAGAACTGGTGGAAGTGCCAACGGCCCTCGGCCAGGATGCGCGCGTGGATGCGTTTGCCGAGGGCGTTGATCCGGTCGACATCCGGCTGTCGGGGGTCGTGGTCGACGGGCAGGTACAGGAACGCCACGGCGGTCATGTCCGGGTCGTTCAGGCGAAGCAGGCGTGGACTGTCATCGACCAGACCGGTGAAGGTGCGGGTGGTGATCAGACGGTGGCGCATGAGGTCGGCGAGGCCGCGTCGGCCGGTGGGCCCACGAATCCGCCAAGGTCCACTCCAGGCTCGGCGACCAGACGGCCGCGGAGGAGCTGCTGCACCTGTCCCTGGACATCCACGGCATCGACCGCAGGCGGACCCGGGCCATGGTGCTGGCCGATCTCGCCACCGTGCAGATGCGGCAGGGCGATCTGGACGGCGCGGTCGTCTCGGCCGAGGAGTTCGTCACGTTCCCCCAGGGCGTCCAGTCGGCCCGGGTGGCCGACGCGGCGCAGGACCTGAAGGGGCGCCTGGCGCGAAGGGTTCCCGACATGGCCGTACTCGACGCCCTGGACGAGCTCGGCACGCCCGGCGCGTGACGGGCCCACGGCCCGTGAGGGGCCGGACGGAGTCCGGCCGGCCGCCGGGGGCGGCCGATGAATACAGCCCCGGACGGGTGGGAGGCGAACCACGCGGTGCTGTCGCATCTGGCGGAGCACCGGGTGAGCTGGGCGCCGTGACCAACCAGAGTTCGCTCGGGGTCCTTCGCCCCGCCTCTGCCCAAGAGGATTCGCCCAGGCGGGAAGGGCTCCTTCCTGCCTTGCTCAGCCGCTGTTCAAGGCAGCGAGCACGTGGTCCAGCTCATTCGGCATCACAGCGACAAGAAGAGCGCCCCTCGGGAGAGCTGCACTCGACGATTCTGGACCCGCCGTTGATCTTCACCGCCTCGCGCCATGACGGCGACCGCACGCCGACCTGGCGGGTTCACTGCGAGTCGGCCCCAGGACCGGCACGGTCACCGCCCCCGAGGCGGGTTGTCGACACGGGCTGGGGGTGGGGTTGCCAGGCGCGGGAGAATGGGGGGTGGTCCGGGGGTCGGGCCGTGTGGGCGAGGAGGAGACGGAACATGGCGGAATCACCGGAGTCGGGCGGGCAGCGGCGGGTCAGGCCGGCGCAGCTGGTGTTCGAGCCTGCCGAGGTGACCGCCGACCCGGAGCATTTCTTCGACCTGGAGTCCATCGAGGATCCGCGTGAGCTGCTCGCGCGGGCGACCGAGCTGACGCTCGCGTTCCGGGCGGCGACCGACCGGGCGGTCGAGTTCCAGGCCGTGGCCGCGGCCCAGCTCGCCGATCCGCGCCGGTTCGACCGGCTGACCCCGGCCGACGTCGCCGCGCGGGCCGAGTGGACCGAGGACTACGCCCTCAAGATGATCGAGTTCGGGCGCGAGCTGATCCGTACCGCGGGACATGACCCGGAGGAGTGAACTCGGCATCCGTCGATTGACGGAGGACTGGGCCGGATGGCATATGCCGGGGCGCAAGATACTCCCTCACACCCCACCCTGTCCGGGTTTCCGGCAACTCGCTGAGACCGGGCCGTCACCGCCGGTAGATCTTCTCGTATGACCACCTGGCTGCGCGACGACACGAGCACCCCGTACGACCTCTTCCGCTTCCTGCGGAACCCGGAGGACACGCGGCACCAGACCGCGCGGGTGACCGCCGACGGCGCCGCCTGGCTGGCCACCGCGTCCGCGCACCCGGGCACCGCGCTCGCCCGCTGGGAGGAGCGGCCGGCCCACCCCGCCGTGCTGCCCTGCGGCACCGCCTTCGACGTCGTCAACGTCGACCCGATCTTCGGCCGCCGGATGCTCGACAAGCTGTGGGCCGAGGGCCCCGGCTCGGGCCCCGTCGCCGTCCACCGCGGCCGGATGCTGCTGTTCGCCGCCCCCGGCACCGCCCAGCGCTTACCGTCCCTGCTCGACTGGGAGGAGTGGGGCGAGGCCGTGCCGCGCCCGCTCTGCCACGGCGTCGGCGACGCCGTCACCGTCCCGCCGCTGGTCCCGGCGGGCGACGACACCCCCGCCCCCCGCTGGCTGGTCGCCCCGGACACCCGCAGCCCCTGGCTGCCCGGCCCCGAGGTGCTGCTCTGGGCCTGTGTGCGGGCCGTCCGGGCGGCCTCCGCCGCCGACGTGCGCGTATCGATTTTTCCTTCGGCCGATCCGGATGCTAATGTCTACGACGTCAGCAGGCGCCGCTAGCTCAGTTGGTTAGAGCAGCTGACTCTTAATCAGCGGGTCCGGGGTTCGAGTCCCTGGCGGCGCACAGACGGAAGAAGCCCCTCGCGGAAGCGAGGGGCTTCTTCGTGTTCCCGGGACCTCCGCCGACCGACCTCGGCCGACGGACCTCAGCCGACCGGCTGCGGGCCGGTCACCCGGACCGTCCACACCCCCGCCGGCGTCCGCTCCGCGACCTCCACCCGTACGCCCGTCCCCGGCACCGTGTACGACTCGCCCTCGCGCAGCGGCGCGTCCGCGAGCGGCGGGTACACCGAGCGCTCCCAGCACGCCTCCGTGCGCGGATGGGTGTCCACCACCTCCACCGGGCCCTCGCCGCTCGCCGCCTGGTTGCGCACCCGGTAGAGCAGCACGCCCTCCGCGCACGTCTCCGCGTCGTTCCCGGTCGCCGACCGGGCCTCGATCGCGAGCACGCTGTCCTCGCCGGTACGGACGACCGCGAGCCGGGTGCCGACCGTGCCGCCCGCCACCGGGACCGCCGCCACCGGCTCCAGGCTCACCATGTGCGTCCCGGGCCCGCGCACGCACGACACCTGGCGGCGGTCCAGCCAGCCCAGCTTCCACTTGTGCCAGGCGAACAGGTCGGGCGCCAGGCCGAACTGGCTGCCCATGACGTCCCAGTCCCCCACATGGGTGTCCCAGTCGCCCTTGCCGTCGGTCGGCCGGTGATAGAGGTCCGGCAGGTCGAAGACGTGCCCGGTCTCGTGCGCGAGCACGTTGCGGTCCGGCGGGTGCCGCTCGAAGACCGTCACCACCCGCTTGATCTCGGTGCCGTCCGCCTCCAGCGGGTACTCCAGGTTCACCACCTTCGTCGCGTCGGAGTCCACGCCCGCCGCGTCCGGATCGGCCACCAGGTAGACGATGTCGTAGCGCGAGAAGTCGACGGAGGCGTCCGCCGCCCGGACCGCGTCCCGCAGATAGGCCGCGCGGCGCTCGGCGCTCCAGTCCCGCCGTATCGCGTACGAGGCCGAGTCGTGCGGCATCCGCGTCCAGCCGGTCTGCGGGTGCACCTTCAGGTCGAAGCGCCCGTACGAGGCCCGCCGGAAGAAGTCCGTGGTGCCCGGGAAGTGGTCGGCCGCCAGCTCGGCGGGGGTGGTCAGCGGCGCCGAGTCCGGGAACGACAGGAAAATCATCACCGCGTCCAGGCCCCGGGTGGGACGGGGGTAGGCGCCGTTCCAGCTGTCGAGGCCGAGCGAGTGGTGCGCGGCGGTACGGGGCAGGGCGCACGGCCCAGCGGACGGCGCGGCGACGGCCGGGCCCGCCACCAGGCCCACCGCGGCGAGGGCGGCCAGCGAGGTGAACGCCGCCGCGCCCGCGCGCAGCCGCGACCGCTGCCGGTCCCGATCCCGGTCCCGGTCCCGGTCGTCGCCGTCGCCGTCACCGGTACGGCGGTGACCGCCGCGACCACCGTCGCCGCCGTCGCCACCCGCGCCGGAGCCACCACCCGCGCCGCCGCCGACCCGCGACCCGGACCCGGCTCGTGACCCGGCCCCGACCCGCGACCCGGACCTGACGAAGTCCGCGCCCGCGTCCTCACCCGCGCTCGACCCCGACCCCGGACCCGCACCCGCAGGCGCTCCTGCGGGCACTCCCCCGGGTGGCTGCTGACCCCTCACGTGGACCTCCGGCTCCGGAATGCGTGACACCCCAACCACCTTGTGCGGGTTTGCGGCGGTTCGCACCTTTCCGCTGCCCCGGTCGGGTGAGCGGGAACCGCCGGGTCGACGCGACACGGGCGCGCAGCAGCTCACGGAAAGTCACATTCGGTCAGGCCCTCGTCCACCCGCGTCAGACCCGCGCAGAAACGATCGATCGGGGGGTGGGGTGGGCAGCCTCACAGGCCGCCGGGGCGGCACCGCGGGCCCCGGAGCTGGAACGGCCACCGGGCCAGCCTCTATGATCGGCACACTTTCCCTGGCCGACCATTCCGACCACATCTGTACGGCCCGAACGCACTACGGGAGCGAGCGGTGAGCGGAACCCCCGAAGAACCGGTGCACCCGTCGGCTGAACCGGCGCTCACAGAGCGTCACTCACCCGCGCCCGAGCCGCCGGACGGACCGCGAGCCCACGACTACCGGGCCGCCTTCCGCGCCGCCCGGCTCGCCATGGCCATGGTCGACCAGGACGGTGTGGTGGTCGCCGCCAACGACGCCCTCGGCGCGCTGCTCGGCACCGAGCCCGCCGCCCTGCACCGGCAGTCCGCCGCCGACCTCGTCGACCTCGCCGCCGACGGCCGCACCTGGCACGCCTACCGCGAGGTGCTGCGCGGCCGCCGCACCCGGTTCCGCTGCACCCGGCGGCTCAAGCACCCCGACGGCCAGTCGCTGTGGACCGAGGTGACCGTCTCGCCGCTGCCCGAGGGCCCCGGCGTGCTCCTCTCGGTCGCCGACATCAGCGACCGGCGCGAGCTGCACGCCCGGCTGCGCCACCTCCAGATGCACGACCCGGTCACCCGGCTGCCCAACCGCACCCTGTTCTTCGAGCGGCTCACCGCCGCCCTGGAGACCGCCGACGCCGAGGTGCCGGCCGACGACGACCCCCGGGACCACCCGTACGAGCCCTACGAGCCGTACCCGGCAGGGCCGGGCCGCCCGGCCCCGTCGTCGCGCCCGTCGTCGCGCCCGGCGGCCGCCTCCTCGTACCCCGGCTCGCCCGCGTACCCCGCCTACGACTCGCACCAGTCCTACGAGTCGTACGGGCTGGGCAGAACAGGGCGGATCGGCCTCTGCTATCTCGACCTCGACGGCTTCAAGGCGGTCAACGACACGCTCGGGCACCGGATCGGCGACCGGCTGCTCGCCGCCGTCGCCGCCCGGCTCACCGAATGCGCCGACGGCTACGGCTACACCCGCAGCGGCGGCCATCTCGTCGCGCGGCTCGGCGGCGACGAGTTCGCCATCCTGGTCGAGGACTCCACCGGCACCGAACAGCTCGCGGACCTCGCGCAGTCCGTGCTCACCGCCCTCCAGGAGCCGTTCGACCTGTCCGGGCAGCGGCTCTCGGTGTCCGCGTCGATCGGCGTGGTCGAGCGGCGCGCCCACGGCTCCACCGCGACCCAGCTGATGCAGGCCGCCGACACCACCCTGTACTGGGCCAAGGCCGACGGGAAGTCCCGCTGGACGCTGTTCGACCCGGAGCGCAACGCGCACCGGATGACCCGGCAGGCGCTGTCCTCGACCCTGCGGCCCGCCGTGGAGCGCGGCGAGTTCACCCTGGACTACCAGCCGCTCGTGGACCTGGCCGACGGCGCGGTGCGCGGGGTGGAGGCGCTGGTGCGCTGGAACCATCCGCAGTTCGGGAAGCTGACGCCGAATCGGTTCGTCGGGATCGCCGAGGAGGACGGCTCGATCGTCGAGCTCGGCCGCTGGGTGCTGCAGACCGCCACCCGGCAGGCCCGGCAGTGGCAGAAGGACCACCCGAGCGACCGGCCGATCTTCGTCAGCGTCAATGTGGCGGTCCGTCAGGTATGGGACTCCGACCTGGTCGCGGACGTCGCCGGGATCCTCGCCGAGACCGGGCTCGCCCCGCATCTGCTCCAGCTGGAGCTGACCGAGTCCGCCGTGATGGGCTCGGCGGGCCGCCCGCTCCAGGCGCTCCAGGCACTGAGCGACATGGGGGTGCGGATCGCCATCGACGACTTCGGCACCGGCTACTCCAACCTCGCCTATCTGAGCAGGCTCCCGGTGTCGGTCCTGAAGCTCGACGGATCGTTCGTCCGCGGCTTCCAGGACGAGGAGCACGCCAACCCGGCCGACGAGCTGATCGTCGAGGCCCTGGTGCAGCTCGCCCACCGGCTCGGCCTCACGGTCACCGCCGAGTGCGTGGAGACCTCGGGCCAGGCCGCCCGGCTGCGCCGGATCGGCTGCGACACCGGACAGGGCTGGCTCTACTCCCGCCCGGTGGCGCCGGAGCGCGTCGCCGAACTGATCGGGGTCGCGCCCCTCCCCGTCTGAGTCCGGTGAGTCCGGTGAGTCCGGTGAGTCCGGACATGGAACTACCCCCGGCCGGAGGGACATTCCGGGCGGGGGCAGCGGTTCATGCGATGCACGCGGTTAGTGCGGTGGTACCAGTGGTGCCGGTGGTGCCGGTGGTACGGGGATCAGGCGGGGCCGTTCAGCAGGCGCCGAGGTCCTGCCAGACGCCCCACTCGCCGGTCGTGCCCGGCTCCTCGTTCTGCGTCCACCACTTGGCCTTCCAGTTGTGGCCCTTGTGGGACACGGTCTGGCCGCCGGTGTAGACGGTGCCCGCGACGTACGCCGGGTTGGCGCAGCCGGTCGGCGGCGTCGTCGGCGGGGTGGTCGGAGGCGTGGTGGGCGGGGTCGTCGGCGGCGTCGTGGGAGGCGTCGTCGGCGGGGTGGTGGGCGGCGTGGTCGGGTTCGTCGGGGACGAGCCGACCGCGGTCACGATCTGGTTGAAGAGCGTGGCGTTGGCGTCGAGACCGAGCAGCGAGTACATCATCGCGCCGGCCAGACCGCGCTGGTGGGCGTAGTCGGCGCGGGCCTGGATGGTGCGCTGGTCGAGGCCGGTGAAGAACTCGCCGTCCTTGTAGAAGTACGCGGACTTGGCCTGGTCGTCCCAGAACGTGGTGGCCGGGTTGTCGACGATGCCGCCCAGCTCCTTGTAGTGGGCGATGCCGGGCTGCTGGCTCAGCGGGCGGGCGCCGGAGGCGCCGGTGGCGGGCTGGGCGAGACCGTTGGCGCTGCCGGCCGGGACGCCCTTCCAGCCGCGGTAGTAGAACTCGTAGCCGAGGGTCAGCTTGTTGGCCGGGAAGCCGCCGGTGATGCCGTAGGCGGGCTTGCCGTCGATCCAGGAGTCGATGGCGTTGTCGATCGAGTACTTCTCGGTGCCCGGCTTGATGGCGTCCGTCGGGTCGTTGGTGCCCGAGTAGAGCGGGGACTGGTGGTACGTCGGCCCGTCGCCGTCCCAGGCGCCGTGCATGTCGTACGTCATGATGTTCGCGTAGTCGAGGTACGCGCCGATCTTGTCCGTCTCGATGTACTTGATCTTGTCCTGGCCGGCCGGCAGGGCGGCGGTCAGCAGGTACTTCTTGCCGCCGTGGGCGGCGCCGTACGCGTCGAGCTGCTTGCGGAACTCGGCGAGCAGGAGCGTGAAGTTCTGCTTGTCCTCGGGCGCGTAGTGGTTGCCGAGGTGGCCGCCGTCCGAGCCCGGGTACTCCCAGTCGATGTCGATGCCGTCGAAGATCCCGGCCGCGGTCCCGGCGCCGCCGTAGCCGCCCTCGACGGGCAGGTCGCCCTGGATGTACTGCTTGATGCAGGAGGCGACGAGCTTCTTGCGGCTGGCGTCGGTCTTGGCCGCGTCCGAGAAGTACTTGGAGTAGGTCCAGCCGCCCAGCGAGATGTTGATCTTCAGGTTGGGGTGCTTCGCCTTCAGTTCCTTGAACTGGTTGAAGACGCCCACGATCGGCTGGTCCCACTTGTCGGCCACGCCGTCGACGCTGTCCGCGGCCGAGAAGGACTTCTGGTAGTCGGCGTACGAGTCGCCCGCGCCGTCACCGGCGTTGGGGTTGTTGTCGTCGCCCGCGGCCTTGTTGGCCTCGAAACAGGTGAGGTCGGTCGGGTGGATGTTCCCGAACGAGTAGTTGATGATGTCCAGTTTGGCGGCGATGCCGCGCTGGTCGAGGTGCTTGGGATAGAAGGCGTTCCCGTACACGCTCCACTGGTCGTAGTAGGCGATCTTGACGCCGCCGGTGGAGGCGGAGGCCGTGGTGTCGGCGGCCTGGGCGGAGCCGAGGCCGACGGTGGTGGCGAGCGCGCCGGCCGCGAGGGCCGAGCTGAGGATGGCGGCGATCACTGGTCTGCGGGGGTGCACGTGCGGCCTCCGGAAGGGGTGGCGGTACGGAAGTTGGAGCAGTGATATCCGCCGTATGAACAGCGCGTCAATGGTCTGAACCAGATTGAGGACTAGACCAATTGGCGAGCGAAAGCCCTTGTCAGAGGGGTGCAGCAGAAAGCGGAACCGCCCGCCACCATGCGTGACGAGCGGTTTAAGGTTCACTTAGGCTTCCGGGCCCCGCCGATTCCGGTCTGGACCAGCGCACCAGGTTTTTGCCGTCAGGCGCGCGCCTCGGCCGTCGCGACCGCGTCCGCCGCCCCGCCCTCGACCCCGTCGTCGCCCCCGTCCTCGGCCTCGTCCTCGGCCTCGTCGTCCGGCAGGCCGTACGCGTCGGCGATCAGTCCGTAACTCCGCAGCCGCGCCTCCCCGCTGTGCGCGTTGGCGGTGATCATCAGCTCGTCGGCGCCGGTGCGCTTCTGGAGGTCGTCGAGCCCGGCCCGTACCTCGTCGGCGGTGCCGTGCACGATGTTCGCCAGCCACCCGTCGACGAACTCGCGCTCGGCCGGGGTGAACGGGTACGCCTCCGCCTCCTCCGGCGTCGGCACCAGACCCGGGCGGCCGGTGCGCAGCCGCAGCATCGACAGGGCGCCGGTGAGCACCTGGCGGCGGGCCTCGCGGGCCTCGTCGGCGGCCAGCGCGGCCACCCCGATCAGGGCGTACGGCGCGTCGAGCACCGCGGAGGGCCGGAAGGACTCCCGGTAGAGGTCGAGCGCCGGGATGGTGTTGCGGGCCGAGAAGTGGTGGGCGAAGGCGAAGGGCAGACCGAGCAGTCCGGCGAGCCGGGCGCTGAAGCCGGAGGAACCGAGCAGCCAGACCGGCGGCCTGCCCTGGGGGCCCTGCACCGGCCCGGGCACGGCGTGGATCCTGGCGTACGGGTGCCCGTCGGGGAAGCTGTCGTCGAGGAACCGGGTCAGCTCCGACAGCTGCTCGGGGAAGTCGTCGGCGCCCTCGTTCAGCCGGTCGGTCCTGCGCAGCGCGGCGGCGGTGGCGCCGTCGGTGCCGGGCGCGCGGCCGAGACCGAGGTCGATCCGGCCCGGGGCGAGCGCCTCCAGGGTGCCGAACTGCTCGGCGATGACCAGCGGGGCGTGGTTCGGCAGCATCACGCCACCGGAGCCGAGCCGGATGCGGCGGGTGTGGGCGGCGAGGTGCGCGAGGATCACGGCGGGCGAGGAGGAGGCGACGCCGGGCATGGAGTGGTGTTCGGCCACCCAGTGCCGGTGGTAGCCGCGGCGCTCGGCGAGCTTGCTGATCTCCACGCTGGTGGCCAGCGCCTGGCTCGCGGTGCGGCCTTCGCCGACCGTGACCAGGTCCAGGACGGACAGCGGTACGGGCGCGGTGCCGCGCGCCCCTGCTCGAATCGCGTCGCTCACCGTGAGGACCTTCCTGCTCCGTGCTGCGCTGGGACGCCTGCGGCGTCGGTACGGAGGAGCTAACAGGAGGTGGTCTCCGGTTATTCCGGCCCGGGGACGTGGGGTCTCCGGCCCGGGGACATGGGGCGCCGGCGGCCGTGTCCGGCGGACGCCGGGTGCCCCGCTCCGTACCCGCCGGAGGTCTCGTCCCGCGCGCACCGGCGGCGTACTCTCGCCCCACCAAGGGCCCCACGCGCCCCGGCGCCGAAAAAATCTTCACGTCCGGAGGGCCCCCGAACGCCCGTACGGCCGGGTCCGCGCACGGCCCTGACCTTGTTCTCTCTCGCAAGGCTGTGACCATGGCATATGCCAGAGGTGCGCGCCCCTGTCCAGGGGCGCGCACCACCGCATCAATCTCGCCAACAGCCGCCCCGTGTCGGGCGCTTGGCGGCTATCGTGGTACGGAAGCTTGCGGTCACAACCTGGTAGGGGGAAACCGTGGCGCTGAAGCCCGAGCCCACCGCGCCGTTCCACTCGGTGCAATACGCCCTGCGCGTGCTTGAGACGGTCTCACGGCACGGCGGGGGCGTTTCGGACGTGCAGATCGCACGGGAGACCGGCCTGCCCGTCGCGCATCTGTCGTCCATGCTGCTGATGCTCCGGCGCGAGGGCTATGTGGAGCAGGTGTCCGACGGCGCCTACATCATCGGCGACTCCCTGGTCCTGCTCGGCTCCGGCACCACCCGCCGCGAAGCGCTCGAACGCAAGCTGCAGGAGACCCTGACCGAGCTGCGCGACTCGGTCGGCGCCGCCGTCTACATCAGCCGGTACATCGACGGCGAGGTGAAGATCACCCAGTTCGCCGACGGGCCGCGCACCCCCAAGGTCAACGAGTGGGTGGACTTCCGCTCGGCGGCGCACGCCAGCGCGGTCGGCAAGTGCCTGCTCACCCAGCTCGACCAGAACGGCCGCCGCGACCACCTCAGCCTCCACAAGATCGCCCGGCTGACCTCGCGGACGATCACCAACGAGAAGGTGCTGTTCTCCAAGCTGGACAGCCAGCCGCCGACCGTCCCGGTGCTCGACCTCCAGGAGTACGCGGTGGGCACGGTCTGCGCGGCGGTGCCGCTGACGGCGGGCTCGGCCGTGGGCTGCCTGGCCCTTTCGCTGCCGATCGAGCACGCGCACCGGCTCCGCTCGGCCGCCGACACGCTGAACCGGCGGGCCGCGCCGGTGGTCCTGTCGCTGGCGATCTGACCGGCGGGCGATCTGACCGGCGGGCGATCTGACCGGCGGAGACCGGCCGCCGACCGGTGTTCGCCGGGCGTTGGTCAGAAGCACCCCGGGACACCAGGTAGTATTTTCTTCGTCAGCAGGCGCCGCTAGCTCAGTTGGTTAGAGCAGCTGACTCTTAATCAGCGGGTCCGGGGTTCGAGTCCCTGGCGGCGCACAGACGGGAGAAGCCCCTCGCGAGAGCGAGGGGCTTTTTCGTTGCCCGGGACGTGCCGTCCGCGCGGCGGTCCACCTCACGCCCGCAGATAGGCGAGGACGGCCAGCACCCGGCGGTGGGTGTCCTCGGCCGGCGGCAGGTCGAGCTTGGCCAGAATGTTGCCGATGTGCTTGCCGACGGCGGCCTCGGTGACCACCAGACGGCGGGCGACCGCCGCGTTCGAGTGGCCCTCCGCGACCAGGCCGAGGACCTCCCGCTCGCGCGGGGTGAGCGCCTGGAGCGGGTCGCGGTGGCGGCGCAGCAGCTGCCGTACGACCTCGGGGTCGACGACCGTACCGCCCTCGGCGACCCGGGTCAGGGCGTCCAGGAACTCCTCGACCTGGCCGATCCGGTCCTTGAGCAGATAGCCGACGCCGGTGCCGTCGCCCGCGTCGAGGAGATCGGCGGCGTACGAGCGCTGCACGTACTGGCTGAGCACCAGGACCGGCAGGGCAGGACGCTCGGCGCGCAGCGCGACGGCGGCGCGCAGTCCCTCGTCCTGGAAGGCGGGTGGCATCCGGACGTCGGTGACGACGATGTCCGGCGCGTGGGCGGCGACGGCCTCGCGCAGGGCGTCGGCGTCGCCGACCGCGGCGACCACCTCGTGGCCGAAACGCGCCAGGAGGCCGATCAGTCCTTCGCGGAGGAGGACGCTGTCCTCGGCGAGGACGATCCGGAGAGGGCGCTGCACGGGATCTCCGCTCGTAGCAGGGTCGGCCCGCCGGGCGGGCTGATGATCGTCAGTGTGCCATCGAGGACCGCGAGCCGGTCGGCGAGGCCGGTGAGACCGCTCCCCCGGCCCGGGTCGGCGCCGCCGTGGCCGTCGTCCTCGACGGTGAGCACGAGGGCGCGGCCGTCGTGGTGGGCGGCGAGCCGGGCGCGGGTGGCGCCGCTGTGCCGGTCGACGTTGGCGAGGGCTTCGCGGGCCACGAAGTGGGCGGCGCTCTCGACGGCGGCGGGGAGCCGGGGCAGGGCGAAGTCCTCGGGATCGGGGTCCGCCCGCTCGGGGCCGGGGCCCAGGGCGGTGGTGACCGTGGTGACGGGGATGACGCTGCGGTCGGCGGCGTCGGCGAGCGCGGCGCCGAGCCCGTAGTCGACGAGGACCTGCGGATGGATGCCGTGGATCAGCTCGCGCAGTTCGCCGAGCACCTGTCCGGCCTGTTCGTGGGCCTTGGCGAGCTGGTCGGCGAGCGGTCCGGCGGGGGCGTCGTAGCGGGCCAGGCCGAGGGTCATGGTGAGGGCGACGAGCCGCTGCTGGGCGCCGTCGTGGAGATCGCGTTCGATCCGCCGCCGCTCGGCCTCGAAGGCGGCGGCGAGCCGCGCCCGGGAGGCGGTGACCTCGCCGATCCGGCGGCTCAGCTCGGCCTCGCGCGGGGCGAGCAGGGTCCGGGCGAGGGCGGCGCGGGCCCCGGCGAGCGCGGTGAGCGGGTACAGCAGGACGGGCAGCAGGAGCAGTCCGGCGAGGGCGAGCGCGCAGGCCGCCGGATAGCCGGTGACCATGATCAGCTTGATCGCCTTGGCCTCGTGGCCGTCGGCGGCGAGCTGGACGGGCACCGCGAGCAGCGCGCCGGGCAGGCCGAGGCCGACGGCCAGGACGAGCAGGTCGAGCGGCCACAGGACGGTGCCGAGCAGGACGGTGTACGTGAGCTCCCGCCAGGTGGCCGGTTCTCGCGCCCGGAGCCGGAGCCAGGCGCCGATGCCCGGGGCGGCGGGCACCTGGTGCGGGGTGGGGGCGGGGGCCGGGTCGAACAGCCGGAGCCGTCGTCGCTCGGCGCCGCCGACGCCGAGCGCGGTCAGCGGGAGCAGCGGCAGGCCGACGAGGAGGAGGGCGAGGACCAGGGTGGCGAGCAGGGTGAGGAGGGTGAGCAGTCCGGAGAGGACGCCGGTGGCGAGGTAGGCCACGGCCCGCCAGGGCCAGCCGGTGAGCGGGAGGCGCGGGCCGGCGAGGGCCTGCCAGGCGCTAGGGGCGGCGCCACGGGAGTGGGGGCGGCTGGGGGACGGCGGCATGACGATCACGCTATGCGGGGCGGCCGGGGGCGGGCCAGGGGGGCAGGGGGTGGGGCGATGGTGGTGCCAGACCTACCCCGGGGGCGGGCGAGGGGCGCGTACCGAGGGCTACCCGGCCCCGGCCCCCGGCCCCTGTTCGGCCTCGCCCTCACCGGGGAAGGGGCGGTGCCGGCGTTCGTACTGGGCGCGCAGAGCGGTCCTGGCGGCCGGGCCGAAGGGCTCGTACGGGCCGGTGGGGGCCGGGCGCCACCAGACGGGGTCGGTGGTGGTGAGGGCGGTACGGCGCAGGGCGACGCGGTGGACCTTGTTGGTGGCGGTGAGGGGCAGTTCGGGGACGACCCGGACGAAGGTGGGCGGCATCTTGGTGCCGAGGTCGCCCTGGGCGGCGAGGAAGTCGGCGAAGGCGGCGGGGTCGAAGGCGGTGCCGGGGCGCAGGGCGACGGCGGCCATCACCCGGTCCCCGGCGACCGGGTCGGGTATCGCGTAGACGGCGACGCCCGCGGCCCGGTCCCAGCGGGCCAGGATGTGTTCGATCATCGCGGCGGCGAGGTTCTCGCTGTCGACCCGCAGCCGGTCGTCGGTGCGGCCCGCGAAGTAGAGGAAGCCCTCGGGGTCGCGGTAGAAGAGGTCGCCGGTCCAGAAGCCCTCGGCGCGGACCCGGGCGGCCTCGGCGGCGGGGTTGCGCCAGTAGCCCTCGAAGGCGCTGCGGCCGCGGTTGACGAGTTCGCCGACCGCCTCGTCGGCGTTGAGCAGCACGCCGGCGGGCGAGAAGCGGGCGGGCGGGCATTCGCGGTGGGTGGCCGGATCGAGCACGGCGAGGTCGTCGCCGGGCGCGGCCCGGCCGATCGCCCCGGCGGGGGTGTCGGGGGTGCGCTGGACGGAGGCGCCGCCCTCGGAGGAGCCGTACCCCTCGACGAGCCGGGCGCCGTAGCGCGCCTCGAAGCGGGCCGCGTCGACGGCGCCGGCCTCGGTGCCGAAGCCGAGCCGGAGGGCGTGGTCGCGGTCGTCGGGGGTCTCGGGGGTGGCGAGCAGGTACTGCACGGCGCGGCCGACGTAGGTGAAGTAGGTGGCGCCGAAACGGCGGACGTCGGGCAGGAAGCGGGAGGCGGAGAAGCGGGCGCGCAGCGCGATCCCGGCCCCCGCGGACAGCGCGGGCGCCCAGTCGGCGATGACGGCGTTGCCGTGGAACATCGGCATGCAGATGTAGTGGGTGTCGTCCGCGCCGACGCCGAACTGCCGTACCAGCGAGGCCCCGGCGGCGGCGAGTCTGCCCTGGGAGCAGAGGGCGGCCTTGGGCGCGCCGGTGGAGCCGGAGGTGAAGGTGAGCAGGAAGCGGCTGTCGGGGCGGACGGGGCGGAGCGGCCGGGCGGCGATGTCGTCCGGGGTGGCGTGCTCGTACGGGGCGAGCAGCGCGGCGTACGCCTCGGTGTCGGTGACGAGGACGCGCAGGCCGGGGAGTTCGAGGCCGTCGAGCAGCGGCAGGTGGGCGCGTTGGGTGACGAGCACCCGGCAGTCGGTGTGCCGGATGTCGCGGGCGAGTTCGGCGCCGCGCCGGGTGGGGTTGATCCCGGCCACGGCGGCCCCGGTGAGGGCCGCCGCGCCGAGCCAGAGCGGGTACTCCGGTGTGTTGTCGAGCAGCAGGCCGAGGTGCGGCTCGCGCCCCGGCCGGTCGGGCATCAGTTCCGTGAGCAGGGCGGCGCGCGCGGCGGCGCCCGCGGCGACCTGGTGGTGGGTGAGGGTGGTGTGTTCGTCCCTCAGCCCGGGCCTGTGGTCGCCCCATTGGCGTCGTACGAGTTCCGCGACGGTCCCCATGCGGCGGGATGGTAACTGACGGCCCGTCAGTTGTGAACGGGGTCGGGTCCCTGGGTGCGGGACCCGGTCAGAACTGGACGTCCGAGCACGCGTAGAACGCGTTCGAGGTGTCCGCGATCGTCCACACCGCCAGGATCAGATGACGGCCGGTCTTGCCCGCCGGGATGGTCCCGGAGTGCGAGAGGGTGGCCGGCGGCTGCTGGTTGTTGTACGGGACGACCAGGAAGGGCTGGGTGTCGAGGTCGGCCCTGGTGAGGGTCTTGCTCCCGTTCCAGCCGTTCTTGGTGATGTAGTACCGGAAGTCCGTGGTCGCGTGACGGGCCGTGAACTGCCAGCGGAAGGTGTAGCTCTGGCCCGCGGTGACCTTGGTGGTGGGCCAGGCGCCGTTGCGGCCGTTGTCGAGCTGCGCGAAGCGGGAGTTGCCGCCCGCGCAGATCTTGCCGTCGGCCGGTCCGCCGGACGGGAAGCCCTTGGGCCCCTCGACCGACTGCGGCTCCCACTGGATGTCGCCGCAGTTGGTGACGGTGCCGTTCGCACAGAGCTTCTGCCGGCTGATCGGCGAGTCGGTGTAGCCGTGCCCGGTGGCACTGGTGGTGGCGAAGAGGGAGGCGGCGGCGACGCCGAGCGCCACCGCCGCTATCCCAGTTTTTTTGCGCATGCTGTCGCTCCAGGAAGAACGTGGGGGAGTTCCATGGCCGTACCGCACGCGTGCGTGGTGCCGGTGACGCCCCGGGGCGCCCGAGGGTGGTGCCTGGTTTTCCACAGCTGACTTGGTTCCGGTCTAGACCAAGTCCCAAGGTATGACCGGAACTTGAACATGTCCATACCAACGGCGGCCTGGAGCGTGGCCGCCGGACTCCCCGTAGGACCGGCCTCAGCCGGGCCTCAGGCGCCCTCCCCCGGCGCGGTCCTGCCCGTGTAGAACGCCACCGTCAGGTCCTTCACCAGCGCCTTCCGCTCGTAGTCGTCGAGCTCCACCAGACCACGGGAGGTCAGCCGGTGGACCACGTCGTCGACCGCGTCCACGACGGAGGTGAGCACGCTGTCCCGGTGCTTGGCGTCGATCGCCGCGATCCGGCGGCGCTGCATCGCGGCGGCCACCTCGGGGGCGTACTCGATCCGGGTCGGCTGCGCCGAGAACACGTCGATCCCGACCGGCGCGCACTCCGCCGACAGCATCCGGGTCAGCGCCTCGCCGACCGCCTCCGCGTCCCGCAGGGTCGGCGCGTCCTCGTGGAACGCGTCGGCCGGCAGCTGCGACAGCACCCGGGCCATCGCCGCCTCCACCTGCTCGCGCAGGTACTCCTCGTGCCGGTCGACGCCGAGCGCGGCGCGGACGGTGTCCCGGATCCGCCACACCACGAGGACGACGACGTCGAGCGCGGTGCCCTTCGCGTCGACCGCGGGCAGCGGCTCGCTGCGCCAGTGCCGGAGCCGGACGTCGACGCGGCGGCGGAGCAGGAGCGGGCTGACCCAGAGCAGACCGGTGCGGCGGACGGTGCCGCGGTAGTCGCCGAAGAGGGTGAGGACGAGGGCGTAGCCGACCCGGCCGCGGCCGAGACCGCCCAGGAAGAAGAGCGTGAGGACGACGCCGAGGGCGAGCAGCGCCCACTGGCCGAGGTGGATGCCCTGGTACGGGCGTGCCGGCAGCCGCAGCATCCGCGCGGCCTCGGCGGGCACGGCTCCGGCCCACCACACGACGGCGGCGCAGCCGAACAGGGCGAGCACCCCACCGAGCACCCCGACCCACCCCGGCAGCACCGGCCCGGCCCGCTCGACGAGGTGGGGATCGGCGGTGGGGGTGGGGCGGTGGGTACGGGCGGGAGCGGTGGGGCGGGTGGGCGCGGGGATGGCCGGTTTGGCCCTGGCCCTGTCCTTGGTCTTGCCCTTGCCCGTTGCTCCCGGGGCCGCGGTCTTGGCCACCGGCACGGTGGCGGGCCCGCCGTCGTCGTCCGTCACGGCCGCGCTCGGCCCCTCGGGCTCGTCCCGGAAGAGCAGGTGCACCGGGATGCTGCCGGTGGTCTCGGACCCGATGACGGTACGACGCCGGGTACCGGCGCGGGCGGGGCCGCCGGTCATGTCGGCGGCGACGGGGACCGTGAGGGTCTTGAACGGGACCCCGGCGATCCATCCGAAGTCGACGGAGTCCGCCTTGCGGTGGGATGCCTTGCGGGCCGCGCCGGGCGCGGGGTCGGCGGACGGGGTCGTGCCGGGCTCGTCCGGCGCGTCGACGGCGATGCCGGGGCGAGCAGGGGCTTCGGGGGCCGGGGCGGTGGTACCGGCCGGGCGCGCCAGGGAGACGGGCGCCGCCGCGTCACGCGCGCCCGCGCGGCGCGGCACGTCCGAGGGCCGCTCGGACAGCGGACTGGCGGCGGAGCGGGCGGGGCCCGCCGTGGCGACGGCAGGACCGACGGGACCGACGGGACCGACGGGACCGACGGGGTCCGCACCGGTGGGGCGCCCGGTCGGCGCCCCGGCGTCCGGGGCGGTGCCGGTGCGCGGGTCGGAGGCGGAGGTCGCGCCCGCGGGCGTACCGGCACCGCCGCCAGGCGGGGCGGCAGTCGGGCCGGAGGGCCGCTCGCCGAGCAGACCCGAGGCGGGACTCGCGGCCGGGGCCGCCGTACCGAAGCCGGTGCCGGAGGCGCCCGGGGCGGTACGGGCGAGGCCGCCGCCCGGCGTTCGGTCGGAGACGGGCGCACCGGGGCGGGCCGAGGCCGTCGTACCGGCGGTGGCCGAGTCGGCCGACGTGGGGGTGGGTCCGGACGGGACCGCCGGGGTACGGGGCTCCCCCGCACCCCCCGGGGTGAGAGGCGCGGCGGCGCCGCCCGGCTGGGCCGCAGCCGCGCCGGAGGCCCGCTCAACGAGCAGGCCAGAAGCGGGGCCCGAGCCCGGGGCCGTACCGACGCCGTCGCCCGGCTGAACCTCAGCCGCACCGGAGGGCCGCTCGCCGACCGGGCCCGGAACAGAAGTCGCGCCCACCGGCGTACCGGCGCCCTCGCCCGGCAGGCCCGCAGCCGCACCGGACGGCCGCTCACCGAGCAGGCCCGGGGCCGGACCCGCGCCCGCGGGGGCGCTCAGCCCACGGGCAGGGACGTTCAGCGGCCCGCCCGCCCGAGGGGCGGGGCCGGCCGCGTCAGCGGGCCCCGCGCCCGGCAGGCCGGAGGTGACGCCCGCGCCCTCGGGGGCGGTCGTGGGAGCGGGGCGAACCGCGTCAGCCGCAGCGTCAGCGGCCCGCTCACCGACCGGGCCGGAAGCGGACCCCGCACCCGGGGCCGTACCAGCGGCGGCGCCGCCCACCGCGCCCGCCGCCGCGCGGTCCGACGAGTCGGCGCTCCCCGCCCCGGACGGGCCCGACGCCGACTCGGCCTCCGCCCCGTACGGGCCCGGCGGCGCCGCGCCAAAGCCCGTACCCCCCGGATCGGCTGACGGGCCGCCAGAGCGCAGGCGGCCGTCCGTCAGGCGGCGGGCCGTGCGGGCCGCGTCGCGGGTGGCGGCGGGGCCCTGGTCCGGTGGTGGGGTCGGGGTCGGGCTCGGGGTCGATGACGTCATTCGGTCCACCTCATGTTCTCGGGGTCATCGGAAAAGGCGCCGCCAGGTCTCCGGGCCCGGGTAGCCGTCGGCCGCGCCGCCGCGCCAGCCCTGGGACCGCTGGAAGGACTCGACGTTGCGGCGGTCCGCCTCCGTCCAGCGCGGACCGGGGCCCGACAGGTAGTGCTTGCCGAAGCCCCGCTTCACCAGTTGTTTGCCCAGCTTCTCCACATATGCGCTGGACTGGCCCGGACGGAAGTAGCCACGCCCGGGGAACCCGCTCGCAGTTGCGCTCGAACCGCCCGAACCACTCGAACCGCCGATGCTCCTGCCCTGCCCGCTCACGAGCAGCGCCCAGGTCTTCGGCCCCGGCAGTCCGTCCGCCGCGCTGCCGCGCCAGCCCTGGGCGAGCTGGAACGCCTGGGTCGCCCGGCGGTCCGCGTCGCCCCAGCGCGGGCCGGGGCCCTGCGTGTAGTACTTCTGGGCGCCCCGTGCCACGAGCAGCTTGCCGAGCTGGGTCACGTACTTGTTGTTCGCGCCGGGTCCGAACATCGCCGTCCCGGGGTACGGGGCGTCCGGCTTCACCACCGGGTCCGTACCGGTGTCCGTGCCGGTGCCCGGGCCGGAGCCCGCGTTGCCGCTGCCGCCGCTGACCACGCCCTTGTAGCGGTAGGCGAGGTAGCGGTCGGAGTTCTCCCAGTACGCGAGCGGGGTCGCCTGCTTCCTGGTGCGCGGCTTGGTCTGCTCGTACGCGATGTACGAGGTGTGGGTGTAGTCCGTCCAGCCGCCGAAGATCGTCACGTGCGAGCCGCGCGTCGGGTTGGCCGGGTTGTGGAAGAGCAGGATGTCGCCGGGCTGGAGGTCCGCGCGGTCGATCCGGTCGGCGAAGCGGTCCAGGCTGCCGGTCCACTCGTTGGAGCGGAGGTTCCAGGCCATCGAGATGTAGCCGGAGCAGTCCTGGCGGTAGCCGTCGGACCAGTAGCGCTCCATGGAGTACGGCACGCTCGCCGTGACCCAGGTCTTCGCGCGGTTGATGATCTCCGCGCGGGTGGTCTTCCGCAGGGACTGGACGGAGATCTGACTGGTCGTCGGGACCGCGTCGGGGGACGGCGCGGAGCCCGGGCCGGGCGAGCCGTGCAGCGGGCCGCGACCACCCTGCGGGGTCTCGGGGCCCGGTCCGTGCGGCACCGCGCGCAGCCCGGCGCCCGGCCCCGCGGTGGCGTCGGTCGCGTCCACGGCCGGGTCGGCCGGCACCGCGCCCGCCGCGCCCGCGACGCCGGTGCCCCCGCCGAGCACCACGCCCGCCGCCGTCACCAGGACCAGCGCGCGCCGGGCACCGTGCGCCGCCGGGTGGCCGCCGGACCTGACCGGGAGGCCGAGGGCCAGGTCGCGCCGCTGCTGGGCACAGCCCGGGCAGCCGCAGTCCGCCGCTGGCTCGATTTCTTCGAAGACCGGCACGCTCATGCGTTCCCCTCCACACTCGTCAAGATCTTTTCGCGCTCCTGTACGGGCGCCAGTGTCTCAACTGTCTGGACAAATCGCATTTTGACGGATCGAAGGGTCAATACGACCATCCGACAGGCCGGGCGGGCCAGGAAATGGTCCGGAGCACCGCCGGAGGTCCTGTAGAGTTACGCAGGTCAGCAGGCGCCGCTAGCTCAGTTGGTTAGAGCAGCTGACTCTTAATCAGCGGGTCCGGGGTTCGAGTCCCTGGCGGCGCACGCGCAGTACTGAGGCCCTTCACCAATGGTGAAGGGCCTCAGTCGTCTGCCCGCCTCCGCGCCCCCGCTTCCCTTACAGTGAGCGGAACCCGACCTCCCGCGGCGGCTCCGGGCTCCTCCCGCGGCTCGTGAGCCCGTGGTCGAGGACCGGACCGGCCGGCGGCGCGCCCCCCGCCCCGTCGGCCGGCCACCGGTCACGGCGCGACCCGGGCCTCGGCGGCGAGCAGCTCCAGGAAGGCCCCGGTCAGCGGATCCGGCCCGGGACGCCCGTAGGCGGCGAGGACCCGGCGCACCGGCGGGTCCGTCCGCAGCGTCCGGCCGGGGAAGGCGGGTGGCAGCAGGTTGCCCGGGACCAGGGCGGGGCCGAGACCGGCGGCCGCGAGGAGCGGGGCGGCCGCGGTCTGCGCGGTGCGGACCGCCACCCGGGGCCGGAAGCCCGCCGCGGCGCAGGCGTCGTCGAGGACCTCCGCGAGACCGTTGCCGGGGGTGAAGTGCACCCACGAGCGGTCCGCGAGAGCCGCCAGGCCCACGGGGTCGGGGGCCGGGTCGTCCGGGGGGACCACCACGACGAACTCCTCCGTGCCCAGCCGTCGCACCGGGCCCTCCCACGCCGCGGGCACCGGCCCCACGGCGAGGTCGGCCCGGCCCGCCGCCATCGCCGCGAGGAGGGTCTCCGCGTGCGGGAACTCCTCGATCCGCACCCGGACCCCGGGGTACCGCTCACGCCACAGCCGCAGGACCGGGGGCAGCACCCCGAGGGTGACCGAGTAGACGCAGGCGAGCTGGATCTCCCCCGTCTCCAGACCGGCCGCGCGGCGCGCCGCCGCACGGGCGCGCTCGGCGTCGGCCAGGGCGGAACGCGCGTACGGGAGCATGACGCGGCCCATCGGGGTCGGCCTGACCCCGCGCGGGAGCCGTTCGAGCAGCGGTCCGCCGCTGTCCCGCTCCAGGGCGCGCACCTGGTGGGAGAGCGCGGGCTGGGAGACGTGGAGGAGTTCGGCGGCACGGGTGAACGAGCCCGTGTCGACGACGGTGACCAGGTACTCGAACTGCCGGAGCGTTGCCATGAGGAAATGTTATGGCAGGCAGAGAAAGCATGTCTTGGACCTATGGCGGTCGGGTCGGAGACAGTGGCCGGGTGCCGGTTCCGCGCCGTACGCGCCGCCGCACCGCGGGCACGCCGGGGCACCCGTGCCCCGTCCACAGCTCACGCCACTTCTGCCACTCGCGAGGACACCTCCCATGACCACCGGAATCTTCCAGGACGCGCTCGACGGCCGTCGGATCGTCGTCGTCGGCGCCGGATCGCACACCGGCCGCAGGCTCGCCGAGACCGCGTCCGCCGCGGGCGCCGAGGTGATCCTCGCCGGCCCCGACGCCGCCAAGCTGGCCGCCACCGCCGAACGGCTCGCCGGGCCCGCCGTCGTCCAGCCCGTCGACCTCGCCGACGAGGACTCCGTCGCCGCTCTCGGCTCGGCGGTGGGCCGCTTCGACCACCTGGTCTCGACCGCCGCCATGCCCGCCAACGGACCGGTCGCCGCACTCGACCTCGCCGCCGTGCAGCGGGCCTTCGCGGCCAAGGTCTTCGGCCCGCTGCTGCTCGCCAAGCATCTGGCGGGCCAGGTGTCCGAGGGCGGCTCCTTCACCTTCTTCTCCGGGATCGCGGCCTGGCGCCCGGCCCCGCAGCGCGTCGTGATGGCGACCGCCAACGGCGCGCTGGCCTTCCTGGTGCGGGCCCTCGCGGTGGAGCTGGCGCCGGTCCGGGTCAACGCCGTCTCGCCCGGCATCGTCGACACCGGGGCCTGGGACGGGCTCGGCACGGGCAAGGACGAGTTCCTCGCCGGGGTCGCCGCACGCAACCCCGCCCGGCGCGCCGGTTCGCCCGACGACCTGGTCCGGGCCGCGCTGTACGCGATGACCAGCCCGTTCGTCACCGGGACCGTGCTGCACACCGACGGTGGCGGCCGACTCGTCTGATGAACCCACCGCCCGCCGCCGGATCAGCCCCGCGCCCGCGTCCCGGTCAGATACGCCGAGACGATCACGTTCGCCGTGTACGCCCCGGCCTCCTTGTCGAAGGTCCCGCCGCAGGTGATCAGCCGCAGCTCGGAGCGGCCCGGCAGGTGCGGGCCGTAGGCGCGGCCCGCGTCGAAGCCCTCCCGGGGCACCACCCGGACGTCGTCCACCGTGAATTCCGCGACGCTTCCGTCCGAACGGGTCACGGCCACCGTCGTGCCGGGGCGCGCCGTGCTCAGGCCGTAGAAGACGGCCGGGCGGGTCTGCGTGTCGACGTGGCCGACGAGGAGCGCGGCCCCGGAGGCGCCGGGGCGGGTGCCGGAGCCGTACCAGCCGACCGTGCCCGGCAGCTCGTACGGCGGCGGGTCGATCGCCCCGTCCCGGTCGAGGCCGCGGGCGACGACGGGGGCCGAGACGCCGATCGACGGGATCTCGACCCGGCGCGGCTCGGCGGGGGCGAGCGGGTCGTGCGCCGGGGGCAGCGGCAGGCCGAGCGGGCGGCCGACGGCGGCGATGTCGCCGGTGGCGGGCGCCGAGGCGCCGCTCGGGCCCTCGGCGCCGTCCTTGCCCCAGAACCACAGGCCGAGCAGCAGCACCGCCCAGGCCGTGCCGGTCAGTGCCCGCCCGGACGACACCGGGTCAGTCCGTGCCCTGGCCCGCGCCGCCGCGGCGGCGGGCGCTGCTGCGGAAGGCGACGGCGACCGCGGCGAGGGCCGCGAGGCCGAGGCCGAGCAGGGTGTACGGGGTGCCGAGGCCCTCTTCGGCGGCCGTCTGGGCCACGCCGGGCGCCGCGGGCGCGGCGAACGCCGCCGTGCCGCCGCCGCCCGCGTGCACCGGGGCGATCGGGGACGGGTGGTGGGTGGGCCGGTGGCTGGGCTCGTGGTGGCGCCGGACCTGGACCCAGCCGACGTCCTGGTGCTCGTGGCCGTCGCAGGTGACGCTGACCTTGTAGGTGCCGTCCTCGAGCTCCGACTTCAGGGTCGTGTCGCCGAACAGCGGGTTCTTGCCGCCGTCGCGGCCGGTGAGCTCGGCCTGGGCGACGAACGCCTGGGACCTGGCGGCGCCGGTGGTGCCGTCGCAGCCGGTGACGCGGACGTCGACGTCGGCACCGGGGGACGCGGTGCCGGGGGTGACGGTGGCCTGGACTCCGTCGTGGGCGAGGGCGGTGCCCGCCGTGGGGGCGAGCACGAGCACCACGGCGGCGCCCGCGGCACGGAGAGCGAGGGGACCTGAACGCATTGTGACCTCCTGGTACTGGCAGGGTCACCCGGTTCGGCCCCGGCCGCATCCGCAGCGGGGCCGAACAGGCGTCCGGGCGGCGCGGGCCCCCGGACCGAGCGGGTCAGACCCGGTCGACGAGGTCCGCGATCGACTTCACGATCTTCGACGGGCGGTACGGGAAGCGGTCGATCTCGGCCTGCGTGGTGAGGCCGGTCAGGACCAGGAAGGTCTGCATGCCCGCTTCGAGCCCGGCCAGGATGTCGGTGTCCATCCGGTCGCCGATCATGGCGCTGGTCTCGGAGTGGGCGCCGATCGCGTTCAGGCCGGTGCGCATCATCAGCGGGTTGGGCTTGCCCGCGAAGTACGGCTCCTTGCCGGTGGCCTTGGTGATCAGCGCGGCGACCGAGCCGGTGGCGGGCAGCGGGCCCTCCAGGGACGGGCCGGTCTCGTCCGGGTTGGTGCAGATGAAGCGGGCGCCCGCGTTGATCAGCCGGACCGCCTTGGTCATGGCCTCGAAGGAGTACGTACGGGTCTCGCCGAGCACCACGTAGTCCGGGTCGTGGTCGGTGAGGACGTAGCCGATGTCGTGCAGCGCGGTGGTGAGACCGGCCTCGCCGATCACGTACGCGGTGCCGCCGGGGCGCTGGTCGTCGAGGAACTTCGCGGTGGCGAGGGCCGACGTCCAGATGTTCTCGACCGGCACGTTCAGACCCATCCGCGCGAGGCGGGCGTGCAGGTCGCGGGCGGTGTAGATCGAGTTGTTGGTGAGCACGAGGAACGGCTTCCCGGTGTCCCGCAGCTTGGTGATGAAGGCGTCCGCACCGGGGATCGGCACGCCCTCGTGGATGAGGACCCCGTCCATGTCGGTCAGCCAGGATTCGATCGGCTTGCGCTCTGCCATGGGTGCGGGACTCCTGCCGTACGGGAAGCGGGTGCGGCGGTCACGAGGGACGCGACCGGCGCGACGGGGTGCTGGGGGCGACGCGACAGCTCTGTGGCGACGCCCCCAGCCTAATCAAGAGGCCGTGACCTTGACCCCGTCGATCACCCAGTACCAGTTGTTGGAGCCGGTGTAGCGGAAGCGGAAGCTCACGCTGGACGCCCCCGAGGGGACGGTGACGGCCAGCGACTGGGGCTGCGAGACCACGTCCGAGGAGTAGGTCTTGACCACGGTCGGGGTGCCGCCGTTGAAGCTGGCCAGGACCTGGCCGACCTGCGCGCCCTCCTGGAGGTAGAGGGTGGTGAAGTCGAGCGTCACCTTGCTCGCGCCCGTGACGCCGTACGCCGGGGTGACCAGGGTCGAGTCGTACGTACCGGAGAACGACTTGTCGGCCCACTCGTCGGAGTCGGCCACCGCGAAGACGCCGCGGGCGCGGACGTTGAGCTCGCGGGACTGGTCGCGCTGGGAGCGGGACCAGAACTCGTTGGTGGCGAAGGACCAGCCGCGCCACTCGGTCACGCCGCCGGTGCCCATGGCGTTGTTGATGACCGACCAGCCGCTGGGCGCGGTGTGGGTGAAGCCGAGGACACCCGCCGGGATGCCGGTCTCGTCGACCCGGCCGGTCAGCGCGGACTGGAGGGTGTCGAACGGGTCGGTGGAGCGGTCCTGGATCGGCTTGCCGTCCAGGCCCCAGGCCGGGTCGGGGGTGATGCCGAGCTGGCGGAAGACGGTGGCGGCGACGTCGACGAGGCGGGTGTCGATGGGCCGGGCGCCCGCGGCGATGCCGGGGCCCTGGGCGAGCACGAAGGTGCGGCGCTCCTCGATGGTGGAGCCGCCGTGGCCGCCGGCGTCGGTGTGGCCGTGGTCGGTGGCGACGATCACGGTCCAGCGCTCGGTGGCGTAGCTCGGCCGGGCCTTGATCGCGGCGAGCAGCCGGCCGAGGTAGCCGTCCTGGACGTCGATGGCGTCGGTGTACTTGGTGCTGGCGGCGCCGTTGTTGTGGCCGATCTCGTCGGTCTCGCCGAAGTAGACGAAGAGGACGTCGGGGTTCTGGTTGCGCAGGACGTCCTCGGTGACCTCGGTGATCGTGAGGTCGTTGACGGCGTAGTCGTTGTTGTAGACGACCTTGGCGTCGGCGCCGGGGGTGACGGTGCCGTAGGTGTCGAGCTCCGGCCAGTCCACGGCGGCGAAGAGCGACAGGTCGGGGCGGACCTGGGCGAGCCGCGCCAGGAAGCCGGGGTAGGTGCCGTAGTTGCGGCCGGTGAAGGTGTTGTCCTTCACGCCGTGCTTGTCGGGCCACACGCCGGTGGAGATGGTCGACCAGCCGGGGCCCGAGGAGGTGGCGGCCATCGGGCTGGCGTAGAGCAGCGAGGTGCCGTAGGTGCCGTTCGCCATCAGCGACTTGAGGGTGGGGGCCTTGGCGGCGTCGATGCGGTCGTGGCGCAGGCCGTCCATGCCGACGAACAGCACCTTGTCCTTGCTGGTGCCGTTGGGGAGGGTCGGCGCGGCGGTGGCGGCCTGGGCGGCGGGGGCGCCCACGAGGCCGGTGGCCGCGACGGCGGCGGTGGCACCGGCGGCGGCGAGGACGGAGCGGCGGGAGACGTGGGAGCGGGAGATGCCGGAGATCGGCATGTCGGGTTCCTCCGGGGGGAGCGAAACGCGGTGTGGGCGCACCAACGCCCCTGATTCCTCAGGGGCGTTGAGCTTCGGTCTGTACCCGTTATCTTTTCGCTACACTTCCCCGCGGGGAAGAGACGCGAGGTGAACTCGGGCGTGCTCCGGTGAACTCTTGTGGACGACTGGCCCGTTGTTCCGTGGGCCGGTGGTCCGTGGGCCGGTGGTCCGTGGGCCGGTGGTCCTTGGCTGCGCTGTCCCGTTGCCGGGACCCGGCGTCAGCTGCCGGTCGCGGCCTTCCAGCCGTCCACGTACGTGGTGAGGTTCTGGTCGATGTCGCTCCAGTCGGGCTCGAAGACCTCGACGCCGTTCATGAGCTTCGCCAGCTCGATGGCGTTGGCGTCGGTCGCCTTGACGTCCTTGCGGACGGTGAAGCCGCCGCCGATGGAGCTGACCTCGCGCTGGGCGTCCTCGCTCAGCATGAAGTCGAGGAGCTTCTTGCCGTTCTCGGTGTGCGGGGCCTTGTTCATCAGACCGGCCGCGTAGGGCAGCGCGAAGGTGGTGGCCTTGCCGCCCTCCTTCGCCGGGAACCAGATGCCCAGGTTCGGCATGGACTTCGACTGCGCGAAGTTCATCTGCACATCGCCGTTGGCGACCAGGATCTCGCCCTTGTCGACCTTCGGGGCCAGCTTGGAGGTGGAGGAGGACGGGCCGACGTTGTTGGCCTGGAGCTTCTTCAGGTACTCGAGGGCCGCGTCCTTGCCGCCGAAGTCGTGCATCGCCTTGATCAGCACGGCGGTGCCGTCGCCAGCGACACCCGGGGTGGAGTACTGGAGCTTGTTCTTGTACTTGCCGTCGAGCAGCTGCTCCCAGGTGGTGGGCGCGGCCGGCAGCTCCTTCTTGTTGTGGATGAAGCCGAAGAAGTTGTTCACGACGGAGATCCACTTGCCGTCGTCGGCCTTGTCGGCGCCGGAGACCATGTCGGCACCCGCGGGCGTGTACGCCTGGAGGAGACCCTTGGAGTCGGCCTGCTGGATGAACGGCGGCAGGGTGACGATGACGTCGGCCTGGGTGTTGCTCTTCTCGCGGGCGGCGCGCTGGACCATCTCGCCCGAGCCGCCCTCGACGTACTTGACCTTGATGCCGGTCTTCTTCTCGAAGTCCTTGAAGACCTTGTCGTACCAGCCGTCGCCCGCCTCGCCCTTCAGGCCGTCGGCGCTGTAGACGGTGACGACCTTCTCGCCGGAGGCGGAGTCGGAGCCGCCCGCGTCGCAGGCGGTCACGGTGGCGGCGAGGGCGAGGCAGCCGGTGACGGCGGCGATCGGCTTGAAGAACCGGTTGTCGGTGCGCATAACGTCGTTCTCTCCTGGAGTTACAGCCATGACAGCTTTACGGGGGGGATGGCCAGCAGAACTGCGGAACAGCGGGAACTACGGCACAGCGGGAACTACGGAACTGCGGTGCTTCAGCGGTACGAAGCCTTGGTGCGGACACGGGAGACGGCGAGCAGCACGAGGAGTGTCGCCGCCATGAGGACCACGGCGAGTGCCGAGCCCGTGAAGAGCGAACCGCGGTCGGTGGCCGTGAAGATGAGCACGGGCAGCGGCAGCCAGTCCGGCGGGTAGAGCATCATGGTGGCGCTCAACTCGCCCATGGACAGGGCGAAGCAGAGTCCTGCCGCCGCGTTCAGCGACGGGAGCAGGAGTGGCAGCCGCACCCGCAGGAGGACGTACGCGGGGCGCGCGCCCAGACTGGCCGCCGCCTGCTCGTACATCGGGTCCAGACGAAGGATGGCGGCCGAAACCGACTGATAGGCGAACGCCGTGACAAGAATGGTGTGCGCGAGGATCACGATCCAGCGCGTCCCGTTCAGGAGGAACGGCGGCTGCGAGAACGCGACCAGGACGGCGAGGCCGACGACGACCGAGGGCACCGCGACCGGCAGCACGAACAGCGCGTCGAGCACGGCCCGGCCGCGCTTGCGCAGGGCGGCGGCGGTGAGCGCGGCCCAGGTGCCGACGGTCAGCGCGAGCAGGCTCGCGGTGAGCGCGGTGATCAGGCTGGTGGTGAGCGCCTGGAGCGATTCGCCGCGGACGGCGGCGGTGTAGTGCTCGGTGGTCGGTCCCGAGGGGAAGGCGCCCGACCAGTGGGTGGAGAAGGACGCGGCGAGGATCACCAGGAGGGGGAAGGCGAACAGCGGGACGAACAGGGCGGCGAAGACGGCCCAGGCGCCCCAGCGCCCGGCGCGGCTATGCACGAGCATGGCGGCGGCTCCCTTCGGCCTTGACCTGGACCTGGACCTGGGCCTGGACCTGGGCCTGGGCCTGGGCCTGGACCTGGGTCGCGCCCTGGGTCGCGCCCTGGGACTCGGCGCGGTTCTTCGCGGTGCGCGTACGGCCGCCGGTGCGGGGGCCGCCCGCGGTGCGGGCGACGAGGAAGCGGTAGAGGCCGTACAGGCCCACCGAGAGGACGACGTTGACGACGGCCACGACACAGGCCGCCGCGTAGTCGGACTCCAGGATCGCCTTGCCGTACACGAGCATCGGCAGGGTGGTGACGCCCTTGGCGCCGGTGAACAGGACGATGCCGAACTCGTTCAGGCACATCACCAGGACCAGGCTGCCGCCGGCGGCGAGCGCGGGCAGCGCCTCGGGCAGGATCACCTGGCGGACGATCCGCCAGGGGCGGGCGCCGAGCGAGGAGGCCACCTCCAGCTGGGCGGTGTCCAGTTGGGAGAAGGCGGCGAGCAGCGGGCGCACCACGAACGGCGTGAAGTAGGTGATCTCGGCGAGCAGTACGCCCCAGGGCGTGGTGAGGAACTGGAAGGGTCCCTCGGCGGCGCCGGTGACGTCCGTCCACACCCCGTTGGCCATGCCGACCGTGCCGTAGATGAACAGCAGGGCGAGCGTGATCAGGAAGGACGGGAAGGAGAGGAAGACGTCGATGAACTTCGACACCGCCTTGCCGCCGGGGAACGGCACGAAGGCGATGACCAGCGCGAGGACGAAGCCCAGCACCAGGCAGCCGACGGTCGCGGCGGCGGCCAGCCACACGGTGGTGACGAGGGCGTCCCGGAAGGACGTGGAGGCGAAGACCTCGGCGTACGCGCCGGGGGCGAGGGACTCCTTGACGACCAGGACCAGCGGGTAGAGGAACACCAGGCCGAGCGCGAGCACGGGCGGCACGGCCCAGGCCCAGGTGGGCAGCCGCCGGCCGGTCCGGCCGCCGCCCTCCGGGGTGGCGGGCCGGGTGGGCCGCCGCCGCTCGGCGGGCGGGGCGAGGGTGCTAGCCATCGCTGACCCCCGCGCCGAGCAGCACCGCGTCCTCGCGGGCGAAGTGCAGGGTCACCTCGTCGCCGAGCGCCGGGGTCTCGCGCAGCTCGCGGACGTCGGCCTTCAGGCGGTGGCCGGAGGCGACGTCGACGTACAGGCGGTGGGTGGCGCCGCGCCACTGGACCTCGGTGATCCTGCCGGTGAGGGCGTTCGGGCCGGGGCCGAGGCCGACGAGGTGGGGGCGGACGCACAGGGTGGCGGTGCTGCCGGGGACGGCGCCCGCGGCCGGGTCGACCGGCACGTCGAGGGCGATGCCGTCCAGGCTGACCCCGCCCCTGCCGACCGTCACCGGCAGCAGGTTGGCGTTGCCGACGAAGGAGGCGGTGAACTCGGTGCGCGGCCTGCGGTACAGCTCCTGCGGGGTGCCGCAGTCCTGGAGGCGGGCCTTGTCCATGACCGCGATCCGGTCGGCGAGGGTGAGCGCCTCGACCTGGTCGTGGGTCACGTACAGGATCGACACATCGGGCAACTCGCGGTGCAGCCGGGCCAGTTCGGCGAGCATCCCGGAGCGCAGCTGGGCGTCGAGCGCGGACAGCGGCTCGTCGAGCAGCAGGACGCCGGGGCGGATCGCGAGGGCGCGGGCGATGGCGACACGCTGCTGCTGGCCGCCGGAGAGCTCGCGCGGGTAGCGCTTGGCGTAGGCCGCCATCCCGGTCATCTCCAGGGCCTCGGCGACCCGGCCGGGGATCTCGGCCTTGGGCGCCTTCTGCGCCTTGAGGCCGAAGGCGACGTTGTCCTCGACCCGCATGTGCGGGAAGAGCGCGTACTGCTGGACGACCATGCCGATGCCGCGCTTGTACGGCGGCAGGTCGGTGACGTCACGGTCGCCGATCCACACCCGGCCGGAGGCGGGGGTGACGAATCCGGCGACGGCCCGCAGGGCGGTGGTCTTGCCGGAGCCGGACGGGCCGAGCAGGGCCATGACCTCGCCGGGCTCGACGGTCAGGTCGAGCGAGTCGAGGACGGTGGTGCCTCCGTAGGCGACCGAGACCCGGTCGAAGCGGATGCCGCTGACCCGGGTCATGCCGGGAACTCCCTTATCAGCGCGGGGAGTTCGGCGACCGAGGCGAGCACGTGGGTGGCGCCGTGCTCCTTCAGGGCGGGCTCGTCGTGGGCGCCGGTGAGGACGCCCGCGACGATCCCGGCGCCGGAGCGGACGCCGCTGAGCATGTCGTACGAGGTGTCGCCCGCGACCACGATCCGGCGGACGTCGTCGACCGCGCCGGTACGGAGGAAGGCGGCGAGCACCATGTCGGGGAACGGGCGGCCGCGGCCGCTCGCGTCCGACGGGCACAGGGTCAGCTCGACCAGCTCGCGCCAGCCGAGGGCGTCGAGGATGGCGTCCTGGGTGACCCGGGCGAAGCCGGTGGTGAGGACGACCGTGCGGCCCTGCTCCTTGAGCTCGGCGATGGCCTCGGCGGCGCCCGGGATGGGGGCGATCCGGCCGTCGGCGACCAGCTCGCCGTACGCGTCCTCGAAGGCGAGGTTGGCCAGCTGGGCGCGGGCCTCGTCGCCGCCGAAGAGGTGGCGGAAGACGGAGATCTTGGACTCGCCCATGGTGGCGCGGACGTAGTCGATCATCGTGGCCGGGTCCTCACCGAGGCGCTCGGCGGCGGCCGTGAAGGCCAGCTCGACAAGGCCGTCGTCGGCGACGGTGGTGCCCGCCATGTCGAGGACGATCAGCTTGTGCTGCGTGGTGTCGGGAGTGCTCATGGTGTTCACCAGCCCAGTTCGTTCGCGGTGGTCTCGGCAATGGCGGGCGAGCAGGTCATGCCGCGGCCGCCGGGGCCCGTCACCAGCCACACGCCGTCGCGCACCTGCTGGCGGTGGACGACCCGGGTGGTGTCGGTGCACTGCGCGTACACACCCGCCCAGCGGCGGCGTACGCGCGGCAGCGGGCGGCCGAGCAGGGACTCGACCACGCGCGTGAGGTGTTCGTAGGGGTCCTCGACGGTGTCGAAGGCAAAGGGGTGCTCGTACTCGTGGGTGTCGCCGATGGTCAGTCCGCCGTCGAGCCGCTGCACCATCAGGAGCTGCATCTTGTGGGCGGCGGCCGTCGGGTCCTGCGCCTGGCCTGCGTTGAGCGCGTCCAGGGCCTCCGAGGCGTAGGCCGGGTAGTAGCGGAACGAGTCGGCGTCGGCGACGGAGGTGGTCAGCGGCTCGCCCAGCGGGTCGGTCTGCATCATCTGCAGCCGGACCCGGCGGACCGGGACCTCGCCCGCGATCTCGCGGACCAGACCGGACAGCCAGGCGCCGGTGCACAGGACGACGGCGTCGCCGGTGTGCACGTCGCCGTGGTCGTCGCGGACCGCGTTCTCGCCGACGACCTCGCGCACCTCACGGTTCGGGAGGAAGGTGTAGCGGCCGGAGGCCAGCAGCGCCTCGCGGAGCGCGAGCTGCGCGACGCGCGGCTCGACGGCCGCGTCCCGCTCGCAGAACAGGGCGGCGTCGAACTCCCCGCGCAGCGCCGGGTTCACGGCCCTGGCCTCGTCGGGGGTGAGCAGCTTGTAGCCGCGGGCGGCGGCGTCGTCACGGGCCAACGCGGCCTCGGCGACGGCGAGTTCGAGCTCACCGCGGACCGGCGTGAGCGAACCGATCGCCCGGAAGCCGAGTCCGGGCACTCTGGCGCCGATGCCCTCCCAGAGTTCCCGGGCGCGCAGCGCGGTGTCGAGCTCCTCGCCGCCCGCCCGGCCGCTGACCCATATCTGGCCGAAGTTGCGGAGCGAGGCGCCGCGCGCCTCGGCCTCGCGCTCGATGTGGACGACCTCATGGCCGCGTTCGACTGCCTGCCAGGCGTGCATGGTTCCCACCACGCCGGCTCCTACGACGATCACCTTCATGCCGTTAACAGTCGAGGGCCGCGGTGACCCGCTACGGTCCGGTTGGCGACGGGACGGTGAACGGCCCGCCAAGGTTGGCCTAGACCCGTTATCTTCCTGTGACATTTGAAGCGGGTCGAAACGGTTCGTACCGGGTCGTTCCACGGCAGGTTCCCTGGCGGGAGCCCAGGTCAGTGCGCACCCTGCTCGCCGGAGTGGTCCTGGCGGCCGAGGTGCGCGGTGAAGCTGAAGCGGTCGCCGCGGTAGAGGGTGCGGACCCGCTCAAGGGGCCGCCCGTGGGTGTCCCGGGACACCCGCTGGATCAGCAGCATCGGCAGCGCGGGCGGGGTGCCGATGAGCAGCGCCTCGCGCGGGGTGGCGAGCACCGTCTCGATCCGCTCGTCGGCGTCACCGAAGGCGACCCCGAGCCGGTCGTGGAGATAGGAGTAGAAGGACGAGTCCGGGTCGAACTCCTCGTCGAGGCGCGGGGCGCGGGCCTCGGAGACGTACGTGCTCTCCAGGCCGACCCGCTCGTCGTCGGCGAGCAGCACCCGCTCCATGTGCCAGACCGGCTCGCCGGGTTGGACGCCGACCATCGGCGCGAGCGGCTCGGGGCACGGGAAGCGGTCGAGCGAGATCAGCGCACGGCCCGGGCGGCGGCCCTGGCGGCGGACGCCCTCGGTGTAGCTGGCGAGCGACAGCGGCTGCTCCAGCTTCGGCCCGGCGACGACGGTGCCGCGGCCCTGCCGCCGAAGGCGTCCTTCGAGCAGCAGCTCGCGCAGCGCCTGCCGGACGGTCTCCCGGGACACCTCGTAGCGCACGGCGAGATCGCGCTCGGTGGGCAGCAGCCCGCCCTCGCCCAACTCGTCGATCAGCCGGGCCACTTCGGCCTTCACCGCGTAGTACTTCGGGATCCGGCCGTGCTCGGGGATCCCGGAGCGGACGGGCGCCCCCGGCAGGTCCGGCAGGTCGGGGGTGGTCTGTTTCCTCACGTTCCTCACCGGCTGATCGTCGCAGACCGGAGTGAACGGGAAGGTGTACGCGGCGTGACCTGTGCGCGCGGCGGCAGGTCGGCGGGCGTCAGGCCGGGCGCCGGGGGTGGGCGGTGCGGCGGGCCAGGAGGACCAGGGCCGCGCCCGTGACGACCAGGGCGCCGGACAGCGAGGCCAGGACGACGGCCGACCGCCGTCCGGTGCGGGCGAGTTCGGGGTGGGCGGGGTCGGCGGGGTCGGCGGCCGGGGCCGGGACGGCCGGGCGCGCGGGCTCCTTGGGGCCGGTGGGGGTGCGCGGGCCGCTGGTCGGCGCGGTGTTGAGCGCGGCCGGGGGCTCGTCGGGGTCGGCCGGTTCGACGGTCAGCCGGTACGCGCCGGACTCGCCGACCCAGTCGCCGTCGTCGCCGCGCTTCTGCACGACGGCGGCGGTGACCACGACCTCGTCGGGGGCGGTGTCCGCCAGGAAGGCGAGCCGGACGGGGACGGTGAGGGTGGCGCCCGCGGGCACGGCGAAGCCGGTGAACGGCGGCGCGTCCGGCACGGCGGTCGGCGGTACGGTGCCGGGCGCGGCGAACACCCCGACGTTCTCGGCCTGATCGGTGCCCTCGAACGCGACCGGCCGCCACAGGTCGGCGGCGGCGTCGTAGAACTCGGCCCGGATCTGCGACGGCCGCAGTGCCTTGCCCCGGTCGGTGAGGACCAGGACCGGATGGATGTCCCGGCACGCCTCGGTGGTGCCGTTGGCCAGCTCCAGGTCCCAGGTACGGAAGGCGCCGCCCGCCGGATAGGCGTCGGGCCCGCCGCGCAGGGTGGCGGCCAGCGGGAACTCCCGGTCCCCTGCCGCCCCGCAGCTCGGGACCCGGGCCGCGACCGGAGTCGCGACCGGGGCCGGGGCCGCGACCGGGGCCGGGGCCGTGAGGCTCGCGGCGCGGGCCGCCGGGGCCGTGAGCGGGGTGACGGCGGGCGCGACGGCCACCACGAGGGCGGTCACGGCGAGGGCGGCGTGGGCGGTGCGCGGTCGCATGGTGGCGGCTGCCTTTGCTGCTCGCGGACGTACGGGTCGCCCGCGACGCTGCCACGGCGGGCGGCGCGGGCGGCGCAGCGGCCCGGCGCGGCGCACGAGGGGGCAGGGGATTCCGCCCGATCAGCGTATTTTCGGCCCGGGGCGCCCAGGCCCGCGCCCGGGAGGCGCGGCTACCGGCCGAACAGCGGTGCCAGGATCAGCTGGGCCGCGCCCTCCGCGACCGGGTGCGGGGCGGTGACGACGGCGACGTCCGCCGGGAGCCGCAGCCCGGCCAGGACCTCGCGGGCGCCGCGCGCGAAGGCGTCGGGCGCGGCGAGCACCGCACGGCCGCCGAGCAGCACCCGCTCGATGTCGAGCAGCCGCACCAGGTTCGCGGCGCCGGTCCCCAGCACCCGGGCCGCCTCGGCGAGCTCGCCCCTGGCAAGCGCCGTCAGACACAGCACCTCCAGGCAGCCGCGCCCGCCGCACTCGCACGGCGGCCCGTCGAGCAGCACCGTCTGATGGCCCAGCTCCCCGGCCCCGGTCCTGCCTCCCCGTACCACCGCGCCGTCGAGCACGAGCCCGGCACCGAGCCCCGTACCGAGGTGCACATAGGCGAACGAGTCCGGTGCGGCGCCGCGCAGCGCGAGCCCGAGGGCGGCGGCGTTGGTGTCCTTGTCGACGACGACCGGCGTGCCGAGCCGCCGCGCCAGCTCCTCCCGCAGCGGGTAGCCGTCCCAGTCCGGGAAGCCGGTCACCCGGCCGGGCACCCCGGTGCGGTGGTCGAGCGGCCCCGGCATGGCGAGCCCGACGCCGAGCAGCGGCGGCGCCGCCCCGTCCGGGCCCGGCGCCGTCAGGGCCGCGACCTCCGCGCCCGCCACCGCGAGCACCGCCTCGGCGCCCGCGCCGAGGTCGAGCGGGGTGCGGCGGACCGCGACCGGGGTGCCGGTGAGGTCGAGGAGCAGGGCGGTGAGTTCGTCGCGGTCGAGGTGGAGCCCGATCGCGTACCCGGCCGTCGGCACGAGCCGCAGCGCGGTCGCGGGCTTGCCGCCGGTGGAGGCCCGCCGCCCGGCGTCGGCGACCAGGCCGTCGGCGCGCAGCCGGGCGGTGATCTTGCTGACGGCCTGCGGGGTGAGGCCGGTCCGCCCGGCCAGTTCGGGACGGCTGATGCCGGGCTCCCCGGCGGTGCGCAGCAGTTCGAGGACGCGCGCGGTGTTGGGGCCGCGGGCCGCTCCGGCGCCGCCGCCGCCCGTACCGGCGCCCGGCCCGGTACCCGTACCGCCGCTCGACCGGCGGCCCGGCCCCGGACCCGACGCCACGCCCGACGTCACGCCCGGCCCCGCGCCGCCCGACCCCGGATCCCGCTTCTCCCTGTTCACCCGCCCATTGTGCCCGTCGCTTGCACTTTCGCAACCGCGTTGCCAAAGTGGTTCTCATGACCTCCCCCACCACTCCGGCCTCCCCCGCCGCCCCGCTCCGTGTCGGCCTGGTCGGCTACGGCCTCGCCGGTTCCGTGTTCCACGCCCCGCTGATCGCCGCCACCCCCGGCCTCGCCCTCGACACCGTCTCCACCGGCAACCCCGAGCGCGCCGCCCAGGCCCGCGCCGAGCACCCGGGCGTCCGGGTCGTCGGCAGCCCCGACGAGGTGCTCGCCCGGGCCGGTGAGCTGGACCTGGTCGTGGTCGCCTCCCCCAACAAGACGCACGTGCCGGTCGCCACCGCCGCCCTCGAAGCGGGCCTGCCGGTCGTCGTGGACAAGCCGCTCGCGGGCACCGCCGCCGAGGCCCGGACGCTCGCCGCCCTCGCCGACGAGCGTGGCCTGCTGCTCTCCGTCTTCCAGAACCGCCGCTGGGACAACGACTTCCGCACCCTGCGCGCCCTCGTCGCGGACGGCTCGCTCGGCGAGGTCCAGCGCTTCGAGTCCCGCTTCGAGCGCTGGCGCCCCCAGCTCAAGGGCGGCTGGCGCGAGTCCGGCGCGCCGGAGGAGATCGGCGGGCTGCTGTACGACCTGGGCAGCCACGTCGTCGACCAGGCCCTGGTCCTGTTCGGCCCGGCCGTCCGCGTCTACGCCGAGTCCGACGTCCGGCGCCCCGGCGCCCAGGCCGACGACGACACCTTCCTCGCGATCACCCACGCGAACGGCGTCCGCTCCCACCTCTGGGTCAGCGCCACCACCGCCCAGCTCGGCCCGCGCTTCCGGGTCCTCGGTCAGCGGGCCGGCTATGTGAAGTACGGGCTCGACCCGCAGGAGGCCGCGCTGCGCGAGGGCCTGCGCCCGGAGCCCGGCACCCCGTGGGGCGTCGAACCGGAGGAGCTGTGGGGCCGCCTCGGCTCCGGCGAGTCGCCGCTGACCGGCGGCGGCACCCCGGTGGAGACGCTGCCGGGCGACTACCCCGCCTACTACGCGGCCGTCGCCGCCGCCCTGCGCGGCACCGGCCCGAACCCGGTGACCGCCCACGAGGCCGCCGCCGCGCTCGACGTCCTGGAGGCGGCCCGCCGCTCCGCCCGCGAGGGCACGGCGGTGGCGCTGTGACCCCCGTGCCCCCCGTGACCCCGCCCGGCTCCCCCACGGTCGAGGAGCTCCAGGCCCAGGAGGTCCGGCTGATCCTGCCGCGCTTCTCGTACGAGGACGCCTGGGCGCTCGGCTCGGACCTGGTCCGGCTGGCGAGGGAGCGGAACGCGCCGGTCGCGATCGACGTACGGCGCGGGTCCCAGCAGCTGTTCCACGCCGCGCTGCCCGGGTCGAGCGCCGACAACGACGCCTGGATCGACCGCAAGCGGCGGGTCGTCGCGCGCTACGGCGTGAGCTCGCTGCTCGTCGGCGCCCGGTTCCGGGCCAAGGGGACGACGTTCGAGGAGTCGTCCCGGCTCGACCCGGACCGGTTCGCCGCGCACGGCGGCTCGTTCCCGGTGGCCGTCGAGGGCTCCGGGGTGATCGGCTCGGTCACCGTCTCCGGCCTGCCGCAGGCCGAGGACCACGCGCTCGTCGTCCTCGGCCTGGAGCGGCTGCGGGAGTCGCTCGTCAGTCGGAGCCGTAGCGACGGCGCCGTCGGCGGCTGACGATCACCATCGCGCCGCCCGCGGCGGCGAGTGCGACGGCGGTGGCGCCCATGACGACGGTGCCGGTGCTCGATCCGGAGCCGGTGTCGGGGAGTTCGCCGCCGCCGGTGGTGCCGCTGGTGCCGTGCCCGCCGGTGCTGTGCCCGCCGGAGGTGCCACCGTCGCTCGTACCGCCGTCGTCCGTGCCGCCGTCGTCGGCGCCACCGTCCGTGGTCCCGCCGTCGTCCGTGCCGCCGTCGTCGGCGCCACCGTCCGTCGTACCGCCGTCGTCCGTGCCACCGTCATCGGCGCCACCGTCCGTCGTACCGCCGTCGTCCGTACCGCCGTCATCGGCGCCACCGTCCGTCGTACCGCCGTCCGTGGTGTCCGAGTGCGTCGGTGTCGGCGTCGGCGTCGGCGTCGGCGTGGGCGTGGGCGTGGGGTTGTGGTCGCCGCACTCCGGCAGATCGCCGTCGAACGGATAGGCGTGCATCTCCTGCCCGCCGCCCCCGCCGACCACCGAGGCGTGGGTCAGCGAACCTGCGGTGTAGATCCGCCCGTTCGTGCCCGGCAAGGTGATGGTGGTGGTGCCGGACATGTTCCCGCCGAGCACACTGCCCTCGAACTGCGCGCTGCCCTCCAGGACCACGTCGTTCGCGTCGGGGAAGTTCCACATCAGCCGCTCGCGCAGTCCGTCGGGGAAGCCGTTGATGTAGGTGTCGATCCGGCGGTCGGTGCCGTACACGTTGACCAGCACGGTCGCCCCGGCCGGGATGCCGGTGAAGCGCAGGCCCTGCGAGCCGCCGGACTTCGACTCCAGGTCGAAGTCGACCTCGAAGATCTGCAGCGCGGACTTCCCGTCACCGGTGAACAGGGTCTCGCTGCCGCTGTTGACCGCGGTGCCGGTCGGCGTCCGGCGCTTGCGGTCCTTGTACGCGTAACAGTGGCTCGCGGCGGCCAGTTCCACGCGCAGGCCGCGGTACTGGTCGGCCGCCTTGGGGTCGCCGACGGCCGTCGGGACGACCGTGCCGGTGACCGTGCCTCCGTACCGTACGACTCCGCTGTTCGGACCTTCCTCGGCGAGCAGCCGTTCCCCGCTCGCCACGACGATGTTCCCGCCGACGGTCAGGAAGTCGGTGCCGTTGTCGGGCACCACCCGCGAACCGACGCCCGCCACCCCGACGTTGTAGACCTGCGAGACGCCGGACCGCTTGTCCTGGTCGAACTTGCCGAGGACGACGACCTTGCCCTCGGCCTCGGCCGCCGCCTCGCGGACCAGGAAGTCGCCGCCGACAAAGATGTTGATGTTGTTGTCGCGGCCCATGACGGGGTCGTTGTTGATGTCGGGGTACGGGGTCTTGCACGGGGGCGTGCCCGGGATGCAAGGGCCGAGGCCGCCCGGGAGCGGGTCGGCGAAGGCGACCCCGGCCAGGGCCGCGGCGACGACGGCGGTGCCGGCCACCACGGCCGTGGTGACCGACACAGGACGGCGATTCATTCCCTTTACGCGCATATGCGGCAATATGCAGAAGCGGCGGGCCGGGTGCCCGCCCGACGCGCCGCACGCCGGGCCGCACGCCGGGCCAGTCCGCCCGAACGCCCCAGCCCCGCGCCCGCGTCAGGCGCTCTTCAGCTCCTGGCGCTGGCGGCCGAGGCCCTCGACCTCCAGCTCGACGACATCACCCGCGCGCAGGTACGGCTTGGGCTCCGGCTGACCCATGGCGACGCCCGCCGGGGTGCCGGTGTTGATGATGTCGCCCGGGTGGAGGGTCATGAAGCGGCTGACGTACCGGACCACCTCGGCGACCTTGAAGATCTGGTCGGAGGTGTGCCCGTCCTGCTTCAGCTCGCCGTTGACCCAGAGCCGCAGGCCGAGCGCCTGCGGGTCCGGCACCTCGTCGGCGGTGACCAGCCACGGGCCGAGCGGGTTGAAGGTCTCGCAGTTCTTGCCCTTGTCCCAGGTGCCGCCGCGCTCGATCTGGAACTCGCGCTCGGAGACGTCGTGGGCGACCGCGTACCCGGCGACGTGCGCGAGCGCCTGCTCGTCGGTCTCCAGGTAGCGGGCGGTGCGGCCGATGACGATCGCCAGCTCCACCTCCCAGTCGGTCTTCACCGACCCGCGCGGCACGAGCACGACGTCGTCCGGGCCGACGACGGTGTCCGCGGCCTTCAGGAACACCACCGGCTCGGCCGGGATCTCGGCGCCGACCTCGGCGGCGTGGCCGTGGTAGTTCAGCCCGATGCACACGACCTTGCCGATCCGGCCGACCGGTGGGCCGATCCGCAGCCCCGCCGGGTCGAGCGCGGGCAGCACGCCCGCGCCGAGCGCGGCCCGTACCCGGTCGAGCGCGGAGCCGTCCGCGAGCAGGGCACCGTCGATGTCGTCGACCAGCGCGGACAGGTCGCGGAGCGTCCCGTCCTGGTCGAGCAGGGCGGGACGCTCGGCGCCGGCCGGGCCGACACGCAGCAGCTTCATGGGTCATCTCCTCTGGTCGAGCTCGGTCGGGCCCGGCTGTCGGGCCGTCGAGTCGAGCGGTCGAGGCGGCCGGGAGGACCGGCCTCGATGTGCCCCGGCCGATGGAGTGCGGCCATCGGAGGATTGGTCGATCCTCCAAGAGTTCGGTCCACTCTGCAAGACCCCGTTCACACCCTGGACCCTTACGCGGGAGTAACCAGCGCGCCCGCCGCGGGCATGTCCCGGTAGAGGAAGGCCCGCTCGACGGCGCTCCAGGTGGTGCTGGTGACGAGGTAGAGCGCGGCGGCGAGCGGCACGGCGGCGACCGAGAGCAGCGTCGCGAAGGACAGCAGCGGGAGCCAGCGGCCCATCGCGGCGGTCAGCCCGGCGCCGGGCTGACCGGCGGTCGCGGGGTCGACGGCGACCGGGTTCAGCGCCTGCTGCCGCCGGGTGCGGCGGAAGGTGTACGTGGCGACGGCGGCCACGATCGCGAACAGGACCAGGTAGACGAGCCCGGCCGGGCCGAACACCCCGCCGTCGGCGAGCGCGTCGGCGTAGTGCCCGCCCAGCGGCGCGGCCAGCAGGCTGTGCCCGGCCATCCGGCCGCTGGAGAAGAGATGGAACATCAGGAAGAAGGCAGGCGCCTGGAGCAGGCTCGGCAGACAGCCGGCCAGCGGCGACACCTTCTCCTCGGCGTGCAGTTCCATGACGGCCTTCTGCAGCCGCTCGGGGTTCTTGGCGTGCTTCTCGCGCAGTTCGGCGAGCCGCGGGGCGAGCCGGATCCGGGCCTTCTGGCCGCGGGCGGCGGCGCGGGAGAGCGGGTGGACGGCGAGCCGTACGGCCATCGTGAACAGCACGATGGCGGCGGCGGTGGCGGAGTCGGCGAACAGCGGCCTGAGCAGGTCGGCGAGCTGCTCGACCAGGGAGGCGAAAACGGACATGGGGAGCCCTCCGAGGGGTCTCGTCGTGCCGGTGGGAGAAGGGATTTCTCGGCAGGACGGATCCGCGAAGGGCGTACGGGAGGGGTGGTGCTGCGCGGTGGGCGCTGCGTTGTGCGGTACGGGTTCCCTACGCGGCCGTCAGGAGGGGACGGCCGGGTGCCCGGGGCCTGCGGCGGCCCGAGGCGTCGGGGTCGCGTTGCGGCAGGAAGGCGGTGCGCCGGGCGCGGTCGCGCAGCGCGGTGCGCACCCGGGTGGGCGGTACGGGCAGGGCCGTACGGGCGCCGCCGGTCAGCGCGTGCAGGAAGGTGGTGGCGGCGAGGGCGAAGGCGGCGGAGAGACCGCCGGCGGCGCCCGCCGCGCCGGTGCCGCTGTCGGACAGCAGCAGATCGGCGAGGGCGAGGAGGAAGAAGAGCGGCGCGAGGAGGCGCAGCAGGGGCCCGCGGGCCATGCGTCTCTCCTCTCGACCGGTCGCCTTACAGCCTTACAGCCTTACATGGTGTGGGTCTTCCCGTTATACAGGATCGGCCGACGGCGGTACGGGGTCCGTTTCGAGCGGTACGAGGGGTACGAGGGGTACGAGGAGTCGGCGCGGGGCGAGCAGGGCGCGGCTGACCGGGTCGGCGGGGTCCGGGTCGAGGCCGTGGCCGGGCCGTACCTCGATGTCGGCCGGGTGGACGGCGGTCCCGCAGGCCGGGCACTGGCCGTAGGAGCCGACCTCGGTGCCGCAGTCGATGTGATGGAAGTGACGCATGGGGAGCGTGCCGGGGATCGAGTCGCGCCCCCAGGTGCCGAGGGACCGCAGCACGGGCCAGAGGCCGATGCCGCGCTCGGTGAGCACGTACTCGTCGCGCGGCGGCGACTCCTGGTAGCGGCGCTTCTCCAGGACCCCGGCCTCGACGAGCGCCTGGAGGCGGGCGGCGAGCACGGCGCGCGGGGCGCCGAGGTGGACGAGGAAGTCGTTGTAGCGGCGCACGCCGTAGAAGGCGTCGCGCACCACGAGCAGCGTCCAGCGTTCGCCGACGATCTCCAGGGCGCGGGCGATGGAGCACTGCTGGTTCGCGTAGTCCTTGCCGAGGGCCATGGGGCCAGTGTAGCGGCACAGGGTTCATTGAATGAACCTTGACTGGTACGGTGAGTCGCATCGCATAGGTTCAGTGACCGAACTGAGGGAAGCCGAGGCCCTGCCATGCCCGAGCGCACCACCCCGTCCCCGCCGCCCTCGGCCCCGCCCACGGCCACTCCCCCGGCAACGGCCACTCCTCCGGCAAAGGCCGTGACCGGGTCCGGGACCGCGACCGGGTCCGGGACCGGCGTGCCCGGTTCCGGAGCGCCCGGGTCCCGGCCCGGCGCCACGCTCGTCGTCGCCAGCGCCGCCACCGCGCTCACGCTGATGAACTACACCGCCCCGATGCTCGCGCTCCCCGCGATGGCGGCCACCTTCCACACCGCCGCGTCCGCGCAGGCGTGGCTGCTCAACGGCACCCCGCTCGGCCTCGCCGTGTTCCTCCTGGTGGCCGGCAGCCTCGCCGACGACCACGGGCGGCGCCGGGTGTTCCTCCTCGGCACCCTCGCCCTCGGCGTCACCACCGCCCTCGGCGGCCTGGCGACCAGCACCCTCACCTTCACCCTGGCCCGGATCGCGCAGGGCGCGGCCAGCGCCGCCGTGCTCGCCGCCAGCCTCGGACTGCTCGCCCACGCCTATCCGGGCGGCGCGGCGCGGATCCGGGCGACCGGGATCTGGGGCGCGTTCGTGAGCGCGGGCATCGCGCTCGGCCCGCTGCTCGCGGGCCTGCTGAGCGAGGTGGCCGCCTGGCGGCTGACGTACGGGGTGCTCGCGGCGGCCACCCTGGTGGTGGCCGGATTCGGCACCCGTACCCTCGCCGAGTCCCGCGCCCCGCGCGAGGGACGGCCGGACATCGCGGGCGCGGTCGCCCTCGGCCTCGCGCTGGCCGCCCTGCTCACCGCCCTCACCCTCGGCCGGGACGGCTGGCTGCGGCCCTCGGTCGGACTGCTGCTGCTTGCCGCCCTCGCCCTGGCGGCGGTGTTCGGGCGGATCGAGACGGGCCGGGCGCGCGCCGGACGGCCGCCGATGATCGACCTGGCGCTGTTCCGGCGCCCGGCGTTCCGGGCGTCCGTGGCGGGCGCGCTGTTCACCGGCCTCGCGGTGATCGGGGTGTTCAGCGTGCTGCCGACGCTGCTCCAGCACGGCACCGGGATGGCGCCGCTGACCACGGCGTGGCTGTTCCTGCTCTGGTCGGGCACCTCGTTCGTGGTCGCCCTGCAGGTGCGCCGGCTCGCGGACCGGCTGTCCGCGCCGCGCCAGCTCGCGGTCGGCTTCGCGCTGTCCACGGCGGGCGTGCTCACCCTGCTCGGCACCGCCGACGCCGCCCCGGACGGTGCCGGCTGGTTCCGGCTCGCGCTCGGTCTGCTCGTGGCGGGCGTCGGCAGCGGGCTGCTCAACGCGGCGCTGCCGCGGCTCGCCGTGGACTCGGTGCCGCGCGAGCGGGCGGCGATGGGCTCGGGTGCCAACAACAGCGCCCGCTACATCGGTTCCTCGGCGGGCGTGGCGCTCGCCCTGGCCCTGGCGACGGCCGGTCCCGACACCGCGCTCGGGACGGCCGCGGTGCTGGGTGTGGTGGGCGCGGGGGTCACGCTCGCGGTCGGCCGGGCGGCCCGCTGACGGCCTGGCTCTCCCCGCTGCCCGGGGCGGCCATGGCGGCCTGGCCGGGGGCGGCGCCGGTGAACTCCTCGTACGCGAGGACCTCCTCGTCCGGCCGGTCGTCCCCGCCGCCCACCCGGCCGGACCCGCCCCGCCCGGCCCCCGGCCCGTACCGGCTCATCGGCACGGCGACGGCCAGGTTGGCGACGAGCGCGAGAAGTCCGGCGTTGACGCCCCAGAGCGGGTCGTTGCCGCTGAAGACCAGACCGCAGACGAGGCCGACGCCGACGGCGAGGCCGCTGAGCGCGCCGGTCAGGGTCATCCGGCGCCAGAGCAGACCGAGCAGCAGCAGCGGCAGGAACTGCGCCATCCCCTCGTACGAGACGAGCGAGAGCCGGACCAGGGTGTTCGGCGCGGTGTACGTCAGGAGCAGCGCGAGCGCCCCGGCGACGACCACGACCACCTGCGAGATGCCCTTCTCGCGGCGCTGCAGCCGGGGCACCAGGGAGAGCACGCTGCGCCCCCACATGGTGCCGATGACCAGCATGAACACCGCCATCGGCACGATCGAGGAGAGCGCGGCGGCGACCCCGACCACACCCACCGCCCACTCCGGCAGCGAGTCCGTGACCAGCTTGAACAGGGCGAGGTTGGACTCGGCGCCGGTGAGTCCCGGGACGACGAAGAGGGCCGCCATGCCGAGCAGCATGGGGACGAAGAGCAGCACGTTGTAGCCGGGCAGCCAGACGGCGTTGCGGCGCAGGGTGTCGGCGTCGCGGGCGCCGAGGTAACCGGCGACGGTGGTCGGGAAGATGACCACGGTGAGGGAGTTGAGCACGGTGGTGGAGGCGAACCAGCCGACCCCGTAGCCGCTCTGCTCGCCGCCGTGGCCTGGCAGTTTCAGCCACTCGCGCTTCTCGGTGAGCAGGCGGTGGAAGAAGTCTCCGTAGCCGTCGAAGTAGTGCAGCGGCACATAGCTCGCGAGGGCGGCGAGGGTGACGATGACCAGGGTGTCCTTGAGCACCGACACCCAGGCGCTGCCGCGCAGTCCGCTGACGACGACGAAGCCGGTGGTGACGGCGAAGGCCAGGAAGTAGGCGAGGTCGAGGCCGATCCGGCCGTACGAGATCGTCGACACGACCACGCCCATGCCGGTGATCTGCAACTGGATGTACGGCAGCAGGAACACGGTCGCGAGGACGGCGACGGCCGCGCCGACCCAGGGCCTGCGGTAGCGGTGGGCGGCCATGTCGCTGATCGAGACGAGGCCGTGCTTGCGCGCGTACCCCCAGAGCATCGGCCCGACGACGTAACCGACGGCGTAGCCGCAGGACATGTAGGCGACGACGTAGAGCACGGGCGCGCCGTAGTTGTAGCCCCAGCCGGCGGCGCCGAGGTAGCTGAAGCTGGTGTAGCCCTCGCCGGCCATCAGCACCCAGATGAACACGGGCCCCAGCGACCGCCCGCCGACCGACCAGTCGGCGAGCCCGCCGCCGGTCTGCTGCCGCCGGGTGGCGACGAGCCCGAGGACCAGGGTCAGCACCATGAACCCGGCCAGGATCCACACGGCGACACTCATCGGCCCGACCTCCGGTCCTTGCGCCAGGCGAGGGCGACGGCGCACGGGGTGAGGACGGTCGCGCCGAGCAGCCAGAGCAGGAGCAGGGGCACCTGGTTGACGAAGGGGAGGGCGACGACGAAGAGCGCGTACGGGACGAGGAGCCAGAGGAGGTGGGGACGGCGTCTGATCACCGGTCGAGCCTAGGACGTCATGAGCTTGGCCCAGACGATGAGGCGGTAGCGCGACGTGAATTCGGGGGTGCAGGTGGTGAGGGTGAGGTAGGCGCCGGGCGTGTCGTAGCCGTAGGAGGGGTGGTAGCGCGAGCGGGGCACGGGGGCGACGACGCCGGTGTCGCGGGCGGAGGTGGCGGGGAGCACCTGGTCGACGCGGTAGGTGTAGGTGCCGTCGCGGGTGCGGACGGTGAGGGTGTCGCCGGGGCGCAGCCGGTTGATGTGGCGGAACGGTTCGCCGTGGGTGTTGCGGTGCCCGGCGAGGGCGAAGTTGCCGGTGCGGCCGGGCTGGGCGGTGCCGGGGTAGTGACCGGCGAAGCCCTTGTCGAGGACGGAGCGTTTGCCGACGCCGGGGGCGACGGGGACCTCGATGCCGAGGCGGGGGATGCGGAGGACGGCGTAGGGGGCGGTGGTGCGGGTGCCGGGAGGTGACGTATCCGGGCCGGAGTCGGTGGGCACGGTGACGGCGTCGCCGCCGCCCGGGCCGCCGCCCGGGTCAGTGGCAGGGTCGTCCCCCGGGCCTGCCGCCGGGCCTCCCCCAAGGTCCTTGCTCGGGTCGGCCCACTCCCGCTCCAGCGCGTGGACGGCGCGGCCGGCCTCGGCGCGGGCCTGTTCGTTGGTCCACCACAGCTGGTGGGCGACGAGGAGGAGGACGAGGACACCGCAGGTGACGAGGGCTTCGGCGCACCCCCAGAGCGCGCGGGCGGCGCCGCCGCGCCCCCGGCGCGCCTGGACGACGACCGGCACTCCGGCGTGGTTCCTCGCTCGCACGGCGGGCACGATAAGCGCTGGAGCGCCAACTCTCCAGGGCCGTACAGCAGTACGGTGGACGACATGCGCCCCGACATGTCTGCCGATCACACCACCGAAGCCGAGCGGCTGCTCCGCACCGCGGGGCGGTACCCGGAGGACCGCGAACCCCTGCTGCTGCGCGCGGCGGCCCATCTGGAGCTGGCGGGTGAGCGCGAGCGGGCGACCGCCCTGTACGACGAGCTGCTCGCGGCGCCTTCGGTGCCGGCGGCGCCGTTCCTGATCAGGGCGCTGAAGGCGGCGAACCTGTGGGAGTACGGGCACGAGGCCGAGGCGCGGGCGATCATCGAGGGCGTCCGGCGGGCCCGGCCGGCGGAGCCGGCGCCGTGGGAGATCGCGGCGGAGACGCTGGAGGCGCACGACGAGCTGGAGGCGGCGGAGGCGACGTTCACGGAGGCGGCGGGGCTCCTGGTGGAGCCGGGCGCGGAGGTCTCGTACGCGCTGCAGTCGCTGCTCACCGGCCGCCACCGGGTGCGCCGGATGCTGGCCCTGCCGCACGACGACCACGACGCGCTCGCGGACCGGCTGCACACGGCGGACGTCCCGCTGGACGAGCTGCACGACCCGAAGCGGCTGTGGGCGCTGGGCTCCTCGGACCCGGCGGAGCTCCAGGCGGAGATCGCCCGGCTGCGCTCGGAGCTGGGCTCGTACCGCACGGCGCTGTCCCGCCCGTTCCCGGTGGCGGTCCTGCACTGGCCGGAGCCGGAACTGGACGAGCTCCTGGCGGCGTACCCGGAACTGGAGGCGGAGTACCCCACGTACCGGGCCCACCTGACGGACATCGAGGCCTCCCTGCGCGAACTCGCCCAGTCGGGCACCCCGAACCTGGGCATCGTCCCGGCGACGGTCCCGTCGTACGAGGCGTTCGCCGCCTCCGAGTCCACCTCCCCGGCCAACCCGGACCTCCTCCCCCAGTACGCCACCACCCTGGCCGCCCGCGGCCGCGCGACCCCGTGGCCGCCGCAGCGGACGGGGGCGTGCTGGTGCGGGTCGGGGCGGGGGTACGGGGAGTGCCACGGGGGCGTGGGGGGCACGGACAAGGACTGAGACGGGGGCCGTGGACCCGCCCGGCGGGCCACGGTCGTGGATCGACACGTGCGACGACCGTGGTCGAATGGGGGCGTCGGCAGACACCCCGACCCACGATCGTGAGGGACACCGCCGTGAGCACCATGCGGCCGCTCTCGCCCGCCGTCTCGGCGCGGATGAGCAGGCAGCGCAGCAAGGACACCGCGGCCGAGCTGGCCGTGCGCCGACTGCTGCACGCGGCGGGGCTGCGCTACCGGGTCGAGTATCCGGTGCCGGGCATGCGGCGACGTCGCATCGACGTGGCCTTCCCGCGGGCCAGGATCGCCGTGCTCATCGACGGCTGCTTCTGGCACGGCTGCCCGCAGCACGCCACCCGGCCCAAGGCCAACGCGGAGTGGTGGCGCCACAAGCTCGACCGGAACATCGCCCGCGACCTGGAGACCGGCGAACACCTGCGGGCGGAGGGCTGGACGGTGCTGCGCTTCTGGGAGCACGAGCCGCCCGAGGAGGTGGCCGCGGCCGTGGGCGCGGCGGTGCGGCGGGAGAAGCGGGACCGGCGGGGGGCGGGACGGAAGCCGGAGGATCGATCAGGACGAGCGAAGGAAGCGGAAGGCGAAGGATGAACCAGGGACTGCGATTCGTGGACGTGTGCTCCGGAGCGGGCGGGCTCGCCTCGGGGCTGGAGCGAGCGGGTTTCTCGCCGGTCCTGCTCCTCGACGAGAAGCCCCAGGCATGCGAGACGCTGCTCGCCAACCGCCCGGACTGGAACGTGGTCCGGGAGGATCTGGTCTCCTTCCTGCCGGACGAGCACCCCGACACCCTGGACGTCGATCTTCTGTCGGCGGGGCTCCCGCGCGTCAAGGCGTCGGCGGCGCAGGGGCGCCCGGACAGCGACCAGGAGCTGCGTCTGCTGCGGGCCACGATCTACCTCGTCCACGCGATCCAGCCGCGCGCGCTGCTGCTGGAGAACCTGCCCGCCCTCGTCGAGTCGCCGAAGTACGAGGAGATACGGGCGTTCGTCGAGGCCGAGCTGACCCACCTCGGCTACCGCTTCCACTGGTTCGTGCTGAACGCGGCGGACTTCGGCGTGCCGCAGGAGCGCCGGCAGGGGCTGCTGGTGGCGCTGAAGGAGCCGTGGTTCGACGCGTTCGCCCCGCCGTCGCCGACGGTCGCGGAGCACGTCCCGGTGGGGCGGGCTCTGCGGGAGTCGATGGCGGCCCGCGGCTGGACGCACGCCGAGGCATGGGCGGCCCAGGCGACGGCCGTGGCCCCCACCCTGGTCGGCGGCTCGGAGAACCGGGGCGGACCGGACCTCGGGCCGTCCGGTACGAAGCGGGCCTGGGCCCGGATGGGCGTGAACGCCGGCTCGCTGGCCGACCGGGTGCCGGGGATCGACGACCCCTGGATCCGCTCGGACGACCCCGCGCAGATGGTGAAGATCACCGTGGACCAGGCCGCGCTGCTGCAGTCGTTCCCGGTCGAGTGGCAGGTCACGGGCGGGAAGACGGCGCGCTACCGGCAGATCGGTCACGCCACCCCGCCGCCGGTGGGCGAGGCGCTCGGTCTCGCGATCGCGGCCGCCCTGAACACTCCTGTGTGAACGTCGCACCGACCGTCGGTGACCGGGTGGCGCGCCGGATAAACTTCAGGCCCATGAGCCACATCGCAACGGAACCCTCCCCACCTGCGGGTCACCGCATCCTGGACCTGTTCGCCGGTCCCGGTGGGCTCGATGTGGCGGCGCACGTCCTCGGTCACCAGGTGACCGGGATCGAATGGGACCGCGACGCCTGCGCCACCCGTGCCAAGGCCGGCATGGACACCTTCATGGGCGACGTACGCGCGTACCGGGCGTCCTTCTTCCCCGAGGCCGACGTCCTGACCGGCGGTCCGCCGTGCCAGACCTTCACCGTCGCCGGGCACGGAGCGGGCCGGCGGGCCCTGGACGACGTGCTGACATACATCGACCGCCTGCACCAGGCCGTCCGGGAGAATCCGCTGAGCGACGGGCTCAAGTCGTGGCGGAACATCTTCGGGACCTGGCGGGCGATCCACGAGGAACTCCGGATCAAGGAGCTGGAGGCCAAGGAGGTCCGGGCCGAGAAGCGCGCGATCGAGGTCGAGCGGGGGAAGCTCCGCAAGGAGATGCGGGACAGGCTGACGGCTCTCGACGCCTCGGAAGCCGAGGTCAAGGCGTTCTTCAAGCATCTCCGCCGGCATGAGCCCGCCGAGACGTCGGACACCGAGCTCACCGCCCTCGTCGAGCGCTTCGGCGAGCACGAGGGGCTGCTCACGAAGCTGAAGGACCGGCTGGAGGAGCTGGGCGACGAGCGGACGGGTCTCGTCCTGCAGCCGCTGTGGTGGGTGATCGAGCGAAGCCGGCGCCCCGGCTCGGCGCCGTACGAGGCGGTGATCCTGGAGCAGGTCCGCACGGTGCTGCCGGTGTGGGACCGCTATGCCCTGGTGCTCGGGACGCTCGGTTACCGGACCCGTACGCAGGTCCTGCACACCGAGGCGTTCGGGGTGCCGCAGACCCGCCGGCGCGCGGTGCTCATGGCCCGACTGGGTCCGGGGGGCGAGCTGCCCGAGATCACCGAGACCCACGAACGCTACCTGCCCGGGGGGCGCCCCGCCCCGGCCCCCAAGGCGCGCCGGACGGCGCCGCCGCAGACGGACATGCTCCAGATGGAGATCCCCGAGCCGGCCGCGACCCCTGCGGAGGACGACCCGAAGGACGGCTGGGTCTCCATGCGGACGGCGCTCGACCGGGCGAGGAAGCTCGACACGGCACTGCCGGAGCGTCCGGCGTTCACCGTCGTGTCCAACTACGGCACCGGTGGGGACCCCGAGGCCCGTGGTGAGCGCGGTGACGATCTCCCCTCGGCGACCGTCACCGGCAAGGTGTCGCGGAACCGGGTGGTGTGCAAGGCCACGCAGGACGACCTCGACCGCTTCTGGTTCGCCGAGTCCGGGGTGCTGCAGACGTTCCCGGTGGCCTACCCCTGGAGCGGCAAGGACGTCCCGCAGCAGATCGGCAACGCCGTCCCGCCGCTGCTCGCGCTGCACATGCTGCGCCATGTGCTCGGCCCGGAGCTGAGCACATGGGAGGAGCGCAAGGCATGGCGCGACCGGGTCACGCGGACGCTGGAGACCTGGGAGCTGCCCGCGACGCCGGTGGAGCTTCGCGAGCAGGACGGCCTCAAGGGCCATCCGCTCACCGGTCGGTGAGCGGACGGCCCGCGCCGATCACTCCTGCGGCTTGCGCCCTCGTACCGGAGCCGTCTCGAACAGCTCGACGAACAGGTCCGTGAGGTCGGCCAGCGACTTCTCGGGCACGGGCTCGTCGTCGGGCCCGTGCGGCAGTGAGCGGCGCGGGACGGTGGGTGCCGTGCCGGCCTCGGCGATCCACCGGCGCACCGCGTCGATGTCGCGCGGCGCGTCGGGGGCGAGCACGTCGTAGACGAGGGTCGCCCCGGCGGCGCTGATCGCCGCCATGAGGCCCTCGACCTCGCGTCCGGTGGACACGACACCCCGTTCCAGGACACCCACGAGGGCCAGCGCGCTGGGACGATGGTCGACCAGGTCCCGGCGCAGCGCCGAATGGATCAGGTCCTGGTTGCCACAGGCGATCTCGACCGGGGTGTAGTCCTTGCCGTTGCGGAACATCTCAGCCGCCCACCACAGGCGCGAGAAGCACTGGCGGTCCAGCGCCCCCTTGAAGCGCGCGGAGTTGATCCGTGTTTCCTTCCCCTCGGAGGCGGACGCGGGAAGATGCCGCCAGGCCACGTAGTCGGGGGCCACGGCCAGCGCGAGATGTGCCCAGAGCCTTCGGTCGGCGGCCTCCCGGCGGGTGAGGCGGAGTGCCGCGTGCAGCCGGGGTGCCAGCCAGGCGTCGGCCTTGGTCCGGTTGTCGGCGAACTCGTGCATGGCGTCGTCGATCAGTTCCCGGACGGGCTCGACCGTCCACCGGGGATCGTCCTCCGGGAGCGGTTCCACGTCCTTGGCGAGATCCATCCCGCCGTGTCCTCGGACGCCCTTGAGGAGATCCTCGGTGAGGAACGGATCCGCCGCGGTCTCGGACAGCAGGCCGAGCCGTACGGGGATGTGCTGCGGCTTCTCGATCATGCGTTGTCCCCTCGGTTCAGCTGCTGGAGCGCGCGCAGCGCGCCGGAGAGCGCGTTCCTCGCACCGGCCCGTCGTACGGCGGCGAAGTGGACGCGGGTCTGGAGCTCCACCCATCCGGCGTCACCGGTGCGCCGACGGTGGACCTGCCGCAGGGCGTCGGCCACGTGGACACCGGGCACGACGTCGGGGAGCATCTCGCGCAGCACCTCGCCCCGCCAGTCGGTGGGGAAGACCGGGGCGCCGTCGGACTCCACCTCGAGGTCGCCCAGGGCGCTGTGGAACACGGCGGTCCACACGTCGGTGGACATCTGGGCGACGAGCAGCTCGTGCACCTTGCCCTCGATGCCCCCGCTGTCGGCGCCCAGCAGATCGGTGAAGCCCTCCACGTCGGTGTTGACCAGGACGGTGGGCAGCCGGCCCGAGGCGTCGACGACCCACGGGGCGTCGGTGAACGCCTGCAGCCACTCCCGGGAGCTCTTCGCGAAGGCCAACTGCTTCACGTCGAGGCGAAGCCCGTCGAGGGGTTCGTCGGCGACCACGTCCACCGTCCAGTCGTCGACGGTCTCCGCGAGGGCCCGGCCCGTCACGCCGTCGACGGTGCCGACCACCTGGGCGGTGAGGGTCGCGCGCCCCACGTGGTCGTCATGGAACATCTCGACGGTCCCGGACCACTCCTTGCTCCCCGGGGCGTCCTGCCGCAGCTCGAAGGTGGTGCGCACATTGGTCTCACCGTCGAAGAGCACGGCGAGGACCTTGAGCTCGCTCCACGGGGCGTCCTCGGCGTCGGCGCCGGCCCACAGGGTCGCGGTCACGCCGATCCTGGCCGACACCCAGTCGTCGCGCTGGGCCACGCCCAGGGCCACGGTCCGCTGGTGCGCGGAGCTGGCCGAGGTGTGCAGGGGCTCACGGGTGCCGTCGGGCAGCCTGAGCGAGGCCGAGGTCACACGGAGCGCGACGGGTCGGTTGGGCCTCTTGTACGGGTAGGACTTCATGTCTCACTCCCCGCTTCCGGCGCGCAGCTCGAGGACGAGCCGGGTGAGCGTCGTGCGGACCGGGTGGCTGGTGACGTCGGTGGCGCCGGTGAAGACGGCGCGGCGGGCGCCGGGCGTGAAGCGGAGCATGCCGTTGTCGACCTCGCAGCCCTCGACCCCGGCGAGCTCGGCCCAGCTGAGCCGCGGACGGCCGCCGGATCGCACGTCGAGCAGGGCCACGGGGGTCATGGTCGGAGGTTCACCGGCACGGGGCGACAGTTTCACCTCCGCGGTGATCCGCCACTCGCCCTCGGCTCCGACGGAGGCGTCCAGGCCGACGAGTTCGGGCAGGACGAGGCCCGGGGCGCGCGTGGAGGCCTTCGTGTTCTTCCGGGCCACGGTGAGTGCCTTGCGCAGCTTGGTGCCGCCGTCGCCCCCCGATGGCTTCGACTTGGCGACGAGTTCCTTCACCGTCCTGTTGAGTTCGGTGGTCATGCGGGCGATGCGGTGGTGCGCCGTGTGCGACCAGCGCAGGGTCAGCTCCTCCGTCTGGCCCCACCGGTCGTGCTCGGGTGGTTCGGCGGCGCGCAGGAAGTCCTCGGCCTCCCCGACGAACGGGGCCTCCCCGACCGCGTGTCCCGCTAGGAGCACGGCCTGGAAGGGGTTGACGCCCAACGGGAGGCCGTAGACGGCGGAGTCCTTGACCGTCATCAGGTTCCCGCGCAGGGAGTGCACCCGGTTCGGTGCCCCGTCCCGGTCCTCGGCGTCGGTGACCAGGAGCACGGCCTCGTGGATGCCGAGGGTGCCGTTGCGGCCGCCGCCGACGGGCAGCTTCAGGGGGACCCGGCGCACGGCGACCTGACCTGACTCGGTGAGGCGCTCCACCGTGGTCCCCTCGAACCAGGCGCGCAGCGCGCGGCTGCGGGAAGGTTGCTCCCTGGCGGGGTCGACCTTCTCCTCCTCGACGACGACCCGACCGTTGCGCAGGGTACGGACCGAGGTCTCCAGCAGCGGGAGTCGGTTGCCGCCGGCGGTCATGGCCGCCCAGAAGTCCCGCCCCAGGGCTCGGACGAGCCGCCGGTGCATGGTCTCGATGTCACGGGTCCCGTCGTCCTCCGCTCCCTCGTCCTCGGACGCGGAGGCGGGGACGGCGTCGTCGAGACTCGCCACGTCGTGGGCGCCGACGATGAGGAAGGAGGTGCCCGGCTCGTCGCTGTCCCGGGTGAGGTGGAGCCGTTCGACGGTCTCCTCGTCGGCCCACCAGGAGCGGGCCACCCGGGCGCCGGGGGTGTTCGGGTCGGGGCGTCCGAGCCAGGCGGGTCCCGCGTACGACTCGCCGTCGACGGAGCGCCAGGGCAGTTCGAGCCGGCCGATGACCCTGCGCTCGGTCCGTCCCTCGTGGGGGACGGAGAGCGTGGAGTTGATCAGGACCATGCCGAGCGCGCTGGTGGCCCAGAGGGTCGCCTTGCCGAGGCCGAAGGAACCACCGGCGGTGCGCCCGGACTTGAGGCTGTCCAGCTGGCGGCGGACGACGGCGGCGAACTTGCCGTCGTCGTAGTCGTCGCCGGTGAGTCCGGAGGCGTTGTAGTCGTCGACCCGCAGGAGGACGAGCCGCCCCTTCTCGAACATGTCGCGCACGCCGGCGTCCACGACGCGACCGACCTTCTGGTGGGAGGCCGATTCGGACACCGCGGCGTAGTGGGGGTGCAGTTCGTCCCAGAGGATCGCCTTGCGGAAGGCGTCCAGCGTCTCGCCGGTGAGCTCGTGGATCGTGTAACGAACCCTGACCGGCCGCCCGTTGCCGGTCTGTCGCTCGTCGAGACTGTTCTGGCAGGTCTCCCGCGCGAGCACCTGGACGTCCGCGTCGAAGGCGAAGGCGGCGGCGTTGCCGCCGTCCCGTCCACCGTCCTGGTAGCCGGGGCGGTGGTACCAGGTGACGGGGAGACCGGCCTGGGTGTCGGTGGTGCGGGTGTGCACCGTGCCGATGTCCGTGCCGAGCGCCTTGGCGATCTCGCCCATCACCGTGGGCCGCGGGACGGACCGCTTGGTGATCCAGGCCGAGACGGCGGCCCGGGTCAGCCCCAGCTCCTCCGCCAGCTCCGCCTGTGTCTTGCCCGCGAGCAAGAGCTGACGGGCCAACCAGGGCCCGAACTCCTCTCCCGTCTCCACGCGACCACCCGTCTCTTCTCGACCACCGAGGACATCCCGTACCCCCACAGGCTAATTTGACAGCGCGACAGCGGTCAACTTTCACTTGACCCCGGGCCGCCCGAGGGGCGACGATCCCCTCGGCGGTCATCGCACGAGAGTCCCCCGGAAGCCGGGGGCGAGAGTTTCGGCCACCAGGAAGACCGAAATGCAATCAATAAAAGGGTTGCACCTCGGGAGAAAAACCGGCAAGATCAAGACCGGCGAAATCCACTTCACGCCGAAGAACCACCGGAACGATTCCGAGGGAGAAGTGTACCCTTTTCCCTCCCACTCCACGGAATTCCACAAGATTTCCGCGAACGGCCTGGCCACGCCCTCACCGGGGCGCCAGGAGACATGCCCATACGTCTGTCTCGCGTAGCGGAATTCCTTGTTCCTGCGCGGCTGTGATAGCTGGAGAAATACACATGGAAAGCAGCCCGGAGGACCCGGGGTCGCAGGACGACTCCCCTCTCGCACCTTATGCACCCCCGTGGTCCGGACGGGAATTCAGTGCGCTCGATCTTGCTTTACGGTCGGCGAGCACCGACGCGGACAGGAAGCACATCATCGAGACCGCCGGGACGACCCTCGAGGAACTCGCCGAGGTGTTCGGCTTCGCCGTGGCCCCCCTCATGTCCCGGGACGACACCGCCGACGACGGCTGACCCTCCATCGCCATCGGCGCGCACCCGGTCCTCGCCCTTCCTCGCCTCCAGGAGCATCAGAGTGTCGTCCCCCAGCCCCTCCCCGGTCGTCCGCACGGTCCTCGACCAGTCGCAGCGTGTCCTGCGGACGTACGCCGTCGACCCCGGCCTGATCCCCGAGCACGCCAACAGCGAACGCCGCATCACCCAGGGCGGATACGGCGACCGTCAGCTGTTCGAGCTGGTCCAGAACGCGGCCGACGAGATCGCCGCCGAGCCCGGGGGGACCGTCCACGTCGTCCTGACCGCCTCGCACCTCTACTGCGCGAACGAGGGCACGCCGGTGACCCCCGAGGGCGCCGAGACGATCCTGCGCATGAGCATGTCCCGCAAGCGCGGCGGGCAGATCGGCCGTTTCGGCGTGGGCGTGAAGTCCGTCCTGGTGGTGACCGACACCCCGCAGTTCTTCAGCAGCAGCGGCTCGTTCGGCTTCGACCGGACCTGGGCGGCCGAGCAGATCCGGTCGCTGCCCGAGGTGACCGAGCGGTTGGGCACGACGTTCGAGGCGCCGGTCCTGCGCATGGCCCGCCCGCTCGACATGGCCGGCGAGCGGGCGAAGGACGCCGTGCTCGACGAACTGCTCGGCTGGGCCACCACGGTCGTGCGCCTCCCCCTGATCGACGGCGCCGCCCAGCGGCTCGCCGCGGACATGCACGGCGTCCGGACGACCGGGTCCGCCCGCGAGGAGTTCCCGCTCGGCTTCCAACTGCTCTCCCCCCACGTGGCGAAGGTCGTCCTGGAGGACCGCCGCCCCCGCCCCGTCGTCCGCCGGGTGCTGACCACCGAGCGGAGCGGCGACCTGCACACCGTCGCCGAGGAGCGGACCGGTCGGCCCGCGACCAGCGCGCGCTGGCGGGTCTTCTCGGTCACCCACGAACCCGGGGCGGCGGCCCGCCGCGACGCCGGCGAACTGCACGACCGGCTGACCCTCGACCTCTCCTGGGCGGTGCCGGCGCTGGAGGCGAACCCGGACACCGGGCTGTACACGTCGGGTCCGCGCGGGCGCGGGCGCTTCTGGTCGTTCTTCCCGACGAAGTACGAGATGTCCCTCAGCGGCATCCTCAACGGGGCCTGGAAGACGAACGAGGACCGCCAGAACCTGCTGGACTCCTCCGCGTTCAACGAGGAGATGATCCGGGTCGCCGCCGGACTCGTCGTCGACTCGCTGCCCCGGCTCTCCCCCGCCGAGGACCCGGCCGCCTACCTCCCCCTGCTGCCCGGGCGGGTCAAGGAGTCGATCAGCTGGGCCGACGAGTTCCTCACCCGGGAGATCTGGGCCAGGACCGCCGAGCGCCCCTCCCTCCCCGACCAGGAAGGGACGCTCCGGCGCCCCGCCGAGCTGCGGATCCATCCCCGGTTCGACAAGGAGCCGAAGCGCTACGCACGCTGGCTGCGGATGTGGCACGACTGCCCGGGCCGCCCCGCGGACTGGCTGCACCCCGGCGCCGAGGCCGACTCGCTGCGCGCGGGCAAGGTGGAACACGTCCTCCTCGCCGCCGGTCGCGAACGCACCGACCCCCGCAGGTGGTTGGAGGCCCTGGTGGCGAGCGGGACCGTCGAGGCGTCGGCCACCGCCGTCCGCATCCTCGCCGACATGGTCGAGACCGGATCGCCGTACGCCGAGGAGGCCCGCAAGGCCCGGATCGTGCTCACCGAGGAGCACGGACTCGTCGCCCCCGTCCCCGGCAAGGTCTTCCGCCGGGCGGACGAGGACGGCCTGCGCGAGAGCACCGTCTACGTCGTCGGGGAGATCGCCCAGGACCCCTCGCTCACCCATGCGCTCGACGTCCTGAAGATCCACGAGGCCCATGTCGAGGGCCGGTTCGTGAGCGTGCTCGACCAGGGCTTCGACGGGTACGGGGACGCCGAGTGGGAGCGTTTCTGGGAACTGTTCCGCCGCGCGGGCGGGCGTCGCCTCGCCCACACCGTCCTGGAGAAGGTGCCCGAGCCGCGCAGGACGCTGCGCGTGCGCACCGCCGACGGACGGTTCCGGCCGGTACGGGACTGCATGCTGCCCGGTCGCGTGGTCGACGCCCGGCGCGATCCCGGCGTCGCGGTCGACACGGCGTTCCACTCCGACGACCGCTCCTTCTTCCCCGAACTCGGCCTGCTGGAAGGGCCCTCGGCCGCGGTGCGCCCCGAGGGCGAGGACTGGTTCGAGGAGTACCGGGAGGACGTCCACGCCGCGTACCTCAAGACCCTCGCCGACAACGCGCCCCGCCCCATGCTCGCCAGGGCCAGGTTCGAGGGCTCCGCGATCGGCGGGCCGCTGCACTTCTTCCGGACCCTGTCCGAGGAGTCCCGCGCGGCCTTCCTGAAGGCGCTGCCCGACGACGCCGTGGTGGACAGGTGGACCCTGCAGTTCGGCGCGCAGACCAACACCCGCAAGCCGGTGATGTCGCCGATCCGCTGGATGCTCCACCGGCACGGGACCGTCGCCACCTCTCTGGGGGTCATGCCCCTGTCGATGGCCGTGGGGCCGCAGTTGGCCGCCTACAAGGACGTGCTCCCGGTCGCCGACCTCTCCCCGGAGAAGGCCCGCAAGCTGCGGCTGCCCACCACGGTCGACGAGGTACCGGCCGACCGCTGGCGGGCCCTCCTCGACGAGCTGTCGCGCAGCGAGGACGACGCGTTCGTCGGCACCACGTACGTGATGCTGACCCGGTTCGGAGCCGACTTCCCCGAGGACTCGCTGACCCGCTGCCGCATCGGGGACGCCTGGGGCACCCGTCCCGACGAGGAGATCACCGTCGCCGTCGGGGCCGCCGAGTACCGGGCGCTGCGGTCCGAGCAGCTGCCCGCGCTGCTCGTCACCACCCCCGAGGACGCCGATCTGCTCGTCGAGAGGTGGGGCATGCTCCGCTACGCCGACGTGATCAGCAAGGAGACCCGCGAGCTGCCCGACGGCGACCCGGTGCCGCTCGTCGAACTGTTCCCGGGCCTGCGTCAGCGGCTCGTCGGCGCCGACCGCAACACCCAGGTGCAGCGCTGCCGGGAGCTGGAGGAGGTGACCCGTACCCCCAACGGTGTCAAGCCCCGCCCCCTGGACGCGGTGCGTCAGGGCGGCACGGTGAAGGTCCGGGTGCCGCTGACCCCCGAGGCGATGCTGCTCCTCGTCGACCGGGAGCTCGGACTCGGGCTCGGTGCCGCCGGGTGCCGGGCCGTCCTGGAGCTCCAGGAGCGGATGGCCCGCGACGGCGCGACCCAGGCGGCGCTCAAGGCGGTGCGGGAGGCCCAGGACGTCGTCACCAAGATCGAGCTGCTGATCGGCGCCGAGGCCCTGCGGGCCGGGTTGCCCGACGGTCTCGTGGACGCCGAGCTCCAGGACACCGGCGGCGTCGAGCCCTCCGGGCACCGGATCGCCCGGATGGCCTTCAACGCGCACGGCGACGGGGTGCTCCACCAGCACGCCCGGGACGTGCAGGTGCGCTTCCCCAATGCGCCGGTGGGCTACACGGGTTCGTCGGCCGCCGTCGCGTTCGTCTCGGACCTGAGGCTGCCCGTGGAGTTCGCGGGTTCCCGAACCCCGGCGCCCCCCGCGTACGAGACGGTGGAGGGTCCGAGGAACTTCCCCCGCCTGCACGACTACCAGGAGGACCTGGTCCGCAACATCAGCACGCTGCTCGACCGACTCGCCCCGCAGCGGGCCATGCTGTCGCTGCCCACCGGAGCGGGCAAGACCCGGGTGACCGCCGAGGCCGTGATCCGCTGGGTCAAGCAGGTGGGCGACCTGTCGGGTCCGCTGCTGTGGATCGCACAGACCGAGGAACTGTGCGAACAGGCCGTGCAGAGCTGGAAGTTCGTGTGGAGCAAGGTCGGCGCCGAAAGGCCGCTCACGATCAGCCGACTGTGGGGCACCAACGAGGTGGGCGAGGTCGTGGACCACCCGCACCTCGTGGTCGCGACGGACGCCAAACTGGAGCGCTGCCTGGACACCGACGGCTACGCGTGGCTGCGCGAGGCCACCCTCGTGATCGTCGACGAGGCGCACACCGCCGTGTCCAAGCGCTACACCGCGATCCTGGGGCAGCTCGGTCTCACCCAGTACGAGACGAAGCGGCACCTGCTCGGGCTGACCGCGACCCCGTTCCGCAACACCAACGAGGAGGAGACCCGACGACTGGTCGGACGCTTCGGCAACAGGCGGCTCGACGAGGGCGTGTTCCCGTCCGGCGACCCCTACCGCGATCTCCAGGAGTGGGGGATGCTGGCGCAGGTCGAGCACCGGGTCCTGGAGGGCGGGCGGATCGAGCTGACCGTGGACGAGAAGGCGCAGGCCGAGCGGATGTCGACGCTGGCGCGCGCCGCCGAGCAGCGGCTCGCCGACGACCACGCGCGCAGCCGTCGCATCGTCGACGAGGTGTCGGGCCTGCCCGAGGACTGGCCCACCCTGCTCTTCGCCACCTCGGTCGACCACGCGAAGTACCTGGCGGCCATGCTGAACGACCGCGGGGTGCCGGCCGCCGCCGTGGACTCCACGACCAGCGCGCAGGACCGTCGGCGCCGGATCGAGGACTTTCGTACCGGCCGGATCCGTGTGCTCACCAACTACGGTGTTCTCACCCAGGGGTTCGACGCGCCGGCCACGCGTGTCGTCGTGGTGGCCAGGCCGGTGTACAGCACCAACGTCTACCAGCAGATGATCGGGCGCGGGCTGCGCGGTCCCCGGAACGGGGGCAAGGACACCTGCCTGATCCTGAACGTCGGCGACAACATCGCGAACTTCGACACCCAGCTCGCGTTCAACCAGTTCGAGCACCTCTGGAGCAGCTCGTGACCGACACGTACCTCGACAGCCCGGAGCTCACCGACGAGCAGCGGGCCGTGGTCGAGCAGCCCTGGGACGCGCGCGTCCTGGTCACCGCGGGGGCGGGTGCGGGCAAGACGCACACCCTGGTGCGCCGGCTGGACGCGCTGTGCGGGCACGAGGACCCCGAGGAGGCGCTGGAGGCGGCGGAGATACTCGTCCTCACCTTCTCCCGAGCCGCGGCACGGGAGCTGCGGGAGCGGATCGCACGGCACGGGGACCGGGCCCGGCGGGTGCGGGCGCAGACCTTCGACTCCTGGGCGTACGGGGTGCTGGCCCAGGCCCACCCCGACGTCGCCTGGAACACGGTGGGCTTCGACGCGCGGATCATGGCCGCCGCCGAGGCGATCGAGAAGGGGGCGCTGGAGGCCGGCGACGCCGTACCGCCGTCCCACGTCATGATCGACGAGGTGCAGGACCTGCTGGGCAGCCGCCGCGACCTGGTCGAGACCCTGCTCGACCGCTACCAGGGCAGTTGCGGTTTCACCGCGGTCGGCGACGGCGCCCAGATCGTCTACGGCTTCCAGATCGACGACCCGGCGGAGCGCGCCGACGAGACCGGCCGGTTCTTCGACTGGCTGCGCGGCTCGTACCCCGACGACCTGGTGGAGCTGCACCTCACCCGGAACTTCCGCGCCGTCACGCCCGAGGCGCGTGCGGCGCTCGGCCACGGCCCCCGGCTGCAGCGGATCGAGGGGGAGGCCGCGGCCGCCGGGCTGTACGACGAGCTGCGGGACCTGCTCCTCGTACCCGCCAACGGCCTCGGTGGACTCTCCGACCCGCTCACCCTCGACGGCCTGCGCACCCTCGACGAGACCTGTGCCGTCCTCACTCGGGACAACCTCCAGGCGTCGACGGTGTCGGAGCTCCTGCACGAGCACGGCATCGGGCACCGGCTGCGACGGCCCCTGGAGGACCGACCGGTCCCGTACTGGGTGGCCGAACTGCTGCGCCGCACCGAGGCCAACGCCCTCACCGAGGACCGGTTCCACGCCCTGCTCACGGACATCCCGCTGCCCTTCGAACCGGACACGGCCCTGCTGTGGCAGGTGCTTCGCCGCGCGGCCCGCGGGCCGGGTCGGCAGACGCTGGACCTGGCACGGCTGCGGCGGCTGGTCGCCGACGGCAGGTTCCCCGACGCGGCCGCGGATCCGGAGACCGACCGGATCGTGGTGTCCACCGTGCACCGGGCGAAGGGCCTCGAGTTCGACCGGGTCGTCCTGCCGACCCCGCCGACCGTCGCCGAACTCCGCAAGCGGCACAAGGACGACCTGGACCTGCCGGCCGAGGCGCGTGCCCTGTACGTGGCGATGACCCGCGCCCGCCGGGACCTGTACCACGTGTCCTCCCCCGAGCTCCCGGTCCTGCGGCGCGCCGCGGGGCGCCCCGACGGGCGTCGCTACCTGGGAGGCTGGCGCCCGTACGACAGGTTCGGTGTCGTCGTCGGGACCGGCGACGTCTGCCGCGACCTGCCGCCCGGCCCCGCGGGGGAGGCCGCCGCGACCCAGACGTATCTGCTGGAGCGGGTCTCCCCCGGCCGGCCGGTGGTGCTCCGCAGGCGCCACGACCTGCCGCTCGGGGAGCAGGAGAGCCCCCCGTACGCGGTGACGCACGAGGGACGGGAGATCGGCGAGGCGTCGCAGGTGTTCCGCCGGGCGCTGTTCCAGGTGCAGAAGGTGAGCCGGACCTGGGAACCGTGGTGGCCCGACGAGATCCACGGTGCGCGGATCGACGTCCTGGAGACCGTGACGGGCAGCACCGCCGCCGGTGCCAACGCCGGCCTGGGCGACCGGGGTGTGTGGATCGCCCCGCGGATCAGCGGCCTCGGCCGGTTCCGGCGGGCAGTCGACGAGGAGACGAACGCATGACGCACGGGGAGAACCGGCACGCGGAGCACTACCGGGTGCGGGACGAGGAGCTGTTGGTCGGGCTGCGGCGCGAACTGCTCGGCCCCGCCGAGGAGGCCGAGGAGGCCGACCGGGACGAGGTCCTGACCCAGGACGCCCCGATCGACCGTTACCTCGTCGGCGTCCTCCATCCCAGGTCGAAGGACGCGGAGACGGAGGAGCAACTCGCCGACCAGGACCGGGAGCAGGACGGGACCGACAACGCCCCGGTGCGGTCGCGCAAGGACACCGACGAGTCCGGGACCGCGGACGAGGTCGGCACGGCGGGCGGGCGCCGATCGTCGTCGATGGGCCTCACGTTCGCGGTCGACCCCGACATAAGCGCGGCGATCGTGGTCCAGGCGCGTGCGGCCGTCTACGAGCCGACGGACGCGGAGGGCCGCCCGGTCCCGGCCCGGCGCGCCGAGGCCCGCACCACCTCCGACCAGCAGGAGCACTGGCGGCGCAAGGTGCTCTCCCTGCCCGGACGGACGATCGACGTGACTGCGCCGGACTCAAACCTGCTGATCGACCTCGGTGAAGGCAACGGCGCGGCGCTGCGGGCCAACGTCCGCCGCCCCGCCCGCGACCCCGAGACCGGCAAGGTCACGGTCACGGTCACGATCACCCTGGTCAACACCCGGCGGATCGGCGAGCACGACCTCCGGGACGCGTCCTCCCTCTTCCAGTGCGGCCTCACCGTGCGCGCCGCCAACGGCTCCACCGCCTTCGTCGAGCGGACCGCGCCCGCCGGGGCCCACGACGACGAGGTCGCGACCAGCCGGCTGCTCCATCGCCACGCACCGACCTTCGCCGTCGGCCACGGCTGCGCCGCCGCATGGGACTGGACGCCGCCGCCCATCGGCATGACCGACTCCCGACCGGCGGGCGTCACCGAGATCCGCAGCGCTTTCGTGCCCAGCGTCGAGGTGCTGCTCACCGACTCCAACCCCGACATCGACAGCTCCTCGCTCGCCATGCTCGGACTCGCCGACGGCTCGGACGCGGACGTGCTCACGGCGCTGCGCGCGCTGGCCACCGGCTACGAGCACTGGATCGACCGCAAGGCGGCGGAGGCCCACGCCCTCGCCGGCACTCCGCACGAGGAGGCCGCGGAGGTACAGGTCAGGGCCTGCCGCGAGGCACTGGATCGGATCCGCGAGGGCATCGACCTGCTCGGGGACGAGGACAAGCCCGAGCTGATGCGGGCCTTCCGGCTCGCGAACCGGGCGATGGCCGACCAGCGCGCCCGCAGCGCCTGGGTCAAGGGGGGCCGGATCGGGTCGCCCGACCCCGCCGCCGGGCACTGGCGTCCGTTCCAGATCGCGTTCGTGCTGCTGTGCCTGGCGGGCATCGACGACCCGGAGCACCCCGACCGCGGCGTCGCGGACCTGCTGTGGTTCCCGACCGGTGGTGGCAAGACCGAGGCGTACCTCGGCCTGATCGCGTTCACCTCGTTCCTGCGGCGCATCCGGCGCGGCCCGGACGGCGGCGGCGTCACCGTGCTCATGCGCTACACGCTGCGGCTGCTCACCCTCCAGCAGTTCGAGCGGGCCGCGATCCTGATGTGCGCGATGGAGAGCATGCGCCGTGGTGGTCTCGAACCCGAGCTGGGAAGCGAGGAGTTCTCCCTCGGCATGTGGGTCGGACGTTCCGCCACCCCCAACACCCTCGCCGAGGCCGAGGAGCGGCTCGCCCTGCTCCACAAGGACCTCGACCGGCGCCTGCCCACCGAGAACCCGGTGCAGCTGCACGCCTGCCCGTGGTGCGGCACCCGGCTCGACGCCCTGGCCTACCGGGTGGACCAGGAGGACCGCCGGATGCGGATCCGCTGCCCCGGTCCTGGCTGCGAGTTCGCCGACGGCCTGCCGGTCCATCTGATCGACGAGGCCGTCTACGCGGCCCGCCCCACCCTGGTCATCGCCACCGTCGACAAGTTCGCGTCGATGCCCTGGCGGCCCGCCACCGCGGCGCTGTTCAACCTGGACGACCCGACGGACCGCACGCCGCCGCCCGAGCTCGTCGTCCAGGACGAGCTCCATCTGATCTCGGGCCCGCTGGGGACGATGACCGGCCTCTACGAGACGGCCGTGGACGCCCTCGCGGACCGCCCCAAGGTGATCGCCTCCACGGCGACCATCCGGCGCGCCGCCGACCAGGGCCGCAGCCTCTTCGACCGGGCCGTGCGCCAGTTCCCGCCCGCGGGTCTGGACGCCCGGGACTCGTGGTTCGCGGTGGAGACCCCGCGCGAGTCCAAGGCGAGCAGGCGCTACGTCGGACTGTTCGCCCCCGGCACCAGTCAGTCCACTCTCCTCATCCGTACCTACGCCACGCTGCTGCACCGGGCGAAGCAGGCCACGACCACGGAGGAGGTGCGGGACGCGTACTGGAGTCTGGTCGGCTACTTCAACAGCCTCCGGCTGCTCTCCGCGGCCGAGCTCCAGGTCCACGACGACGTCGTGGCGTATCTGGAACTGCTCGCCGCCCGCGAAGGGGTGGAGGTGCGTTCCTCCGCGAACTACTCGGAGCTGACCAGCCGCGTCGACGCCAGCGACATCCCCACCCGGCTCAAGGGCATCGAGAAGCGATTTCCAGACGAGGACACGGTCGACGTGCTCCTCGCGACCAACATGATCGCGGTCGGCGTCGACGTGGACCGACTCGGTCTGATGGCCGTGATGGGACAGCCGCAGACCACCGCCGAGTACATCCAGGCCACCAGCCGCGTCGGCCGCGCCCACCCCGGCCTGGTCGCCGTCATGCTCAACGCCGCCCGGTCCCGCGACCGTTCGCACTACGAGAGCTTCCAGCACTTCCACTCCGCGCTGTACCGCGAGGTGGAGTCCACGTCCGTCACACCGTTCTCCGCCCGCGCCCGCGAACGCGGCCTGCACGCGGTGATCGTGGCGCTCGCCCGCATCCTCATCCCCGAGGCCCGTGACAACGACGCGGCCGGCCGGATCGAGTCCTACGAGGACCGACTCCGCGACGAGATCAGGGACATCCTGCTCGATCGGGTCCGCAGGGTCGTCCCCGAGAAGGCCGTCGCCAAGGAGGAGAAGGCCGTCGCCCGCGCGTTCGACGAGTTCGTCGACTGGTGGTGCGACGAGGCCGACGTCCACAACCGGCTGCTGTTCGAGCCGAAGCGCGGTGACCGGACCCCCGCGCTGCTCAAGCCGTACGACGACGAGTCCGAGAACGTCGCCCGCGCCACCCTGTGGAGCCTGCGCGACGTCGACGCCGAGTCCGCCCTGTTCATGGAGGCATCCCGATGACCCCGCCGCCGCCCCGCAGGCGCCGTTCCTCCGGCGAGGACCAGGCCCCGGCGCGCAGCCTGCCCCGCCGGGGAGCGGTCCGCCGCGCCCAGGCGATCACCACGTACGGAGTCGGCTCCTTGATCGCCGTCGACCACGAGTCGTTCGTCGTGTCCGGCCTGGACGGCGCCGACACGCAGTGGCGCGCCGACGAGGCCCCCCGGATCCACGAGCGGCGACTCGCCCGCGTCCTCGGCGTGGACTATTTCCGGCTGCCGCCCGCGTCGGACGAGTCCAGCAAGGACGGTGTCCGGGTCCGCCGCTTCCCGATCATGCACGCGTGCCCCGAGTGCGGTGAGTTGCGCCGTCATCGGGACTTCAATCCGCCGCCGGGCAGGAGCGTGTGCGGCTCCTGCGAGACCGAGCTGATCCCGTCCCGTTTCGTCGTCGCCTGCGAGGCCGGTCACCTCGACGAGTTCCCCTACTGGCACTGGCTGCACCGCGCCGCCGGGGCCGGCGCGAGCGGCCCCGGCGGGTGCGGCGGCACCCTCACGTTGGTGACGTCCGGGCGCAGTTCGTCGCTCCGCTCGATCGTCGTCTCCTGCACCTGCGGCGTGCCGGACGTCTCGATGGAGGGATCCTTCCGCCGCCGCGCCCTGAAGGAGCTCGGATTCCGCTGCCGCGGCACCCGCCCCTGGCTCGGCTCCGCCGTCCCCGCCGAGGCATGCGGCCATACGCCCCGCACCCTCCAGCGCGGTTCCTCCGCGGTCTGGCAGCCCGTTCTCAAGTCCGCGCTCTCCATCCCGCCGTGGAGCGACGGCCGGGCCGACCCGCTGGCCGAGCACTGGGCGGAGCTGCGCAAGCTGAACAGCCGCGCGGAGGTCGAGCTGTGCCTCCGCTTCGCGTTCAAGGGCGCGAGCCCCGTGCCGATCGACGAGGTCATGGCCCTCCTCGCGGCCGAGCTCGAGGAGGATCCCGCGGGCGAGGAGGTCGTCGACCCCGACCACCGCTATCAGGCCCTGCGTCACAAGGAGTACGAGCGGCTCCGCGCCGGCAACGACGAGCGGGAGCGCTCCCACGAGGAGCAGTTCGTCTGCGAGTCCCCCGACGGCGACCCGGAGATCCTGGCCCCGCTCGGAGTGACCGGGCCGATGCTGGTCAAGAAGCTCCGGGAGGTCCGCGCGCTCAAGGCGTTCACCCGACTCGCCGACGAGTCCACCGACGCGAGCATGGAGGCCGCGCTCGCCGCCGTGCCGCCGAACTGGCTGCCCGCGATGGAGGTCCGCGGCGAGGGCGTGTTCCTGCGGCTCGACGAGCAGCGGCTCGCCGGCTGGGAGACGGCCGAGGTCGCGGCCCGCGCCGAGCGGATGCGCGCCGCCCACGAGCGACTGCTCCGGGAGCGTGCCGCCGACCCGACCAGGGTGCCGCCGTCCCCCGCCACCCCCCGCATGGTGCTGCTCCACACCTTGGCCCACATCCTCATCGACGAATGGAGCCTCGACGCCGGCTACCCCGCCGCGGCGCTGCGCGAGCGGCTCTACGCCGACAAGGACATGGCCGGGCTGCTGATCTACACGGCGACCAGCGACTCGGCCGGCAGCCTCGGCGGACTCGTCGCGCAGGGCGAACCCGAACATCTGGCCCGTACGCTCCGCGCCGCCGTCCGACGGGCGGAATGGTGCTCGTCCGACCCGCTCTGCGTCGAGGCGGAGGCGTCCGGCACCGGCGGCACCAACCTGGCCGCCTGCCACGCCTGTGTGATGCTCCCCGAGACCAGCTGCGAGCACAACAACATCCTGCTCGACCGGGCACTGCTGGTGGGCACCCCGGAGAATCCGGACCTCGGCTTCTTCTCCCACCTGCTCGGCTGACGCCCCCGACCCGCTCGTTACCCTCGTACCGACAGCCTTCGACACGCACCCGAGGTGACCCCCATGCCCAGCGCCCGCACCCTCTCCCCCGTCATCGCCGCCGCCGGGCTCGTCGGGGGATATGCCGTGGCGCGGTGGACGAAGAAGCGGCCGTTGGGTGGGGTGGTGCTGGCCGTGGCCGGTGGGGTGGCGGCTCGTGGGTGGCAGCAGGCCGTCGGGGGGAAGGGGGCCGCCGGGCTCGGGGCCGTCTATGTCGGGGCCTTCGCCGGGTCGCATCCGCTGGCCAGGAAGATCGGCGCCTGGCCCGCGGTGTTCACCGTCGCCGGGGCCATGGCCGGGACCGCCTGGGCCGTCACCCGCACCGGGGAGTAGGGCCTCCCGGCCCCCGGGCCCCCGGCGGCTCAGCCGCCCAACGCGTGGCTCACCGCATAGATCGCCAGGCCCGCCAACGCGCCCACCACCGTGCCGTTGATGCGGATGAACTGCAGGTCACGGCCGATGTTCGCCTCGATCTTCTTCGAGGTCTGGGTGGCGTCCCAGCCCGCCACCGTGTCCGTGATCAGTGAGGTGATCTCGGAGCGGTAGGTCGTCACCACGTACGCCGCCGCGTCCTCCGCCCAGCCCTCCACCTTCGCCTGGAGCCGTTCGTCCGTCGACAGCCGGGTGCCCAGCGAGATCAGCGAGGCGCGGGCCCGGCGGCGGAGCTGGCTCTGGTCGTCCTCCGCCGCCGCCAGGATCAGGGCGCGGACCGAGGACCAGGCCGAGGCGATGACGTCCTGGACCTCCGGGCGGGCCAGCAGTTCCGACTTCAGGCGCTCCACCCGGGCCCGGGTGTCCGTGTCGCCCTGGAGATCGGCCGCGAAGTCCGACAGGAAGCGGTCGATCGCACCGCGCGCCGGATGGGCCGGCATGTCCCGCATCTCCGTCACGAACCGCAGCAGCTCCTTGTAGACCCGCTCGCCGATCCGCCGGTCCACGAACCGCGGCGTCCAGCCCGGCGCGCCGCCCTCCACCGCCTGCATCACCGAGTCGCCGTGCGTCACCAGCCAGTCGTGCGCCCGCGCGCACACCAGGTCCACCGCCCGGTGATGAGCGCCGTCCGACACCACCCGCTCCAGGGTCTTGCCGATGCCGGGACCGATCTCCACCGACTCGGCCCGCCGGGTGATCGCCTCGCCCACGACCGCCTGCACGTCCGAGTCCCGCAGCACCGTCAGCGCACCGCGCAGCGCCGCCGCCAGCTCCGCCGTGACCCGCTCCGCGTGCGCCGGTTCTGCCAGCCACAGCCCGAGCCGCTTCGCGATCCCGAAGCCGCGCAGCCTGCCCCGTACGACATCGGCGGACAGGAAGTTCTCGCCCACGAAGGAGCCGAGCGAGGCGCCCAACTGGTCCTTCTTCGTCGGGATGATCGCGGTGTGCGGGATCGGCAGCCCCAGCGGGCGCCGGAACAGCGCCGTCACCGCGAACCAGTCCGCGAGCGCGCCGACCATGCCCGCCTCCGCCGCCGCCGCGACATAGCCCGCCCACGCCCCGGCGCCGGACGCCTTCGCCCAGGTGGACAGGGCGAAGACCGCCGCGACGCCGAGCAGCAGGCCCGTCGCCAGGCGCTTCATCCGCCGGACGGCCCGGCTCTTCTCCTCGTCCGCCGCCGTGTACGTGAAGCTGACCATCACCCCACCTCCTTACCTGACTGACTCCCCGGCCGCACCCCGAGTTCCCGCACCCGTGGCAAACCCTGCGACAAACCCCGTAACGAGTCGTACGGACGAGTCGGCCCACTCGCCATGCAGGATGTAGTGCTATGTCCCCTTCTTCCGGAATGTTCTCGGAGACGAACGAGGGTCGCGCCCCGGACGGCCCCGGCGGCCCGGACGACCCGCCCGCCTGGGAACCCCGGGACCCCAGCGTCCCCACCACCCCCACCGGCGCCAACGCCCGCACCGGCAATGGCACCGGCGCCCCGCCACGGCCACCCCGCGGCCGCCTCCACCGCGCCCTGCGCCACCTCGTCGCCGTCGCCGTCCTCGGCACCCTGCTCCTGCTCGCCGCCTTCGCCGCCGGCTACCTCCTCGTCGGCATCCCCGCCGCCAACGCCACCGCCGTCGCCCAGTCCAACCTGCTGCTCTACCGCGACGGCAGCCAGCTCGCCCGCGACGGCGAGGTCGACCGCGAGAACGTCGGACTCTCCCGCGTCCCCCTCGGCGTCCGGCACGCCGTCCTCGCCGCCGAGGACCGCGACTTCCACACCTCGCCCGCCGTCGACCCGCGCGCCATGGTCCGCGCCACCTGGAACACCCTCCGGGGCAAGGGCCGCCAGTCCGGCTCCACCATCACCCAGCAGTACGTCAAGAACTACTACCTCGGCCAGGAACAGACCCTCACCCGCAAGGCCAAGGAGTTCTTCATCGCGCTCAAGCTCGAACGCGAGAAGACCAAGGACGAGATCCTGGAGGGCTACCTCAACACCAGCTACTTCGGCCGCAACGCCTACGGCGTCCAGGCCGCCGCCCGCGCCTACTACGGCAAGGACGCCAAGGACCTCGACACCGCCGAAGGCGCGTACCTCGCCGCCCTCCTCAACTCCCCCAACGCCTACGACATCGCCACCCACCCCGAGAACCGCGACCGCGCCCTCGCCCGCTGGGGCTACGTCCTGGACGGCATGGTCACCGAGGGCTGGCTGTCCCGCGCCGCCCGCGCCGCCGCCGTCTTCCCCGCGCCCCGGCCCGCGCACGCCGCCGGCGGCCTCTCCGGCCAGCGCGGCTACCTCGTCCAGGCCGTCGAGCAGTACCTCGTCGAGCACGGCGTCGTCGACGACCGCACCCTCGCCGCCGGCGGCCTGCGGATCACCACCACCCTCGACCCCGCCAAACAGGACGCCCTGGTCAAGGCCGTCGAGGACAACGTCGTCGCCCGGCTCGACCCCGAGCGCAACCCCACCGACCGGTACGTACGCGTCGGTGGCGCCGCCGTCGAACCCGGCAGCGGCAAGGTCCTCGCCCTCTACGGCGGCATCGACTACACCCGCCAGTACGTCAACAACGCCACCCGCCGCGACTACCAGGTCGGCTCCACCTTCAAGCCCTTCGTGCTCGCCGCCGCCCTCCAGCACGGCGCCCGCACCCAGACCGGCGAGAAGATCACCCCCAACACCCGCTACGACGGCGACAACCGCCGCCCGGTGCAGGGCTGGAACGGCCCCCCGTACGACCCCGCCAACGAGGACGACACCGACTACGGCGACATCACCGTCCGCACCGCCACCGGCTCCTCCGTCAACGCCGTCTACGCCCAGATGGCCGTCGACGTCGGGCCCGGCCGGGTCCGCGACACCGCCGTCGCGCTCGGCCTCCCGGCCCGTACCCCCGACCTCACCCCGTCCCCGTCGATCGCCCTCGGCCCGGCCACCGCCAGCGTCCTCGACCTCGCCCAGGCGTACGCCACGCTCGCCGACCACGGCCGGCACGGCCCGTACACCCTCGTCGAGAAGATCACCCGGGACGGCGAGGAACTCGCCCTCCCGGCCGGACCCGCCGACGGCCGCCAGGCCCTCACCCGCGAGGCCGCCGACACCACCACCGCCGTGCTCCGCGCCGTCGTCCACGACGGCACCGGCACCGCCGCCCTCGCCGCCGGCCGCCCCGCCGCGGGCAAGACCGGCACCGCCGAGGATGACAAGGCGGCCTGGTTCGCGGGCTACACCCCCGAACTCGCCACCGTCGTCGCCATGATGGGCCAGGACCCCGACACCGGCCGCCAGCTCCCGCTGTACGGGGCGCTCGGCCTGCCCCGGATCAACGGGGGCGGCGCGCCCGCCGAGATCTGGAGCCAGTTCACCCGCGACGCGCTCGCCGGGACCGCGCCGAAGGACTTCGACCTGCGTCTGATGCCGGGCGCCGAGGAGGACCCGTTCGAACCGCCGCTGCCGGACTACCCGGACGGGACGGTCGAGGGATACGAAGGCCCGGGCGCGCCGGGCGGCGCCCGCAAGCCCCACCGGCCCAAGCGGCAGACGGCCGCGCCCGTACCCGTACCCGTGCCGGTGGTACGGGAAGGGGCGGGCGTACGGGAAGGGGCGCCGGGTCCCGGGGCCGGGGCGGGGCCGGAGGGCTTCCCCGACCCCGGGTCCGTGCCGGTGCCCGCGCCCGTCGCCCCCGTACCGGACGCCGTGCTTCCGCAGCCGGCCTGGCCTAGTGGGCCTAGTGGGCCTAATGGCCCGAGGTCGCCTTGAGGCCCACCACGGCCACGAGCAGCAGCGAGACGAAGAAGATCCGGGCGGCGGTCACCGGCTCACCGAGCACCACCATGCCGAGCACCGCCGCACCGGCCGCGCCGATGCCGACCCAGACGCCGTAGGCGGTACCGATGGGAAGGGTCTTGGCGGCCTGCGAGAGCAGCAGCATCGAGGCGACGATCCCGGCGCCGGTGAAGAGACTGGGCCAGAGGCGGGTGAAACCGTCGGTGTACTTCATGCCGATCGACCAGCCGACCTCGAGCAGACCGGCGATGACGAGAAGGACCCAGGCCATGACGACGAACCTCCGAGAGACGGGAACAACGGGTGCGTCGTCTTGTCCTCGAACCCGGTACGGCGCGTCTCGTCGGGGTGTCACACCAGCCTAGCAAAGAACGCGCGAAGGGCCTGGTGACGGTGGTCACCAGGCCCTTCGCGCGGCTCTCGCCCCCGCTGGGGCTACAGGTAGAGGCCGGTCGAATCGGTCGTGCCCTGGAAGCGGTCGGCGGCCACCGCGTGCAGATCGCGCTCGCGCATCAGCACGTACGCCACGCCCCGCACCTCGACCTCGGCGCGGTCCTCGGGGTCGTACAGGACGCGGTCACCGGTCTCGACGGTCCGCACGTTCTGGCCGACCGCGACGACCTCGGCCCAGGAGAGCCGGCGGCCGACGGCCGCGGTCGCCGGGATGAGGATGCCGCCGCCCGAACGCCGTTCCCCCTCGGGAGAGTCGGTCCGGACCAGCACCCGGTCGTGGAGCATCCGGATGGGCAGTTTGTCGTGCGTGTTCTCGCTCACGGTCCGAACCTACCTGCCCGGGCGTGTCGCCCGTACGCCGGACGGGTCATCCCCCGGCCGTCCTTCGTCATCCCTTGCTGTTCCGGCGCGAGGACGCGGCGAGCAGCCCGACCAGCGCGACGGCGACCAGGGCCACCGGGACCACGCGCTCCAGGCGCGGCGCGCCGTCCTCGTGGGTGAAGCGGGCCTTCACGTCCGAGACGACCCGGTTGACGCTCACGAAGGCACGGCCCGCGGTGTGGTCGACCTGGGCGGCGACCTTCGCCTTGGCGTCCCCGATGATCGTCTTCGGGTGCATCCGAATGCCGATCTCGTCGAGCGTGACGGCGAGCTGCTCGCGCCGGCGGACGATGTCCGCCTCGATCTGCGCAGGGGTCCTGGCGTCCGACACCGCGCTGCCTCCGTAGTCGTCTTCCCGGCGTGTTCCGGTCGTAGACGGACAGTCTGTCAGCTTCCCTCCCGCCGGGTTGTCCCCGACCCCCATTAGGCTCTGATCGCGTAAGCGAGATTTCCCGAGGAGAGCCAGCCATGAGCGAGCGACTGCAGCCCGGCGACACCGCCCCCGCCTTCACCCTCCCCGACGCGGACGGCACCGAGGTCTCCCTCGCGGACCACAAGGGCCGCAAGGTCATCGTCTACTTCTACCCGGCCGCGCTGACGCCCGGCTGCACGAAGCAGGCGTGCGACTTCACCGACAACCTGGAGCTCCTGGCGGGCGCGGGCTACGACGTCATCGGCGTGTCCCCGGACAAGCCGGAGAAGCTGGCGAAGTTCCGCGAGCAGGAGCACCTGAAGGTGACGCTGGTGGGCGACCCGGAGAAGAAGGTCCTCGAGGCGTACGGCGCGTTCGGCGAGAAGAAGCTGTACGGCAAGACGGTGACGGGTGTGATCCGGTCGACGGTGATCGTGGACGAGGAGGGCAAGGTCGAGCGCGCCCTCTACAACGTGAAGGCCACCGGCCACGTCGCCAAGATCATCAAGGACCTGAAGATCGAGTCCTGACCCCTGCCCGACCCGGCCCGGCCCGCACGGCTCCCCTGGAGGGAGCGGTGCGGGCCGTTCCGTTTCCCGTCCCGTTCCTGTGCGGGAAAGGCCGTGACGGCCCGGGGTGCGGTTCGTTGATCCGTGCGAGTGGGGAAAGGGGGCTCGATCGATGGGTACGGAGATGGGGCCGGGATCGGGTACGGGGGCGTTCACCCGGGAGCAGCTGGAGGCGGCGGTACGGGGAGCGCGGACGCTGTCGGAGGCTCTGGAGCGCCTGGGCGTGGACCCGCGGAGCGGGACACGGCGATATGTGCGGGACCGGTTGCGCGGGCTGGGGGTGGACGTGTCGCACTTCGAGCGGGAGGGGGTGCGCTGGACCAGGGACGTGCTGGTGGCCGCGGTGGCCGTGTCCGGCAGCGTGAGCGAGGTGGTGCACCGGCTCGGTCTGGACGTCGTGGGAGGCCACCAGGCCCACATCGGCCGCCGGATCAAGGCGTACGGCATCGACACCTCGCACTTCACCTCGGCGCCCCGCACCGGGCCCGACGGGCGCGGCGGCCCGGGCACCCGGCGCAGGGTGGCCGCGGACGTGCTCGTGGCGGATCGGTCCCCGGACGCGCGCCGGGTCCCGGGCCGGCGGCTGAAGAGGGCGCTGATGGAGCTCGGTGTCGAGGAGCGGTGCGCGATGTGCGGGTGCGGGGCCGTATGGCTCGGCGATCCGCTGCCGCTGGAGGTCGACCACATCGACGGCGACTGGCGCGACAACCGGGCCGAGAATCTGAGACTCCTCTGCCCCAACTGCCACTCGACGACCGACACCTACCGCGGCCGCGGGAAGGGGCGGTCCCGCTCCGGGGCAGGGGGAGACCGATGACGGCGAACGGGCTCCGCCACACCCGCGAGCGGCTCGCGGCAGCCGCGGCGCGATGCGCCGACATCGACGAGGTCATCACGTACCTCGGCACCGATCGGTATGCCGCCCTCCCCCGCTATCTCCTGCGGCGGTTCGCCGACTTCGGCATCGACGTCTCACATTTCCCGGCCACCGGCAGACGGCCCCGGCCGAGCGGTGACGAGCTGCGCGAAGCGGTCCTCGCCGCGCGCTCCCTCCGGGAGGTCCTGCACCGTCTCGGCCGGGCGGACAACGGGGCGCAGCGTGCGAACCTGCGGCGCTGGCTCGTCGATGACGGCCTGTCGACCGCGCACTTCCTGGGTCAGTCGCACCAGCGGGGCAGACCGAGCCCGAACGCCAAACGCCCCGACGAGGTGCTGGTCCGGCACGACCGGCGTACCCGGACGGCCACCGAGCGGCTGCGCCGCGCGCTCGGCGCCGTCGGGGTCCCCGAGGTGTGCGCGCGGTGCGGCACCGGTCCGGTGTGGCGCGGACTGCCGCTGACGCTGGAGGTCGACCACATCAACGGGGACTGGCGGGACGACCGCCGCGAGAACCTGCGGCTGCTGTGCCCGAACTGCCATGCGGCCACGGCCACCTGGTGCCGGGGAGGCGGAAGCAGCCGTCCGGACGGCCGGTAGGGTGTGGGCGTTGGGCCCGTACCCCAGCTGGCCAGAGGGCGCCGGTTTAGGTCCGGTGTGTCGTGGGTTCGAGTCCCACCGGGCCCACGCTCAGGGCGCGGCACGGACGCGGCGGATCAGGAATGCCGCTCACGAGTGCCGCGCCCTCACGCGTTCCCCGGCCCTCGGTCCTCGGCCGTTGCTCCGGGCCGAGCCGGACTCCGGGCCGTGCCCGCCGTCAGCCCAACAGCTCCCGCACCACCGGCACCAGCGCCCTGAACGCCTTCCCCCGGTGGCTGATCGCGTTCTTCTCCGCCGGGCTCAGTTCCGCGCAGGTCACGTCGAGGCCGTCCGGCTGGAGGATCGGGTCGTAGCCGAAGCCGTTGGTGCCGGTGGGGGTGGGGCGGAGGGTGCCCCGGAGGCGGCCCTCGACGACGCGTTCCGTGCCGTCGGGGAGGGCGAGGGCGGCGGCGCAGGCGAAGTGGGCCGCGCGGTGGGGGGCGGAGATGTCGCCGAGCTGGGCCAGGAGGAGGTCCAGGTTGGCCTTGTCGTCGCCGTGGGTGCCGGACCAGCGGGCGGAGAAGATGCCGGGGGCGCCGCCGAGGACGTCGACGCAGAGGCCCGAGTCGTCGGCGACGGCCGGGAGGCCGGTGGCGCGGGCGAGGGCGTGGGCCTTGAGGAGGGCGTTCTCCGCGAAGGTGACGCCGGTTTCCTTGACGTCGGGGATCTCGGGGTACGCGTCCGCGCCGACGAGTTCGAGGGCGAGGCCCGCGTCGGCGAGGATCGCGTGGAGTTCGGTGATCTTGCCCGCGTTGCGGGTGGCGAGGATCAGACGGGTCATGGATGGATTATCCCGGGACCCGTCCGACCCTGATCCGCCGGACACCCCCTAGCCGGGGGTGCAGACCTTGCCGACCTCGGTCGCCGCGTCCGTGATCGGCTTGATGTCCGGGGTGGTGTCGCCGTTCTTGACGGCGGTACGGACGGAGTCGACGCCCTTCGTCAGGTCGTCGACCGCCTTGGACAGGTCGCCGTTGCCCGTGGACTTCTTGAGGTTGCCCAGCTCGGTGTCGATGCTGTTGAGCGCTTCCTCGATCTGCGTCGGGTCGTTGGAGGCGCTGCTCACCGCCTGGCTGAGCTTGTCCACGGAGGTGGCGATCGCGTCGGCGGTCTTGATGCAGTCCGCCGCCTTGTCGATCGCGCCGCAGCCGACGAGTGCGGTGAGTGCGGCCGCGCCTGCGGCGGCGAGGGCGATGGAGCGGCGGCGCTTCAAGATGGGGTCCCCCCGAGGGTGGTGGCGTCTGCTTCTGCGTCTGCTTCTGCGTATGGACGGGGCGCACGGTTTGACCCGTGCGCCCGTACCGTAAAAGACGCGCAAAGTCGCCGAACAGTTCCGCGACCGCCGGGACCGGCCTCGTCGGACCGGTCTCAGAGGGTGCCGTCGAGGGCCTTCCGCTGGATCTCGGCGAGTTCGGCGCAGCCGCCGGAGGCGAGGTCGAGCAGCGCGTTGAGCTCCTTGCGGTCGAAGGGCTCGGCCTCGGCGGTGCCCTGGACCTCGACGAAGCGGCCGTCGCCGGTGCAGACGACGTTCATGTCGGTGTCGGCGCGGACGTCCTCCTCGTAGCAGAGGTCGAGCAGCGGGACGCCGTCGACGATGCCGACGGAGACGGCGGCGACGGTGCCGGTGAGCGGCTTGCGGCCGGCCTTGACGAGCTTCTTGCCCTGGGCCCAGGCGACGGCGTCGGCGAGGGCGACGTACGCGCCGGTGATGGCGGCGGTGCGGGTGCCGCCGTCGGCCTGCAGGACGTCGCAGTCGAGGACGATGGTGTTCTCGCCGAGCGCCTTGTAGTCGATGACGGCGCGCAGCGAGCGGCCGATGAGGCGGGAGATCTCGTGGGTGCGGCCGCCGATCTTGCCGCGGACGGACTCGCGGTCGCCGCGGGTGTTGGTGGCGCGGGGCAGCATGGAGTACTCGCCGGTGACCCAGCCTTCGCCGCTGCCCTTGCGCCAGCGCGGCACGCCTTCGGTGACGGAGGCGGTGCAGAAGACCTTGGTGTCGCCGAAGGAGATGAGGACGGATCCTTCGGCGTGCTTGCTCCATCCGCGTTCGATGGTGACGGGGCGGAGCTGTTCGGGGGTACGGCCGTCGATACGAGACATGGGTCGAGCGTAGCCGTACGGGAAAGGGCCCGTTCCCCGGTGTGAACCGTGGGGACGGGCCCTTTCGGGTGCCCTGGGGCGGTCGGCCCCGGGCGGTCGCGTCAGCGACTCACATCATGTCTTCGATCTCGGCGGCGATCGGGTCGGCGTCGGTGCCGATGACGACCTGGATCGCGGTGCCCATCTTCACGACGCCGTGGGCGCCGGCGGCCTTGAGGGCGGCCTCGTCGACGAGGGCGGCGTCGGCGACCTCGGTGCGCAGGCGCGTGATGCAGCCTTCGACCTCTTCGATGTTGTCGATTCCGCCGAGCCCGGCGACGATCTTCTCAGCCTTGCTGGCCATGTGTTTCTCCCTGTCCGTTGCCGTCCGAAGACGCGTGAAGAACGTGAGTCTCGGCGTACCGATGGTCCGCTTTGTCACGGTAACCCACGGTTGGCCCAACCTCGCGAGCGAATGCCGCCGTTCTGCCGAATGATGACGATCACCGGCGGCCTGCCCGCGAGAGCCCCCGGGAGCCTATCGCAAGTGGTCTACACCAGTGTGCAACGACAGCCGGTCCCGGTTTGTTCCGGGTCGCGCCGGGTCCGGGGATCACCGGGTCCGGGAACCAGGGAGGACGTCGGATGAGTAGCGCCAGCGCCAGCGCCGCCGCCACACCGAAGAAGAAATCGATGTGGGGCGGCTTCTTCCAGGGGCTGCAGAAGATGGGCCGCAGCCTGCAGCTGCCCATCGCCGTACTGCCCGCGGCCGGCATCATCAACCGGCTCGGCCAACCGGACGTCTTCGGCGCCGACGGCCTCGGCTGGGACAACGTCGCCAAGGTCATGTCGGGCGCGGGCGGCGCGCTGCTCGACGGCAGCCTCGGCCTCCCGCTGCTGTTCTGCATCGGTGTCGCGATCGGCATGGCGAAGAAGTCGGACGGCTCGACGGCGCTCGCCGCGGTCGTCGGCTTCCTCGTCTACTACACGGTGCTGCGGCAGTTCCCGAAGGACTGCCCGACCGGCACGAAGGACATCGGCGGCGGCTGCCTGGGCACGGACGACGCCTTCGCGGGGTACACGTACCAGAACCCGGGTGTCTTCGGCGGCATCATCATGGGTCTGCTGGCGGCCTACCTCTGGCAGCGGTTCCACCGCACCAAGCTGGTCGACTGGCTCGGCTTCTTCAACGGCCGCCGGCTCGTCCCGATCATCATGGCCTTCGTCGGCATCGTCTTCGCCGCGCTCTGCCTGTGGATCTGGCCGCCGATCGGTGACGCCCTGGAGAGCTTCAGCGACTGGCTCGTCGGGCTCGGCGCCTGGGGCTCGGGCATCTTCGGTGTCGCGAACCGCGCGCTGCTCGTGATCGGCCTGCACCAGTTCCTGAACGTGCCCATCTGGTTCCAGTTCGGCACGTACACCAAGCCGGACGGCACCACGGTGCACGGTGACATCAGCATGTTCCTGGCGGGCGACCCGAACGCCGGTCAGTTCACCACCGGCTTCTTCCCGATCATGATGTTCGCGCTCCCGGCCGCGGCCCTCGCGATCACCCACACCGCCAAGCCGCACCGGCGCAAGGAGGTCGGCGGCCTGATGCTGTCGGTGGCGCTGACCTCGTTCGTCACCGGCATCACCGAGCCGCTGGAGTACTCGTTCCTCTTCATCGCGCCGCTCCTGTACGCGATCCACGCGGTGCTCACGGGTGTGTCGATGGGCGTGAGCTGGGCGCTCGGCGTGAAGGACGGCTTCAGCTTCTCGGCCGGTCTGATCGACTACGTGATCAACTGGAACCTGGCGACCAAGCCATGGATGATCATTCCGATCGGACTGTGCTTCGCGGTCGTCTATTACGTGATCTTCCGGTTCGCGATCACCAAGTTCAACCTCCCCACCCCCGGCCGCGAACCGGAGGAGCTGGAGGCGGAGATCGAGCGGGACAACACCAAGGCGTAGCCGCCCGCCCGGGATCCCTCCCGGATCCATCCCGGATCCAACCGGAGCCCTCCCGGAGCGCCCGCCCGGAGCCCGCGCCCAAACCCCGCCCGGAGCTCTCCGGAGGGCTTTCGGCCCGTCCCCGCGACCCTCGGAAGGCCCTCGGACCTCACGGTCCGGGGGCCTTTTGTCGTCGCCTGTCCGGCTATGGCTCAGCGCACAGAATTCGCAGGTTCCTTATCTATCTCTCACGTGCTACAACTGGTCTACACCACTCATTGGTGTAGACCACGCGGTCCAGACCACCGCGTTCCACGAGACGTCGCCGTCCCCCCTTTCACTGTCCTCTGGCGGCGCCTTGCCTACTGGAGGAAGTTGATGAGTACGGCCACCGCCCAGGCCGCCGCTCCCGCGAAGAAGCGCGGATCCGGCCTGTTCCAGGGCCTGCAGAAGGTCGGTCGCAGCCTGCAGCTGCCGATCGCCGTACTGCCGGCCGCGGGTATTCTGCTCCGTCTCGGCCAGCCGGACGTCTTCGGCAAGGACGGTCTCGGCTGGGACAAGGTCGCGTCGGTCTTCGCCACCGCGGGTGGCGCTGTCTTCGACAACCTGCCCCTGCTGTTCTGCATCGGTGTCGCGATCGGTTTCGCCAAGAAGGCCGACGGCTCCACCGCCCTCGCCGCCCTCGTCGGCTTCCTGGTCTACAGCAACGTGCTGAAGGCCTTCCCGATCACCGAGGCCGTGGTCAACACCACCGCCAACGACGGTGTCGACGTCGCCGCGACCTACAACAACCCGGGTGTCCTCGGCGGCATCCTGATGGGTCTGATCTCCGCGGTCCTGTGGCAGAAGTACCACCGCACCAAGCTCGTCGACTGGCTCGGCTTCTTCAACGGCCGCCGTCTGGTCCCGATCATCATGGCCTTCGTCGGCACCGCGATCGGTGTCTTCTTCGGCCTGGTCTGGGAGCCCATCGGCAACGGCATCTCCAGCTTCGGTGAGTGGATGACCGGCCTCGGCGCCGGTGGCGCCGGCCTCTTCGGCCTGATCAACCGCGCGCTGCTGCCCGTCGGCATGCACCAGTTCGTGAACACCGTCTCCTGGTTCCAGATCGGTGACTTCACCGACGCGGCCGGCAAGGTCGTCCACGGTGACATCGGCCGCTTCTTCGCCGGTGACCCGACCGCCGGTCAGTTCATGTCCGGCTTCTTCCCGATCATGATGTTCGGCCTCCCGGCCGCCGCCCTGGCCATCGCCCACGCCGCTCGCCCCGAGCGCCGCAAGGCCGTCCTCGGCATGATGCTCTCGCTGGCCCTGACCTCCTTCGTCACCGGTATCACCGAGCCGATCGAGTTCACCTTCATGTTCATCGCGCCGGTCCTCTACGTGATCCACGCGGTCCTGACCGCCATCTCCATGGCCGTCACCTGGGCCCTCGGTGTCCACGCGGGCTTCACCTTCTCGGCAGGCGCGATCGACTACCTGCTGAACTGGAACCTCGCGACCAAGCCCTGGATGATCATCCCGATCGGCCTCGTCTTCGCGGCCATCTACTACGTGGTCTTCCGCTTCGCGATCACCAAGTTCAACCTCACCACCCCGGGCCGCGAGCCCGAGGAGGAGATCGAGGACCTCACCAAGGCGTGAGCCTCACCGCAGTCCCCCGCACTCCCCGGTGCGACGGAAGGCCCCGGAACCTCATGGTTCCGGGGCCTTCCCCGTGTGCGCAGGGAGATGTACGGGATCAGACCTCGTAGACCGCGCCCGCCCGGGCCAGCTCCGCGGGCCCGGTGAACACCTCGCGCGCGTCCGCCAGGTTCCGCTCGCCGTCCGTCCACGGCGGGATGTGGGTGAGCACCAGGCGGCCCGCACCGGCGCGGGCGGCATGGGCACCGGCCTCGCGGCCGTTGAGGTGGAGGGCCGGGATGTCCTCCTTGCCGTACGTGAAGGACGCCTCGCAGAGGAAGAGGTCGACGCCGTCGGCCAGCTCCTCCAGGGCCTCGCACACCCCGGTGTCACCGGAATAGGCGAGCGAGCGCCCGCCGTGCTCGACCCGGATGCCGTACGCCTCGACCGGGTGGCAGACCTTCTCGGTACGGATCCGGAACGGGCCGATCTCGAACGCGCCGGACTTCAGGTCGTGGAAGTCGAAGACCTCGGCCATCGCGCCGGGCGACGGGGTGTCCGCGTACGCCGTGGTCAGCCGCTGCTCGGCGCCCTCCGGCGCGTACACCGGGATGGCGGCGCAGCGGCCGCCCTCGTGCCGGTAGTAGCGGGCGACGAAATAGCCGCACATGTCGATGCAGTGGTCGGCGTGCAGATGACTGAGGAAGATCGCGTCCAGGTCGTACAGACCGATGTGGCGCTGCAGCTCGCCCAGGGCGCCGTTGCCCATGTCGAGGAGCAGCCGGAAGCCGTCGGCCTCGACGAGGTAGCTCGAGCAGGCCGATTCCGCGGACGGGAACGACCCGGAGCAGCCGACGACGGTGAGCTTCATGGAGCGTGAACCTCCGTGGACAAGTGCGGAAAGCGCAGCGGAGATGGGGAGGTCGTGCGGTCAGTCGAGCGTACGGCGCGTGGCCGTCCGTCGCTCCTCGGTGGCGGCCCGTTGTGGGCGAACTCACGGGCTCTGTCACCGGTTCGGATGGATGGCGGGGCGTGACGGCGCCGTCGCGGGCGCGGCGGTACCGTCTTGAGGTATGGACACGTCGTCGGACGCCTCGTGGTGGCCCGCGCTCGTCGCGGTGGTGGTGCTGGCCCTGGTCGTGGCGCTCGCCGACGGCTGGCGCCGTTCGGGCCGTGGGCCGGGGCGGGGCGGCCGGCGACCGGGGCGCGGAGACCGGCGGCCGGGACGGCGGCCCGAGACCAGGACCCGCCCGCCGGGTGGTCCGGCGCGGCCGGGGGCCAGGCCCGCGCGGCTGCCGCGGGCGGGCGAGATCTGGTGGGCGGACGTGCCCTTCGAGGACGGGCCCGGGTCGAAGGACCGGCCCTGTCTGGTGCTCGCGCTGCGCGGGGACGACGTGCTGGTCGTCAAGATCACCAGCAAGTACCACGACGAGCGGCCCGGGGTGATCGCGCTGCCGCCGGGTTCGGTGGGCGACGCGCAGGGGCGGCCGAGCTTCCTGGAGACGGACGAGCTGCGCGAGGTGCCGGTGTGGCAGTTCCGGCGCCGGGTGGGGACGGCGGACCCGGTCGTGTGGGACCAGGTCCGCCATCTCGCGCGTTAGCTTCCAGCGCCCCGGATCGCTCCGAAGTCCCGGGGTGGCGTCACGCCCAGAGCTGGTCGTGCACCGCGGCGATGGCCTCTTCGGTGGTGGCGGCGGTGTAGACGCCGGTGGAGAGGTACTTCCAGCCGCCGTCGGCGACGACGAAGACGATGTCGGCGCTCTCGCCCGCCTTGACCGCCTTCGCGCCGACGCCGAGGGCCGCGTGCAGGGCCGCGCCGGTCGAGACGCCCGCGAAGATGCCTTCCTGCTGGAGCAGCTCGCGGGTGCGGGTGACGGCGTCGGCGGAGCCGACGGAGAAGCGGGTGGTGAGGACGGAGGCGTCGTACAGCTCGGGGACGAAGCCCTCGTCGAGGTTGCGCAGGCCGTAGACCAGGTCGTCGTAGCGCGGTTCGGCGGCGACGATCCGGACGTCGGGCTTGTGCTCGCGCAGGTAGCGGCCGACGCCCATGAGGGTGCCGGTGGTGCCGAGGCCCGCGACGAAGTGGGTGACGGACGGCAGGTCGGCGAGGATCTCCGGGCCGGTGGTCGCGTAGTGGGCGCCCGCGTTGTCCGGGTTGCCGTACTGGTAGAGCATCACCCAGTCGGGGTGCTCGGCGGAGAGCTCCTTGGCGACCCGGACGGCGGTGTTGGAGCCGCCCGCGGCGGGCGACGAGATGATCTCGGCGCCCCACATGGCGAGCAGTTGGCGCCGCTCCTCGCTGGTGTTCTCCGGCATGACGCACACGATGCGGTAGCCCTTGAGCCGGGCCGCCATGGCGAGCGAGATGCCGGTGTTGCCGCTGGTGGGTTCGAGGATGGTGCAGCCGGGGGTGAGCCGGCCGTCCTTCTCGGCCTGCTCGATCATGTGGAGCGCGGGGCGGTCCTTGACCGAGCCGGTGGGGTTGCGGTCCTCCAGCTTGGCCCAGATCCGGACGTCGTCCGAGGGGGAGAGCCGCGGCAGTCGGACGAGGGGCGTGTTGCCGACCGCCGCCAGCGGGGAGTCGTAGCGCATGTGGATCAGACCATGCCACCGGCGACGGCCGGCAGGATCGTGACGTTGTCGCCGTCGGTCAGCTTGGTGTCGATGCCGTCGAGGAAGCGGACGTCCTCGTCGTTCAGGTAGACGTTGACGAAGCGGCGGAGCTTGTCGCCGTCGACGATGCGCGCCTCGATCCCGGTGTGCCGGGTCTCCAGGTCGGTGAAGAGCTCGGCGAGGGTCCCGCCGCTGCCCTCGACGGCCTTGGCGCCGTCGGTGTAGGTGCGGAGGATGGTCGGGATGCGGACCTCGATGGCCATGGCGTGGGCTCCTGTCGGAAGGCTCGAAAGGCTGGGAAAGCTCGAAAGGCTCTGCGGGCGGGGGAGGCTCGGAACGCCGGAAGGGCGGGCCGGGCCGGTGTGCGGGGCGTGGGCCCTGCCGGGCGCGCACGGCGGGCGCCCCCGGGCGGGGGGGCGCGTGCGAGGTCTGGGTACGGGCTGAGGGCGGGGGCGCTGGGGGCCGGGCGGGCGGCTCAGCGCGCGGCGGTGCGCGGACACATCGCGCTGGCGAGGCGGCACAGGTCGACGTGCAGCCGCGCCACGAGCAGGGGTGTGCCCGGCGTCTCTTCGCTCACGTCGTGGGAAACCATGCGGTCATCGTATCGATTCCCGGTCCGGGTTTCGGAATGTGATCTCACATGGCGGACGAATCGCGTTCGCCAGGCGGACCGGAGAGATAGACGACGAGCGGTGTGCCGGTCCTCGGATGCGGGATGACCTCGGCTTCCACCTCGTAGACGGTGGCGAGCAGCTCCGCGTTCAGGACCTTCGCCGGGGTGCCCTCGGCGACGATCTCACCGGCCTTGAGGACGTACAGCCGGTCGCAGTAGGCCCCGGCGAGGGTCAGGTCGTGCAGGGCGAGGAGGTTGCTGGTGCCCAAGTGGCGGACGAGGCCGAGGATTTCCAGCTGGTAGCGGATGTCCAGGTGGTTGGTGGGCTCGTCGAGGACGAGCAGGTCCGGTGCCTGGACGAGGGCGCGGGCGACCAGGGCGCGCTGGCGTTCGCCGCCGGAGAGGGCGGGGTACGGGCGGTCGGCGAGGGCCTCGATGCCGACCCGGGCGAGCGCGGTGTCGGCGGCGGCCCGGTCGGCGGCGGTGTCGCCCTCCCAGAAGCGTTTGTGCGGGGAGCGGCCGAGGGCGACCAGTTCGCGGACGGTGAGGTCGAACTCGCCCGCGCTCTCCTGCGGCACGGTCGCCACCCGGCGGGCCCGCGCCTTCGGTCCCATGGTGTGCAGGTCGGCCCCGTCGAGCAGGGCGCGGCCGCTGCTGGGGGCGAGGGTGCCGTACACGCAGCGCAGCAGGGTGGTCTTGCCGCTGCCGTTGGGTCCGACCACGCCGACCGTCTCGCCGGGGCGGACGACCAGGTCGGCGGCGCGCAGCCGCTGCTCGTAGCCGAGGGATTCCAGGCGGAGTTCGGTCACGGCGCGGCTCCTTCGGGGCGGCGGCGCATCAGCCAGAGGAAGAACGGGCCGCCGATGAGGGCGGTGAGGACGCCGACCGGGATGTCCTGGGGGGCGGCGACGGTACGGGCGGCGAGGTCGGCCAGGACCAGGGCGAGCGCGCCGCCGAGCGCCGCGACCGGGAGCATCCGGCGGTGCGGGGCGCCGACCGCCATCCGGGCGGCGTGCGGGGCCATCAGGCCGATGAAGCCGACGGCGCCGCTGGCGGCCACCAGGACGGCGGTGACCAGGGAGGCGAGGACGAAGACGGCGGCCCGGAAGCGGGCGGTGTCGAGGCCGAGGACGGTGGCGCCCTCCTCGCCGACGAGCATCAGGTCGAGCGGCCGGGCGAGCGCCATGAGGAGCGCGATGCCGACGGCGAGGACGCAGGCGGGCAGCCAGAGGCTGTCCCAGCGGGCACTGCCGAGGCCGCCGAGGGACCAGAACAGCGCTTCCTGGAACTGTTCCGGCCGCCCGGCGACGACCAGGAGCAGGGTGGTGAGCGCGGACAGGATGTAGGAGACGGCGACCCCGGCGAGGACGAGCCGGGGCCCGGTCATGGTGCCGCCGCGGCGGGCGAGCCCGTACACGACGACGAGGGCGAGCAGCGCTCCGGCGAAGGCTCCGGCGGGCAGCGCGACGGTGGTGGTCACTCCCCCGGCGACGCCGAGGACGAGCACGAAGACCGCCCCGGCGGAGGCGCCGGAGGAGATGCCGAGCAGGAAGGGGTCGGCGAGCCGGTTGCGCACCAGGGCCTGCAGGACGGCGCCGACGACGGCGAGCCCGGCGCCGACGACGATCCCGAGCAGCACCCGGGGCAGCCGGACGTCGAGCACGATCGTGCGGTACGGGGATGCCTCGGCCCGCCCGGTCAGGGCGTCGAGCACCTGGCCGGGCGGGATGCGCACGGAGCCGAGCGCGAGGGCGGCGACGACGGCGACGGCGAGCAGGGCGAGCAGCCCGGCGACGACCGCCGGGTAGCGCAGCCGGTTCATGAAGCGGGCTGGGCGGCGGGGTGCAGCTGGTCGGCGAGCTTGGCGATCGCCCCGGGGGCGCGGACGCCGAGGACGGTGTCGGACAGCGGCAGGACGGCGAACCGGCGGTTCTTCACGGCGGGCACGTCGCGCAGCGCCGGGTCGTCAATGAGCCGCTTCTTCTTCTGTTCGACGGTGGTGGAGCCGTAGTCGTAGATCACGATGACCTCGGGCTTGCGGGCGACGACCTGCTCCCAGGTCGCGTCGCCGAAGGTCTTGTCGAGGTCGGCGAAGACGTTGCGGCCGCCGGCCCGGGTGATGATCTCGTTGCCGATGCCCTTGCCGCCCGCGGTGAACGCGGTCTTGTCGCCGCTGTCGTAGACGAAGACGGGCACCGGGGTGCGCTTGCCGAGGCGCTGCTCGGTGGCGGTGACGGTGGCGCGGGCCTGCGCGGTCCAGGCGCGGGCGCGGTCGGCGACGCCGAAGGTGCGGCCGACCTCGTCGATCTCGCGGTAGAGGTCGTCGAGGGAGGTGCGGCCGGTGGGGCAGTACTCGGTGTTGAGCCGGGTGTCGATGCCGAAGCCCTTGAGGTCGTCGCGGCCGCGGCCCGTCTTGGCGTCGAAGGCGGAGGCGTATCCGCCGTACACGAAGTCGGGGTCGGCGGCGAGCAGCGCCTCCTTCGACGGGTACTCCTTGGCGAGCACCGGGACGGCGTCGTACGCCTTCTTGTAGGCGGGGAGCACGGCGTCGTCGAGGTAGGCGGTGCCGACCAGGGACTTCTGCAGACCGAGGGCCAGCATCACCTCGGTGACGTGCTGGTTCATGGTGACGGCGCGCTTCGGCGGGGCCTGGTAGGTGGTGCTGACACCGCAGTTGACGACGGTGTACGGGAAGCCGGCGGCCTTCGCGGCGGGTGCGGCGGGCTTGTCGGCGCTGTCGGCGGCGGGGCTGCCGCAGGCGGCGAGCAGCGGGGCGGCCAGGGCGGCTATGAGGGCGAGCGCGGGCAGCGCGGGGCGACGCCGGGACATGGCGGAACGTGCCTCCTGACGGGGATTTCCACGTCCCCGGTCGGTGGTGCGAGAGGCGGCAGGTCAGTTCCTGGCTGGCGCCCCCGAAGGGGGCGGTCACAGTGGCGGGACCGCGCCGGATTCGTCACCGGCTTCCTGGGTCCTGCCGCCCGTAGGTCGCGGTCAGTCTCTCATTCGCCCGCTCAGGCATTCGCCCGGTCAGGCGTAGGACTCGACGACCTTGATCTCCTCCTCGGTCACGACGCCCTCGACGATCGTGTACGAGCGGAACTGGAAGGGTCCGGCGCCGTCGGTGTCGGCGGTGGAGACGAGGACGTAGTGCGCGTGCGGCTCGTTGGCGTAGGTGATGTCCGTGCGGGACGGGTACGCCTCGGTCGCGGTGTGCGAGTGGTAGACGATCACCGGCTCCTCGTCGCGGTCGTCCATGTCGCGGTAGAGCTTGAGCAGGTCGGCGGAGTCGAACTCGTAGAAGGTGGGCGAGCGCGCCGCGTTCAGCATCGGGACGAAGCGCTCGGGGCGCCCGCTGCCCGCCGGTCCCGCGACCACGCCGCATGCCTCGTCGGGGTGGTCCGCGCGGGAGTGTTCCACGATCTGGTCGTACAGGGCTCGGGTGATGGTCAGCATGCCGACAGGATAAGCAGCCGGGCCGCTCCGTACCGAGGAATGGTACGAAGCGGCCCGGATGCTGAGATTGTGCAGGTCAGGAGCGCTTGGCGAAGGCACTGCCCTCGGGGTTGCGGGCCTTGAGCACCAGGTAGGCGACGGCGAGCACGAGGCCCCAGACCGGCGCGCCGTACAGCGCGACCCGGTTGTCGGCGTCCATCGCCATCGTCACGATCACCATGGCGATGAAGGCGAGCGAGAAGACGCTGAGCCAGATGCCGCCGGGCGCCTTGAACGAGGACTGCGGCAGCTCGCCCCGGTCGGCCTTGAGGCGGTAGCGGATCTGGCAGATCAGGATGACGATCCAGGCCCACATGCCGGAGATGGTGGCGAAGGAGACGACGTAGTTGAACGCCTCGCCGGGCCACTGGTAGTTGATCCAGACGCCGACCATCATCAGCGCGGCGGAGACGGTGGTGCCGACCAGCGGGGTGCCGGACTTCGTCAGCCGGGTGAAGGCCTTCGGGCCCTGCCCGTTGAGCGCGAGGTCGCGCAGCATCCGGCCGGTGGAGTACATGCCGGAGTTGCAGGAGGAGAGCGCGGCGGTCAGCACGACGAAGTTGACGATCGCGGCGCCGACGCCGAGGCCCATCTTCTCGAAGGCGGCGACGAACGGGGAGACGCCCGGCTTGAACTCGGTCCACGGCACGACCGACAGGATCATGATCAGCGCGCCGACGTAGAAGACGGCGATGCGCCACGGCACGGTGTTGATGGCCTTCGGCAGGACGGTCTTCGGGTCCTTGGACTCGCCCGCGGTGACGCCGACGAGCTCGACGGCGAGGAACGCGAACATGACCATCTGGAGGGTCATCAGGGTGGAGAAGATGCCGTCCTTGCCGGCGAAGAAGCCGCCCTGGTCCCACAGGTGGGTGACCGAGGCGGTGTCGCCCGCGTCGGAGAAGCCCAGGGTCAGGATGCCGGCGCAGATCAGGATCATGCCGACGATCGCGGTGACCTTGACCATGGAGAACCAGAACTCCAGCTCACCGAAGAGCTTCACGGAGATCAGGTTGGCGCCGTACAGGATGACGGTGAAGACGAGCGCGGACAGCCACTGCGGGATGTCCCACCAGTACGTCATGTAGGTGGCGGCGGCGGTGACTTCGGTGATGCCGGTGACGACCCAGAACAGCCAGTAGGTCCAGCCGGTGACGAAGCCCGCGAAGGGGCCGATGAACTCCCGGGCGTACTCCGAGAAGGAGCCCGACACCGGGCGGTACATGAGGAGCTCGCCGAGCGCCCGCATGATGAAGAAGATGACGAGGCCCGCGGCCGCGTACGCGAGGATCAGGCTGGGTCCCGCGATCGAGATGCCCTTGCCCGCGCCCAGGAACAGGCCGGTGCCGATGGCGCCGCCGATCGCGATCATCTGGATCTGGCGTGCGCCGAGTGCCCGGTGGTAGCCCTCGCCCGACGTGGTGTCCCCGGCCTCATTGCCGTCGTGCTGCTGGTCGACCTGCACTGAGGTCATGGTGGTGCGCCTTTCTCCATGCTGATCCGCGCACGGCCCCTCGGGCCTTCGGTGCAGCGGACCAGGTCCTGATCCCCCCGGATGTGGAATGGAGTGCCACCGGCGGTCAGCCGGTCCAAGCGCCCCCGGGAACAGGGGTGGCGTCCCCGGGTGGTCGTGAAGATTTATCACGCGGTTCACGGTGATCGACCGCGATGCATGTGACCCGGGTCACCAAAAGGGCAGGGCAAATCGGACCCAAGAGGGCAAGGGGGTCACTTGGATAACGTATTCGTTATCCGGATTTGAGCGTCCGCTGAGCGAACACCGTGCCGACTACGGCATCAGCGTCTCGACGAGCGACTCCTGGAGCGTGCCGAGCCAGAGGTACGCCATCACCATCGGCTTGCGCTCGTCGTCGTCCGGCAGCCGGTACAGCTGCTCGCTCTCCTCGTCGTCGGTGACCTCCAGGCGGGTGCCGATGGTCAGCCGGAGGTCGTTGAGCGCGCCGAGCCAGGCCCGGGACTCGTCCGGGCTCAGCTTGAGGATGCCGCCGCCCTCGCCCGCCGTGTCCCCGGCGGCCAGGTCGAGGCTGCGCACCATGGCGTGGGCGTCGTCGCGCTTGCGGGTCCGCAGGTCGTTCTCGGTGAAGCGGCGGAACTCGGCGGTGGCCTGGCGCAGTTCGTCGGTGTCGTCCGCGTACGCGTCGGGGAACAGCCGGTGCAGCGCCGGGTCGGCGGGCGGTTCGCTCGGGCCCTCGGCGAACAGCGCGGCGAGCGGGTCGGCGTCCTCGGCCGGCTCGTCGCCGGGGCCGATCAGCTCCATCAGCTGGACGGCGAGCGAGCGCAGGATGGAGATCTCGACCTCGTCGAGCGCGACGGCGGCGCCGCCGTCGGGCAGGGTCTCGAAGCGGCCCGCCATCAGCCGCGGTCCTGGGTGAGCGTGGCCCACAGGCCGTAGCCGTGCATGGCCTGCACGTCGCGTTCCATCTCCTCGCGGGTGCCACTGGAGACGACCGCGCGGCCCTTGTGGTGCACGTCGAGCATGAGCTTGTGCGCCTTGTCCTTGGAGTAGCCGAAGTACGCCTGGAAGACGTAGGAGACATAGCTCATCAGGTTGACCGGGTCGTTGTGCACCAGGGTCACCCAGGGCACGTCCGGTTCGACGACGGCGGAGACCTCCTCGGCCGACTCGGTCCGCTCGATCTCGATAGGCGCAACACTCACTTGTCCCATGCTGCCACCCCGGGGCCCCGGTCGCACAAACGGGTCCGCGCGCCGGTCCCGCCGTCGGCCCCGACCCCGCGGCCGACCCCGCGGCCGACCCCTTGGTCGGCCCGCCCCCGAGCCCCTATTCGTCAGATTGACGAATAGTGCGCTAGCATCCCGGTTATGAACGCTGCGGACCTTGGGCACGAGAGCGGTGGCGGGCGGCGCGTCGGCGTCCCGTCGACGGCGCTCTTCACCGACCAGTACGAGCTGACCATGCTGCGGGCGGCCCTCCGGGCCGGGACGGCGGACCGCAGGTCCGTCTTCGAGGTCTTCACCCGCCGGCTGCCCGAGGGGCGGCGCTACGGCGTCGTCGCGGGCACCGGCCGGGTCCTGGACGCCGTGGAGAACTTCCGTTTCGACCCGGAGGTGATCGGCTTCCTGCGCGAGCGCGGCATCGTCGACGAGCCGACCCTCGACCGGCTCGCCGGCTTCCGCTTCTCCGGCGACATCTGGGGCTACCCCGAGGGCGAGGTGTACTTCCCCGGCTCGCCGCTGCTGCGGGTCGAGGGCTCCTTCGCCGAGTGCGTGCTCCTGGAGACCGTCATCCTGTCGATCCTCAACCACGACTCGGCGATCGCCGCCGCCGCCTCCCGGATGTCGGCCGCCGCGGGCGGCCGACGGCTGATCGAGATGGGCGCCCGGCGCACCCACGAGCTGGCCGCCGTCGCCTCGGCCAGGGCCGCCTACGTGGGCGGCTTCGACTCCACCTCCGACCTGGCGGCCGGGTTCCGCTACGACATCCCGACCGTCGGCACCTCCGCGCACGCCTTCACCCTGCTGCACGACACCGAGCGGGACGCCTTCACCGCGCAGGTCGACTCGCTCGGCCGGGGCACCACCCTGCTCGTCGACACCTACGACGTCGCCGAGGCCGTCCGTACCGCCGTCGAGGTGGCGGGCCCGGAGCTCGGCGCGGTCCGGATCGACTCCGGCGACCTGCTCCTGGTGGCGCACCGGGTGCGGGCGCAGCTGGACGAGCTCGGCGCCACCGAGACCAAGATCGTGGTCACCTCTGACCTCGACGAGTACGCCATCGCCTCGCTGGCGGCGGCGCCGGTCGACGCGTACGGGGTGGGCACCCAGCTCGTCACCGGCAGCGGCCACCCGACCTGCTCGATGGTCTACAAGCTGGTCGCCCGGGCCTCGTCGGCCGATCCGGAGGCCCCGCTGACGCCGGTCGCGAAGAAGTCGGCGGGCGGCAAGGTGTCGGTCGGCGGCCGCAAGTGGGCGGCCCGCCGGACGGACGCCGCCGGGGTCGCCGAGGCCGAGGTGATCGGCACCGGTCCGGTGCCGCCGGAGCTGGTCGACCGGCAGCTCCTGGTCGAGCTGGTGAAGGGCGGCGACGTGGTGGGCCGTGAGCCGCTGGCCGCCGCCCGGGCCCGGCACACCGCGGCCCGCGCGGCGCTGCCGATGTCCGCCGTGCAGCTCTCGCGCGGCGAGCCGGTGCTGCCGACCGAGTACGTGTGAGCCCGGGTGAGCACCCGGGCGGGCGCGCCGGTGAGCCGGGCGCACCTGACATACGTGTGACGGAGTAGTACGGAGCAGCGGCGAGCCTTCGAGCGCCCCCTCCCGCTGGGCGGGGGAAGTCTCTAGGCTCGCCCGGAAGGCTCGAAAGGCTCGACCCCGACCCCCCGCCCGCTCTCGGCAAGGACACCCGCCATGCACCGCGCATTGATCGTCGTGGACGTTCAGAACGACTTCTGCGAGGGCGGCAGCCTCGCCGTGGCGGGGGGTGCCGATGTCGCCGCCGCCGTGACCGAACTGGTCGGGGCGGCGGGCGGCGGCGCCTACCAGCACGTGGTGGCCACCCGTGACCACCATGTCGATCCGGGCGATCACTTCTCGGAGCACCCCGACTACGTCACGTCCTGGCCCCGGCACTGCGTGGCCGGTACCGAGGGCGTCGGCTTCCACCCGAACTTCGCCCCGGCCGTCGCCAGCGGCGCGGTCGACGCGGTCTTCGACAAGGGCGCGTACGAGGCCGCGTACAGCGGGTTCGAGGGGCACGACGAGAACGGCAGCACGCTCGCCGACTGGCTGCGCGCCCGGAAGGTCGGCGAGGTCGACGTGGTCGGCATCGCGACCGACCACTGTGTGCGGGCGACCGCGCTCGACGCGGCCCGCGAGGGTTTCCGGGTGCGGGTGCTGCTCGATCTGACGGCCGGGGTGGCGCGGGAGACCACCGAGCGGGCGCTGGACGAGCTGAGCGCGGCGGGCGTGACCCTGACGGGGCGGCCTGTCGTCGCCTCGTAGGGCGCCGACCGGCGGTTTCCTCCGCTGCCGAGGGCGGTGGCCCGGCCCGCGCGGTTACGCGGCGGGGGCCACGGGGGCCTTCGGCAGCGAACGTATCGGGTGCCAGAGCTCCTGGGCGGCCGTGCCGCGCCACAGCATGCCGTCCGGGTGGTGCAGGACGGCGGTGATCTCGTCCGGGGTGGGCGGCTCGGTGTTGCCGCGCAGATAGACCGCCCGCAGTCCGAGGTTCCGCAGCCTGGTCAGGGCGCGGGCACGGTTGGCGGCGTGCACGAGGAAGCGGACGGTGGCGCCGTCTCCGGCCGGACTCGGCAGTCCGATGGCCACGACGACGCTGCCTCCCGGCAATCTGCAGAACCCTCCGTTGGGCATGCGGAACCACTCCCCCGTGGATCGACTGTCAATAAGGTCGGACGACCGAGGCCGTAAGACGCACCTAAACACGATCGGCCGCCGCCCGCTAGGGGGCGACGGCCGATCATGGTTTGACCTGCGGTGATGCAGGAGAATTCGCCGTTACTTCACCGAGGGGCCGACCTGGACCGTGACGGTCTGGCCGTCCTTCGGCTCCTTGACGACCTGGATCTTGGTGTTGGTGTCAGTTACCTGGACACCGGCGCGCGGGTTGTCGGCGAACCAGTACACGCCCTTCTTGTCGTCGAACACCGGGTTGCCGGCCTGCGACGGCACCCAGGTCGGCTCGCCGGCCTTGTGCAGCTGGAAGCCGTCGGTGCGGGCGATCGTGAACGGCGAGTCGTACGCCTGGACGCGGTTGCGCATCAGGGTGCCGTCACGCCACTTCAGCGTGCTCGGGTGCGAGTCGATCGGCAGGACGAGGCCCTTGCCCGGGTGCTGGGAGGTGTTGTTGTCCTTCTGGGACAGGTCCCACTTCCAGATCAGCAGACCGTTCTGGTAGGCGTAGTGCTCGACCCAGCTGGCCTTGTCGCCGGTGAAGCCGAAGTTGTACGGGCCGACCTTGAGGGTCTTGTCGTACGAGACGTACTGGCGGTTCTCCGCGATGTAGTACTGCTCGTACTCCTTGGAGAAGCCCTTGCCGATGCGCGAGAAGCCCTTGGCGACCCAGCCGTTGTCACCGTTCTCGGCGTTGTCCGAGAAGACGGCGGCACCGTCGGCGGTCAGCGAGATGGCGTCGGCGGTGAAGCCCTTGCCGCCCGCGCCGCCGTCCGTCTGGTAGCGGAAGCGGAGGTCGAACTTCTTGCCCGCGTAGCCGTTGAGGTCGTAGACCAGCTTCTGGTACGCGCCGGAGACACCGGTCAGGGCCGGGGCGCCGGAGGCGTCCTTCTGGAGCGGCTTGCCGTTGGCGGTGCCGTCCAGGGCGGTCCAGTTGGCGCCACCGTCGGTGGAGACCTCGGCGTACAGGAAGTCGTAGTCCTGCTCGATGTCGTACCAGCCCTGGAGCTCCAGGGAGGCCGCGCTCTTGCCGGACAGGTCGACCGGGCGGGTCAGGGTGTTCTTGAGGTCGTCACCCATGTTGCTCCACCACTGGGTGGCACCCTCGGCGGGGGCCACGACGTCGGTGGTGACGGCCTTCTTCGGCAGCTCGACGACGAGCGCCTGCGGCAGCTTGGTGTTGTACGCCGAGACGCCCAGCTTGTGGGTCGTCTTGGTGCCGCGCTGCCAGTCGTTGACCTTGGCGTAGTTCAGCCAGCCGAGCTGCAGCTTGTCCCAGGCGCTCATGTCGCCGGGGAGGTCGCCGATCGCGTCCTTGCCGGTGCCCAGCCAGGAACCCGAGGACATCAGGGTCCAGAAGCCGGTCGAGTTCTCGCCGCCCGCGGTGTCGTAGTGGTCCGGCAGACCGAGGTCGTGGCCGTACTCGTGGGCGAAGACGCCGAGGCCGCCGTTCTCCGGCTGCATCGTGTAGTCGCCGACCCAGATGCCCGTGTTGCCGATCTGGGTACCACCGGACTTGTTGCCCGCCGGGCCGGTCTTGCCGGCGTCGGTGCCGTACGCGTACCAGCGGTGCGCCCACAGCGCGTCGGGGCCCTGCACGCCGCCGCCGGCCGACTCGTCCTCGCCCGCGTGGACGATCTGGAAGTGGTCGATGTAGCCGTCGGGCTCGTTGAAGTTGCCGTCACCGTCGAAGTCGTAACGGTCCCACTGGTCGTACTGCGCCAGGTCGGCCTTGATCTGGGCGTCGGTGCGGCCCTTGGCCTTCTGGTCGGCGGCCCACGCGGTCACACCGTCGCGGACGGTGTCCCACACGTTGGTGCAGTTGGACGAGCCGCAGTAGTTCGAGCCGTAACGGGCCTCGTTGTACGGGACCTTGACCCAGTCCGTGACACCGCCGTCGACCGAGTAACGGCCCGAGGAGGTCTTCTCGTAGTAGGTCTTCAGGGACTCCTTCGGCTGGCCCTTCTTGTCCTTGCCGGTGCCGAAGTAGAGGTCCTGGAAGTGCTGCTTGTTGTAATCCGCCTGCCAGGCCGTGGAGTTGTCGACCGCACGGTCCGGCTTGGCTATCTGGTTGTGCAGCGGGCCGGGCTGGCCACCGAACTTCGGCTTCAGCTCGTCGGTGTCGTCGTCCTTGCGGTCGATCAGGGTGGTGTTGTCCACCTGGTCGCCGAACTCGACGAGGATCGTGAAGATCTTGTCGGTCTTCTCGCGGCCGAGCTCGACGTACTTCTTGTCGTCGAGCTTCACGACCTGCGAACCGTTGCGGCGCTCCGCCTTGGACTCGCCCTTGAGCACCTGCTCGATGGCGGCCTTGCGGGCCTGGTCCTGCTGGCGGCTGTAGGGGCCGTCCAGGTCGTGGTCGACCGCGAGCTTGTCGACCGCTGCGGTCCGCGCCGCGGCGGCCGCCGGAGCGGAGCCGTGGTCGTCGGCCCAAGCGGTACCGAAGGTCGAAGCGGTGGCGGCGGTGGCGGCGAGCGCCACGACGACCGCGGACGCACGAAGCGCCCGTCGTCTGTTGGTCACTTGTTTCTGTCCTCCCCGGGCGCACCTCACCCGGCGGATCGTGGTGGGGTGTCCGCCGTGCGGGTGACGCGTCACAAGTGACGACATTCGACCGGAGTTGAAGCAGAAAAGACAGATCTTGACTTGGACAGACCAACTGCACTATGCAGGAGCGGGTTTCCGATAGTCGAACATGGCACGAACTTTCCCCGGCCAGGTGTGCGACGAATGCGGGACGATCGTGCGCCCTTGCGCCCCCCGTGCCTCCCACCGTGGGTGAGGTCACGCTTACTTCCGGTGTCGCTCGGGCATCCACCGTCGTAGAGTCGCAACCGCCACGCGCCCCCGAGGGACGGTAACCGCCATGCAGCGACCGAAACCCGCACAGCTCGCCTACGGTTCGGCCACGGTCGTGCTCTCCGCCGTCGCCCTGTTGCTGCTCTCCGGCACCACCACGATCCTGGGCATCACGGCGATCTGTGTCGCCTGTCTGATGCTCGGAGTGCTGGTGGCGGTGACGATGCCGGTGCGGGCGCGGCACGTCAAGACTCCGGACACGAGTTCCGGAACTGCCGTCGTGAGCATCGGCGAAGCCCCCGGGGACGAAGCGATCCGGGTGCCGGCCGCGCCCGTGGGCGCGGGCGCCGACACCCGGATCGCTTCGTAGCCTTCGCGGCCCGGCCGGACTAGCTCGGCACGGAGACGACGACGGTTTTGGCCGCCTTGTCGTGCAGACCCTGCTTGTACGGCTTGTCCACCAGGATCAGGATGAGCAGCAGCAGCGGCCACAGACAGGCGCAGCAGATCAGCGCGGGCAGCCACAGCACGACGGCGCGGATCAGCGAGGTGTTCATCGGCGGGGTGGAGCCGTCGTTGAGCATGGCGACCCGCAGCTTCATCCACTTCTTGCCGAGGGTCTGCCCGTTCTTCGCGGTCATCACGGTGTCGTAGGCCACGTAGGCGACGATCGTGATCAGCTGGAAGACCAACTGCCCGCCGCCGTTGAGGCTGTTGACCGTGTCGTCCCAGTCGTTGCCGTTCCCGGTCCGGTCGTAGACCTTGAACGGGATGCCGATGATCGCCAGCGGCACCGCGATGATCAGGAAGTCGATGATCCGGGCGATGATCCGCTTGCCCGACTCGGCGAGCGGCGGCATCCCGGAGAGCGGATCGGTCCCGCCGTACGGCCCGCCCGCCCCGGCGCCCCCGTAGGGGTCACCTCCGCCCCCGTACGGCGGGGGCGGTGGGGGCGGCATCCGGTCGTACGGGCTGCCGCCACCGGGCGGGCTGCCCGGCGGGGTGCCCTGCGGCGGGTCGTACGGGCTGCCGCCACCGGGCGGCGGTCCTGGCGGGGTGCCCGGCGGGGGCTGCTGCCCCGACGGCGGTGGCGGATCCTGCGGCCTCTTCAGGAACGGATCGTCCTCCGGCGGCTGACCCGGGGGCGGCGGCGGCTGATCGTTGCTCATGGGGGCAGTGCATCGCGGGCACCGGGCACCCGCAATCGAACGCCCCCCGTTCGGGGGACGACACGCCCCGGGTGGCGCAGCGGGCGGTCGGAGCCGCGGTCGGCGGGCGCCGCTCAGCGGGCGACGAAGGTGCGGGCCGCCTTGTCGTGCCAGCACTGCCGCCACGGCCGGTCGAACAGACACCACACGACGTTCAGGACGCCGATCCCGAGCAGTCCGAGCACCGCGTACAGCAGCCAGCGGCGCAGCGCCGCCCCGAACCGGGGCGGCTGGTGGCCCTCGATGTCCAGGACCTCGATGCCGCACAGCTTCTTGCCGAGCGTGCGCCCCCACTTGGCGGTCGGCACCGCCTCGTACACCACGCCGAGGAGGAGGAACGCGGCGAGCACGATGCCGAACTGCACCGAGGTGGTGCCGTCGAGCAGCCACACCTGCACGGTGACGCCGGACTGCTTGGCCGCCTCGATCTTCTCGTCGATGTGGTCGAGGGCGGCGGTCACGAAGGGGTACGAGACGGCGCCGACGAGCGCCCCGAGCACCACGCCGTCCACCAGCCGGGCGAGCAGCCGCCGCCCGAGCCCGGCGGGCCTGGCCGCGGCCTGCGCCCGGGCCGCCGCCGCGAACACGTCCTCGGTGGGCGGCTTCCACGGCACGACGGGCGGCGCGGCGCCCTCCCGCGCGCCGGGGGCGGGCGGGGTGGCGGTCTGGGCCTGGGCCTGGGCCTGGGGCTGCGGGCTCCAGGGGGTCGGCGTGAGGGGCATCCCGCCGAGCCGCTGACCGGGCAGGGCCTCGGGGGTGGGTGCGGGGGTCGGGGAAGGAGTGGGGGTCGGGGCGGGCGCGGGCGCGGGGGAAGGCGTGGCGGCCTGGGCCGGGGTGCCGCCCGCCGCGGGCCAGACCGGGGTGACCGGGGCCGCCGGAGCCGCTGCCGGTACGGGCGCCTGGGCCTGGGCGGGCGCTTGAGGCTGCGCCTGGGCGGGGGGCTGCGCCTGGGCGGGCGCGGGCCAGACGGTCGCGGCGCGCGGGTCGGCCGTCGGGGTGTCCTGGGGCGCGCCCCAGGACACCCGCTGGTCGCGTTCGCCGCCGAAGCCGGTCTGCCGGGCGGTGCTGGCCTGCCAGGCGGAGACGGCCCCGGACTCCGACCGCTCGGGCAGCTCGGGGTGCTCCGGACGCTCCGGCTGCGGGACCTCGTCGAAGAAGTGCGGTCCGGTCTCCTCGACCGCCGGGGCGGCCGGGACGCCCGCCGGGGCCTGCGGCGCGACCGGCAGGACCGGCGCGGGGGCCGGGCTCGGCGCCAGCTGCGGCGCGGCCGCGACCGGCGGGGCCGGCAGCAGCTCGCCCTCCCGGGGAGCCGGACGGCTCGTACCGGGCACCCAGGCGCCGCCGTTCCAGTAGCGGACGTACCCCGGAATCGACGGGTCCGGGTAGTAGCCCGCCTGCGGTACGTCTCCGCCGCCTCCGGGAGGAGTAGCCACTGCCCCGACTCCGTTCAGTCACAACGTCTTTGTCCGGCCTGGCGGGCTCCGACCGCGCCACGCCCCAGGGAGGACAGTAACGAAGAACGCCGCCGCAGGGAGAAAGAGCCCGCGAGAAGCCCACGATCCGGCCCGCCTTCGGGCGCCGGACACCGATTTTCGTCACCGAACGTGATCCTCGGCCCTGCGCCCGGGGCCCTGACGGGGGCCGCCGAAAAAAACTCCGGAAAGTTTCGCGAAGTCGCGTCATGGTTCGGCCCGACCCCTCTCTCTCCTGGTGAAGGCCCGACCGGGGCCCCTGGGCGAAAGGCGTCACGCCATGCAGAACACCGACAACAACAACGTCGTCGAGCGCGAGCTGGAGCTGAAGCTCGTCCTCTCCCCCGAGCGCTCGATCCCCGTCCCCGCGCGGCTCGCCTACCGGGTCGACGACCCGTACGCCGTCCACATCACCTTCCACATCGGCTCCGAGCACCCGGTCAACTGGACCTTCGCCCGCGAGCTGCTCGTCGAGGGCGTGTTCCGCGCGTGCGGCCACGGTGACGTGCGGATCTGGCCGACGAAGGTGGACGGCCGGAGCGTGATCCTGATGGCGCTGTCGTCGCCGGACGGGGACGCGCTCCTGGAGGCGCCGTCCGCGCAGGTGTCCGCGTGGCTGGAGCGGACCCTGCGCGTGGTCCCGCCGGGCACCGAGACCGAGCAGCTCAGCATCGACGACGGGCTCGCCGACCTCCTCGCCACCACCTTCGTGGCGGACGAGCTGTGGCTGCGCGACCCGTGGCCGTCGGACGAGTCCACGGACGGCGACCTGTGACCCCGTACCGGACCTCGATCAGACGCCCGTACCCGACCCCGTACCGGATCCCGTACCGGATCCCGATGCTCCGGCGTTCCCTCCGGTCAGAACAACTTGCCCGGGTTCAGCAGGCCCAGCGGGTCGAAGGTCCGCTTGATACCCCGCTGCAACTCCACGCCCACCGGCCCCAGCTCCCTCGCCAGCCACTCCTTCTTCAGTACGCCCACCCCGTGCTCCCCGGTGATGGTGCCGCCGAGCGCGAGCCCGAGCGCCATGATCTCGTCGAAGGACTCGCGCGCCCGGCGCGACTCGTCCTCGTCGGCCTGGTCGAAGCACACCACCGGGTGGGTGTTGCCGTCGCCCGCGTGCGCGCAGACGCCGATGGTGAGGTCGTACTTCGCGGCGATCGCCGTCGTGCCCGCCAGCATCTCGGCGAGCCGGGTGCGCGGCACGCACACGTCGTCGATCATCGTGGCGGACTTGATGGTCTCCAGGGCGGTGAGCGAAAGACGCCTGGCCTGGAGCAGCAGTTCGGACTCGGCGGCGTCCTCGGCCGGGACCACCTCGGTCGCCCCGGCGGCCCGGCACAGCTCCGCGACCGCCGCCAGATCGGACGCCGGGTCGGCGGTGTCGAACGCGCACAGGAGCAGCGCCTCGGTGGTGTCGGGCAGCCCCATGTGCGCGAGCCGGTTGACGGCCTGGACGGTGGTGCGGTCCATCAGTTCGAGGAGCGACGGCGTATGGCCACGCTCCATGATCGTGCAGACGGCGGCGCAGGCGGCCTCGGCCGAGGAGAACTCGGCGGCGAGCGCGAGCTGCGCGGGCGGCTGCGGGCGCAGCGCGAGCACCGCGCCGACGACGATGCCGAGGCTGCCCTCGGAGCCGACGAACAGCCGGGTCAGGTCATAGCCCGCGACGCCCTTCGCGGTGCGGCGCCCGGTGCGCAGGAGCCGCCCGTCGGCGAGGACGACGTCGAGCCCGAGCACGTACTCGGCGGTGACCCCGTACTTCACGCAGCACAGCCCGCCGGACGCGGTGCCGATGTTGCCGCCGATGGTGCACATCTCCCAGCTGGACGGGTCCGGCGGGTAGTACAGGCCCTGCTCGGCGACGGCCCGGGAGAGCACGGCGTTGACGACGCCCGGTTCGACGACGGCGATCCGGTCGACCGGGTTGATCTCGATGATCCTGTCCATCCTGACCAGCGAGAGCACCACGCAGCCGTCGGAGGCGTTGGCGGCGCCGGACAGGCCCGTGCGGGCGCCCTGCGGGACGACCGGGACGCGCAGTTCGGTCGCGACGCGCATCACGTGCTGGACCTGTTCGACGGTGCGCGGCAGCACGACGGCGGCGGGCCGTCCGGCGGCGCAGAAGCTCGCCATGTCGTGGGCGTAGGCGGCGGTCACGTCGGGGTCGGTGAGCACGGCCTCCGCCGGGAGCCCGGCGCGCAGCCGTTCGTGCAGCAGCTCGTGCGGTCGGGCGGGGTCCACGGGGTGGGTGGCTTCCTTCCCGGTGTCCACGGGGTGGGGATCGTTCGTGTGCTGAAGATCGTCCATACGTCCAGCGTGGCACCCGGGGCCATCGGTGTGAACCCGCCGGGGCGGGCGCTCGTGTGCTCTTCGTACAGCCGGGTCCGGGCGCACAGTGAGCGCCATGAAGACCGAGAACGTGTCGCGGGCGGTGCTCGCGGGCGGTGCGGCGGCGGTCCTCGCGGCGACCGCGCTGCTGTACGTCCCCGAGCTGATCGGCCGGAACCCGCCGCCCCCGCCCGGTCCCGCCGAGCGCGCGGCGGACGCGGCGCACGCGGGGGCGCAGGCGGCGCTGCCGGATCTGGCCGCGTTGATCGGCGACCGGGAGACGTGGCTGCGGGCGCACCCGGCTGACGACGCCTCATGGGCGGTGCTCGCCGCCGCGTACACCGAGCGGGGGCTGCGCCGCGCGGACCCGGCGGACCTGCCGCGCGCGGAGGCCGCCGTGAAGCGGTCGCTCGCGGCGCGCGGCGCGGCGGCCGGGAACCTGGACGCGCAGATCGCCCTGGCGGCGCTCGCGAACGCCCGCGGCGACTGGGCGGGCGCGAAGGTGTGGGGCGAGCGGGTGCGGAAGGCGGCGCCGAAGCGCTGGACGGCGTACCCGGTGCTCATCGACGCGTACAACGGGCTCGGCGACTACAAGGCGGCGGGCAAGGCGACGGAGACGCTGACCGAGCTGCACTCGGGCGCGGCGGTCAGCGGCCGGAACGCGCAGCTGTTCCGTGACCGGGGCTGGCGGGAGGACGCCGGGGCGACCGCGCAGGACGCGGTGGCGCTCGCGGAGAGCGGCGCGGACAAGGCGGCGGCGCTGACCCGGCTGGGGGATCTGGCCTGGGAGCGCGGCGAACCGGCGGAGGCGGCGGCGCAGTACGGGGCGGCCCTCGGGCTCGTACCGGAGCACGGTCCGGCGCTCGCCGGGCGGGCCAGGACGCACGCGGCGCTCGGCCGGGGCCGGGACGCGGTCCGCGACTGGCGGGCGGCGGTGGAGCGGCTGCCGCTGCCCGAGTACCTCCTTGAGGCGGCCGAGCTGAACGAGTCGCTGGGCCTGGACGGCGACGCCCGGGCCCTGTACGAGCGGGCCCGCACGGTGGCGGGCGCCCCCGGCGCGCCCTGGCCGGGCGGCGAGGTCGCCCTCGGTCTGCTCGACGCCGACCACGGCGACCCGGCCGACGCGGTCCGCCTGCTGCGCGCCGCCTGGGGCCGCGGCCACCGCTCGGTGCAGGTCGCGGACGCGCTGGGCTGGGCCCTGTTCCGTACCGGCGAGCCGAAGGAGGCCCTGCCGTACGCCAAGCGCGCCACGGACGAGGGGCTGCGCAGCGCCCTGTTCAGCTACCACCGGGGCGAGATCGAGCGGGCCCTTGAGGACTACGGTCCGGCCCGCCGCCATCTCGCGGAGGCGCTGCGGATCAACCCGGCGTTCTCGCCGCTGCTCGCGCCGCGCGCGAAGGAGGCGGTGGCGGCGCTCGGCGATCCCCCGGACGAGCTGCCGAAGGAGCTGCCGAAGGAGCCGCGTTCCGAGGATCCCGCGGCGCGGCAGTCGTCGGGCGCGAAGGCGAACGCCTCGAAGCCGAAGGCTTCGCAGGGGAACGGCTCGCGTACGGGGGGCGGCGCGGCGCGGCCGTGATCGAGGGGTCATGGGGCCTGGGCGCCCCGGGCGGGTCCCCCGTGCCCGCCCGGGGCATGGCGGGGGCCCGGCCCCGTCGGTGCGGGCCGGGCCCCCGGGATCGGGTGGCAGCCGTCAGAGGTTGCCGCGGCGCTCCTGCTCGCGCTCGATCGCCTCGAACAGGGCCTTGAAGTTGCCCTTGCCGAAGCCCATGGAGCCGTGCCGCTCGATCATCTCGAAGAAGACGGTCGGGCGGTCCTGGACCGGCTTGGTGAAGATCTGCAGCAGGTAGCCGTCCTCGTCGCGGTCGGCGAGGATCTTCAGCTCGCGCAGCGTGTCGATCGGCACCCGGGTGTCGCCGACCCACTCGCCGAGGGTGTCGTAGTACGAGTCGGGGGTGTCGAGGAACTGCACGCCCGCGGCCCGCATCGCGCGCACGGTCGCCACGATGTCGTTGGTGGCGAGGGCGATGTGCTGGACGCCCGCGCCGCCGTAGAACTCCAGGTACTCGTCGATCTGCGACTTCTTCTTCGCGATCGCCGGCTCGTTGATCGGGAACTTCACCTTGAGGGTGCCGTCCGCGACGACCTTCGACATCAGCGCCGAGTACTCGGTCGCGATGTCGTCGCCCACGAACTCCTTCATGTTCGTGAAGCCCATGACCTTGTTGTAGAAGCCGACCCACTCGTTCATGCGGCCGAGCTCGACGTTGCCGACGCAGTGGTCGATGGCCTGGAAGGTGCGCTTGGCCGGCGGCTCGACGATCGGCGTGGCGGCGGCGAAGCCCGGCAGGTAGGGGCCGTCGTAGCGGGTGCGCTCGACCAGGGTGTGCCGGGTCTTGCCATAGGTGGCGATGGCGGCGAGGACGACCGTGCCGTGCTCGTCGGAGACCTCGTGCGGCTCGGTCAGACCGGTGGCGCCCTGCTCGACGGCGTAGGCGTACGCGGCGCGGGCGTCCGGCACCTCGATGGCGAGGTCCACGACCCCGTCGCCGTGCGCGGCGACGTGCTCGGCGAGGAAGGTGCCCCACTCGCCGCTCGCCTTGATGACAGAGGTGAACACGAACCGGGCGGAGCCGTTGGTGAGGACGTAACTGGCGGTCTCCCGGCTGCCGTTCTCCGGTCCGGAGTAGGCGACCAGCTTCATGCCGAAGGCCGTCGAGTAGTAGTGCGCGGCCTGCTTGGCATTGCCGACGGCGAAGACGACCGCGTCCATTCCCTTCACCGGGAAGGGATCGGCCTCACGCGCGGTGGAAGGGGTGTGCTGCAGGGTCTCAGTCATGACAGCAGCGTCCCGCCGCTCAGCAGGGTGCGCAATAGTTGTCCGATCCTCTGGTCAATCTGACCAGCGTGACGCCAGTATGGCCGTGCGACTTGTACAGGATGACCATCAGGAGGGCGTCGTGGCGATCGATCATCTGGACGGGCGGCTCATCGTGCTCCTCGCCCGTGAACCCCGGATCGGGGTCCTGGAGGCGTCCCGCCGCCTCGGCGTGGCGCGCGGCACGGTGCAGGCCCGGCTCGACCGGCTTCAGTCGAATGGAGTCATCAGCGGATTCGGCCCCCAGGTCGACCCCGCGGCCCTCGGCTACCCGGTGACCGCGTTCGCCACCCTGGAGATCAAACAGGGCCAAGGCGCCGACGTACGGGGCCACTTGGCGACCGTCCCGGAGGTCCTGGAGCTGCACACCACGACCGGCCACGGCGACATGCTGTGCCGCCTGGTGGCCCGCTCCAACGCCGATCTCCAGCGGGTGATCGACCGGGTTGTCGGTTTTGATGGCATCGTCCGGGCCTCCACGGCGATCGTCATGGAGAACCCGGTCCCCCTGCGGATCATCCCGCTGGTGGAACAGGCCGCGGCGGACCAGCCGCCGCGGTGACCGAAGCGGCGGCCGGCCAGGTCGCCGCGGATCCGGCGGACGCGGATCCGGTGGCCGAGGCGGAGGGGGGCGCGGGTGAGTTTCTGGGACTACCTCGTCAACCGCCACCAGCAGTTGCTCACGGACGCCTTCCAGCACGCCAGCGCGGTGTTCCAGTGCATGGTGCTCGCCACCGCGCTCGGCGTGCTGATCAGCGTGCTCACCTACCGCAGCCCCTGGGCGGGCAACCTGGCCATCCTGTCCACCGCCTCGCTGCTCACCATCCCGTCGCTCGCGGCGATCGGCCTGCTGATCCCGCTGGTCGGCCTCGGTGTGCCGCCGACCGTCATCACCCTGACCCTGTACGGGCTGCTCCCGGTGGTCCGCAACGCGATCGTGGGCCTGCGCGGGGTCGACCCCAGCCTGGTGGACGCGGCGAAGGGCATCGGGATGTCCCGGGCGGCCCGGCTGATGAAGGTGGAGCTGCCGCTGGCCTGGCCGCCGATCCTGACCGGCATCCGGGTGTCGACCCAGATGCTGATGGGGATCGCCGCGATCGCCGCGTACGCCTCCGGGCCCGGGCTCGGCAACGAGATCTTCCGCGGCATCGCCTCGCTGGGCAGCGCCAACGCGATCAACCAGGTGCTCGCGGGCACGCTCGGGATCGTGATCCTTGCGCTGCTGTTCGACGCGGCGTACGTGCTCCTCGGCCGGCTGACGATTCCGAGGGGGATCCGTGTCTGAGCACACCGAGCGCGCCGAACAGTCCGGTACCGGCCGGGCCTTCACGGCGACGGGTTCGCACACCGGGGCCGCCGCCTCCGGGGCGTCGATCGAGCTGGAGGGGCTGACCAAGCGCTACCCCGGCAACGCCAACCCCGCCGTGGAGAACGTGAACATGGAGATCAAGGCGGGCGAGACCGTGATCTTCGTCGGCCCGTCCGGCTGCGGGAAGTCCACCACCCTGAAGATGATCAACCGGCTCATCGAGCCCAGCAGCGGCCGGATCCGGATCGGCGACGAGGACGTCACCGCCATCGACCCGGTCAAGCTGCGCCGCAAGGTCGGCTACGCCATCCAGTCCTCCGGCCTCTTCCCGCACATGACGGTCGCCGAGAACATCGCCCTGGTGCCGAAGATGGTCGGCTGGTCCAAGTCCCGGGTGAAGGACCGGGTCGAGGAGATGCTGGACCTGGTCGGCCTCGATCCGCGCGAGTTCCACGGCCGCTACCCGCGCCAGTTGTCCGGCGGTCAGCAGCAACGGGTGGGCGTGGCACGGGCGTTGGCGGCCGATCCGCCGGTGCTCCTGATGGACGAGCCGTTCGGCGCGGTCGACCCGATCACCCGCGACCACCTCCAGGACGAACTGATCCGGCTCCAGCACGAGTTGCGCAAGACGATCGTCTTCGTCACCCACGACTTCGACGAGGCCATCAAGCTCGGCGACCGGATCGCGGTGCTGCGCGAGCGCTCCCACATCGCCCAGTTCGACACCCCCGAGGCGATCCTCACCAACCCGGCCGACGACTTCGTGTCCGGCTTCGTCGGCGCGGGCGCCGCGCTCAAGCGGCTCAACCTGACCCGGGTCAGGGACGTCGGCATCGCCGACTTCCCGACGGTGACCGTCGACGACCCGCTCCAGTCGATCTTCAACGCCCTGCGCCAGGGCACCCACAACGAACTCCTCATGCTGGACCGGCAGGGCCGCCCGTACAAGTGGCTGCGGCGCGGCGACCTGATGCGCGCCAAGGGCTCGCTGGCCCGCGCGGGCACCCTGGTGCACGACACGGTCACCCGGGACGCGACCCTGCACGACGCCCTGGAGGCGGTCCTGATCGACAGCGGCGGCCGGGTCGCGGTCACCGGGCGGCGCGGCGAGTACATCGGGGTGGTCGACATGGAGACCCTGATGAACTCGGTCCACGAACTCCTGGAGGCCGACCGGCTGACCGCGATCGAGCACGCCCACGAGCTGGAGGAGCAGCGCGCCCACCAGACCGAGCAGGAGCTGGAGGGCGGGGCGTGACGGGGCGGCCCGAGCAGGGGGCGGACGACGAGGAGGCCGGTGCCGACGCCGGTGCCGAGGCCGGTGGAGTCGGTGGGGTCGGTGGGGTCGGCGGCCGTGGATCCGGTACGGGTACGGGGCCGGGCGCGGGTTACGGAGTCGGCGCCGGGGCCGGGGCCGGGCCGTTCGGGCCGACCCGCGGGCCCGGCGAGCACGACGTCATGGGCCACGCCTTCCGCGACGGCGCCCACGCGGCCGTGGTGGTCGAGAGCCCCGCCGAGGTCGAGCCCGCTCCCCCGCCCGCCGCGCCGCCGCGCCGGATCACCTGGCGCAAGCTGGTGTTCCTGCCCGCCTTCGTGGGCCTCGTGCTGCTCGCCACGTACCTCTGGATCAGCAACGCGGACCTCGACTCCATCGCCCGCAACGCCCTCGCCGACGGCAACGTCCAACTGCGGCTCTGGCAGCACGTGAAGCTGACCGCGATCTCCACCTTCTGGGTCCTGATCATCGCGATCCCGCTGGGCATCGCCCTCACCCGGCGCGGCATCGACCGCGCGGCCCCGCTGTTCACCACGATCGCCAACATCGGCCAGGCCACCCCCGCGATCGGACTGCTCGCACTGCTGGTGATCTGGCTGGGCATCGGCCCGTCGACCGCGATCATCGGGATGGTCGTGTACGCGGTGCTCCCGGTGCTCTCCAACACGGTGGCCGGACTGCGCGCGATCGACCCGCAGCTGGTGGAGGCGTCCCGGGGCATCGGCATGTCCGGCCTCGGCACCCTCGGCAAGGTCGAACTGCCGCTCGCCGTCCCGCTGATCCTCGCGGGCGTGCGGACCGCGCTGGTGCTGAACGTGGGCACCGCGACGCTCGCCACCTTCGGGGGCGGCGGCGGCCTCGGCGACCTGATCACCTCGGGCATCCAGACCCAGCGGATGGCGGTCCTGGTGCTCGGCTCGGTGCTCACGGTGGCGCTCGCGCTGGTCGTCGACTGGCTGGCGTCGCTCGCCGAGCTGCTGCTCACCCCGCGCGGCCTGGAGGCGGGCTCATGAGGGGCCGGGCGAGCGGGCACCGCCGGGCAGCCGGGCCGAGCAAGGCGGGCGGGTGGAGCCGTACCGGCCGGGCGTGGCTGGCGGCCGGGCGGAGCCGTACCGGCCGGGCGTGGCTGGCGGCCGGGGTGCTCGCGGTGGCGCTCTCGGGCTGCGGTCTGAAGAGCGGTTCGCCGATGGTCGACGACGTCTCACCGGGTTCGGTCGGCCAGGGCCGCCCGCTCAAGGGCGCGTCCCTGACGGTCACCTCGAAGACCTTCACCGAGAACATCATCCTGGGCCAGATGATCGGCCTGGTGTTCCGGGCGGCCGGCGCGGAGGTCCTCGACCGGACGAACCTGGCCGGTTCGATCAGCACCCGCGAGGCGATCGTGAAGGGCGACGCGGACGCCATGTACGAGTACACGGGCACCGCCTGGATCACGTACCTCGGCAACGCCGAGCCCATCGCCGACCCGGAGAAGCAGTGGCGGGCGGTGCGCGACGCCGACGCGAAGAACGGGGTGACCTGGCTGCCGCAGTCCACCCTCGACAACACCTACGCGCTCGCCATCAGCCGGAAGAACAACGAGAAGTACCGGCTGAAGACGCTCTCCGACGTGGCGGCACTGGCGAAGAAGGACCCGTCGGCGGTGACGCTGTGCGTGGAGAACGAGTTCGCCTCGCGGGACGACGGACTGCCGGGCATGGAGAAGGCGTACGGGATGGACCTGCCCGCCGGAAACCTGCAGAAGATGGACGCCGGGATCATCTACACCCAGATCTCCAAGTCCGACTCCTGCCTGCTCGGCGAGGTGTACACGACGGACGGCCGGATCAAGGCCATGGACCTGACCGTGCTCGACGACGACCGGCACTTCTTCCCCAACTACAACGCCGCTCCCGAGCTGAACTCCAAGACCTTCGCGAAGTACCCGGTGATCGCGAAGCTGCTCGACCCGCTGACCGCGAAGCTGACGACGGCGGTGGCGCGGGACCTGAACGCGCGGGTGGACGTGGACGGCGAGGACCCGCACGACGTGGCGAAGGAGTGGCTGATCGAGGAGGGCTTCATCAAGGAGGGCTGAGGGGGGCACCAGGCCCGATCCCCCAGTTGCAAAGAATCTTTGCAAAAAACCCTTGCAGAGATTCCTTTGCAACTCTACGGTGGAGTCATGTCCGAACCGCAGCCCACCGCGCAGCACCCCGCCCACGAGAACGCCCCCGAGAACAGCCGGGTCCTCGACCCGCGTTCCCTGCGCGCCCTCGCCCACCCGCTGCGCATCCAGCTGCTGCGGGCCCTGCGCCACCACGGCCCGGCCACCGCGTCCCAACTCGCCGACCGGCTCGGCGAGTCCAGCGGCGCCACCAGCTATCACCTGCGCCAGCTCGCCACCCACGGCTTCGTCGAGGACGACCCGGAGCGCGGCAAGGGCCGGGAGCGCTGGTGGAAGGCCGCCCACCAGGGCACCGTCTTCGACGAGTCGCTCTACCGCAACCCGGACCCCGAGGTGCAGGGCGCGGTCGAGGTGTTCCTCCACGAGATCGCCAACATCCACACCCAGGAGGTCAACACCTACCTGGGCACCCGGCACGACTGGGACGACAAGTGGAACGGCGCCTCGGACATCAGCGACTTCACACTCAGCCTCACCGCCGAGCGTGCCCGCGAGCTCAACGAGCGCATCCACACGCTGATCGCGGAGTACGGCACCACCGCCGACCCCGCCGACCCCGCCGACCCCGCAGACGCGGCCAAGGCCCAGCGGGTCCGGATGCACCTGCACAGCTTCCCCCAGCACGGCACCAACTGACCCCCGGGAAGGGGCAACCGCCATGCACGCCGACATCCACCTCACCCTGCACCGCCTCGCCGACGCCGAGCGGGCCGCCGCCGACCGGACCGGGGCCGCGGCGCACGCCGCTCACCTCCCGGCCCGGGCCGGAGCCGTACGCGTCCGGCTCGGCCTGACGCTGGTCGCGTTCGGCCAGAAGCTGGCCGGCGAGCCCGCCACCGGCCGGACCGGCCGCCCGGCCCTCGTCTGAGCCGACCGCCCGACCGGCCCTCGTCCGAGCCGACCGAGCGACCGGCCATCCGTCCGTCCGTCCGCTCTCCGCTTACTCGCTTGCCCTGGCCGCCCGTCCGCCTGTCTGCTGGTCCGCCTACCTGCCATACCGTCCACGCACCTCGGGGGGAACCGCGTGCGCCCGCACGAACCGTCATCACGTCCGCCGTCGTCACGTCCGTCGTCGTCACGTCCGCAGGAACCGGCTGCTCCGCCCGGCCGCTCGCGGCTGCCGCTCGCCGCCGTCCTGTCCGCCAACGCCATCTCCATCAGCGGCAATTCGCTCACCCTGATCGGTGTCCCCTGGTTCGCGCTGGAGACCACCGGCAGCCCCGGCAAGGCCGGTCTGGTCGCCTTCTGCGCCGCTTTCCCGGTGCTCCTGTCCGCGCTCATGGGCGGCCCGGTGATCGACCGGATCGGCCGCCGCCGGGTCTCGGTCCTCTCCGACCTGATCTGCGGCCTCGCCCTGCTCGCGATCCCGCTGCTCAATGAGACCGGGCTGCTGAGGTTCTGGATGCTGTGCGCCCTGATGGGCGTCACCGGCCTGTTCCACGCCCCCGGCGAGACCGCCCGGCACGTCCTCGTGCCCGACCTCGCCGAACGCGCCGGCACCCCGCTGTCGCGCGCCGCCAGCCTCTACGACGCCGTCTCGCGCGGCGCCCGGATGACCGGCGCGGCCGTCGGCGGCATCCTGGTCGCCCTGATCGGCGCGGACACCGTCCTGTACGTGGACGCCGCCACGTTCGCCGTGTCGTCGCTGCTCGTCCTGGTGGGCCTGCGGGGCGTCCGGGCGGCCGAACCCCGGCGCGACGCCAAGCCGTTGTCCCTCCCGGCCTACCGCGCCGAGCTGCGCGAGGGCTACTCGTTCCTGCTGCGCACCCGGCTGCTGCTCGCCGTCAGCCTGATGGTGATGCTCACCAACGGTCTCGCGCAGAGCTGGAGTTCGGTGCTCCTGCCGGTCCATGCCAGGGAACAGCTGGGCGGACCGGCCGCGTTGGGCCTGCTCGTCGCCGTGTTCGGCGGCAGCGCGCTCACCGGCGCCCTGCTCTACGGCGCGGTGGGCCACCGCTTCCCGCGCCGCCCGGTCTTCACCGTCGGCTTCCTGCTCGCCGGTTCACCGGTGTTCGTGACCGCCGCGCTCACCGACACCACGGCGCCGCTGCTCGTGGCCATGGTCTTCGGCGGGCTCGGCGCGGGGGTGCTCAACCCGATCCTGACCACCACGTTCTACGAGGTGGTGCCGGAGCGGCTGCGCAGCCGCGTGGGCAGCGCCAGCACCGCGTCCGTGCTGCTGACCACGCCCCTCGGCGGACTCGCCGCGGGCCTGCTGATCGAGCGGGCCGGCCTCACCGCGTCACTGCTCACGGTGGGCGTCTTCTACTTCCTGGTGACGCTCTCGCCGGTGCTCTTCCCGGTCTGGCGCCAGCTGGACCCGTCGGCGCGCCCGACGACCGGCAAGGACGAGGAGGGTACGGACGAGGAGGGTACGGACGAGGACCGGGGCGGCGAGGAGGAGGACGGTTCCGGGGACGGGACGGGCGCCGGGGCGGGCGCCGGGGCCGTCAGCAGCTCGGGACCTTCGACCCCTCGCCCTGCTCCAGGGCCCGGAGCGACGACACCGCGTCGCTGAGCGCGGTCACCGGCACCAGCCGGAGCCCCTTGGGCAGTTCGGCCTGCGCGTCGGAGCACTCCGCCTTCGGTACGAGGAAGACGGTGGCTCCGTCGCGCGCGGCGGCCTGCGTCTTCAGGGACACCCCGCCGACCGCGCCGACCGTGCCGTCGGGCTCGATCGTGCCCGTACCGGCGATGGTCCGGCCGCCGGTCAGATCGCCGCCGTCACCGTCCCCGTCGAGCTTGTCGACGATGCCGAGCGAGAACAGCAGCCCGGCGCTCGGCCCGCCGATGTCGGCCAGGTGCAGGGTGACCTTGACCGTCTTCGGGTCGAGCTTCAGATAGCCGAGGGCGGCGAGGGCGGCCGCGTCCTGCGACTCCTTCATCTGCCCGAGGTTGTGCCGCTCGATCTCCTCGTCGGACTTGCCGGTCGGGTAGACCGACGACTTCGGCAGCACCGCCCGGTCGGTGCGGAACCAGGCGTCGGCGACATCGACGAAGTCGAGCGACGCGGACGGCCCGGTCGCCAGGATCGTCGTCATCCGCAGCTGCCCGTCGGTCTTCCGCACCGGGGCGCCGGTGATCGTGATCACCTCGGTCCCCCGGTCCTCGCCGAGCACGTCGGCGGTCGTGCCGGGCTGTGCGATGGCGTACGGCAGCGGCGCGAGCCCGGCCACGACGCACAGCGCGGCGACGGGCAGGGCGCAGAGCGCGAGGGCACGGGTGCGCGGGAGACCGGCGAGACGGGAGAACACGCCCCCAATCTACTGGGCCCGCGTCCCGGCCCCGCCGCGCCGCCCGGAGCGACCGGGGCCGGTCCGGACGACACGGCCTAACGCAGCGCGTCGGCGACCTCCCGGGCCGCGTCGACGACCCGCGGCCCGACCCGCTCGGGCACCGCGTCCGCGAGCATCACCACGCCCACGCTGCCCTCTATCCCGGTCACCCCGACCAGCGGCGCGGCGGCGCCGCTGGCGCCCGCCTCCAGCTCGCCGTGGGTGAGGGTGAAGCCGTGCTCGGTCAGTTCGCCCTGGCGGGCGGCGAGGATCGCGCGCCCGGCCGCGCCGCGGTCCAGCGGGTGCCGGAACCCGGCCCGGTAGGCCACGTGGTAGTCGGTCCAGGTCGGTTCGACGACGGCGACGGCCAGCGCCTCCGCCCCGTCGACCAGGGTGAGGTGGGCGGTCGCGCCGATGTCCTCGGCGAGCGAGCGCAGCGCGGGCAGCGCGGCCTCGCGCACCAGGGGGTGCACCTGGCGGCCGAGCCGCAGCACACCGAGGCCGACCCGGGCCCGGCCGCCGAGGTCGCGGCGGACCAGGGCGTGCTGCTCGAGGGTGGCGAGCAGGCGGTAGACCACGGTCCTGTTCACACCGAGTCGGTTGGACAACTCGGTGACGGTCAGGCCGTGGTCGGTGTCGGCGAGCAGCTTGAGGACTCTGAGTCCCCGGTCGAGCGTCTGGGAGGTCTCCGCGGTCACGACGCCCTCTCCTTCGGAGTTCGGAGTGAGTGACAGCGGACTCGACGGGGCTTGCGACACCGGTCCCACGGCGACGCACGTCAGAGGCCGCCGGCAGGACGGGGCACACCGGCTGCGCTCCGCGGCGGCTCTGCCACGGGGCGTTTGCTTGAGCCGGGACAGTAGCGACCTGCTCCGCTCAGCGGAAGACCTCGTCCAGAATCCGGGCGCCGGCGACCGGATACGGGCGGTTCGGGACCTAAGTCGGCCGAACGCGGGACTTTGGCGGACAAGGCGGCCACGGGCCGCGCCGTAGCGTGGACGAGGAGCGAGGCCCGACCGTGGGGGCCGGTCCTCGTCGCCATGTCCCGTCCCCGCGGGATGAGTGAGGCCCGTACGCCGCCTGCGTACGGGCCTCTCAGGCGTCCAGGACCGATCGCCGAACGCTCCGAACGCTCCGGACGCTCCGGAGTCGGGGGCGGGGGCGGGGAACGGCTAACGCATCCGCGTCGCCCACTCCTGCACCTTCTTGATCCGCTCGCGCAGCTGCCCCGCCGTCGCCTCGGCGCTCGGCGGCCCGCCGCACACCCGGCGCAGCTCGGTGTGGATCACGCCGTGCGGCTTGCCGCTCTGGTGGACGTACGCGCCGACCATCGTGTTCAGCTGCTTGCGCAGTTCGAGCAGCTCCTTGTGCGAAACGACGGGCCGCCGCTCCGCCGGAAGCTCCAGGAGATCGGCCTCGGCGTCGGGCTTCTTGCGGCTGTGCGCGATCTGCCGCGCCTGCCGCTTCTGCAGCAGCAGCTGCACCTGGTCGGGTTCGAGCAGGCCCGGGATGCCGAGGTAGTCCTGCTCCTCCTCGCTGCCGGGGTGGGCCTGCATGCCGAACTCGGCGGCGTTGTAGAGGACGCGGTCGAAGACGGCGTCGGACTCCAGCGCCTCGAAGGGCAGCATGTCCTGCTCGCCGGTGTCCTCGTCCTGCTGCTTCTCCGCCTCGGCGAGTTCCTTCTCGGACTCGGCGTACGGGTCCTCCTCGCCCTGCTTCTTCGGCTTGTCGAGCACGTGGTCGCGCTCGACCTCCATCTCGCTGGCGAAGCCGAGGAGGTTCGGGATGGTGGGAAGGAACACGGACGCGGTCTCGCCGCGCCTGCGGGATCGCACGAAGCGGCCGACGGCCTGCGCGAAGAACAGCGGGGTCGAGATCGTCGTCGCGTACACGCCGACGGCGAGGCGGGGCACGTCGACGCCCTCGGACACCATCCGGACGGCGACCATCCAGCGGGAGGTGTTCTCGCTGAACTCGTCGATGCGGCCGGAGGCCCCGGCGTCGTCGGAGAGCACGACGGTGGCCTTGGTGCCGGTGATCTCGCGGATCAGCTTGGCGTAGGCGCGGGCCGAGTCCTGGTCGGAGGCGATGACCAGGCCGCCCGCGTCCGGGATGGACTTGCGGACCTCGGTGAGCCGCTGGTCGGCGGCGCGCAGCACGTTCGGCATCCAGTCGCCGCGCGGGTCGAGCGCGGTGCGCCACGCCTGCGAGATGGCGTCCTTGGTCATCGGTTCGCCGAGCCGGGCGGCGATCTCGTCGCCCGCCTTGGTCCGCCAGCGCATGTTGCCGCTGTAGGAGAGGAAGATGACCGGCCGGACGACATTGTCGTTGAGGGCGTTGCCGTAGCCGTAGGTGTAGTCGGCGGAGGAGCGCCGGATGCCGTCGTTGCCCTCCTCGTACGCGACGAAGGGGATGGGGTTGGTGTCGGAGCGGAACGGGGTGCCGGTGAGCGCGAGCCGCCGGGTGGCGGGCTCGAACGCCTCCAGGCACGCCTCGCCCCAGGACTTGGAGTCTCCGGCGTGGTGGATCTCGTCGAGGATGACGAGGGTCTTGCGCTGCTCGCTGCGGTTGCGGTGCAGCATCGGCCGTACGCCCACTCCGGCGTACGTGATGGCGATGCCGTCGTACTCCTTGCTGAGCGGCCCGGCGCTGTAGTCGGGATCGAGCTTGATCCCTATCCGCGCCGCCGCGGCCGCCCACTGCTTCTTCAGGTGCTCGGTGGGGGCGACGACGGTGACCTGCTGCACGACATGGTGGTGCAGCAGCCAGGAGGCGAGGGTCAGCGCGAACGTGGTCTTCCCGGCGCCGGGTGTGGCGACCGCGAGGAAGTCACGGGGCTGCTCCTGGATGTACTTCTCCATCGCGCCCTGCTGCCAGGCACGCAGCTTGTTGGCGGTGCCCCAGGGGGCACGGCCGGGGAAGGCGGGAGAGAGGTGATGGGAGGAGGAGGTGGTGGTAGTAGTCACGATCTCCGGTCACGGTTCACGGTTCACGGTGTCCAGACGCTCGTCGAGAGGCTCGGCAAAAACTCGCCGAGGCGCTCGTCGAGAAGGTCGTCCGGACGCTCGTCCAGATATGACAACCGGGCCACCTTACCGGTGCGGGCGGCGGGGCTCCGTAGGAACGAGCCCGCGCCGCCGTCGCATGAGACGGGCCTCACAGCTCCCGCAGGCGCCGCGCGATGTCCGGAATGTCCACTGCCGTACCGCTCGCCACGTCCACGACCAGGTCGTACGCCCGGTCCTGGTCGGCGGCGGCGAGATCGACTCCGTTGACGGCGAGGAAGACGGCGGCGGAGAGCCAGGCGGCCCGCTTGTTGCCGTCGACGAAGGGGTGGTTCGCGGCGAGGGCGTGCAGCAGCACGGCCGCCTGCTCGTGGAGGTCGGCGTACGCGCTCTCGCCGAACATCCGGGCCCGCGGCCGGTGCACGGCGGACTCCAGGAGCCCGGGGGCGCGCAGCTCGGGCCCATGGCCGTTCCCGAAGGCGGTGCGGGCGATCTCGGTGACCTCGGCGACGGTGAGGAAGCGGGCGGGGGTGGGGGTGGGGGCCGTCATTGTCCGAGCCTCCGGAGCAGGTCGTCGTGGCGCAGGGCGAGGCGGTGGGCGTGCTCGTGTACGGGGGCGGCCTCGGCGGCGAGCAGCCGCTGGGCGGCCTCGGGGGTGAGGTCGCGGTCGCCGGGCTCGGCGAGGCCGCGGGCGTCGGCGAGGTCGGCGAGGGCGCGCCGGAGGTCGGGGTCGAGGTCGGGGCTGAGGTCGGACATTCCGGCAGGTTAGGCGGGGCGGGGGCGGGGCGCGAGGGCTTTTGCGCGGTGCTTGGCGGTCTAGGAGGGGCGCCGGGTGCCGTCGAGGCGGGTGGCGACCCAGCCGCCGACGGCGGCGACGGCGGCCATCGGCAGGAAGACGGCGGCGAAGGCGCCGGGGTGGGAGGCGGAGGCGGCGCCTTCGGTGACGGCGTGCCCGACGGCGCCGCCGCCGAGGGCGGCGAAGGCGGCGCCGCCGGCGGCGAGCAGGAGGACGTTGGAGAGGCCGTCGGAGATCTGGAGGGCGGCGGAGTTGGCACCGGCCTCCTCGGGGGCGGAGAGCTTGAGCAGCAGGACGCTGGTGGAGGCGATGACCATGCCCATGCCGAAGCAGCCGAAGGCCCAGGCGACGGCGACGACCCAGACGGGGACGCCGGGCAGCAGGACGCTGGGGGCGGCGAGGATGGCGGCGGCGACCAGGACCATGCCGAGGACGACGAGCCGCTCGCGGTAGGGCTCGGTGCGCGGGCGGGACTGCACCCAGGAGCCGAGGGCCCAGGTGAGGCCGCCGACGGCGAGCGAGAGGCCGGCGAGGGTGGGGGTGAGGCCGCGCTGGGTGACGAGCATGAGCGGCACGAAGGATTCGGCGGCGATGAAGGACCCGGCGGCGATGCCGCGCAGCAGGACGACGGAGGGGAGGCCGCGGGCGGCCCGGTAGGTGCCGCGGGGCAGCAGGCCGCGGACGGCGGGCACGAGCAGGGCGGCGCCGAGGGCGGCGGGCAGCAGGGACAGCCAGCGCAGTTCCTGACCGGCGTACTGGAGGAGGGCGGCGCCGAGGGATATCCCGAGCGCGAACCGGATCCGCCGCCGGTCCCAGGGCGCCACGGGGGCGGTGGGGTCGGCGGGGCCCGAGGCGGTGCGCCGGATGGCGGGGAGCGCGAGGGCGAGCGGGAAGACGACGAGGACGGGGATGCCGACGAAGACCCAGCGCCAGCCGAGGTGCTCGGTGATGGTGCCGGAGGCGAGCGGTCCGACGACGGACGGCACGACCCAGCTGGCGGCGAAGGCGGCCATGATCGCGGGCCGCAGCCGTTCCTCGTACGCCCGGCTGATGACCACGTACAACGCGACGATCACCAGACCGCCGCCGAGCCCCTGGACGGCGCGGCCCAGGATGAACAGCCACATGGTCCCGGCGGTGCCGGACAGCAGCAGCCCGGCGGCGAAACAGCTCATCCCGACGGTCAGCGGCCCGAGCGGCCCGGTCCGGTCGGCCCACTGCCCGGACAGCACCATCGCGAAGAGGCTGGTGGTGAAGTACGCGGAGAACGCGAACGCGTACAGCGGCACCCCGTCCAGCTCCCGCGCGGCCACGGGCATGGCGGTCCCGACGGCGGTGGCCTCGAACGCGATGAGCAGCACGACGGACACGATCCCGATGCTCAACGCCCGATGCGCCTTGTCGAGCACGGACCCCTGACCGACGGAACCGCTCTCGGCGGCGGGGACGGGGACGGGGGCCGGTGCGGCGTCGGCGTCGCGGGGTTCGAGGGCGCTCATGGGCCCAGGGTAAGGGTCGTATGGCTGGATGACCCCTGTCCGGAGGCGTAGACGGCAGTGCGCTGATGGTCGTAGGACCGCCGCCGCCCGGGCGGGCACTGTGAGCGGGGTGCGTGAGCGGCGCGCGTGAACGGGGTGCGTGAACGGGGTGTGGCAGTCGTGTTGCACCCGCGGGGATTCCCTTGAGCGGGTCCGGAGGCCGGGCCTACGGTCGTTCTTGTCACCACCACGACCGTGTGCCCGAGTGGTTGAGGGGCTCGCCTGCAAAGCGAGTTACGTCGGTTCGATTCCGATCACGGTCTCTGTTTGGCTTCGCCGTTGGTTTCGGGCCGGGGCTTGAGGACGGGTTTTTCGGTGAGCCCGGCGTTGTTCTCGCAGCCGAGCTTCTTCACGACGTTGAGGGTGACGGAGTGGAGGATGGTGAGGTTGGCTTCGCGGACGGCTGGGGTGTCGGGGAGCTCGGATTGCCCGAACCGGAGCCAGCCCCTGATGGGGGCGGGCCTTCGTCCTGAGCCCTTGAGCAGCGGGCTGGCGCACTCGACGAACAGATACGCTGCCGCGGGGCCGGAATGCGCTTCTCTTCCCATGGAATACGGATGAAGGCCGATCGGCCGGGCATCTCCGAAGAGCTCACTCTCCCGGTAAAGGCCGAAGCCGATGTCCACCCGGTTCAGGGTTCCCCGAACCGCTGCCCTGCACAGATTGCGCGTCGGCGTTCGCAGTCCGCCTTGGCCGTGGTCCTCCGCCAGCAGATCAGCGACACGTGGCAGCGCACCCGTCGGGCTGGGGGAGAACGTGGTGGCGCCGAGCACGGACTCCAACGCACGGGCCGCTCCAGGAGTGAGCGTGCCATCACACTGCTGTGCAGCCGTGACACGCGGCGATTCCGGCTTCTCCTCACCGCCACACGCTCCTCCGAGGAGACACACGGCCACAGCGAGGGCCAGCGGACCGCTCTTTTCCCGCGAAGGCAGCTTCGGCGTGGCCAACGCTCACTCACACCGTCTCGGGGGCATTGCCGATCTGCCCGGCATAGAAGTTCCCCTCGTGATAGCCGACGGTGACCGCCAGGCGGAGGTCTTGCTTGAGATCGCCGCTGATTCGTGAGCGGTGCTGCTGGAGGAAATACTGCACGGGCGCGTTCGCTCCCTCTCGCCCAGCGAGGTAGATCGCTCTCTGATCCTCGTGGATCGTCTCCTCGGTCGACTCCTTATGGTCGTCGACGGACTTGTCCGTCCGGTCCCCGATCACCTGGCCTGCCAGTGCTTCCAGGGCTCCCGACCCCGTGTCCACCGCGAGTGGCACGACGATCGCGGCGGCACCCGCCGCGGCAGCGGTGGCCGGCAGCAAGGCGACGCCGGTGGCGATGGCGGCTCCGGTCCCGAACTCGACCCAGGCTGCTTTCTTCTCCTGCGCCTTCTCGTAGTCCTCGTGGAGTTTCATACCCTCCGCCTCCACTTGTCGCGCGCGGGCCTCATCGAGCTGCCCCGCGAAAGTGGCACCCACATACGCCGCCTCCCGCGCCTGAGCTGCGTCGATCCGTCCCGCGGAATCGACCTGCGCCTCCAAGACACTCGTGGTGTACAAGCGTTCCGCCGTGGACAGCGTCGCGTAGGAATCCGGGTGCTGCCCCAGAAGCGTCAGGAAGTCGGTCGCCGCCAACTGGCCGAACTGGGGGTGGGCCTTGGAACTTCCCTTCGGTGCATAGGCGGAGTCCGGATCATTATTGGTCAGCGCCCAGTTGAGATCATCGACATAACCGGCACCCATGTTTCCTAGACTGTCCGAGAGAGCCGACTGGAACTTCTTCACCAGCTCGGCATCACCCCCGTACGTCGCGACCACGTCGCTCATGATCCGAGCCGTGGTCTCGTCCCGGTGCAACTGCGGCCGTGCATCGTCCCACGCGTGCCCGAGCGTCGCCGACTCCAGCGCATGCCCCAAGGCGTCCGGCATGAAGTCCGCCGCCTTCTTCACAGCGGCGTCATCCCCTTCGTACACGTCCGCGAAGAATTCGTACTTCTCGTTGGCGAAGAAATCGAGGTAGCCCTCGATCGCCCGGCCATCGGCACCCGCGCCGAGCGCCGCTGTCCCACCGACCACCACGCTCCCGTCCCGCGCATACTCCGTCGGCCTCGCCGAGAAGAACTCCTTCGCCGCCTCCGGGCTGTGCCCCAACGCCTCCAGCACCGGAATCATCGGGTCGAACCCGCACCCGTTCACCCCCGACGGGTTGTACTGGTTCGGCAGCCACCCGCCCGCCACACCCCGCCCCTCCGCGAACAGGTGCGGATCCTTCGCGTGCAGCTGCGTGACGTGCTCCGCGATCGGGACGAGGAATTTACGGTCGTAATCGCCGTACCTGAGCAGCCCGCCCAGCAGCTGGTAACCGAACGCCGGGTTGCTGTCGTACTTGACCAGCGGAATGCGCTCCGTCCCGAGCCTCCGCATCTCCGTGGACCAGCGTTCGGTCCACGCGTCACCGCCCTGCGTCGCCGTCGCCAGGTTGAAGCCAAGATTCCGCTGCAGGGACTGCACGTCCTTCAGGCGCTGCTCGTCGACCTCGGGAAAGGCATACGTGTCCGTGGAGAGCTGCCCGAAGAACTCCAGCGCCCCCTTCGCCCCCAGCCCGTCGTAGAACGCCCGCGAGAACTCCCTCGACCCCTTGTTCTCCCCGAGCATGCCGTTCAGCCACGCCAACTCCTCGTGGGAAAGCTCCCGCCCCTTCCTCGCCAGGGCAGCGGCCCGCTGCCCCTCCTCCGCGTCCAGGCTCCCGTACCTCGCCGCGCTGAACTGGTGCCGGTCCCCGGTGATGTTCGCTCGCAGGGCGTTCGCGCAGGACTCGTCGGCCTCGTCGCAGGTCTCGAGGACGGCGTTCAGGCGGCGTTGCAGGGCGTCGATGTCGACGCGCTGCTTGCGCAGGGCCTCGGCCCGATCCGTGTCGTAGTCCGTCAAGGTCTCCCGGGCCAGCGAGAACGCGGCCTCGACCACACCGTTGCTCTTCACCGCCAGCCCCTGGCGCGGGGCGTCGACCTCGACGATCGTGGTCAGGTCGGCCTTGGCCTTCCGGAACACGCGGTGACCGTCGGCGAGGACCTTGTGGATGCCGTCGGCGGCCTTCGCCGCGTCGTCGAACTCCTTCGCCGTCTTGGCCACGAACGGCTTGGTGACCTCGGCGTTCATGCCCCGCCAGTCGTCCGTCCTCGCCTTCGCGGCCATCGTCCTGCGCGCGTCGTCGGCCAGCGCGTCCAGCTTGCCCTTCATCTCGGACCAGCGGTCCGCGGCGGCCTTCAGCTTGTCGAGAGGCGCGTGGTAGACGTTGTCGAAAGTCAACATGATCCGCTTTCCTCCTCCCCCTACTTGAAGTACTCGCTGATCTTGGAGACGGCGAAGGACGCTCTGATCTCCTCGTCGTCCTTGGCGTGCGCGGCGGCGCTGAAGTCGAGGTGGTTGGAGATGTGCGCGCAGGCGTCGAGCAGCGTGCCGAGCTGAGCGGCCCAGGTCTCCTGGACGGTCGCCATCGCCGAACCCGTACGGAATCCCGTCCGCGTCAGACCCCCGGCGGCTTCGGTGGTGTCCGTACGGGCATGGTTGCCGTCCTTGAGCAGGCGGCCGTGGAGCTGGTGCGCGGCGTGGCCGATCGCGCCGAGGTGGTTCTGGCGGACCTGGAGATCGGCGCCGCCACCGGCGGAGGGGCCGGGCGCGCCGGGAAGCTGGTTCAGCCGGGTGCTGGCGCGGTGCGCGGCGGCCGTGCGCTCAGCGGCCCACTCTTCCTCGAACGACACGAATCCCCCAGGCGCCTCTGCGGACGGAGAGCCGGAGCCTACTCACGTCCCGGTCCGCCGAAGCGCCCACGTCAACCCGCCGCGTCAACCCCACGGGTCAACCTCGCGTACGGGGCTCGGGCGGGCCGGGTTCGGCACCGGCCGCGACCCAGCCTCGGCGTCACCGCGCCGACGCCGGCGTCCGGCCCGCCCCACCAGCCCGCACACACCCCTCGCCCCCTCAGCCAGCTACCGGCACCGGCACCGGCCGGCCGTCGACCAGTCCGGTCGCCCCGCAGCCCAACCTCGCCGCGACGACCCGAGCCGCCGCGTTCAGCACCGTGATCTGCAACGCGGCCGGGTCCTGGTCGCCCTTCACCACGGACTCCCCCGACCGCTCCAGTTCGGCCGCCACGATGAGTTCCCTCGCCTCCGACGGGCGACGGCACGGGAAGAAGAGCTTGGCGTAGCGGCTGGAGGACTCGGCCGAGGCGCCCGTTCGGAAGCGGCGGAAGGTCTGTTCATCGCCCGCCCGGGGAACGGTCAAGGCCTCCCGGAAGGTGATGTCGAGCAGCGACTCGGCCTCCCCGGCCCGGCGCAGGCGGCAGAACGGGCTGCCGTTCGCCAACTCCGAAGGCGACAGCGTGCCGTCGGCCTCCTTCAACGCCCTCAACGTGTCGTCCGGCCGCGAGCGGTCGTCCACGAGGCCCACGTCACCCAGGTCACCCACGTCACCCGCATCGCCCACGAGCGCGGTCAGCGCCTCCCGCGCGGGCCCCTCCTCGGCGAAGCCGCCACAGACCTCCGCGACCGCCCGCGCCTCGGCCGCGTCATCCGACCCGGCTCCGGAGCACGCCGCCACCGGCAGCAGAACGAGGACCAGGGCGGCAGACAACACACCCCTCCGCACCCGCGACTTCAAGTCACCCACACCCGCACTCCCCCGACAGCACTCTCCCCCACCGGCCCGCCCCGACGCCATTCACTCCCGCAAGGCACCCAGGTCCACCCGAGCCGCACGACGGGCCGATCCTAGTACGGCAACCCCCTTCAACAACCGGCCTCACCCACTCAACTTCCGCCCCACGTACCCTGCACAGGGAACACACAGACACACACAGACACTTCCCGCTCGCAAAGCGGCCAACTCGTCACATGTCGCCGCGAGGACGCGTACGGCACCGTCCGGCGGCTTGAGTAGGCTCGGGGCGCTCAGGGGATCTCAGGGGGAACGCACACATGGCACGGCCGTACCGACTCATCACGCGCATCGACGCCCCGGACGCGCACCACCCGGTCGGGCCGCGCTCCCCGTACCGCCGGTTCGTCGCCAGGTCGCACGACGGCAGCCGTACGGTGCTCCTCACCGCCCCGCGCCCGGGCGCCGACCTCGTCGGGTTCCGCGCCGAGGCGGAGGCGGCGCAGCGGCTCACCGCCCCCTGGCTGCTCCCGGTCACCGACCTCAGCCCGAGTCAGGGCCCGAACCCGGCCGAGGCGCCCAGCCCCCTCACCCCCGACGACACCTGGTTCGTCACCCCGTACGTCCCCGTCCTGCCCCTCCCCGTCGCGCTCGCCGTGCACGGCGGGCCGCTGCCGGAGGCGACCGTACGGGTCATCGGGGCGGCCCTCGCCGAGACGCTCGCCGCGCTGCACGCGCAGGGCGTCACCCACGCGGGGGTGTCACCGGCCGCCGTGCTGCTGTCCGCCGACGGGCCGCTGCTCACCTGCTTCGGCGCGGCCCGCGCCACGGCCGAGGTCGACCACGAGGCGCAGGCACCGGAACGGGCGGCCGAGCGGGCGGCGGGTGAGCCTCCTCGGCCGGCGGGGGACGTGTACGGGTTCGGGGCGGTGCTCGCGTACGCGGCGACCGGGCACACCGTCCCGGAACGCTCCGAGCTCCCCGAGAGCCTGCGCGCCGCGGTCACCGCCTGCCTCACCCGCGATCCGGCCGACCGGCCGACCGCCGCCGCGCTGCTCCAGGCGGTGGCCCCGCCCACCCCGCACGAGACGGTGCTCGGTTCGGCGGCGACCCTGCTGCGGCCCGGCTGGCTGCCGGCCCGGGTGGTGGCGGCCCTCGCCCACCAGTCGGCGTCCCTGCTCGCCGTCGAACAGCGGCCCACCAGCCGGACCGACAGTCCCAGCCACGCCAACTCGCCCACTCTCACCGGAAACTGACCGATGCTCACCGCCCTCACCCACGACGACCCGGCCACCATCGCCACCTACCGGCTGCTCGCCCGGCTCGGTTCCGGCGGCATGGGCACCGTCTATCTGGCGCGCTCGCCGGGCGGACGCACGGTCGCCCTGAAGACGCTGCACAGCCGACTGGCCGCCGATCCGGCGTTCCGCGCCCGGTTCCGGCTGGAGACGGACGCGGCCCGGGTCATCGGCTCCCGGCACGGCGCGGCGGTGTTCGACGCGGACCCGCTGGCCGAGACCCCGTGGCTGGCCACCGAGTACGTGCTCGGCCCGCCGCTCGACGACGCCGTCGCCCTCGCCGGTCCGCTGCCCGAGACGACCGTACGGGCGCTGGGCGCGGCGCTCGCCGGAGGGCTGCGGCAGCTGCACTCGTCGGACGTGGTGCACCGCGACCTGAAGCCGTCCAACATCCTCGTCACCGCGCACGGCCCGAAGCTGATCGACTTCGGCATCGCGCGCGCGGCGGGCGACGACCACCTCACCACCACGGGCGCGGCGGCGGGCACCCCCGCCTACATGTCCCCCGAGCAGGCCGCGGGCCAGGAACACCCGCCCGCCGGTGATGTGTTCGCGCTCGCGGGCGTGCTCGTCTTCGCCGCCACCGGCCGCCCGCCGTTCGGCACCGGCGCGCCCGCCGACCTCCTCTACCGCGTCCGGTACGCCGAGCCCGATCCGGAGGCGCTGGCCGCCGTACCGCCCGCGCTGCGGCGGACGGTCGAGGCGTGTCTCGCGAAGGACCCGGTGGCCCGGCCGACCACCGATCAGCTGATCGCCGAACTCCACGACGGTCACGGCGAGTTCGCCGACCATCTGCCGCCCGCACTGCTCGCGGCGGTCGCCCGCCGCGCGACGGACGTCTGGCACCCGCTGCCGCCGCGCCTCCCGGCGCCCGCCGTCGACCCGTACGAGGCTGCGACGGTCGCGCCTACGACGCCGTCCGCCCTGCCGTCGACAACCACACCGAGTGTGCCCCGGCGCCGGATGCTCCCCCTGGTGGGCGGCGCGGCCCTGGGCGCGGTCGCGGTCGCCACCGGGGTGGGCTTCTGGCTCAACTCCGGCGACGACAGCACCAACCGCGCCAACCGGGCCAACGGCACCGACGGCAAGGGCGGCGGCGCGGCGGGCGGCCCGTCGGGGGCTCCGTCGTCCGCCGGGCCGGGCGCCACAGCGTCGGACGGCGCTCCGGCGCCGCTGTGGCGGGAGGGGGTCCTGGACCGCGAGGAGACGATCACCCCGTTCCTCGTCCCGGGTGCCGGCGGCGCGGTGGTGGGCTGCGTGGAGACCGGTGCCTTCCGCGTGCGGGACGCCCGTACCGGCCGCGAGCTCTGGAGGACGATCCAGCTCCTGAAGCCCCAGCAGGTGACCTCGGACGGCGCGCGCTTCTACAACGCCGACGGCGGCGTGGAGGGGCCCAGTTTCCTGGAGATCGAGACGTACGGGGCCCGGTCGGACAAGGAGGCCGCGCGCCCGGTCCGGGTCGCCGGTTTCGACGGCGGGCCGCTGTCCACACACCTGCTGACCGCCTCGGGCGGCCTGCTGTACGCGGCTTCCCGGCGGGGCGGGCGGAACGATTCGGCGTGGCAGCGGGACAAGGGCTGGCACCTGCTCGCCGTCGACCTCCGCTCCGGCAAGGAGGCGTGGCGGGTCCCGGCGTCGGACGCCGAGCGGATCAAGGTGGCGATGGTGGTGGGCGGCCGTCTGATCACGATCACCCCGAAGGTCTCCCCGGACGTGTACGTCGTCGAGGCGCAGGCGCCGCGCACGGGGGCCCGGCTGTGGCAGCGGACCATCCCCGCTCCGACCGAAAGCGGTGAACGACCCCCGGTTCACGGCCAGTTGGCCGCTGACGCCACTCATCTCTACCTCGGCGGCGCCCGGTTGCGCGCACTGCGCCTGACGGACGGCGCCGTCGCCTGGGAGCACCGCAAGGACCGCTACTTCTACGGACCGCCGGCCGTGGCGGGCGGCCTGGTGTTCGCCACCGAGGGCGACCGGGGTCTGGTGGCTCTGAACACCGCGACCGGCAAGCGGAGTTGGGAGGAGGCCGCGCCCGCCCGTGATCTGACACCGCGGCTCGACGTCGTACCCGTGGTGGGCGAGAAGTATGTGTACGCGCCGGTGCAGGGCGGGTTGAGCGCGGTGGACCGGTCGACCCGCCGCTCGGCGTGGGTGTTCGCGACGGACGCCACCCGCTGGACGGCGGACCGGCCCGGCAAGCGGCTGATCGGGGCGGGCGCGACCGCGGTGGTGGCGTACCCGCTCGCGTAACCCCCACCCCCCGCCCCCCAACCCCCTATTCCCCGCACTCCCCTCCCCCTCCCCAGAAGGCAGCAGCGTGACCATGCAGCCCCTCGCCACCGGCGATCCGCTCCGGCTCGGCCCGTACCGGCTCCTCGCCGTCCTCGGCGAGGGCGGCATGGGCAAGGTCTATCTCGCGCAGGACGGCGCGGGCCGCCCCGCCGCCGTGAAGGTGCTCCGGCCCGAACTCGCCCACGACCAGCACCTCGCGCAGCGTTTCGTGCGTGAGGCGGAGATGGCCAGGGCCGTGACCAGCAAGGGCGTGGCCCGGGTCCTGGACGCGCGGACGGAGGGCGGGCGGCCGTGGCTGGCGGCGGAGTTCCTGGCCGGGCCGACACTGGACGAGGCGATCCGTACCCATGGACCGATGGACGAGCCGACCGTCCGCGCCCTGGTCCACTTCCTCGCCAGGACGCTGCGCGACATCCACGCGGCGGGCCTGGTCCACCGCGACCTGAAGCCCGCCAACATCGTCCTGACCTCGTCGGGCCCCCGGGTCATCGACTTCGGCATCGCGCGCCCCGAGCACGGCCTCACGCTGACCACGACCGGCCAGATCCCGGTGACGCCGGGGTACGGTGCCCCCGAGCAGGTCCTCGGACATCGCGTCGGCCCGGCCTGTGACGTCTTCTCGCTGGGGGCGGTGCTCGGGTACGCGGCGAGCGGGCGGCGGACGTTCGAGGGCGCGCATGTTGCGGCCGTGCAGTACGAGGTGGTGCACGGGCACCCGGATCTGGCCGGACTGCCGCCCGCGCTAAGCCAGTTGATAGAGCCGTGTCTCGCGAAGGACCCGGCGCACCGGCCGACCCCGGAGCAGATCGTCACCGCCGTCCCGGCCCCGAAGGGCGCCGAACGCGCCTGGCGCAAGGGCCCGTTGGCGACGGCGATCGCCGAGCGCGAGGCGACGGTGAAGCGACTGGTCGTCGCCGCGCCCATGGCACCGGGCTCGCCCACAGGTCCGGTTCCCGGGGAGGGCGTGACCGCCGTCCCGCCGACCGGCTCCGCATCGTCGTCCCGGCGGCGGTTCCTGGCCCTCGGGGGCGGGGGCGTGCTGGCGGCGGCCGGGGCGGGCTGGGGCGCCAAGTGGCTGGTGTTCGACCGGAACGCGGCCGGGGACACGGACTTCGACGCCGAGGTGCCGGCGGCGGTCGCGACTCCGGCGGCGGCGTTCGTGTCGCTCATCGACGCCAAGGCGGGCGAGGCGCCGAAGCCGTTGTGGGGTCCGCACGACGTGGCGGCGATGGACGGGCTCACCCCGCTGCCGGTACGGGACGTCCTGGTCGTCCAGGCGAAGGCGGGCGGCCTGCTCGCGCTCGGGGTCGCGGACGGGCGGCAGCGCTGGCAGGCGGAGGACGTCGTCGCGCGCGCCGGTTTCGTCTCGGTCGGCGACCGGCTCGTCGTCGGCGCCGCCGAGGACGGGCGGCTGCACGCCTATGTGGCCGCCACCGGGAAGCCGGTCTGGCAGACGGACGCGTCGGTCGAGCATCTGCTGGCGGCGGACGCCCGGCGCGTGTATCTGGTCACCGAGAAGAACGAACTCCGCGCCGTGGACGCCTGGACGCTGGCCACCGTCTGGACCCGGCCGCTGGCCTCACCGAGCATCCGCTCGCTCCCGGCGACGGCCGCCGTCGGCCGCGACCGCCTCGTGGTGAACGGCCGCGACGGCCACGTCGTCGCCGTGGACCCGGCCACCGGCAAGACCGTGTGGGAGAAGCGCGACCTGGGCACCACCGGCGCGGGCCCCGCCATCGGCGGCACCCTCGTCTATCTCGCGGGCGGCAAGCTGACCGCCTGCGAACTCGCCGACGGCACCGTCCGCTGGACCGAGCAGGCGCGCAGCCCCGGCCTCGGCGGCCCCGGCTGGACCAGCCCCACCCCCGACGAGGGCGTCATCTACGTCGCCGACGGCTACAACGCCCGCCGCTACCGGACCATGACCGATGTCCGCTTCGCGGTGTCCGACTGGTACGAGATCCTGGAGGGTCTCGGCGGCAACATCACGGCGCCCGCCGTCGAAGGCACGACGGTCTGGTTCGCGGCCCCCGACGACACCCACCTGCGCGTCCTCGACAAGCGGACCCACCGCCTGCTCTTCGACGTCACGATGCAGCGCACCGGCCCCTACCGGCTCACGAGCGACGGCAACCGGGTCTTCGCGGTCCGCGGCGGCCGGGTCATGGCGATGCCGGTCTTCGGCACCTGACGCCCACGGGCCGCGCCCCCCTATCCGGACTCAGCCGCACCCCCCTGTCCGGACTCAGCCGCGCGGCCCGGGCGGTACGGGCGGTCCGGAACGGTAGGGGTCCTGCCCGTACGGCGGGTCCGCGGGATAGCCGCGCAGCTGCTCGTCGGCGGCACGCCGCTGCCTCGCCCGTACGACACCGAACCCGACCGCTCCTCCGACGAGCACCACCGCCACGGCCCCGAGCGCGATCCACAGCGTGGTGCCGCTCCCACCGCTCTTGCCGGAAGAGGCGACGGGGGCGACGACGTCGACCTGGGGGCCGTGCTGCGAGTTGGCGACCCGGGTCAGCTTCTGGTCGATGGCCCCGACGCCGACGACACCGGGGGTGGCGCCGGGGTACTCGGGCAGGTTGGCCCGGTCGCCGGAGTTGCCGACGGAGGCGAAGACGAGGGAGCCCTTGTCGAGGGCGTAGCGGACGGCGTCGGTGAGATGGTCGGAGCCGGTCTGGACGCCCTGCGAGATGTTGATGACCTTGGCTCCGGCGTCGGCCGCGTACCGAATGCCCTCGGACGTCAGCCTGTTGAACTCCTCGTCGCCCGCCTTCTGGCTCCGGCCCGGGTCCGGCTCGGGCAGCCGGATCGGCAGGATCTTCGCCTCGGGGGCCAGACCGAAGGCACCGTCGCCGCCGCGCGCCCGGCCCGTCCCGGCGATGAGCCCGGCCATCCCGGTCCCGTGCCCGTCGAGGTCGGTGTGCTCGTCGCCGGAGGCAGCGGGGGCCAGATCCTTGCCGTCGAGAACCCGGCCGACCAGATCGGGGTTGTTCTTGTCCACACCGCTGTCGATCACGGCGACCGTGACGCCCTCGCCCTTGCTGATCCGCCAGATCTCGTCCGCGCGGAAGGTGTCCAGGTGCCACTGCTGCGCCCGGATGCTGTCGGCGTACGCGGCGCCGGGAGCGACACCCACCAGCAGGGCCCCCAGCCCGACCGAGGCCAACACCCGGCCCCGGCCCCGACTCCGACGCCCGCCGTTCCGTCGCATCTCGCTGGCACTGGTGCCGGTGCCGGTGCTGGTACGCATCTGCTCCCTCGCGCTGATCAGGAACGGGGGGCCCTTGCCCGTACGACACCGAACGCGACCGCTCCCCCGACGATCACCGCCGCCGCGACCCCGAGGACGATCCACAGCGTGCTGCCACTCCCACCACCGCTGGAGGCGGCGGGATCCACGGCAGCGGACTCGGCCGGGACCGACGGCGCCGACGTCTCGGGCGAAGGCGTGGCCGAGCCGGGCGGGTTGGACGCCGCCGGCGGGGTCGGGGACGCCGCTGCGGCGGCGAGATCCGGAAGCGGGTAGACGTCGGCGGGGCCGGGGTCGCCCGGGGTGGTCAGGGCGACGCGGGGGCGGAGGGAGCCGTAGCCGATGAGGTCGGTCCGGTCCTTGCCGTTCTCCGGCTTGCCCGCGGTGTTGAGCATGACGCGGAGGACCTGGTTGTTGGTCCAGGTCGGGTGCTTGGCCCAGATGAGGGCGGCGGAGGCGGAGGCGATGGCGGTGGACGCACTGGTCCCGCTGCCGCCGCAGACCTTGGTTCCCTGGGAACAGCCCGAGACCATGTCTTCTGCCGGAGCCGCGAGGTCGACCTGCGGACCGGACTGGGACTTCGGCCACCGGGCGGCCTTGCGGTCAAGTCCTCCCACGCCCACGACGCCAGGAGTCGCGGCGGGATAGTTGACCTCGTTCAGTCGGTCTCCGGTGTTGCCGACACCCGCGAAAACGAGCTTGTTCTTGGAGAGCGCGTACCGAACGGCATTGGCGAGTTCAGGACCCGGCTCGTGGTCGTTCGCCACCGAAATGCTGATGATCTTCGCCTGGGAGTCGGCGGCGTAGCGGATGGCCATGGCCATGCCCTCCGAGAACGAGTAGTTCACACCGTTCTTCTGCTGCCAGCGTTCCTGGTTGTACGCGATCCGGATCGGCAGGATCTTCGCCTTCGGCGCCAGCCCGTATGAGCCCTGCTGCGGCCCACGTGCACCCGTCCCGGCGATCAGGGTCGCCATCGACGTGCCATGGTCGTCGACGTCGTTGTTCTCGTCACCCGACATGTGGGAGTAGTCCTTGCCGGGCAGGACCTGGCCGCGCAGATCGGGAATCGTGTCGTCGACGCCGGAGTCGATCACCGCGACGGTGACCCCCTCCCCCTTGCTGATCTTCCACATCTCGTCCGCCTTCATCGCGTCGAGATGCCACTGCATGTCCCGTACGGACTCGGCGTGGGCCGGGTCGGCGGCGATGCCCAGCAGTGTCAGGGCGAGCAGGGCGGCGCCGAGGGAACCGCGGCGTATGGCCCGTCCACCGCTGGTGCGCATCTATGTCTCCGTGTCTTCAGTCAGTCGGTCGTGGCGGGGGCGTGCCAGATCGGCGAGGTCAGTCGACGACCGGGGGAACAGTGGGGCGCCTGCCCCGCTGCTGCCAGGTCTCCTCGTCCTCGACAAGGTACTCGGGACGCCTGCCGCGCTCCTCGCGCTCCTCGTCGTCGCCGGGGCGGACGAGTCCGGTACCGCCGGGGGTGAAAGGCCGTCCGGTGCCCGTGCCGTTCCGCTGCGGCCTGCCGCCGACGACGCCGCCCTGCTCGGTGGCCAGGCGGCGGCCGGACGCACGGCCGTTGCCGGTGCCCGCACCGGGAGTGCTCCCCGCGTGCGGGCCCATGGCGCCTGCCCCGCCCATGCCGGGCCTGCCGGTCGTCGGCTCCTGGCCGATGACGGTCCCGCGCGGGATGGCAGTGCCACGTCCGGCAGCCGTGGGGGGCACCGGACGGCCGCCGACGATGCCGGGCTGCTGGGGTGCTCGGGGCGGCAGCGCGCCGACGGACCCACCGGGACCGACGGGCCCGATCGGCCCCGGACGCAGCGGCGGAATGCCCTTGGCGGTGCCGCCGGTGATGGGCAGGGGCGGCGGGACGGTGGAGGGGCCCTTGGTGAACGTGGGCGGTATGGCGCCGACACCGCCCGGGTAGGAAGGCTGCTCCGGCTTCATGGTGCCCGGACCGGGGCCGGGGCCGGTCGGCGTGGTGGGCGGAACGGTCGGAGTGTCCGGGCGGGTGATCACCGAGTCGATGCCGAGATCGACCGGGACCTCGGGGCGGACGGAGCCGGGCCGGGTGGGGTCCACGCCGGGACGGCGCGGATCGCCGTCCGAGCCGGGGACCAGACGGTGGTCGGTGGTGGTGTCCGGGCGGACACCGCCGGTGTCCCGGGAGGTGACAGTCTTCGTGGTGTACCTGCGAGGCCGGCCCTCCGAGTTTCCCGGCACCTCGATGTACTCCCGTTCCGGGCGGACCCAATCCTCGCCCAGGTACCCCGCCGGCGGCGGGAACACCGGTCGCTGCGCGTCGTTCACGCGCGAGCCCTCGAACGTGTACGTCTGGGCGAGCGAACGCAGCTTCATCAGGGCCTCGATGCGCGCCTTCTCCCGGGCGCCCGCCGCCGCGTTCATCTCGGTGGTGGCGTCCTTGACGTCGGTCTTGCCCGCGCCGGGATCGTGGCGTGCCGCGTTCAGGACCTTCTTGGCGGTCTCATAGTCCGCCTTCGACGACGTGCTGGTCTTGGCGATCTCGTCGACACCGCCGCGCGCCACGGCCATGGCCTCGGCCGAGCGCGCCAGGCACTCGCTCGCCAACTGCGCGTAGGAACCAAGGTGGTGGGTGGCCTTGGCGGTCTCGGACGTCCACTCGAGGAAGGACTCGGCTCCCGCGCCGCTCCAGTCGAGTTTGCGGACACCGCGCTGTTCCAGGTGCTCGGCGATGGCCGTGATCTTGTCGGCCACGGTCTTCAGCTTCAGCGACAGGGACGTCGCCCGCTCGTGCTGGATGGGCGTGAGCATGGCGACCAGTTGCTCGTTCGACAATCCGTCGAGCGGCGTGGTCTTCGCCTCCGGCGCCTTGCCGCCGCCGGGCTTGCCCCCGTTCGGCTTCCCACCGCCCGGTGTGTCGTTGCTACCCATGAGTCCTCTCCCCCGTCCCCGAACTCGTACTCGTCTCTGCGCTCGCCGTCGCGCTCAGGCCCTCGCTGGTGATGCCCATCGAGCGCTCAGAACCCTTGCGTGGAGTCGTCGCCGTCGGCGACCGGCGGGTGGTTCTGCGGCGTGCCCCCGGACTTGTCCGGCAGCGGGTTCTCGGGGCGCGTCTCCAGTTGCAGATCGGTGATCTGCGTGTTGAGCGTGCTCATCCGGGCCTTGAGGTCGTCGTCGATGTTCTCGTACCCGGTCTTCGCCAGGTCGATCGCGATCTGCATGCTCTCCATCTGCAGGCCCAGGACCTTGGAGAACATGACCAGTTCGCGGCGCACGACGTCGTACGTGGAGAACAGGAAGTCCGCCTCGTGGAACCCGGGTCCCGCGAGCGCCCCCTGCTCAAGCCACTCCGCGCCGACCTTGCCCGGCCCGGCGTCCGACTCCTTGAAGTCGTCGAGGAGCGCCTTGACGTCGTTCCTGAGCTTGGACAGCTCGACGACCTCGTACGCCATGGCCGCGGCTGCCGCCGCGACCACCGCGGGCCCGCCCAGTAACGGCACCATCGAGAGCGCTCCCTTGAAGGCTCCGCTGTCGTCCACCACCGCCGCCGCCATGATTCCTCCCCCGTACCCGCCCGACACGTCGCGTCATGTCACGTCGACTCTTCACTGTAGGCAGGACGACGGACAGAACACAGTCACCAGTTGCAGCCACAACACGCTTGTTGCCGCACCGACTTGACGAACATCGATTCACCCACTCCTGTCGATGGGGCCCGGCGGCCAGGTCTTCGTCGGCTTCAACGGCTTGATCACCGGAGTCGCCGGCAGACCCGCGTCATCCACACAACCCAGCTTGCGCACCAACGCCAGCGTCACCGAATGCAGCACCACGAGGTTGTCCTCGCGAGTCGCCGCGGTGTCCGAAGTCGTCGACCTCCACACCTTCAGGCTCCCCATGATCCGCGCCGGCCGCGTCTCGGACCCCTTCAACTGAGGGCTGACACAGTCGACATACAGATAGGACCACCGATACCCGATCTCAGCCTCCACACCCATCTCATACGGATAGACAAAAGGATCCTCGGCATGAGTACGAAGACCCTTCTCGCTAAACGGCTCGAAAACGATGTCGAGGGAGTTTTCGGTATCTCGGGCCGCGATCGCGCATCTGCTGTTCTCGGGGCTGTAGAGGAGATTCTTGTCGTAGTCGGACTTCCGTTCCGCCGCCACACGATCGAGCCAACCCGCACGCGAACCCATGAACGTCTCACTGTCGAGCGCCCGCTTCAACGCCGGCACCGCAGCCTCCGAGATCGCGCCGTCACACTGCTCCCGCGCGGCCACCTTCGGCTTCGGGGGCTCCTCCCGCCCACAGGACACCAGAGCCCCAACTGCCACCCCACACGCCACCAGCACACTCGCACCTCTGGTAAGGCCGGAACCACGTATCACTCCGGCCCCCCGTCCCCCGCCTGAGGAAGCGTGCCCCTGCGCACCTGGTCCTGCCCTCCGGAATCGTAGGAGTTCTTTCGGATTTGATTCAGATCGCTCAACTGATCATCATTCAGCTGACTTTGGTGCTCCATGATGAATTGGTCCAGGGGGAGAAAGGCTCTTCTTCTACCTTGGCCGTATACGCTTGTCGTCGCTTCCTTGGTCTGCTGTTCCAGGTCTCCCTTGTGGTCATCGACCGACTTGTCCGACCAGTCACCGACCAGCTGGCCCGCCACCGTCTCCAGGGCCGAACTTCCCGTGTCCACCGCGAGCGGCACCACGATGGCCGCGGCTCCAGCGGCCACGGCGGTTGCGGGGAGCAGGGCCGCTCCGACACCCACGGCGGCCCCGGCGCCGAACTCGATCCACGCGCCCCGCGCTTCCTGTGCCTTCGCGTAGTCCTCCTGGACCTTCACCGCCTCGGCCTCGATCTGGCCCACCCTTGCTCGGTCCAACAAACCCTGCACCGTCGCACCGGTGCTCGCGATCTCACCGATCCGGGCCACCGGTAGTGGGGCACCGTCGTGTTCCCGTACCTCGCGCTCCATCACACTCGTGACGTAGAGCGGCTCCGCCACCGACAGGGTCGCGTAACTGTCCGGATGCTGTGCGAGGGTGCTGAGGAAAGCAGTCGCATCCTGATTACGGAAGGTGGCGTGGGCGGTCGAATCAGCCATTTCTCCACGCCATGCGAAGGCGTTGGTGGCGACCGGCCCGTCCGCGAGACTGCGATTGAGGTCGTCGATATACCCCGCGGCCATCGTCCCCAGGCTGTCCGACAAGACGGAATGATGTTCCTTCAGGAACTTCGCATCCCCGTATCTCTGAACGACCTCCTCCATGATCCGCGACGTCGTCGCGTCCCGCAGCAGCTTCGGCTCCGGGTCGTCCCACGCATGCCCCAGCGTCGCCGCCTCCAGCGCGTGTCCCAGCGCGTCCGGCAGGAAGTCCTTCGACTTCGTGACCTCGTCGGGCGTGTGACGGTCGATGTCCGGGAACTGGGCGTATTTCTCGTCCGTGAAGATGCTCAGGTACGTCTTGGGCGCACGCTCGCCGTTCGTCCCCAGCGTGAAGTCACCGCCCACTGTGCCGTTCGTCTCGTACGAGGTCGCCCTCTTGGAGAAGAACTCCTTTGCCGCCTCCGGGCTGTGCCCGAGCGCCTCCAGGACCGGCACCACAGGGTCGTACCCGGCGCCGTTGGTGCCCGACGGGTTGAAGAGGTTCTGGCGAGGCCCCCCGTAGCCCTTGTTCGTGGCGAACATCTGCGGGTCTTTGGCGTGCAGTTGGGTCACGTGCTCGGCGATCGGCACGAGGAACTTCGGGTTGTAGTCCCCGTACCGGAGCAGCCCGCCGAGCAACTGGTACCCGTAGGGCGGGTTGTAGTCGTTCTTCGCCATGGGGAGGCGTTCGGCGCCGAGTCCTCGCAGCGCGGTGGACCATCGGTCCGCCCACGCGTCGTCCGAGCGGGTGGCACCCGCCAGGGTCAGGCCCAGGTTCTTCTGGAGGTCCCGCACATCGGTGAGACGTTGTTCGTCGGGCTTGCCGTACTCGTACGTGTCGGCCGACAGCTGTCCGAAGAACTCGAGCGCGCCCTTCGGACCCAGACCGTCGTAGAACGTCCGCGAGAACACTGCGGATCCGTTGTTGTCGCCCAACAACTCATTGAGACGGGCGAGTTCGGCATGAGTCAGATCGCGGCCCTTGCGAGCGAGGGCGAGCGCGCGGTCGGCCTCTTCCTCGTCGAGGCTGTTGTACCTCGGGGCGCTGAAGTCGTGCCTGCTCGGTCCTGCGTCCGCGCGGAGCGCGTTGGCGCATGCCTCGTCGGCGTCGTCGCAGGTCTCCAGGACGGCGTCGATCCGCTTGCGCATCGAACCGATGGCCTGGTTCTGTCTGTTGATCAGGTCCCGGAAGTCGGGGTCGTTGCGGACGGCGGGGTCGCTCGTCGTGGCGAGCGGGTGAGCTGCCTCGACCACCCCGTCGGACCGGATCACCAGGCCCTGCCGCGGAGCCTCCTCGGCCAGCCCCCGCAGGTCGCCCTGGGCCTTGTGGAAGGCGGCGTAGCCCTCCTGGAGGACCCGGCTGATGCCGTCGGCGGCCTTGGCCGCGTCCGCGAACTCCTTGGCGGCCTTGTCGACGAACGGCTTGGTGACCTCGGCGTTCATTCCGCGCCAGTCGTCGTCCTTGGCCTTGGCTGCCATCGTCGTACGGGCGTCCTCGGCCAGCCGGTCGAGGCGGGTCTTCATCTCGGCCCAGTGGTCGACCGCCGTCTTGAGCTTGGCGAGCGATGCCTGGGTGACGTTCTCGTACGTCAGCACGGTCGGCTCTTCTCCCCTACGTCAGATAGCGGTCGAGGGCCGACACGGTGAACGCCGCCTCGATGTCGGCGTCGTCCCGCGCGTGCGCGGCGGCGCTGTGGTCGAGGTGGTTGGAGATCTGCGCGCAAGCGGCGAGCAGCGTGCGGACCTGGGAGGACCAGGTCTCCCTGACGGTGGTCAGGGCGGAACCCGTACGGAATCCGTTCTTCGTCAGGTCACCGCCCGACTCACCGGTGGCGGCCTCCGCGTGGACGCCGTCCTTCAACAGGCGCCCGTGCAGGACGTACGCGGCGTGACCGATGGCACCGAGCCGGTCCTGCCGGACGGCGAGGTCGGCGCCGCCGGGTCCCTGTCCCGGCCCCTGTCCTGCTCCGTCCGCCTGGTTGAGGCGCATGGCGACGCGCTCGCGCGCCGCGGCACTGGCGGATCGCCACTGCTCGTCGAAGGTGTCGGACGACACCGCTCCCCCTCCCTCGCGGCCGTCAACGGCCACTCCGGTTCGCTCTGTTGCCCCAGAACATGGTGGTGCTGTCCGATGGTAGGACCAGGTGGGGGGCGGGATGCAAAGCGGCGCGAGGGTCGGGCGTGTGCGAATGCGACGATGTCGGCGGCGACAGCGACCGTGGCCGGGCACGGCCGACGGCGCCCGACCGGCTGCCGCACCGGGCAGAGCGCCGTCAGGGGTCACCCGTCAAGGGCAGGCCCGTCAGGGGCAAGCCGTCCGACCGTCAGGGCCAGGCCGTCAAGCCGTCACCACCGCCGACTGGGGCCGGATCGGGAGGCGGTTGACCGGGCGGCCGGTGGCCGCGCGGACGGCGGAGGCGACCGCCGCCGGGGAGGTGACGACGGGGATCGCGCTGGCCGGTTTGGCGCCGAAGGGGGCGACCACGTCGCGTTCCTCGACGAGCTTCACGATGCGGATGTCGGGGGCGTCGAGGGAGGTCGGCAGGGCGTAGCCGGTGAGGTCGGGGCGGCGGACCAGGCCGCGGGAGGTGCGGAGGTTCTCGGTGAGGGCCGCGCCGACGCCCTGGGTGACGCCCGCCTCGATACGGGTGGCGAGCTGGGCCGGGTTCAGGATGCGGCCGACGTCCTGGGCGACCGCCATCTCGACGACCCGGACCGTACCGAGCTCCACGTCGACGTCCACCACCGCGCGGATCGCGCAGAAGGCGAGGCCCACGAACGCGTCGCCCTGGCCGAACTCGTCGAGCGGTTCGGTCGGGTGCGGGCGGCACTGGGCGGTGGCCCAGAGTTCCTTGCCGTCCATCGCCTCGGCGACCGTGGTCGACAGGACGCCGTCGTACGACGTGATGCGGCCGTCGTTGATCTGGAGCAGCTCCGTCGACATGCCGAACTTGTGGGCCAGCGGCTGCAGAAGCTGCGTCCGCACCATCTTCGCGGCCCGCTCCACCGCCCCGCCGGACACCCAGGTGTGCCGGCCGTGGGTGGCCGGGCCCGCCGGGGGCTGGTCGGTGTCGACGGGGGCCACGTGCACCTCGTCGACGCCCAGGGTCTCCTGGACGATCTGCCGGGCGAGCGTCGTGAAGCCCGAACCGGTGTCCACGGCCGCGCAGATGACCGTCGCCACCCCGTCCAGGACCCGGACCGTCGCCGTCGACACCTCGTCGGTGCCCTCGGCACCCAGCATGTGCACCATGCCCAACGCGTAGCCGACTCCGCGCCGCACGGCACCCGGGTCGCCCGCGCCGTCCGGGCCGCCGGGCAGCAGCCACTCCTCCTCGGGCGCGTCCATCGGCAGCGGCGGCAGCGGGAAGTCCCGTACGGCGGCGAGGAGTTCGGCCACCGGCGCCGGACAGGTCACGGTCTGACCGGTGGGCAGGATGTCGCCGGTCGCGAGGACGTTGCGCATCCGCAGTTCGGCCGGGTCGAGCCCCAGCTTCCCCGCCAGCTTGTCCATCTGCGCCTCGTACGCCGCGCACACCTGGAGCGCGCCCTCGCCCCGCACGTGCCCGGACGGCGGGTTGTTGGTGCGCATCGCCCAGCCCTCGACGAAGGCGTGCGGCACGACGTACGGGCCACAGGCGAAGGAGACGGCCGCGGCGAGAGACTCCGCCGAGGAGTCCGCGTACGCGCCCGCGTCCAGCAGGATCTGCGCCTCCACCTTCACCAACCGGCCCTCGCCGTCGGCGTGGTGGCGGTAGCGCAGCAGGGTGGGGTGGCGGTGGGCGTGGCCGAGGAAGGACTCCTCGCGGGTGGCGGTGAGCTTGACCGGGCAGCCGGTACGGAGCGCGAGCAGGCCCAACGGGATCTGGAAGCCCGGGTCCTCGCGGTCGCCGGTCGCGCCGGGCACCCCGGTCACCACCAGCTTGACCTGATCGGGCGTCAGGCCGAAGCAGGCGGCGGCCAGATCGCGGTCGGTGTGCGGATCGGTCGACGCCGTGTAGATTTCGACGCCGCCGTCCGGCCGGGGCACGGCGAGCCCCGCCTCGGCGCCGATCGGCGCGGTGTCCTGCCGCCCGATCCGGTACAGCCCCTCGACGACGATCTCACCGGCCGCCTCCGGATCACCGAAGCTCAGCGGGATGTGCCGGATCAGATTGCCGTCCGGGTGCAACGACGGTGCGGTGAAGGCCCGTTCGGCATCGGTGACCGGGTCGAGGAGCTCGTACTCGACGGCGATCGCGGCGGCCGCCAGCCGCGCCGTGTCCGGGTGGTCGGCGGCGACCGCGGCGATCGCCTCGCCGTGGTGGCGCACCAACTCGGCCGCGAACACGGGCCGGTCGGCGACCCGCCGCCCGTAGGTGGCCGCCCCGGGCACGTCGGCGTGGGTGACCACGGCCCGTACCCCCGGCATCTCGACCGCCGCCGAGGTGTCGATCGACACGATCCGCGCGTGCGGGTGCGGCGACCGCAGGATCGCCGCCCACAGCAGGCCCTCGGCCCACAGGTCGGAGGCGTACGGGAAGGTGCCCTCGGTCTTCGCCCGCGCGTCGGCCTGCGGCAGCGAGACGCCGAGACCCAGACCGGCAAGCGGGCCGAGGCCCTCGGGCTCCGTGGTCGTCGGGTCGCTGCTCACGCCGTGCCTCCGTCGTGCGGGTGGGGGATCTGGTGCGGGATGCGGGCGGCGCCGCCCGCGTCATCCGGCGCGGGACCGTGACCGTGGGCCGGGGCGGGAGCAGGGGCGGAGTGGCCGAGGAAGTCGGCCCCGGCGACGGACGCCGCACCCGCACCGCTGCCGGCCGCGCCGCCCTCGCGGGCGGTCACGATCTCCCGTACGGCGTCGAGGACGCCCCGGTAGCCGGAGCAGCGGCACAGGTTGCCGCACAGCGCCTGCCGGGTCTCCAGCTCGGTCGGCGCGTGGTTGCCCTCGAGCAGGTCGTGCACGGTCATCGCCATGCCGGGGATGCAGAACCCGCACTGCACCCCGCACTTCGCGAGCGCCCGCTGCACGTCGGACGGCTCGCCGTCGACAGCGAGCCCCTCCACGGTGCGCACCTCGGCCCCGGCGGCGGTCGCGGCCGGGACCAGGCAGGAGGCCACCAGACGCCCGTCGACCTGCACGTTGCACGCGCCGCACTCGCCCTGCGAGCAGCCGTCCTTGGCCCCGGCGAGGCCGAGGCGCTCGCGCAGCACGTAGAGCAGCGACTCGCCGATCCAGGAGTCGGTGACGGGGCGGTCGACGCCGTTGACACGGAGGGTGTAGGCGCTGGTCGGGTGCTCGTCGCTGTCCACGGACATGCCCGAGGCGATGAGCGCGTCCGCTTCGGCCTGAATGCCGGATGCGCCGGATGCGCCGGATGTGTCGGATACGTCGTGCGCGGCGTGCGCGGCGTGTTCGTCGGGCCCCTCGTGCACGTCGGGGTGTACGTCGAGCGCGTCGGCCGCGTCGTGTCCGGCGGGTACGTCGGCGAGGGCGACGCCCTCTTCAGGCTCACGCTCGGGTACGAGTCCGGGCTCGCCCTCCGCCTCCGATACGGCCTCCGGCCCCAGCCCCGGCCCCAGCTCCGGCGCCGGCGCCTGCCGGTGCTCCGCCGCCACCGGCTCCGTCACCGCCCACGGCGCGGGCGCGCCGCCCGGCAGCGTCGCGGGGGCGCTGCTCGCGTAACGGGCCAGCCGGGCCGCGGTGTACTCGCCCGAGTCGTCCAGGGCCTCCGCGGCGTCCTCGACCGTCGGGATGGTCCACTGCCCGGTGGCCGCCGACGCGGCCTCGTAGACGTCCGGAACGTCCGGCGCCTGCGCCCCAGGAACCGCCTCGGGAAGAACAGACGCCTCCGGCGCCTCGTACGCCTCAGGGGCCTCGTCCACCGGCGGCATCGTCCACGCCCCGGTCGCCCCCGGGTCCGTCGCCGCCGCAGGCGTCAGCGGCACGATCATCGGCGGCGGCACATAGCCGTGGCCCGGCGCCTCCAGCGGGGTGCCCTCCAGCATGAACTCCGGCGGCAGCTGCACGAAGGCCGTCGCGTCGCCGTCGTACCCGTCGCCCTGCGGGACCGGCTCCCAGCCGCGCCCCGGCCGCACCGGCCGGCCGCCGCCGTGCGCGTCCCGCTCCTGGTCCTGGTGTGCCTCGCTCACGACAGTGCCCTCCCCAGTGCCCGTCGGGCCAGTGCGGCGACGGTGCGCCGCAGGTGCAGTACGGCCGGGGGCAACTGCTCGCCGCCCTGCGGGTCCGGGACGCAGGCGGCGCCGACGTACTCGCCGAACGCCGTCAGCGCCTCCGGGGCCAGACCCCGCTCGCCGTCCCAGTCGACCAGGGAGGCGATCCACTGCTCGGCCTCCAGCGGCCGCAGCGGCATCGGCGCGATCGCGCCGACCGCGCAGCGCACCCCGCGGCGCGCCGGGTCGAGCACGACGGCGACGGAGGCGGTGGCGCGGGCGGGTCCGGTGCGTCCGGTGGCCTTCAGGAAGACCTGCGGGGCGTGCAGCAGCGGCACCCGGACGAAGGCGACCAGCTCGCCGGGCGCCAGCAGGTCACGGCCCGCGAGGAGGTGGCTGACGGGCAGCTCACGGGTGCCGAGCGGGCCGACCACGACCAGGTCGGCCTCCAGGGCGGCGAGCACCGGCAGCGAGTCGCCGGTGGGCGCGGCGGACACGATGTTGCCGCCGAGGGTGCCCGCGTTGCGGATCTGCGGCGGGCCCGCGACCCGGGAGGCGGCGGCGAGGGCCGGGATGAGCGCGGCGAAGTCGGGGCGGCCCATCCGGGCGTGGGTGAGTCCGGCGCCGAGCAGGGCGTGGCCGTCCTGGTACTGCCAGCCGCGGATCTCGTTGATGCGGCTGAGTCCGACGAGTCCGGCGGGGCGCAGCTGGCCGCGGTTGACGGCGGCCATCAGGTCGGTGCCACCGGCCACCGGAACGGCGGCCGGCATGGCGGTGAGCGCCGCCACTGCCTCGTCGAGCGAGGCGGGCAGCGTCACGGCCCGCGCGGCCCGTGATGCCGTCTGTGGTGCGTGCGTGGTCAACCCGCTGCCCCTTCCCGGTGTCCCGGTGATCCCCGGCCGTCCCCGGCTGTCGCGCCTGTGTGGCCGTACCGTACGTGCTCACGGCCCGGACGTGGCAACTCTGGCACATCTTCCGAGCCGTACGGCGCGAGGGTCCGCGAAGGACTGTTCCGTCCCGGAGGTACGGGGACCTCCCACGAGCGACGGTAACTTCCGGTTTGCCGCTTGTGGGTGACCCCGGGGGGATAGGTGCCTCACACGTGCGGGGGCGGCGGGCGCGCCGCACGCGCGCGCGTGGGCACGAGCATGGGCATGGGCATGGGCATGGGTTCCGGATACCGGCCCCCACGCGCGCGTAGGGGCCGGAACGGGTCGAACAGGTCAGGCGCCCGGCGGCGGGCCGTCGATGGGGCGGCCCAGGACGCCGGGGCGGCGCTGCCAGGGGCGGGGCCCTGAAGGCGGGCGGTAGTCGACGCCGAGCGCGTCGAGGCGCCGGTAGTGGGCGGTCATCCGGTGCTCGAACCCGGCGAGATCCCGCTCCTCGGGGGCGGGCAGCGCGGACCAGGCGACCTCGGCGAGGGCGGCGAGCCGCGGGTGGACCTGGTAGTCGACCCGGGCCCGGTTCTCCATGACCTCGGTCCACACGTTGGCCTGGGTGCCCAGGATGTGGGCGGCGGCGGTCTCGGAGAGGCCGGGCGGCACGGGCTCGAAGCGGTAGACGTCGGCGAGGGTGCGCACGTACGCGATGGGCACCGGCTCGTCCTCGCCCGCCGCCTGACGGTAGTCCAGGTACACCTGCTGCTCGGGGCACATCACCACATCGTGGCCGGCCTCGGCGGCGGTGACCCCGCCCCCGTACCCGCGCCAGGACGACACCGCGGCACCGGCGGCGAGGCCGCCCTCCAGGATCTCGTCCCAGCCGATCAGCCGTCGGCCGCGGGCCGCGAGCCAGCCGTCGAAGTGCCGGATGAACCAGGACTGCAGGCCGTTCTCGTCGCCGACGCCCAGCTCCTTGATGCGGGCCTGGGCGGTCGGGGACGCCTTCCACTGGTCCTTGGGGCACTCGTCGCCGCCGACGTGGAAGAACGAGGAGAACTCCAGGGGTCCGGCGGGGAACAGGTCGAGCAGTTCCTCGAAGACGCCCTCGTAGAAGCGCAGGACGTTGTCAGTGGGGGCGAGTACGTTCGGGTTGATGCCCCAGGTGTCCCAGACGGAGAGGGTGGTGGTGTCGATGACGTCGGTGTTGCCCAGTTCGGGGTACGCGGCGATGGCGGCCTGCGAGTGCCCCGGGATGTCGATCTCGGGCACGACGGCGATATGCCGGTCGGCGGCGTAGCCGACGATCTCCCGGATGTCGTCCTGGGTGTAGAAGCCGCCGTGCGGCGTCTCGCTCCACAACGGCGAGGCCCGGTGCCCCCACTTGGTCCGCGCCCGCCAGGCGCCGACCTCGGTCAGCCTCGGGTGCCGCTTGATCTCGACCCGCCAGCCCTGGTCGTCGCTGAGGTGGAAGTGCAGCACGTTCAGCTTGTGCGCGGCCATCAGGTCGAGCTGCCGCAGCACGTCGTCCTTCGGCATGAAGTGCCGGGCCACGTCGAGCATCAGACCGCGCCAGCGGAAGCGGGGCGTGTCGGCGATGTCGGCGGCGGGCAGCGCCCAGCGCCGGGCGCGGTCCAGCGGTGCGCGCCGGAAGGCGTCGGCGCCGAGCAGCTGACGCAGGGTCTGCAGGCCCCAGAACACTCCGGCGGGACCGCCGCCGGTGAGGGTGACGCCGTCGGTGGCGGAGATGGTCAGGCGGTACGACTCCGCCGCGAGCGCCGGGCCCGGACCGTCGGAGCCCGGACCGTCGGCGTCCGGACCGTCGACGCCCGGGACCTCGCCAACCGCCATCCGGTCGTCGATCCGCAGCCGTACGACTCCGGGCTCGGCGTCACCGCCACCGGCGGCCCCGGCCCCGGCCCCGGCGCCCACGCCCTCTCCCGTACCCGGCAGCAGCGGCAGGCCGGTCGCCGCGCCGACCGTGGCGCGCAGCCAGTGCGCCGCGCGCTCGGTGCCCGGCCCGGCGTCGACGACGGTGCGCGCGTCCAGGACGAAGTCCTCGGCCCCGGCCCGTACGGTCACCGCCGTCGGCGCCGGGATCAGCCCGAGCCCGTCCGTTCCCACTGGTCCGGAACTCTGATCGTTCATCATCATCGCGTCAGTCCTTCACCGCCCCGCCCAGTCCCGAGACCAGACGGCGCTGTACGAGTACGAAGAAGACGAGCACCGGGATCGTCATCACGGTCGACCCGGCCATGATGCCTCCCCAGTCGTTCTCGTCGGGTTTGAAGAAGACGAGCAGCGCCATCGGCAGGGTCGACTGCGAGGTGTCGCTGATGATGAAGGACTTCGCGAAGAGGAAGTCGTTCCAGGTCGAGATGAAGGAGAAGACGCTCGTCGCGACGAGTCCGGGGAAGACCAGCGGGAACAGGATCTGCCAGAGGAAGCGGGCGCGGCTCGCGCCGTCGATCATCGCCTGTTCCTCCAGGGCCTCGGGCACCGCCTTCACGAAGCCGCGCAGCATCCAGATCGCGAACGGCAGCGAGAAGGCGAGGTGCGGGAGGATCAGCGAACCGAGCGTGTTGAGCTGGCCGAAGTCCCGCATCAGGAAGAACAGCGGGATGGTCAGCGCCTCGACCGGCACCATCTGCGCCACCAGGAACATCACGAGCAGGGTGGTGCGGAAGCGGAACCGGAAGCGGGTCACCGCGGTCGCCGCCAGGAAGGCGATGACGGCCGAGCCGAGCACGACCGCGCCCGCGACGAGCAGCGAGTTGAGGAAGTAGCGCCCGAACTCCTGCTGTTCGAAGACGCGGCGGAAGGAGTCGAGGGACGGGGCGAGGGTCCACGGCCGCGGCCGGGTCGACTGGATCTCACCGGCCGGTTTGAAGGCGGAGAGCACCATCCAGTAGAGGGGGAAGACGACCACGACAGCGACGAGCAGCGCCGTCGCCTCGGCGGCCAGCCGCCCAGGACGCGCCGGCCGCCACGACCACCCGGCCCGACCGGACCGCTCGGGCCTCTCGGTGCGCCCGGACCGCCCGGACCGCGCCACACTGCGAAAAGCCTGGTTCACGCTCACAGTTCCGCCCCCTGACGGCGCAGCAGCCGGAGGTACACGAGGGTGACCGCCAGCAGGATGAGCAGCATCACGACGCCGATGGCGGAGCCGAGGCTGTACTGGGACGAGGCGAACGCCTTCTGGTACGCGTACACGTTGAGCACCAGGTTCTGGCCCGCGATGCCGCCGCCGCCCGTCATCACATAGATCTGGGTGAAGACCTTGAAGTCCCAGATGATCGACTGGATGGTGACGACGACCAGGATGGGCCGCAGCATCGGCGCCGTGACGGAGCGCCAGGTCCGCCACTGCGAGGCGCCGTCGAGCGCGGCGGCCTCCAGGACCTCGGCCGGGATGGCCTTGATGCCCGCGTAGACGGTGACCATCACGAACGGGAACGAGCACCACACGACCTCCATGAGGACCAGGGCGAACGCGCTGTAGCGCCCGTAGGTCCAGGAGAAGTCGCCGAGGCCGAGCAGCCGGTTGACCGGGCCGTGGTCGGGGTCGAAGAGGAAGACCCAGACGGTGGAGCCGGTGACGGCGGGGGTGGCCCAGGCGCCGAGCGCGGCCAGCATCAGGGCGAGCCGGGGCAGCGCGCGGACCCGGGTGAGCAGGACGGCGAGGGCGCAGCCGACGGCGAGGGTGGCGACGACGCAGGCGGCGGCGAAGAGCACGGTGGCGAGCAGGACCTGCCAGAACTGCGGGTCGGTGAACAGCGCCGTGTAGTTGCCGAAGCCCTGGAAGGAGGTCGGCGCGCCGCCGCTGACCTGGGCCTGGGTGTATTCGAGGAACGAGATCAGGCCGAGTTGGTAGACGGGGTAGAGGAGCAGCCCGCCGAGCACGACGAGGGCGGGCAGCAGATAGAGCCAGGGCGTCCAGGCGGACCCGCCCCGGCGCCCGCCCCGCCGGGCGGGAGCGGGACCGGGACCGGAACCGGAAGCGGGGCTGCCGGAACCGGGGCTGCCGGGACCGGGACCGGGCGACGAGGCCGCGCGTACGGCCCCGGACTCAGGCCCGGACCCTGGCGCGGACGCGGCATTGGACACGGTCTTGGACACGGACGAGGGCGTGGGTGCGGTGCTCATGGGGTGCTCGGTGCCCGCCGTCTCAGCCCGCCGCCGCGAAGGCCGCATCCATCTTCTTCGCTGCGTCGTCGGCGGCGGTCTTCACGTCCTTGCGACCGCTGACGACCTCCTGGAACAGGGTGGGCAGCACCAGCGAGGCGTCGATCTGGCCCCAGCCGGCCGAGGCGGGCACGAACTTGGCGCCCGCGCCGAGGGTGTCGATGAAGGGCTTCACGAACGGCTCCTTGGCCGCGGCCTGCTGCCGTACGTCGGTGTACGTGGGCAGGAAGCCCATCGCGTCGAACAGCCGCCCCTGGCTCTCCTTGCCCGCGAGCGCCTTCATCAGCTCGACGGCGAGGGTGCGGTGTCCCGAACTCTTCAGCACGCCGAGGTTGTTGCCGCCCGCGAAGGCGGGGGCGATGGAGCCGGGGGCGGTGCCGGGCAGCGGCACGACCGCGTACTTGCCCTTCACCGCGCCCGCCTCGACGGCCTGGTGGCTGAAGTCGCCGCCGATGGCCATGGCGGCCTTGCCGGAGGCGAAGGCGGTGACGGTGGCGTTGCCGCCCATCTGGGCGCACTTGGCGGCGGGGCAGTTGTCGTCGCCGAAGAGGGAGGTGTAGGCGGCGATGCCGGTGCGGGCCGCCTCGCTGTTGATGGCGGCCTTGTACGGGCTGCCCGCCCCCGCACCGCCCGAGTCCGCGCCCCCGGTGGCGAGTTCGCCGCCGTTGGCCCAGATGAAGGGCATGGCGCCGTACGTGTAGGCGCCGCCGACGGCGATCCCGTACAGCTCGGGCTTCGCCTTGCGGACCTTCTTGGCGGTGGAGATCAGTTCGGCCTGGCTCTTGGGCGGGGTGAGGCCGAGCTCCTTGAAGACGTCGGTGCGGTAGTAGAGGGCGCGGACGCCGACGAAGAGGGGGGCGCCGTAGACCTTGCCGCCGACGGTGACGGAGGCACGGGCGGTGGGGTCGGTGTCCTTGGCGTCGGCCCAGCCGCCGAACTCGGCGGTGATGTCGGCGAGTCCGCCGTCCTTCACGTATCCGGCGGTGTCGGTGTTGCCGTACTCGACGAGGTCGGGGGCGGACTTGGGGTCGTTGAACGCGGCCTTGATGCGCTGGGCGCGGGTGTCGACGGGGATGTACTCGATCTCCACCTTCACGCCGTCGTTGCGCTGCTCGAAGGCGGCGACGGCCTGGTCGACGACCTGTTCCTTGGGCTTGTTGTTGACCTCCTGGAAGAGCCAGACGCGCAGGGTCCCGCTCTTGTCGTCGGTCGTGGCCGCGCCGTCGGAGGTCCCTGGCGCGCAGGCGGCGCAGACGGCGAGCGTGACGAGGGCGGCGATGGGTGCGGCGATGCGGGCAGGAAGCTTCACGGCGGTTCCCCTCCGAGCAGGTGTTGCAACATACGCAACGGACGTTTCGTGCTGCACAACACGCGTGAGGTTAGGGGCGGACCAACACCAGGACAAGTGGTCTCAACCACCTCTCCACCACTCTGTGACCGCCCGAAGCACCCCGTGCAACGGCCCCCCGCCCGAACCACCCGAAACCGCCCGCGCGCCGACTCCCGCCCACCGACCCCGCGTACGAGAAAGGCCCCCGGTGCTCGTACCTCTCGAATCGAAGGAATCGATTCGAGAGGGAGGAGCACCGGGGGCCCGCCCCGATGTCAGCGCACCATCCGGCGGCTACTTGCCCTTGCCGCCGTCCTTGCCGCCCTTGTCCTTGTCCCCGCCGGCGCCCATGGAGTCGTAGATCTCCTTGCACATCGGGCACACGGGGTACTTCTTCGGGTCGCGGCCCGGTACCCAGACCTTGCCGCACAGGGCCACCACGGGAGTGCCGTCGAGGGCACTCGCCATGATCTTGTCCTTCTGGACGTAGTGGGCGTAGCGCTCGTGGTCGCCGTCACCGTGGGACACCTGCGGCGTCGGCTCGACGAGGGTTCCCGTACCTGCCCCGCGCTCGGGCTCGAGAGTGCTCATGCGCCCAAGGGTACTGAAACTCCGCGGCCTCAGTTCAGCGAAGGGTCGTCGGGGTAGGTCGCCACCATCGCGAGCTCGCCGCGCTGGCGGCGCAGCACCTGGCGCCAGAGGGTCTCGGGGCGCGGGGACGAGACGTCGCCGGGCTCGGACTCGACCACGTACCAGGCGCCGTCGCCCAGCTCGGCCTCCAGCTGGCCGGGGCCCCAGCCCGCGTATCCGGCGAAGATCCGCAGCGCGCCGATGGCCGGGCCGAGCAGCTCGGGCGGGGTCTCCAGGTCGACGAGGCCGATAGCGCCGAACACCCGGCGCCAGCCGAGCGGACCTTCGTCGCCGGGGATGACGGCGATGCCAAGCGCCGCGTCCAGGGAGACCGGGCCGCCCTGGAAGACCACCCCCGGCTCACCGGCGAGCCCGGCCCAGGGCGCGAGGATGTCGCCGACCGTCACGGGGGTCGGGCGGTTCAGGACCACGCCGAGGGAGCCCTCGTCGTCGTGGTCGAGGAGGAGCACCACCGCGCGGTCGAAGTTCGGGTCCGCGAGCGCCGGGGTGGCGACGAGCAATCGGCCTGTGAGCGAGGACACCTCGGTCATGCGACACATGATTCCGCACTTTCGGCGTTCGCGGGGGTTGTCCGGCCGGGTCCGGGGTAGGCGCCCGGCTGCCCCGGCGCACGCCGGGGCCCACCAGCGCCGACCAGCGCCGACCTGGGCGGTACGGGGACGGCGGCACCCCGGAACGGGGACAAGCGGACGGTGACACTCCGCAAGATCACGGGAACGGAGGGTGTTGTGCCGAATTCATTACGTTCGCGGGGCCCCCTCAACCGCACGAGTGGGGTGTCCTTGCCCCTTAACCTTTTCTCTGGCCACCCGACCGACGACCCGGAACGCGAGATTCATGACCGGCACTGACAGCCATGATGTACTGCTCGTCCATGGCGGCACCCCGCTGGAGGGCGAGATCCGCGTCCGCGGCGCGAAGAACCTCGTGCCCAAGGCGATGGTCGCCGCTCTGCTCGGCAGTGCGCCGAGCCGCCTGCGCAACGTGCCCGACATCCGTGACGTCCGCGTCGTCCGCGGACTGCTCCAGTTGCACGGTGTGACGGTCCGCCCCGGCGAGGAGCCCGGCGAGCTGATCATGGACCCGACGCACGTCGAGTCCGCCAACGTCGCCGACATCGACGCCCACGCCGGTTCGTCCCGGATCCCGATCCTGTTCTGCGGCCCGCTGCTGCACCGGCTCGGCCACGCGTTCATCCCGGGCCTCGGCGGCTGCGACATCGGCGGCCGCCCGATCGACTTCCACTTCGACGTGCTGCGCAAGTTCGGCGCGACCATCGAGAAGCGGGACGACGGCCAGTACCTGGAGGCCCCGCAGCGGCTGCGCGGCACCAAGATCGCCCTGCCGTACCCGTCCGTCGGCGCCACCGAGCAGGTGCTGCTCACCGCCGTCCTCGCCGAGGGCGTCACCGAGCTGTCGAACGCGGCCGTGGAACCGGAGATCGAGGACCTCATCTGCGTGCTGCAGAAGATGGGCGCGATCATCGCCATGGACACCGACCGGACCATCCGGATCACCGGTGTCGACAAGCTCGGCGGCTACAACCACCACGCCCTCTCGGACCGCCTGGAGGCGGCCTCGTGGGCGTCGGCGGCGCTGGCCACCGAGGGCGACATCTACGTGCGCGGCGCGCAGCAGCGCACCATGATGACCTTCCTCAACACGTACCGGAAGGTCGGCGGCGCCTTCGAGATCGACGACGAGGGCATCCGCTTCTGGCACCCGGGCGGCTCGCTCAACGCGATCGCCCTGGAGACGGACGTGCACCCCGGCTTCCAGACGGACTGGCAGCAGCCGCTGGTGGTCGCCCTGACGCAGGCCGCGGGCCTGTCGATCGTGCACGAGACGGTGTACGAGTCGCGGCTCGGCTTCACCTCGGCGCTGAACCAGATGGGTGCCCACATCCAGCTGTACCGCGAGTGCCTGGGCGGCTCGGACTGCCGCTTCGGCCAGCGCAACTTCCTCCACTCGGCGGTCGTCAGCGGCCCGACCAAGCTGGAGGGCGCCGACCTGGTCATCCCCGACCTGCGCGGCGGCTTCTCGTACCTGATCGCCGCGCTCGCGGCGCAGGGCACCAGCCGGGTGCACGGCATCGAGCTGATCAACCGCGGTTACGAGAACTTCATGCAGAAGCTCGTCGAGCTGGGCGCGAAGGTCGAGCTGCCGGGCAGCGCGCTGGTCTAGCGGTTCCAACGGTTCCAACGGTTCCAGCGGTTCCAGCGGTTCCAGCGGTCCGACGGACGGCCGGGAGCCCCGGTCCTGACCCCTGCGGGGGCCGAGGACCGGGGCTCCTCGCCTCCCCGCCCCCGCACAGCGCGTTCTGCGGCACGAACAAGAGGGCGGTCACCCCCTGACAGGGTGACCGCCCTCTCCGCTTGCCTCAGGCCGTCCCACGGCCTCCTGGCGCGCTGCCTACAGGCGACTTACTTGCCCTTGGCGGCTTCCTTGAGCTTCGAGCCCGCGGAGACCTTCACGCTGAAGCCGGCCGGGATGTTGATCGGGTCGCCGGTCTGCGGGTTACGAGCGGTGCGAGCGGCACGGTGGGTGCGCTCGAAGGTCAGGAAGCCGGGGATGGTGACCTTCTCGTCGCCCTTGGCGACGATCTCGCCGGTGATCTCGGCGAAGGCGGCCAGCACGGCGTCGGCGTCCTTGCGGGTCACCTCGGCGCGGTCGGCCAGGGCGGCCACCAGCTCACTGCGGTTCATTTCGTTACTCCCGTATTTCTTCTTGCCTGTGAGGCGGGTTGCCTGTGAGGCGGGCCACGCGGTGGAGCCGCGTGCTTGGGCACTGCGATGCCGATGCTGCCAGGGCCCTCGGACAGTGCCCGGACCCGGGTCTGGTGACAGACCCTCGCGCCCAGACGCATCCTGCCCCCACCAGCGGCGGGAACGCCAATCCGGCACCCTCTGGGGTCACACGAAAAGCGCCAGTGCCCCTCGGTGGTGACGTCGTGTCGACCGCGCACGGACGGTGCGGAGCCGAACTACCACCCTAAAGGCGGGTTTCGGGTGCGGCGACTCGCGACACGCAGCCCGGACGGGCGGCGTAGCCCATCGGGTGGGTGCCCCGGCACCCGGTCGGACGCCCGGTGGGGCGCCCGGGCCGACACCCGGTCGGGTGCCCCCGCCGGACACCGCCGGACGCCGCCGGACACCCCGTCAGGACCACCCCGCCGAGTGGCGGGACCGGCCCGGACGAGTGGCGGTACGAGGAGCTCGTACGGGCCCGCCGGGCCCGTACGGCACCCCGGGAGGGGCGTCCGGCACGGGCGTCCTGCACGGGCGTCCGACAAGACGTCTCGCCTGGTGGCGGGACGTTTCGCCTGGTGGGGCGTCAGGGCCTGGCGGTGGGTCAGGCGCCCGCAGCGGCCGCCTTGGCGGCGTTGCGGACGGCGCCCGCGACCGCTCCCGCGACCTTGTCGTTGAAGACCGACGGGATGATGTAGTTCGGGTTGAGCTCGTCCTCGGAGACCACGTCGGCGAGGGCGCTGGCGGCGGCCAGCATCATGTCGGTGTTCACCGTGCGCGACTGCGCGTCGAGCAGACCGCGGAAGACGCCCGGGAAGACCAGCACGTTGTTGATCTGGTTGGGGAAGTCCGAGCGGCCGGTGGCCACCACGGCGGCCGTCTGGCGGGCGATCGCCGGGTCGACCTCGGGGTCCGGGTTGGCCAGGGCGAAGACGATCGCGCCCTCGGCCATCGCGGCGACGTCCTCGGCACCCAGGACGTTCGGGGCGGAGACGCCGATGAAGACGTCGGCGCCGACCACGGCCTCCTTGAGGGTGCCGGTGACGCTCTCCGGGTTGGTGTTGTCGGCGATCCAGCGCAGCGGCGAGTCGGCCGGCGCGGAGACCAGGTCCTCGCGGCCCGCGTGCACGACGCCGTGGATGTCGGCGACGACGGCGTGCTTGACGCCCGCCGCGATGAGCAGCTTCAGGATCGCCGTACCGGCCGCACCGGCGCCGGACATGACGACCTTGACGTCCCCGATGCCCTTGCCGACCACGCGCAGCGCGTTGGTGAGCGCGGCGAGCACCACGATGGCGGTGCCGTGCTGGTCGTCGTGGAAGACCGGGATGTCCAGGGCCTCGCGCAGCCGGGCCTCGATCTCGAAGCAGCGCGGCGCGGAGATGTCCTCCAGGTTGATGCCCGCGAAGCCCGGGGCGATCGCCTTGACGATCTCGACGATGGCGTCGGTGTCCTGGGTGTCCAGGCAGAGCGGCCAGGCGTCGATGCCCGCGAAGCGCTTGAAGAGGGCCGCCTTGCCCTCCATGACGGGCAGCGCGGCCTTGGGGCCGATGTTGCCGAGGCCGAGGACGGCGGAGCCGTCGGTGACCACGGCGACCGAGTTGCGCTTGATGGTGAGGCGGCGGGCGTCCTCGGGGTTCTCGGCGATCGCCATGCAGACCCGGGCGACACCCGGGGTGTAGATCATCGAGAGGTCGTCACGGTTGCGGATGGGGTGCTTCGACGCCATCTCGATCTTGCCGCCGAGGTGCATCAGGAACGTACGGTCGGAGACCTTGCCGAGGACGACGCCCTCGATGGTCTTCAGCTGCTGGACGATCTCGTCGGCGTGCGCCGTGGAGGTCGCGGCGATGGTCACGTCGATGCGGAGCTTCTCGTGGCCGGAGGCGGTCACGTCGAGGCCGGTGACGGATCCGCCGTGGGTCTCGACGGCGGTGGTGAGCTGGGAGACCGCGGTCCCGCTCGCGGGCACCTCGAGCCGGACCGTCATCGAGTACGAGACGCTGGGCGCCGTTGCCATGTCCGTGTTCCTCTGCTTTCCCTAGCTTCGTTGCTACGCCGCCCCGGCTGGTCGCCCGGCGGCGCCCTCCGATCGTCGCACCTACCTGCCGGTAGCAGGTAATACGGTCTTTTCGTTTTCGGAAAGTGTTTTCCACCATACGAGAGATGGCGGGTAAACAGAAGAGGGAACGGAAGCGGGCACAGAAGAGGCCCCCGTCACCCGAAGGTGACGAGGGCCTCTTCACACTCAAGTGGCACCGACCCGCCATGCTCGCCTCGCGGCAAGTGGTCCCTCAAAGGGACGAAGGTTGGGCCCGGGGGCTTGGATCGAGCCGGTGCCACGACAAGGCTAACAAACCCCTCCCGGACGTGATTCCCCGAGCGCGAGTTGACCTGAAATCAGCCCCGTTCGGCCGCCGGACGGGCCCGCGAGCCCGCCCCCGCAAGCCCTGCGAACCCCACCCCGCCCGTCCGTCCCACCCGGCCCGTCCGTCCCGCCCGCCCCGCGGCGGATTCAGTCCCGATTCAGTCCCGCTTCAGTCCCGCTTCAGTCCCGCAGCAGGTCCGGCACGCCGTCCGCGTCCGGCAGGTCCCGCTCGCCCGCGATCACGGTGAGCGCCTGCGTGGAGCGGGTGAGCGCCACGTACAGGACGCGCAGGCCCGCCGGGGACTCGTCGGCGATCTCCGCGGGCGAGACGACCACCGTGGCGTCGTACTCCAGGCCCTTGGCCTCCAGGGAGCCGAGCGCGACCACCCGGTCGCCGAGTCCGGCCAGCCAGCGGGCGGCCTCGGCGCGCCGGTCCATGGCGACGACGACGCCGATGGTGCCCTCGACCTCGTCGAGCAGCCGCTCCGCCGCGGACCGTACGGTCGCGGCCAGCGCGCCCCGGTCGCCGCCGGGCTTCTCGCCCGCCGGTACGGACACGAAGCGCGGCTGGACGCCGGTCGAACGGACGGCCTTCGGGGCCTCCTTGCCGGGCATCGCCAGGGCGAGGACCTTCGAGGCAAGCTCGGCGATCTCGGCCGGGTTGCGGTAGTTCACGGTGAGCTCGAAGCGGCGCCGGGGCCGGGTGCCCAGGGCCTCGTCGCGGGCCTCGGCCGCCTCGTCCGGGGAGGACCAGGAGGACTGGGCGGGGTCGCCGACGACCGTCCAGGTGGCGTGCCGGCCGCGGCGGCCGACCATCCGCCACTGCATGGGCGTGAGGTCCTGCGCCTCGTCGACGATGACGTGGGCGTACTCGACCCGCTCGGCGGCCAGCCGTTCGGCCCGCTCGCGCTGGGTCTCCTCGCGCACCGGCATCAGCTCCTCCAGGCCGGTGAGCTGGTCCAGCGGGTCGTACTCGCGCTTCTTGCGCGGCCTGACCGGGGTGCCGAGCAGGGTGGCCAGCTCGTCGAGCAGGGCCACGTCGTGCACGGAGAGCCCGGGGCGGCGCAGCGAACGCGCGAGCCGCCGCACCTCGCCGGGGTTGAGGATCCGGCGGGCCCAGCGGCCGAGCCGCTTCTCGTCGCCCATGGCGTCGAGCACGCCGCGCGGGGTCAGTTCGGGCCACCAGGCGTCGAGGAAGCCGAGGAAGGAGTCCTCGGTGGAGACGTCCTCGTCGAAGGAGGAGCGCAGTTCGGCGGCGAGCTCGGGGTCGCTGTGCCGGCCGGCGGCGCCGGACCTGGCGTACAGCGCGTCGAGCAGCAGCCTGCGGGCGCGCGGGCGGAGCAGGTTGACCGGGGCGGTGCCGGAGAGCACGTTCTGCCGGATGCGGCGCAGGTCGTCGGGGCCGAGTTCCAGGCGCCGCCCGAAGGCGACGACGCGGAGCAGCGTCGGGGTGCCGACGGGACCGCGACCGGCGCCTTCAGTGGTGTCGTTCTCGTCCGCGTCGGTGTCCGGGTCGGTGACCGGGTCCAGGTCGCCGAAGGCGAGCTGCCCCTGGTCCTGGCCGCGCCCCTGGTCCTGGCCCCGGCCGTCGCGCGGGGTGCGCGGCGCGGGGGTCTCCAGGGCGCCGCGGGCGGCCTTGCGCAGCACGGCGAGCATCCGGGACGAGCCCTTGACCCGGGCGACGGCCGGTTCGTCGTACGCGTCGGCCGACACGCCGTCGACGAGCGAGCCGAGCGCGCGGATGGCGACCTGGCCCTCCTCGCCGAGCGAGGGCAGCACGCCCTCGGTGTACGAGACGAGCAGCGGGGTCGGCGAGACGATGAGGATGCCGCCGGAGTAGCGGCGCCGGTCCTGGTAGAGCAGGTAGGCGGCGCGGTGCAGGGCGACGGCGGTCTTGCCGGTGCCGGGGCCGCCCTCGACGTACGTGACCGAGGCGGCGGGGGCCCGGATGACCAGGTCCTGTTCGGCCTGGATGGAGGCGACGATGTCGCGCATGGTGTGGCTGCGGGCCTGCCCGAGGGCGGCCATCAGGGCGCCGTCGCCGATCACGGGCAGCTCGTGCCCGTCGAGGCTCGCGGTGAGCTCGGGGCGCATCAGGTCGTCCTCGACGCCGAGCACCTTGCGGCCCTTGGAGCGGATGACCCGGCGGCGGACGACCCGGCCGGGGTCGACGGGGGTGGAGCGGTAGAAGGGGGCGGCGGCGGGCGCGCGCCAGTCGATGACGAGGGGCGCGTAGTCGGTGTCGAGGACGCCGATCCGGCCGATGTGGAGGGTCTCGCCGATGTCGGCGACCTGGCGGCCGCCGTCGTTCCTGATGGCGTCCTCGGCGGGTTCGACGGAGGTGAAAGCGCCGTCGGGGCCCTTCGCGCCGTCCTTGCCGTGGAGCAGGTCGATCCGGCCGAAGAGGAAGTCCTCGAACTCGTTGTTGAGGCGGTTGAGGTGGATGCCGGCCCGGAACACCTGGGCGTCGCGCTCGGCGAGGGCGCCGGGCGTGCCGACCTGCCCGCGCTGGGCGGCGTCGTGCATCAGGAACTCCGCCTCGCGGATCTTTTCCTCGAGACGGCGGTAGACCTGATCCAGATGATCCTGTTCGACACCGATCTCACGGTCTCTGACCGTGTCGACGGCTTCCTGCGCGGCCACCGGGCCCCCTTCTGACGTGCGATGGGCAGCCGTCGAGCGTACGCCACCTGGGGCGGTATGTCAGTCCTGACGGATCTCCGACTGACGGATCTCGTTCTGACGGGTGTCGAGGCGGGTGTCGTGACGGGTGTCGAGGCGCGTGTCGTGACGGGTGTCGAGGCGGGTCTCGTTCTGGCGGAGGTCGGGGGGCCGGGTCTCCGGCTGGCGGCGGCCCGGCCTGGGGTGGGCGGCCCGGTGCCGGGCGACCCGGGCCCGGTTGCCGCACGCCTCGCTGGAGCACCAGCGGCGGCGGCCGCCGCGCGAGGTGTCCAGGTAGCAGCGGCGGCAGCCGGGGCCCTCGCAGCGGCGCAGCAGGGCGCGGGCGGCGGGGTCGGTGAGCAGGTCGACGGCGTCGCGGGCGACGGTGGCGAGCAGGGCCCGGCAGTCGGGTTCGCCGCTGAGGGTGCGGACGAGCAGGCCGGAGCGGGTGCGGACGGCGCGGGGCGCGGGCGGGGCGGAGGCGGCGGCGAGGGCGTTGAGCAGTTCGAGGGCGGCGGGCCGGGCTGGGCGGCCCTCCAGGTGGGCGGCGACGAGTTCGGCGACGCAGTCGCGCAGTTCCCGGAACGGCCCGAGCCAGCGCCGGTCGAGCCCGCGCAGCCGGGTACCGGCCGGGACCACGCCGCTGACCCGCAGGAATCGGACCAGTGCCTCGGGCCGGTCGAGGGGTTCGTCGGCGAGTCCGAGGCAGACCCGCCCGGCGTCGTACCCCCCGGACTCCACCCAGCCGGCCGCCGTACGCGCTGTCATGCCCCTGCCACCCTTCCGTCCACCCGGGGCCCGCGGCCGGACCCGTACGGGGGACACCTCGACGACCAGAGTGCCCATGAGAGGCCGCACTGGCTAGAGGAAGTCGGGGGGTGTGGCGCGAGGACGCCCCTCGGACACCGGGGCGTTGTCAGTGGGCCGCCCTACCGTCTGTCACGGGCCGGAGGACCGTGGATGCGGCCGCGGATGCAACGGGGGACACGACGGGGGATGCGGCCGTGGGCGCGGGATGACAGCGGTCGGCCCGGGCGTACGGGGGAGCCGCCCGGGCCGACCGGCAACCGGTCGGGCTCGGGGGAAGCCACCGGTTGATCGGGGGCGCCTCGCGGGCGGTACCGCCACAAGGGCGGACATGCCTGGCGAGGGCACCCACAGCATGAATGTTGAACCGTTTAATATCTACGGACCGCTTTTCTTACCTATTCGCGCACGGACAATTCGGAGGGCGCGGTGAACAAGACGGCCCTGCGGTCCCTCCTGAAGGAACGCCGCGAGCTGATCTCCCCCGAGGCGCACGGCCTGTCCCGGCCGACCGGGCGGGGCCGGCGCGCCCGCGGCCTGTCGCAGCAGCAGGTGGACGAGCTGACGCGGCGGGCGATCGACACGTACAACCGCCTGGAGACCGGCCGCTACCCGAACCCGCCGGTGGACTACCTGCGGCAGATCGGCCGGCTGTTCGGTCTGAACGAGCAGGAGTGGGTGTCGCTGTGCCGGTACGCCGGGATCGGCGACCCGCCGGGGCCGCTGAACCCGTCGTCGGGTCTGGAGGTCCCGGGGGTGTGGCGGGAGGCGGTCGACGGCATCGCGCACATGGCGTACATCACCGACGCGTCCTGGAACCTGCTCGCGCACAACCGGCACTTCGCGGAGATGCACCCGGGCGGGCGGGTGCCCGTGAACACCATGCGCTGGATGCTGCTCGACGACAGCGCCCGTACGTACAGCCTGATCGACTGGCACACGGTCTGGGCGCCGCTGATCCTGCCCCAGCTGCGCGCCGCGCTGGCGGTGCGCGGGGAGGACGAGACGCTGCGGCAGATCGAGCGCGAGGTCCGCGCGGATCCGTTCCTCGGCCCGCTGTGGGAGGCGGGCGGCGCCCACATCCACCCGGACGGCGACGAACGCCCCCTGCGGCACGCCCTGCTCGGCCCGGGCCATGTCACCATCTGCGCGGCCCAGCCGCTGACGGCCCCGGGCGCGCGCCTGATCATCATGCTGTTCCGCCCGGGCCCCCGGAAGTCCCACGTCCGCGCCCCGATGCTGCGGGCCCGGCCGGACACCCCGTAGGCGTCAGGCGGCGGCCTGCGGCACGGGCGGCGGGTCGTCGTGCAGGACCCGCTGGAAGAGGTGGTGGTCGCGCCACTCGCCGTCGATGTGGAGGTAGCGGGGCGCGGTGCCGATGCGGGTGAAGCCGCACTTGGCGAGGACCCGCTGCGAGGCGTGGTTGTCGAGCAGCGTGCACGCCTCGAGGCGGTGAAGCCCGAGCTCCTCGGGGGCCGCCCGGCAGACCTCCCGGAGCAGCCCGGTGGCCACCCCGCGCCCACCGGCGGCCGGATCGACCCAGTAGCCGACCGAGCCGCTGCGGAACGGCCCGAGAACGATCCCGGACACGGTCAGCAGCCCGACCACCGCCCCGTCCGCCTCGTCGACCGCGAACCAGCGCCGCCCGCCGTCCGCGAGCCGGGCGGCCTGCCCCTCGGCCGTGTAGTAGACCTCGGCGCGGTACGGCTCCCAGGGCTTCAGATACGTCCGGACGCGGCGCACGGCGGCGGCGAGCAGCTCGGCGTCGTCGGCGGAGCCGGGATCGGCTGCCCTGACATGCACATCGGCCATGCGCGTAACCTAGCCGACCGGCCGGACAGCCGGGCCTGCCTCCCGCCCACCGGCGGCTCCCGAACCCCGGCCCCTGACGCACAACTCCCCTGCTGGAGGTGGTACATGACCGCGAAGCGGAACGACATGGACGAGCAAGCCCTCGCCGAGGCCGAGCGGCCCTCCGGCGGGCGGCCGACGACACCGACGGCGACCCCGCCCCCGCAAAAGCACCCGGAACGGCGCCTGCGCACCGAGGCCCGGCTCCGCTGCCTCGAACGGGCCAAGACCTGGGACGACGAGGGCTTTTGGCAGCAGCACGCCGCCGAGAAGGGCGGATCCTGAGGCCCCGCCCCCGCGCCCCAGCCCCTACCCCCTCACCCCTCGTACGCGGCCTCCGCCGTCGGGTCGACGGCCAGCCGGTAGCCGCGCTTCACCACCGTCTGGATCAGCTTCGGTGTGCCGAGGGCCGTGCGCAGCCGGGCCATCGCCGTCTCCACCGCGTGTTCGTCCCGGCCCGCGCCCGGCAGCGCGCGGAGCAGTTCGGCGCGGGCGACCACCCAGCCGGGGCGGCGGGCGAGGAGGCCGAGGAGGGCCATGCCCGCGGGCGGGACCGGGCGGAGGTCGCCGTCGACGAGGACCGCGTGGCCGCGGATCTCCACCCGGTGGCCGGCCAGCGGCAACACCCGGGCCCGGGCGGGCAGTTCCTGGCACAGGAGCTGCACCAGCGGGCCGAGGCGGAAGCGTTCGGGCTGGTGGGTGGGGACGTCCAGGCCCTGGAGGGGCAGGGCGGTCACCGGGCCCACGCACAGCGCCAGGACGTCCTGCCGAAGCGCCGTCAACAGCTCGTCCAGCAGCCCGCGTTCCCGCGCCCGGCCGGTCAGCGAGGCGGCGGCCGGGGCGCTGGTGAAGGTCACCGCGTCCAGGGCGCGCGCCACGGTCGCGTCGAGCAGCCGGTCCAGCGGGACGATGTCCTCCGGCGGCATCCAGCGGTAGACCGGCACCGGCACCACCTCCGCCCCGGCCTCGGTCAGCGCCTCCACGAACCCCGGCAGCGGCTCCCCGTGCAGCTGGAGCGCGATCCGGCGCCCGGCGACCCCCTCGTCGAGCAGCCGGTCGAGCACCTCCGCCATCGACTCGGAGCCCGGCGACCAGCTCTCGGTCAGCCCGGCCGCCCGCACCGCGCCCTTCACCTTCGGGCCGCGGGCGAGGAGTTCGACCCCGCGCAGCCGGTCGAGCAGCCGCTCGCCGTACCCCCAGCCGTCGGCCGCCTCGACCCAGCCCCGGAAGCCGATCGCCGTGGTGGCGAGGACGACGTCCGGGGCGTGGTCGATGAGTTCCTCGGTGGCGGCGAGCAGTTCGGTGTCGTCGGCGAGCGGCACGATCCGCAGCGCGGGCCCGTGCACCACCCCGGCACCCCTGCGCCGGAGCAGCGCGATCAGCTCGTCGGCCCGGCGGGCGGCCGTGACACCGACGGTGAACCCCGCCAGCGGCCCGTGCGGGAGCTGCCCGGCCGGCCCGTCCGGGACCTGCCCGTCCGGGACCTGCCCGCCCGGCGTCCGGGGGCGCCGCTCCTCGTCCATGCCCGCGTCGTCCATGCCCGCGTCTTCCTCGTCCATGTCCGCCGACCCTGCCGGGGACGGATGTCCGTCTCGGTTCACCGGTATTTCCTGGTCGTTACGGTCCCGGCCGGCCGCTGTGACTCATGCCTCGACGGCGACCGTCACCTCAGGAGCTCCGCCCGGCACGGTGTCCGGGACCGGCGCCACCGCCGCCGGGCGTCGAAGGTATACCGCCCACGTCACGCCCATGCACACCGCGTAGAACACCAGGAAGGCCACGAACGCCCCGGTGCCCGAGCCGACCGCCCGGAACGACTCGCGGAACGCGAGGTTGATGCCGAGCCCGCCGAGCGCGCCCACCGCCCCGATGAGCCCCATCGCCGCGCCGGACAGCCGCCGCCCGTACGCCTCCGCCGCCTCGCCCGCGAGCCCGGCCCCGTGCCCATGGGTGAGGAAGATCGCCGGGATCATCTTGTACGTGGAGCCGTTGCCGAGGCCGCTCAGCGCGAACAGCGCGATGAAGCCGACCAGGAAGATCCCCAGCGACTCGACGACCGAGGCGTAGAGCACGACCGCCGCGGCGACGGCCATCACCGCGAACGTGGCGAGGGTGATCCGGGCACCGCCGTGCCGGTCGGCGAGCGCCCCGCCGACCGGGCGGACCAGCGAGCCGAGCAGCGGGCCGATGAAGGTGAGCGCGGCGGCCTGGAGCGGCGTGCGGCCGAACTGCGTCTGGAGGACGAGGCCGAAGGCGAAGCCGTACCCGATGAAGGAGCCGAAGGTCCCCACGTACAGGAACGCCATGATCCAGGTGTGCCGGGAGCGGACCGCCTCGCGGACCGCCCCGGTGTCGTTGCGGACCGGCGCGAGGTTGTCCATGAACAGCGCGGCGCACAGCGCGGCGACGACGATCAGCGGCAGGTAGACGCCGAGCACCAGCCTCGGGTGCAGGGCGCCCGCGGTGCCGATGACCAGGAGGCCGACCAGCTGGACGACGGGGACGCCGATGTTGCCGCCGCCCGCGTTGAGGCCGAGCGCCCAGCCTTTCTTCCGCAGCGGGAAGAAGGCGTTGATGTTGGTCATGGAGGAGGCGAAGTTGCCGCCGCCGACGCCGGTGAGCGCGGCGACCAGCACGAAGGTGCCGTACGAGGTGCCCGGCGCCATCACCGCGTACGCGAGGCCGGTCGGCAGCAGGAGCAACAGGGCGCTCACGACCGTCCAGTTGCGGCCGCCGAAGCGCGCGACGGCGAAGGTGTACGGGATCCTGATGACCGCGCCGACCAGGGTCGCGGTCGCGATCAGGAAGAACTTCCCGGCCGGGTCGACCCCGTACGCGGGCCCCATGAACAGCACCATCACCGACCACAGGCTCCACACCGAGAAGCCGATGTGCTCGGCGAGCACCGAGAACCACAGGTTGCGGCGCGCGATCCGTTCGCCGCCGCCCGCGTGCCAGAAGGTCTCGTCCTCCGGCTCCCAGCGCTCGATCCACCGACCGCCCGTCGCCCGACCGCCCGTCCCCCGACCGTCCGTCCCCTGACCGCTCATCCCGCACCACCTCCGTGTGTGACCGCTCGCAGACGGACGACGCTAGGAAGCGCGCGTTTCGGGGGACGGCGGCCGGAGGTGACGGGGACGGAACCTTGCTCTCACCCGGCGTACGGCCCCGGTGTGAGCCGTCGGGCACCGGAACCGGGCACCGGCACCGAGCACGGGCACCGAGCACGGGCACCGGACAAGGGCACGGGAGCCGCTACGCGCCGCCGAGCAGTTCGTCCTCCGGCAGCCAGGACCCGGGCGGCCGGACCAGCCAGCCCTCCTCGGCGGCCAGTTCGGCGGCGGCCCGGCGGAGCGCGTCGAGACCGGGGTGCCGCAGCCCCTTGCGCCACACCAGACTCATCGGTGACAGCGGTACGGGGTCGACGAGCGGCCTGAGGACGCTGCCCGGCATGGCGGGGAAGTCGACGACGGCGAGCACCGGGGTCGGCGACTTGGCCATCACCCGCCGGAACTCCTCCTTGCCGACGACCAGCGGCGCGGGCGGCGCCACGGTGATGCCGCGCCCGGCGAACAGCCGGACGGCCAGGTCGGTCCACTCGGGCGTACGGTCGTTCCCGGCGCCCGCGTAGACCTGCCGGCCGGCGAGCGCGGCCAGCGGCACCTCGGCGAGCCCGCTCAGCGGGTCGCCCTCGGGCAGCAGCACGGCCATCGGCTCGTACCGGACGAACTGCGCCTGGAGTCCGGCCCGCAGCGCGGGCGCGAGCCCGCCGTACCGGCCGAAGGAGGCGTCGAGCCGGCCGGCCAGGATGTCCCGGGCGGCGCCGGTGAGTCCGCTCTCGAAGCGGGCCATGAGTTCGAGGTCGGGGGCGAGCGCGCGGGCCCGGTCGAGCACCCGGCCGTGGCTGAGGCCCGCGCTGTTGAGGTCGACGAGGAGCGGGCGCGGCCCGCCCGCGAACGCCTCGGTGAGCGTGTCGTGGGCGGTGAGCACGGCGTGCGCGTACGGGAGCAGCCGCTCGCCGTCCGGGGTGAGCGTGACCTGGCGGGTGCTGCGGACGAACAGCTCGGCGCCGAGCTCGCGTTCGAGCCGCCGGATGTCCCGGCTGAGGGCCTGCTGGGCGACGAAGAGCCGGCCGGCGGCGCGGGTGAAGTGCAGTTCCTCGGCGACGGCGACGAAGGCGCGGAGGAGGCGGGGGTCGAGATCGTTCGGGCGGGCCACCCACCGCATTTAACAACCGGAGTGCGTCAATCGCCACCGGACAGGTGTTGGACCGGCGGGGGCGGGCCGACGGAACCTTGATCCATGCCGCCCTTCGATTCCTCGCTCGCCGCTCCCGACACTCGCGGACCTCACCAACTCCCCTCCCCTGGCCTGGTGTTCACGCCGACCGGTCCGGCGCTGGCCCCGCGCTACCGCGAGCCGGCCGCCCGGCGCCCGCGCCCGTACCCCACCGGCCCCGGCCCCGGCCCCGTCGCCGTCGCCGTCGCCGTCGCCGTCCCCCGCAACCCCTACCTCCGGCTTTTCGCGGTGCCCGGCGCCCGCGCGTTCACCGTGGGCAATCTGCTGGCCCGGCTGCCGATGGCCATGTTCAGCGTCAGCGCCGTGATGATGATCGCCGGGGCGTACGGCTCCTACGCGCTCGCCGGTGCCGTCAGCGCGGCCGGGCTCGCGGTGGGCGCGGTCGTCGCGCCGCTGCTCGCCCGGCTGGTCGACCGGCACGGCCAGGCCAGGATCGCGGTGCCCGCCACCGTGTGGGCGGTGCTCTGGCAGCTGGCGCTGCTGCTCTGCGCGCACGGCCGGGCACCGGTCTGGACGCTGTTCGCGGCGGCCGTGCTGGGCGCCACGCTGCCCAACACCGGCGGGATGTCCCGGGCCCGCTGGGCGCACCTGCTCAAGGACGCGCCGGACGGACCGGCCGCCCTGCACACCGCCAACGCGTTCGAGCAGGCGGCGGACGAACTGTGCTTCATGCTCGGCCCGGCGCTCGCCGCCGTGCTCTGCTCGTCGCTGTTCCCGGAGGCGGGCACGCTCGTGGCCGCCGTGCTGTTCCTGACCGGGATGCTGGTGTTCGCGGCGCAGCGCCGCACCGAGCCGCCGGTCGCCCCCCGCACGAGGGCGGGCTCGCCGCTGCGGACGCCGGGGATGCCCGCGCTGCTCGCGGTGTTCCTGGCCACCGGCGCAGTGTTCGGCGCGATGGAGATCGTCACCCTCGCGTACGTGGACGGGCCGCCGGCCGGTCCGGTCCTCGCCCTGCAGGCGGCGGGCTCCTGCGCGGCCGGTCTGCTCTACGGCCGGGTGCGCAGGACCGCTCCGCTGGGCGTCTGCCTTGCGGCGATGACCGCCCTGATGTCGCTGCCGCTCCTTGCCGCCGCCCTCACCGGCTCGCTGCTCGCGCTGGCCGCCGGGCTGCTGCTCGCGGGCATGGCGACGGCGCCGGCGATGGTCACCGGGATGGGCCTGGTGCAGCGACTGACCCCGGCGGCGCAGCTCAACGAGGGCATGACGCTGGCGGTCACGGCGCTCCTCGCGGGCATCGCACTCGGCTCGGCGACCGGCGGCCGCCTCGCCGAGCACGCCCCGACGCCGGTGTACGGCTACCTGGTCCCGGTCGCCGCGGCGGCGCTCGCCCTGCTGCTGAGCACGGCGACGGGCCGGCGGACGGCGACGACGGTCCGGACACCCTCCTAGTAGTTCCAGCGGTTGCGGCTGCCGTCCTTGCGGCAGTGGATGATCCGGCCGTTCTCGGCGTGCGTGGACCTGCCGAGGTCGGCCTTGCGGCAGAACTGGCCGGCGTCGTAGCAGTTGCCCGCGTTCGACACGATCTCGCAGGTGGTGCCCTTGCTCGCGGCGGCCCGGGTGGGCGCGGGCCGCGGGGCGGGCGCCTTGGTGGTGGGCGCGGCCGGGCGCTTCGCGGTCCGGGTGGGGGCGGGGGCCTTCGTCGCGGCCTTGGTGGGGGCGGCCGTGGTGGCGCTGGGGGTCGGCGTGGGCGTCGGGGTGGGGGTGGGCGTCGCGCTCGACGGCGTGGCGGTCACGGTCGCGGTCGCAGTCGCGGAGGCGGTCGTGGCGACCGGCGCGGCGCTCGTCCCCTTCCCGCCGTCGCAGGCGCTGAGCCCGAGCGACAGGACGATGGCGGCGGCGACGGCGGCGGCGACCCGCCCCCGCGCAGTGGTGCGGGAGGCGGCGGTGCGGGAGGCTATCGGGGACACCCGGCCCTCTTCTTCTTCGTGCCGGGTTCTCCCCGGGCAGTGGCGTGAACGGCCACAGGCTACGGAGAGTCGTTGGTCATGAACACACCCAGGCCGATCGGCCTCACGGAGCCCCGATCCGTAGGGGCCTTCGACCAGGACGGGAACGGGACGAGAGCCCGAGGGCGGTGCGCACTCCCAGCAATACGGTACGCGTTTCCCGTACCACCTCCGTACCGTAAAGTCGTACCGTAAAGTCGTACCGTCAGCCACGACGCACTGGGTCTGACGCCGGACCTGCCATCGGCCCGACCGAAGGAGTGGAACTCGTGACCATAAGCGCCAGCGAAGCCCGTCAGAATCTCTTCCCCTTGATCAAGCGGGTCAACGACGATCACATGCCGGTCCGGATCAGCTCCAAGGCCGGGGATGCCGTGCTGATGTCCGCCGATGACTACGACTCCTGGCAGGAGACGATCTACCTGCTGCGCTCCCCCGCCAACGCGCGGCGCCTGATGGAGGCCGTGGGCCGGGACAGGGCAGGCGCCGTCGAGGTCCCGAGGACCCTCGACGAGCTCCGTGAGCTGGCCGGGGGCGAGGAGTGAGGAGGGTCCACTTCGACCCCGCGGCCTGGGAGGACTTCCTCTTCTGGCTCGCCTCCGACCGCAAGGCGGCCCGTCGGATCACCCGGCTGATCGGGGAGATCCAGCGCACGCCCTTCACCGGCATCGGCAAGCCCGAGCCGTTGAAGGGCGATCTGTCGGGGTACTGGTCGCGGCGGATCGACGACGAGCACCGGCTCGTCTACCGGGCGGACGACAAGGAAGTGAAGATCCTCCAGGCCCGACACCACTACACGGACTGACCGACGGCCGGCAGAACGCGGGCTCCGAAGTCCGGACATGACGAAGGCCCGGCAGTCGTCGTGACGACCACCGGGCCTTCGCCCACATGGGATGAGTGGAGAGGGCGGGAATCGAACCCGCCCACAAGCCCTACGGACAGTAGGCCAGGGCGATATTCCCGCAGGCCAACCGCACAGGACGACACCAAGCGGCACGATCCATCAGGATCCAGCACCCCCTGGTGCTCCCGCCGGGAGCACCGGACGCACCCTTATCGAGCGACTGCAAACTGACTGCATCGACGATAAAATGCAGTCATGACTGCATTCACGATCCGGGAAGTCCCCGACGACATCGCCCGCCGCATAAAGGTCCGCGCCGCTGAGGCCGGACAGTCCCTCCAGAGCTACCTGCTCAGCCTCGTCACCAGAGACGCCACCCAGCCCACGCTCGGCGAAATGGCCGAGCGCGCCGAGCGCTATGCCACGGAGGACATCGACATCCAGGACGTCCTCGACACCATCGACGCAGGCAGGGCGAGCCGTTGATCGTCGTGGACTCGTCCGCCCTGGTCCTGTTCCTGACGGACAGGGGCTCCCGTGGCGCCGCCGCCCGCCGGCGCATCGGCGAGGAAGACACTCTCGCCGCTCCCTACCTCCTGGACACGGAGGTCGCGTCCGCCCTCCTGGGCATGGCCCGCGGCGCCAAAATCGACCCCACGAGCCTCGACGAGCACTTCAAGACCTACCAGGGGCTGCGCGTACAGCGGCACGAGACGGGCCCGCTGCTCCCCCGGATCCGAAAGCTGTACGCCAACCTCTCCGCCTACGACGCCACATACGTCGCTCTCGCCGAGGCACTGGGCGTCCCCCTGCTGACGGCGGACGCTCGCATCGAACGAGGCGTTCAGAAGCCGCGTTGCGGGATCGAGGTCATCACGGCCAACGGTGACCAGCCCCCACACCCGGGCACCTGACGCACCCACGCATCCGACGCACTCCCTGAAGGGTGGTGCTCCCGCCGTGCTCCCACATGACGAAGGCCCCCCAACCTCGCGAAGTTTTCGCAGGTCAGGGGGCCTTCGCCCACATGGGATGAGTGGAGATGGCGGGAATCGAACCCGCGTCCAACGGTGCGGAATCAGGGCTTCTCCGTGTGCAGTCTGGTACGCGTTTCTCAGCCCTCCGGATCACCCAGACAAGTCCGGAACGGGCTCAGTCACTGTTTGATTTCCCTCTTCACCCCGTGACCGGGATCAAGGTTTAGTCCCCTGGATGATGCCAGGATCCGGGTCGGGAACAGCCCCGGGCTGACACTTCGCAAGTCGCTACTTAGGCAGCGAGGGCGAAGGAATCGCGCTTGGTGTTGGCGATTATAGGTTTCGGCGCGTGGTTAACGAGATCATTGCCGCTTCCTCGACACGCTTCCCCTGCTTCGACATCCGCTGTCGAAACCGATCATCCCCATGTTGATTTTTCAAACCATGCACCCTCTGTGAGGTGCAGGCCCCATCGTACGTGACCAGCGCGCACGCTCGCCAGCGTATTCCCCGCGTTCACCCGGAGGCCCCGGGCGCACGCCCGTGCGGGCGCGCCGCTCAGGCCAGCTTCGCGGCCCGCTGCCGCCGCCGCGCCGCCGAGATCGCGCGGCTCGCCTCACGGGTGTCCTGCTGCTCACGGAGCGTCTGGCGCTTGTCGTACTCCTTCTTGCCCTTGGCGAGCGCGATCTCGCACTTCACCCGGCTGCCCAGGAAGTACAGCGCCAGCGGCACGATCGTGTGACCGGTCTCCGACGCCTTCTGCTCCAGCTTGTCGATCTCCGCCCGGTGCAGCAGCAGCTTGCGCTTCCGCTTCGCCGAGTGGTTGGTCCAGCTGCCCTGCGTGTACTCGGGCACATGGATGTTGTGCAGCCACGCCTCGTGGCCGTCGATCTGGACGAAGCCGTCGACCAGCGACGCCCGGCCCATCCGCAGCGACTTCACCTCGGTGCCCATGAGGACCACACCGCACTCGTACGTGTCGAGGATGTGGTAGTCGTGCCGCGCCTTCTTGTTCTGCGCGATGAGCTTGCGCTCAGGCCCCTTGTCCGCGCTCTTCTTCGCAGGCTTGCCCTGCACATTCACGAGTCCCTTAGCCATAGTGCGGTCATTTTCGCACTAGGAGCCCCCTCCGAGGCCACTCAATACCGTGCGGGCCCGCGCCTCGGCCCGATCTCCCGTGGTGTCGCCCACCGTGACGTCCGGGGTGATGCCATGACCGTCGACCTCGTGCCCGGCCGGCGTGCGGTAGTGGCCGACGGTCAGCTCGGCGACCGCGCCGCCCGGCAGCGTGCTCGGCATCTGCACCGAACCCTTGCCGAAGGTGCGGGACCCGACGGTGACCGCCCGGCCGCGGTCCTTCAGGGCGCCGGTCAGCAGCTCGGCCGCGCTCATGGTGCCGCCGTCGACGAGGGCGACCAGCGGCCGCTCGGTGTCGCCGCCGCCCTGCGCGTACACCGCGTGCTGGGTGCCTTCGACGTCGTACGTGGCGACCAGGCCGCCGTCCAGGAAGGCGGAGGCGGCGGTGGCGGCCTCGGTGAGCAGTCCGCCGGAGTTGCCGCGCAGGTCGAGCAGGACCCCGGCGCGGGCGGGCGCGGTGCGCACGGCCCGGCGGACCCGCTCGCCGGTGCCCTTGGTGAAGGCGGTGACCCGGATGACCAGGGTGCCGTCGTCGAGGCGGCGGACGGCGACCGGGTCGACGGCGAGCCTGGCCCGGCGCAGCCGCTCGGTCCAGGCGGCGCGGCCGCGCTGGACGCCGACGGCGACGGTGCTGCCGGGGACGCCGTCGCCGCGCAGCAGCGCGACGACCTCGGCCACGGAGCGGCCGGTGACCGGGCGGCCGTCGACGGCGGTGAGCCGGTCGCCGGGGCGCAGTCCGGCGCGGGCGGCGGGGCCGCCGGGGGCGACCCGGCTGATCTCGACCCGGTCGGGGGCGGCGCGGCGGGCGGACAGGCCGACGCCGGTGTAGGCGCCGCCGAGGGACCGCTCGAACTCGGCGTACTCCCGTCTGTCGTAGACGGCGCCCCAGCGGTCGCCGCTGCGGCTGACGAACTCCTCTGCGGCGGTCGCGGGGGACTTGCCGTCGGCGATGGCGTCGGCGGCGGCGCGGGCGAGGGCGCCGCGGTCGACGGTGGCCCCGGCCCGCTCGCCGAGCCCGGCGGCGTCGGTCCCACCGGCCCCGTCGGCCTCTTCGAGCGCGTCCGCCCGGTCACCGCCCCGGGCGCGCGGGTCGGCGGCGGTACGTGGGTCGGCGGCGCTGCGCTCGCCCTCGTACGGGATGCCCCGGCCCCGTACGGCGGACCCGCGGGGGTCGTCCTGGCGGGGCAGCGTGCCGGTGGCGGCGGCGGTGCCGAGGACCCCGGCGAAGACCAACGTCAAAGCGGCCCCACGGAGGATTCCGCGGGGCCCGCGACAGAACTCGGGGCCGCTGCCGGCACGCATGGCGCCCACTCTAGGACAAGCGAATGGCGCCGTACGGGCGTTGGCCGTACGACGCCATCCGCGTCTCACGAGTGAACCGTCACACCTTCAGGTACTTGCGCAGCGCTATGAAGGCGGCGAGAGCAGGCATCAGCAGACCGATGGCGAGCACCAGCGGCAGCTTGGCGAGGACGGCGTCCCAGCCGATGAAGTTGACCAGCTGCATCTTGTCGGCGAGCGCGATGCCGTGGTCGATCAGGAAGTACCGGCCGACGATCAGCATCACGCAGGCGACGCCGCCGCCGAGGAGTCCGGCGAACGCGGCCTCCGCGATGAACGGCATCTGGATGTAGAAGTTGGTCGCGCCGACCAGCCGCATGATGCCGGTCTCGCGGCGGCGGCTGAACGCGGACACCCGGACGGTGTTCACGATCAGCATCAGCGCGATCACCAGCATCAGACCCATGACTCCGAGGGCGGCGATGTTCATGCCGTTCATCAGGTCGAAGAGGTTCTGCAGGATGTTGCGCTGGTCCTGGACCGACTCGACGCCGTCCCGCCCGGCGAAGGCGGTGGCGACCACCTTGTACTTCTCCGGGTCCTTCAGCTTGACCCGGAACGACTCCTGCATCTGGTCCGGGGTGACGACGGACGCGATGGCCGTGTCGCCGTACTGCTCCTTGTAGTGCTTGTACGCCTCGTCGGCCGTCTCGCGGTGGACGGACTCGACGATGTCCATCTTCTTCAGATCGGCCTCGATCTGCTCCTTCTGCTGGGCGGTGACGGCACCCTTGGCGCACTTGGCGGAGTTGGCGCCGTCACTCTTGTTGCAGAGGAAGATGGAGACGTTGACCTTGTCGTACCAGTAGTCCTTCATGGTGCTGACCTGCTCGCGCATGAGCAGGGCACCGCCGAACAGGGCCAGCGACAGGGCCACGGAGACGATGACGGCGAACGTCATCGTCAGGTTGCGCCGGAGACCGACCCCGATCTCGGACAACACGAACTGGGCGCGCATGTGTCTGTTTCCCCTACTGGCTCAGTGCTGGTAGCCGTAGACGCCGCGCGCCTGGTCACGGACGAGGCGGCCCTTCTCCAGCTCGATGACGCGCTTGCGCATCTGGTCGACGATGTTCTGGTCGTGGGTCGCCATGACGACGGTGGTCCCTGTCCTGTTGATCCGGTCGAGCAGCTTCATGATGCCGACGGAGGTCTGCGGGTCGAGGTTGCCGGTGGGCTCGTCGGCGATCAGCAGCATCGGGCGGTTGACGAAGGCCCGCGCGATGGCGACGCGCTGCTGCTCACCGCCGGACAGCTCGCCCGGCATGCGGTCCTCCTTGCCGCCGAGGCCGACCAGGTCGAGCACCTGGGGGACGGCCTTGCGGATCTCGCCGCGCGGCTTGCCGATGACCTCCTGGGCGAAGGCCACGTTCTCGGCGACGGTCTTGTTGGGCAGCAGCCGGAAGTCCTGGAAGACCGTCCCCAGCTGGCGCCGCATGTGCGGCACCTTCCAGTTGGACAGCCGGGCGAGGTCCTTGCCCAGGACGTGCACCTGCCCCTGGCTGGTGCGCTCCTCGCGCAGGATCAGCCGCAGGAAGGTCGACTTTCCGGAGCCTGAGGAACCGACGAGGAAGACGAACTCCCCCTTCTCGATCTCCAGGGAGACATCCCGGAGCGCGGGGCGGTTCTGCTTCGGATAGGACTTGGAGACGTTGTCGAATCGGATCACGAATGCACCACGGTCGGCCGGGAGTAGGTGTGCGTGACCATACGCGAGTCGGGATGGCCCGTGCAGTCGCGCTCCTGGCTTGCGTGCTTTATCCTTTTCGTCCTTCCGCCCTGATGTGCGCGGGGCGCGCCGAAAACCCCGGGAGCTGGCACAGTGGTGAGGGGAACGCGCGGACCGTGCCGAGCGTTGTCCTGATACGGACCCCTTGTGCGGGAGGAGGAGAGCGCATGACCTATGACCGACTGGTGTGCGCCAACTGCGCGGCCCCCGTCGCGGAGGGCCGCTGCCCCGTCTGCCGCGCGAACCGCGAGCGACTGCCCCAGCCGACGGGGCTGACGCCCGCGATGCTGCTGACCCTGGTGATCGCCCTGGTGGCGGCGACGGCACTGCTGGTGGCGGTGCGGGGCGTCTGAGCCCCCGCCGGAGCCTCCCGGCGGCCGCAGGGCCGCCAGGGGCCCGCGAGAAGCCGTCCCGGCCGCGCGAGGCCATCCACAGCTCATACGGCCATGGGAAAGGGCCGGGAACGCCCGTACGGCGTCCCCGGCCCTTTCTGTCGCGCTCGGCCCGTGCTTAGGCGACGGTACGACCGCCACCGACGAGACGCGGCAGGAAGCGGAACCCGATACCACCGGCGATCATGGTCGCGGCCCCGATGACCAGGAACGTGGTCTCGGCGGCACCGGTCTCGGCCAGCTCCTCCTTGGCCTTGCCCTGCTCGACCGGCTGCGAGCCCGCGTTGTTGGTGCCGGGCTTGTTGTCGACGCACTCGGCGCCGTCGAGGTCGACGGTGCAGGTGCCGGCGCCACCGTCGGTGGCGGAACCACCGTCGGTGGAGGAGCCACCGTTGGTGTTGCCGCTGTCGGAGTTGCCGGTGCCACCGTTGTCGGTCTGGCCGCCGTTCTGGCTGCCCCCGTTGTGGTTGCCGCCGTTCTGGCCGGTCGAGGTGCCGGTGGACGTGCCCGTCGAGGTACCGGTCGAGGTGCCCGTCGAGGTGCCCGTGGACGTACCGGTGGAGGTACCGGTCGACGTGCCGGTGGACGTGCCGGTGGACGTGCCGGTCGAGGTGCCCGTGGACGTACCGGTGGACGTACCCGTCGACGTGCCCGTCGAGGTACCCGTGGACGTGCCCTCGGAGGTGCCGGTGGACGTACCGGTCGAGGTGCCCGTCGACGTACCGGTGGACGTACCCGTCGAGGTGCCCGTGGAGGTCCCCTCGGAGGTGCCGGTCGAGGTGCCCGTGGACGTACCCGTCGAGGTGCCCGTGGACGTGCCCTCGGAGGTGCCGGTGGACGTACCGGTCGAGGTACCGGTCGACGTGCCCGTGGACGTACCGGTCGAGGTGCCCTCGGTGGTCCCCTCGGAGGTGCCTCCGCCGTCGACGCCGCCCGGGTCGCCCTGGCCGCCGTCGTCGCTCCCGCCGTCCGAGTTGCCGCCGAGGTTGGCGTCGACACTCTGGTTGGCCACGGTGATGTCTTCGCCGCTCACGGCCTGAGCGGCGCCCGCGACGGTCAGCGAGGCGCCGGCCGCGATCACGGCACCGGCAGCGATCCGCGCGACGCGGACCCGCGTCTTCTTGGTCATCTGGCTGCTACCCCCAGTAGCTCAAATCGTCTGTAGGGCCGCGCTCGGGGCTCCGGAACCGGAGGGCGTCACACTCGCTGGACTGCCCCCGTTCACACGCGCCCCAGGAAAACGCATGCCGCGTGCCACCCTTGCGACTTTCCGATAACACGTCAAGGCCGTTGCGTCTGCGATGCCCGAAAGATCACGATTTGCCCGTCATACGGCGATGCAACTGTGACGTAAACCCGGAACTCCCGCCTCGGCTGCGCTAGTTCGTGTGTCGACAAAGCGCCAGAGTCGTTCCCGGGCCGCTTGCGCCCGCGAAGTCACCCGAGGCCGCACTCCGATCCGGCGGCCAGAAAGTCGGAACGGTCCATCACCTTGGTCTTGTCGCCGCCGTCGGAGACGAGTACGTCGTCCCTTTCGAGCTCGCGGACCTGGCCAACGGTGAAGCGGATCTGCCCGTTGAGCGCCCGGTGGTCCACCGTGCCCATGCTCCGAGCCTCGTACGGAACACCCTCGCTCAGAGCGGTGAGAGACCTCTCGTCCTCGCGCCACCCCCTTGGGGTGTCGAACAGTCTGACCGAGTCCACCGGAGGCCGCACCCGGTACCCGTTGACGGACCATGCCTTCAGGGGCCGTTCCGACACGTCCGCGACGATGCTGACCGAGTCCACCGTGTATCCGGCGCACCGCGAGAACAGCAGACGCACCCCTGCCGCCCCATCCCGCTCCACCGCGATCACCCCCTGCGGAGCGGGCGAACACCCCGTCCCCACCCCCAGCAGCGCCGGCACCAGCACCACCCCGGGCACCACCCGCCCCCTCACCGGCGGCACTTCAGCTGCGCGTCGATCTGCTCGCGCGTCAGAACCGCCCCGGTCCACGTCATGAACTCACCCTCCCCGAGCCGCGCCCCGCGCAGCTTCCGCAGGTCGACCGTGCCGTCGCGGTCGGCCGAACCCGCACCGGCGAACTGGACCTCGACGAAGAACTCCTGGGGCAGCTCGCCCGAGAGCGGCTTGTCCACATCGGCGTAGCTCGCCGCCGCCCCGGGCCCGGCCACCGGGAAGACCCCTTCCCTCGCCTCCTCCATCCGGAGCCCCCGCGCGCTCCACAAGATGTCGAAGCCGTCCCTCTGCCCGTCCTCACCGACCCACACTGAGACAAGAGCACTGGTGACCGTCTCCGAGGCGCACCGGGGCGCCGCAACGACCAGCGTGTCGCCCCGCATGCGGTAGCCGAAGTCCGGCGGGTCGGGGGCCGGGCCCAGCACGCAGGCGGACAGCAGCAGGGTCCCAGCCAGGGCGAGAACCGGCCAGGCCACGCGCCGACGCCGCGCGATCCGCTGCCACCCCGATCCGCCGGAACCGCCGTCTCTTCGTCGTCGCACCATTCGCACCGCGCCCCCTCCCCCCGCTCCCCGGTCGGCGAGCGGCCCGCACTGTGGCCGCACGGCGGTCCCCCGGCAACCCGGAGGCCGACACTCCGTCAGGTACCGGCGGGGGTACGTGCGGGAGTACGGGAACGCCGACGGGCCCCGCTCCGTGGTGCTGAGCGGGGCCCGTGGTGAGGCGGGTGCGGCGGGCGGTTACGCCTGTTCCTGCTGCTTGCGCCAGCGGATGCCCGCCTCCAGGAAGCCGTCGATGTCGCCGTCCAGGACCGAGGTCGGGTTGCCCACCTCGAACTCCGTACGGAGGTCCTTGACCATCTGGTACGGGTGGAGGACGTAGGAGCGCATCTGGTTGCCCCAGGAGCTGCCGCCGTCGCCCTTGAGGGCGTCCATCTTGGCGCGCTCCTCCTGGCGCTGGCGCTCCAGGAGCTTGGCCTGGAGGACGTTCATGGCGCTCGCCTTGTTCTGGATCTGGGAGCGCTCGTTCTGGCAGGAGACCACGATGCCGGTCGGGAGGTGGGTGATCCGCACCGCCGAGTCGGTGGTGTTGACGCCCTGGCCGCCGGGGCCCGACGCGCGGTAGACGTCGATGCGGAGCTCCGACTCGTCGATGTCGACGTGGTCGGAGGACTCGACGACCGGAAGGATCTCGACGCCCGCGAAGGAGGTCTGGCGGCGGCCCTGGTTGTCGAAGGGCGAGATGCGCACCAGGCGGTGGGTGCCCTGCTCGACCGAGAGGGTGCCGTAGGCGTAGGGGGCCTTGACCACGAAGGTGGTCGACTTGATGCCGGCCTCTTCCGCGTACGAGGTCTCGTAGATCTCCGTGGAGTAGCCGTGGCGCTCGGCCCAGCGCAGGTACATGCGCTGCAGGCGCTCCGCGAAGTCGGAGGCGTCGACGCCGCCCGCCTCGGCGCGGATGTTGACCAGGGCCTCGCGCTCGTCGTACTCGCCGGAGAGGAGGGTGCGGACCTCCATCTCGTCGAGCGCCTTGCGCACGGAGACGAGCTCGGTCTCGGCCTCGGCCCGGGTGTCCGGGTCGTCCATCTCCTCGGCCAGCTCGAACAGGACCGCGAGGTCGTCGATGCGGCCACGCAGCGTCTCGGCCTTGCGGACCTCGGCCTGGAGGTGCGAAAGCTTGCTGGTGATCTTCTGCGCCGCCTCCGGGTCGTCCCACAGGGACGGGGCCGCGGCCTGCTCTTCGAGCACGGCGATGTCTGCCCTCAGCTTGTCGAGGTCCAGGACGGCCTCGATCGACCCCATGGTCGAGGAGAGGGACTTCAGCTCTTCGGATACATCGACGACTGCCACGCGTCCAGCGTAACGGCTCGGGGCAAGCACCCGGACCCTGAGCCGCCCCCGAACCGCCCCGGACCAGTCCCGGAGCCCTGCCTAGGGCCTGTCTGACAATTCGCGTCGGATCAGGCCGGGTCGTTCGGTGCGTGCGATCGGCGTGCGGCCGGGGCGCCCTTGTAGCGGAGCTACTTGGGCGTTTCGGCCGTACGGCGAGCGTGCCGGGCGGGCCGGACCCGACGGGAATTGTCAGACAGGCCCTAGGGGGTCTGCGACTGCTTGGTGTCCTGCGGCGGCGCGTCCTCGCCGCCCGCCACCGCCAGGTAGCCGCCGACGCCCAGCGCGCCCGCCACGGTCAAGGCCGCCACGGTCAGGGCGATCCGGCGCTTGCGCGCGGAATCGGCCTTGTGGCGGGCCGAGCCGGGGCGGCGGGCGCCCGCCGGGCGGGGAGCCCGGGCGGTGCCGAGCGGGCCGCCGGAGAGCTCGTCGGGGCCCGGCACGCGCATGGAGGTGTGGGTGTCGCGGTTGGAGTCGGTCGAGGCGCCCGGCACCAGCGGCACGGCGGCCCGGCGCGGCGCCGGTTCCCCGCCGTCGGCGCCCGCACCGGCGCCCGCGCCGGTGGCGTACGGGTCCTCCTCGTACCCCGGTTCCGCCGCCGGGTCCGCGTCCGGCTCGTCGACGTCGAGCGGCGGGATGCCCTTGAGCATCGGCAGTACGTCCCGCAGCCGGGTGCCGAGCTCCGAGGCCCGCAGCCGGGAGGCCGGGGCCTTGGCGAGGCACTGCACGATCAGCTGCCACAGCTCCTCGGGGATGCCGGGGAGCGGGACGACGGTCTCGGTGACGTGGCGGCGCAGCACGGCGCCGGAGTGGCCGCCGCCGAACGGGGTGAACCCGGCGAGCAGCTCGTACAGGACGGTCGCGAGCGCGTAGATGTCGACGGCGGCGCGCGGCGGGAGGCCCTCGACGATCTCGGGCGCGAGGTAGTCGGGGGTGCCGATGATCCGGGTGGCCTTGGTGCGGCCGGGGGTGTCGATCAGCTTGGCGACGCCGAAGTCGGTGAGCAGCGCCGGGTGGGCGCCGCCGGGGCCGAGCGGGCCCTCCATGTCGAGCAGGATGTTCTCGGGCTTGACGTCCCGGTGCACCACCCCGGCCTTGTGGGCGGCGGCGAGGCCGTCGGCGACGTCGGCGATGATCGCGACGGCCGCCTCGGGGGCGAGCCTGCGCTCGCGGTCGAGGCGGGTGCGCAGGTCGGTGCCGCGCACGAGGTCCATGACGAGCGCGAGGTCGTTGCCGTCGACGACGAGGTCGCGGACGGCGACGACGTGCGGGTGGTCGAGTCCGAGCAGCGCGGTGCGCTCCTGGACGAAACGGCCGACGAGCTCCTGGTCGGAGGCGAGGTCCTCGCGCAGCAGCTTGATGGCGACGGGGCCCTCGGGGCCCTCGCCGAGCCACACCGTGCCGGCGCTGCCCCGCCCGAGGATCTGGTGGGCCGTGTAGCGGCTGCCGATATTCCGTGCCAAGACTGCTCCCTCAGCGGCTGCGGTTCGCGTCAAAGCTACGCGTCCGAGGGCGTCGACCGGCACTTCCGAGGGGAAATCACCCCTCGGAAGTCGACATAGCGACAGAACGGGTGCCGTCGAGGGCCTTCAGGGGCCGTAGCGGCGCCCCTGAAGGAGCCGGATCACGGCGCCGGACACACGGCCGGCCGAGCCCGGACCACACAGTCCGACCACGCAGTCCGACCACGTAGCCCGACCACCCGGGCCGGACTACGGAGTCGTGCCGCCGCCGCCCGCGCTGTCGCCGAGCGACGAGACCCAGTCGCTGACCGAGGTGATCGCGTCGCCGATCGCCTCCCAGTAGCCCTTGCCCTGCGCGACCCAGTCCTGGAGCGGGGTGAGCTCCCAGATCAGCCAGCCCGCGACCACGAACAGCACGATCGTGAACAGGCAGCCCTTCAGGCAGCCGAGGCCGGGGATGCGCATCGGGTTGGCGCCGCGCTGGCGCGGCGGACGCGGCTCGCGCGGCACCGGAGCCGGGGCCGGTGCGGGCGGCGGGGCCTGCGGCGGCGTGTACTGCTGGCGCTGCGGCTGGGGCGCGTACTGCTGCTGCTGCGGCTGCGGGGCGTACTGCTGGGGCTGCTGGTACGGGGGCGGCTGCTGGCCGTACCCCTGCTGCCGGCCCTGGCCCTGCCCCTGCCCCTGGCCGTAGCCCGGACCCGGGCCCTGTGCGTACCCCTGCGGGGGCTGCTGCGGCTGCGACGGCTGGGGGCGGCGCTGCGGACGGCGGCGGAGCGGGTCCTCGCTCGGGTCGAGGTACTGCACCTGGGTCTGCTCGTTGCGGTCGCGGAGCGCGCCGAGCTGGCTCTGCCAGGGGTGCGGGTCCTCCGGCCGCGGGCCCGGCGGGTCCTGCGGCACCGGGGGCATGACGGCGGTCGGATCGGCGGCGCCCGGAGCGGTCGCGGGGAGCACGGCGGTCGGGTCGGCGGCGCCGGCCGGGCCACCGCTCCTGCCGTCCGTGCCGTCGAAGCCGCCCAGGCCCGCCATTCCGGCCATCGGGCCGCCGGTCGGCAGCACGCTGGTCGCCGCGGCCGGGTCGTACGCGGAGGTGCTGGGCAGCACCTGGGTGGCACCGGCCGGGTCGACGCCCGGGGTGTCGGGCACCGGCGCGGGCGCCGGGTCGGGCGCGAGCAGCGCGCCGACGCCGTCGGCGGCCTCGATCTGGGCGGGGGTGGCGTGCACGCCGATCCCGGCGGCGACCACGCGCAGTCCGCGGGCCAGGCTCTCGGCGCTGGGCCGCTCGTCGGGGTTCTTGCGCAGGCAGCGCTCGATCACCGTCCACAGCGGGCCCGGCACGGTGGAGGGGCGGCGCGGCTCCTCGCTGAGGTGGCGGTGCAGGACTTCGAGTGCGGTGCCGCCGGCGAACGGCGGGCGGCCGGTGACCAGCTCGTAGAGGAGGATGCCGGCGCCGTAGATGTCGACGGCGGAGGTCTGCGGGCGGCCCTCGGCGGACTCCGGCGCCACGTACGCGGGCGTGCCGACGAATTCGTGGGTGCGGGTGAGGCCCGGGGAGTCGGCGAGGCGCGCGATGCCGAAGTCGGTCAGCATCGGGTGCATGCCGCCGTCCTGGGTGGCGAGCAGCACGTTCGCGGGCTTGAGGTCGCGGTGGACCACGCCGTCGGTGTGGCTGGCGGCCAGCGCGTCGGCGATCTGCGCGGTGAGCAGGGCGGCGGCGACCGGGGTGAGCGGGCCGTTCTCGCGGATGTAGCGGTGCAGGTCGGGGCCGTCGACGAGGTCCATGACCAGGGCGAGGACGTCACCCTCCACGACCAGGTCGCGGGTGCGCACGATGTTGGGGTGGGTGAGCCGCAGGAGCACGGACCGCTCGCGCAGGAAGCGCATCACGATGTCCGCGTCGTTGGCGAGCTCCTCCTTGAGGACCTTGATCGCGACCGTCTCGCCGGGCTGGCCCGCCACCGCCGCCTCGGCGCCGGCCGTCTCGCGCTGGCGGGCTCGCCAGACGGTGCCCGTGGCGCCGCGGCCGAGCGGCTCCTCGAGCAGGTACTTGCTGCCGATAGGCCGCACGTCACGCGCTCCCTGCTGATCGTGGTCCTGACCCCGGGCCCGCCCGGGGGGTCCGAGGGGGGCCGCGACCCGAAGGGGTACGGGGTGTGTCCTGTTGTTCTGTGACCCGTCCGGGTGTCCGACCCACTTTAGTGCCGCCGAACGAGTCATCGAGCGGGCGCGGGCGGGCGGATTCCCACGGGTCGCCGAGGCGCCGCTGCCGTCGGACCTGTCCGAAAGACAGACGCCGGGAGCGGCCGTGAGGTTGCCGGAAGCGCAGCGAGACGTACGCAACCAGGCGAAATAGCGTCGATCGACGACCGAACAAGATCACTTCTGGACGACCCGGGGGCGGGTTGTCAGCGGCAGGTGCGAGGATGCGTACAGCACGTCGAGTCGGGGCCGGGAGCCCCCGCCGCCGTGCCGACCTGTACCGGACGACGCGTCCGTGCCGGGTGGGGGGAAGCACCAGGTCGGACCCCCTGCCGGGCACCCCGCGCAGAAGGGACCGCTGACGGCGATGCAGATCCGGCTGACCGTCCTCGCGCCGCACGCCGGCCACGGCGCGGGCCGCGCCTGCGACGTGCTCGTCACCGCCCCCGCGGGCACCGAGCTGGCCGCCGTGGCCTCCTCGCTCGCCGCCGCCGTCTCGGGGCCCGACACCTCTTCCTCCGGCACCACGGTGCTCTATTCGGGTGGTGAGCGGCTCGACGCCCGTCGCTGTCTGCTCGGGCTGCCCCCGCTGGTCGACGGCGCCGTGCTGGCCCTCCAGACGCCAGGACCGGACAGCGCGGCCGACGTCATAGGGGAGGACGCCCCGGCCCGGCTCCATGTGGTCGCGGGACCCGACGCGGGCGGGGTCCATCTGCTGCACGGCGGAGCGATCAGAATCGGCCGTTCCGTCGACGCCGACGTGCCGCTGGACGATCCGGACGTCTCGCGCGCCCACTGCACGGTGACCGTCGGCCCCGACGGCCGCGTCACGGTCACCGACCAGGGCTCCACGAACGGCACGAGCGTCGACGGCGCCGCGGTCGGCGCGCAGCCGGTCCGGCTCCCGTCCGGCGGTCTGCTCCGGGTCGGCGAGTCCGCGCTGCGGCTCACCGCCGGGACCGAGGGCCGCGCCGCCACCGTCCCGACGGCCCCGGACGGCGAGGGCCATCTGCGGGTGGACACCCCCGGCGCCGGACCGGGCCAGGGGCCGACCGACGGCCGGGACGGGACGGCTCCCGGCGGCCCGGTCCCGTACGGCACCGCCCCGGGTGCCCCGTACGGGACCCCGCACCCGCACCCCGCCCCGTACGGTTCACCGTCGTCCCACCCCGGTTCCCACCCTGATTCCCACCCTGGTTCCCCTCCCGACTTCCACCCCGGCGGTACGGGTCCCCAGGGCGCGACCCACGGCGCGGGCGCCGCGCTCGCTCCCGGCGGCGCCACCGGCCGCGAGGACCCGGCGCACCCGGTTCACCCGGCGCACGCGCGCGCGGGGGAGTTCGATCCCGAGGACGGCGACCCGGGCGGCGAGCTGGAATCGCACAGCAGGACCCGGCAGGCCCGCAGGCGCGGGCTCGGCGCCTGGGCCCGGCGGCTCGCGGGCGGCCGGGAGGAGCCGCGGGACGGGGAGTACGGGGTGGCCCCGGTGCCCGCCTTCGCGGGCGGCGCCCCGCAGAGCGGCCCGCAGGGCGCCGCCGTCCCGCCCGACAGCTGGCCCGACCCGGCCGCGGTGCTGCTCACCGCCCTCGGCCCGGGCCCCCGGCTGTGGGAGCGCGGCCCCGGCCATCCCGAGGCCCTGGTGGTCCGGCTCGGCACCACCGACCGCGCCGATCTTTCCGGGGTGCCGGTCACCGTCGCGCTGCGCGAGGCGGGCTCGCTCGGCCTGGCCGGACCCGCGCCCCGGCTCGCCGGTCTGGCCCGCTCGGTGATCGCCCAGCTCGCCGCCCTGCACCCGCCGGGCGACCTGGAGATCGTGCTGGTCTGCGCCGACCGGGCCCGCCCGGTCGAGGAGCGGCGGCGCGCCTGGGGTTGGCTCGGCTGGCTGCCGCACACCCGCCCGGCGCACGGCCAGGACTGCCGGCTGCTGCTCGCCTACGACCGGGACCAGGCACAGGCCCGGCTGACCGAGCTCACCCGGCGGCTCGACGAGAGCCCGCTCGGGCCCGGCTGGGCCAGCGCCGACCGGGAGCTGGTCGCCGAGACCGCCGCCCGCCATCAGGGGCCGTCGACCGTGGTCGTCGTGGACGGCGACCCGGGTTCGGCGGCGCTGCGCGAAACGGTGGCGCGGCTCGCCGGGGCGGGCTCCGCCGCCGGGATCCATCTGGTCTGTCTGGCCGAGGCGCCCGCCGCCTCCCCGGCGTCGCCGGTCGCCGCGACCTACGAGGCGGCCTGCGCGGCCTCCCTCGCGTTCCGCGAGTGTGGGGCGGCGGCGCTGCTCAGCGGTGACGTGGCGACCGCGCTGCGGCTGCTGCGGACGGCCGGCGGCCGGGCCGCCGGGCACGGCACGGTCGGTGTGGTGGACGCGGTGTCGGTGGCCTGGGCGGAGCGGTTCGGCCGGGCACTCGCCCCGCTGCGCACCGAGACGGCGGCGGGCGCCGGGCGGAGCAGGACCGCCGCCGCGCTGCCCCCGTCGGCCCGGCTGCTCGACGAGCTGGGCCTGGCCAGGGCCACCCCCGCGTCCCTGATGGCCCGCTGGGCGTCGGCCGACGACGGCACGGTGGTCCTCGGCGCGGGCCCGCGCGGCCCGGTCGCCGTGGACCTGACGCAGGAGGGCCCGCATCTGTTGATCGAGGGCCCGGCGGGCAGCGGCCGCACCGAGCTGCTCCGCTCGGTCGCCGCCTCGCTGGCCGCCGGGGGCCGCCCGGACCGGCTCGGGCTGCTCCTGGTGGACGGTGCGGGCGGTGAGCGCGGCGAGGGCCTCGCGGCCTGTACGGAGCTGCCGCACGTGACCGAGCATCTGGTGGCCTCCGACCCGGTGCGGATGCGGGAGTTCGCGCAGGCCCTCGGCGCCGAGCTGAAGCGCCGCGCCGAGCTGCTCGGCGACACCCACTTCGCCGACCGCCGGTCGGCCCGGCTGGTCGGCCAGCGCGCGGCGAGCGCCGCCGAGTCGGTGCCGCCGGGCCCGCGCGGCTCGGCCCGCATCCCGGACGCCCGCGCGGGCTCCGGTTCCGGTGCCGGAACCTGCATGGGCTCCGGTACGGGGATGGCTTCCGGTACGGGGATGGGCCCGGGCCCGGGTGGTCCTGGCGGCCCCGGGGTGCTGAGCGAGCGCACCCCGCCGCCGGGTTCCGATCTGCTGGGCGACCGGCCCAGCGGCCGTACGGTGCGGGTCACCCAGGACGGCGCGCTCGGCGACACCCCGAGCGCCCGGCTGCCCCGCCCGAGTTCGCCCGACCGGGACCGGCAGGGCGACCGGTACGGGGAGCGGGAGCGGTACGGCGACCCGTACGGGGAGCGCACTCCGCCGCCGGGCTCGGACCTGCTGGGCGACCGGCCCAGCGGGCGGACGCTGCGCGCGGCGGCCGACGGCAGCGTCGGCGACACCCCGAGCGGGCGCACCCACCGCACCGGGGCGCTGCCGCTGGGGGACACGGTGAGCGGCCGGACCCACCGGTCGGCGCCGCGCGAGGTGTACGACCAGCACGCCGACACCTCGGCGTACCACCCGAACCACCCGACGCCGCCGCCCGGCGCGGATCTCCTTGCCGACCGGCCGAGCAGCCGTACCGACCCGGTGCGCAACGGGCCGGCCGCCGAGGGCGCGGGCGCGCTGCCGCGTCTGGTGGTGCTCGTGGACGACTTCGACGCGCTGGTGGCGCCCGCGCTCGGCGCGCCGGGCCGGCCGGCGGCCGGTTCGGTGGTGCGCGCCCTGGAGATGATCGCGCGCACCGGGGCCCGGCTCGGGGTGCATCTGGTGGTGACCTCGGCGCGGCCCGACCGCACGGCGGACACCGAGCTGGCGCACGGGGCGCGGCTGCGGATCGTGCTCGACGCGCCGCCGGTGGCGCCGGGCGGGCCGGATCAGCCGCAGCCGGGCCGGGGGCGGCTCGGGCATCCGGACGGCCGGGTGACGCCGTTCCAGACCGGGCGGATCACCGGGCGGATCCCGCGCACGGCGACGCTGCGGCCCACCGTGGTGCCGCTGGAGTGGGAGCGGATGGGCGATCCGCCCGCTCGTCGTCCGGTGCGCGAGCTGGGCAACGGGCCGACGGACCTGGCGCTGCTCGCCAGTGCGCTGGACCGGGCCGCGCGGTCGGTGGAGGCCACCCCGGTGCCGCCGCTGGTGTCGCCGACCCCCGCCTGAGGCGGCCTCGCCCGCGGCCCGCCCCAGGCCCTGACGGCACGTCATCATCGCGCCGGGCTCGGCGCAGGACGACGCCAACGTGCTGGCGCTCCAGCAGCAGGTCCGGCAGTTCGGCAACAACGTCGACGTGCTCGCGCCCGGCGCGTTCGTGTCGATGGTGATCCCGCTGCTGGTCTTCTTCGCCTTCCAGCGGCAGTTCGTCAGCGGGGTGATGGCGGGCGCGGTGAAGTGACCCCGTAGGGGCGGGCGGGCGTACGGCGAGCCGCCCGCTCACGCCTTGAGCGCGGCCACCGCCGACCGGGCCAGATCGTCCAGGTACTTCTTCGGCGGCTCGGTGCGCACCACCACGAGCCGCCAGTACAGCGGGCCGACGATGAGGTCGAGGGCCCGGTCGGGGTCGGCGCCCGTCGGCAGCTCGCCGCGCTCGACGGCGGCGCGGACCACCTGGGCGACGAGGCCCTGCTGCGGGTCGAGCAGGGCCGCCTTCAGGGTGTCCGCGATCTCCGGGTGCCGGGCGGCCTCGACGAGCAGGTCCGGGATGACCTGCGAGGCCACCGGGTGGCGCAGGGCGTGCGAGGCGACGGCGAGCAGCGCGCGGACGTCGCCGTGCAGCGTGCCGGTGTCGGGGGCGGGCAGGCCCTGGACGGCGAAGGCGCCCACCAGGTCGACGACGAGCGAGAGCTTGGACTTCCAGCGCCGGTAGACCGCGGTCTTGCCGACCCCGGCGCGGCGCGCGATGCCCTCGATGGACATCCGGGCGTAGCCGACGGACGCCAGTTCCTCGAAGACGGCGGCCCGGATGGCCTCGGTGACGTCCTCCCGGAGCACGGCGGCGCCCGCGGGGGCGCGCCGGGGGGTGCCCGGGGCTCCGGACCGTGCCGCCGCTCCCGCCGCTCCCGCGCCGCTCGCCGACGATCCCGAGCTGCCCGGACGTGCCGAAGGTGTCGTCATGCACAGGATCTTAACCAGCGGTGACGGACCAGGGGCGTTACGACGACACGGTTGCGTTCCGACGTACGGGCGTCCTACTCTCCCGGTAGCGACGATACGGACCCGTTCCATCGAAAGCGGTGCTCGTGACCCCCCAGACCCTCGCCACCCCGGCGCCCCCCACCGCCGAGGCCCCGCCCGGCGCATCCGGCGCGCCTGACGCATCCGGTACGCCCAGCGCTCCGGCCGCGCTCAGCTCCGCCGAGCTGCGCGCGCTCGCCCAGCGCCACGGCCTGACCGTGAGCGGCGCGCGCCCCTCCCTGCCTGCGTACGTGCGCCAGCTGTGGTCCCGGCGCGACTTCATCACGGCCTTCGCCACGGCCAAGCTCACCGCCCAGTACAGCCAGGCGAAGCTCGGCCAGATCTGGCAGGTGATGACCCCGCTGCTCAACGCGGGCGTCTACTACGTGATCTTCGGCATCCTGATGGACGTCCAGCGGGGCATCCCGGACTATGTGCCGTTCCTGATCACCGGCGTCTTCGTGTGGACCTTCACCTCGCAGACGATCATGACCGGCACCCGCGCCATCAGCGGGAACCTGGGTCTGGTCAGGGCGCTGCACTTCCCGCGCGCCAGCCTGCCGATCGCCCTCGCGCTGCAACAGCTCCAGCAGCTGGTCTTCTCGCTCGCCGCGCTGGTGGGGATCCTGCTCTGCTTCGGCGAGTTCCCGCGCCCGAGCTGGCTGCTGGCGATCCCCGCGCTGATCCTGCAGGCGCTGTTCAGCACCGGTCTCGCGCTGGTCATGGCCCGGCTCGCGGCCCGGATGCCGGACGTCTCGCAGCTGATGCCGTTCGTGCTGCGCACCTGGATGTACGCCTCCGGTGTCATGTGGTCGATCGCCCACCTCACCCACGGCCGCGACCTGCCGCACGCGGTGATCCTGCTGCTCCAGGCCAACCCCGCCGCCGTCTACATCGACCTGATGCGCTTCGCGCTCGTCGAGAGCTTCACGGCGGCGCAGCTGCCGCCGCACGTGTGGGCGCTGGCGGCCGGGTGGGCCGTGCTGACCTTCGCGGGCGGCTTCATCTACTTCTGGAAGGCGGAGGAGGTCTACGGCCGTGGCTGAGCAGACCGTCGGACGAAGCGCGGACACCCAGGGCACCCGCGCCCCCGGCTCCCCCGGCGCCCTCGACCTGCGGGCCCCCGTGCCCGCCCAGGCCGCCGCCCTCACCGCCTCCCCCGCTGTCGCCGGGCGGGCCCCGGAACGTACCCCCACCGTCGTCGCCGACGACGTCCACGTCACGTACACCGTGCAGGGCGGCCGCGGCGGCAAGGGCAGCGCGACCTCGGCGCTGAGCCGGCTGGTGTCCCGGCGCGGCTCCCCCGGGGCCCGCAAGGTGCACGCGGTCAAGGGCGTCAGCTTCGCCGCCTACCGGGGCGAGGCGATCGGTCTGATCGGTTCGAACGGCTCGGGCAAATCGACGCTCCTGAAGGCGGTCGCCGGTCTGCTGCCGGTGAACCAGGGGGCCATGTTCACCCAGGGCACCCCGGCCCTGCTCGGCGTCAACGCGGCCCTGATGGGCGATCTGACGGGCGAACGGAACGTGGTCCTCGGCGGGCTCGCGATGGGCATGAGCCGCCGCGAGGTCGCCGAGCGCTACGACGGGATCGTGGAGTTCTCCGGCATCAACGAGAAGGACGACTTCATCTCGCTGCCGATGCGCACGTACTCCTCCGGCATGGGCGCCCGGCTGCGCTTCTCGATCGCCGCCGCCCGCAGCCACGACGTGCTGCTCATCGACGAGGCGCTGGCCACCGGCGACGCGGCCTTCCGGCGCCGCAGCCAGCGGCGGATCGACGAACTGCGCGCCGAGGCGGGCACGGTGTTCCTGGTCAGCCACTCCAACTCGACCATCACCGAGACCTGCGACCGGGCGCTGTGGCTGGAGTCGGGCACGCTGCGGATGGACGGCCCGGCGGACGAGGTGGTGGCCGCGTACGAGGAGTTCACCGGCGCGGGCGCCACGGCCAAGAAGAAATAGAAGCAAGAAATAGGACAAAGCGGGCTACAGTGCGGAGGGGTGAGCACCCCTCCGCCCCCGCCCCCGCGCGCCCAGGCCGCGCCGCCCGCCCTCACCCGCTCCCCCTTCGCGTCGGAGACCTTCACCTCCGCCACCTTCGTGACCGTCGGCCGCGGCCCCCTGCTCGCCCTCGCCGCCGTCTGGCTGCTCACCCGGGCCGGCATGCTGGTGCTGCTGGTCCGCGACAACCTCGGCATCGGGGGCGTGGCCAGCGAGGTGTACGTCCTCTACCGGCACTGGTACGGCCAGTTCGCACAGGGCACCTTCCCGCCCGGCGACGTCACCTGGCAGTACCCGCCCGGCGCGGGCCTCGTCATCATGGCGCCCGGCGCACTGCCCTGGCTCACCTACTTCCAGGCGTTCGTGCTGCTCGCGCTGGTCGCGGACGCCGTCGTCACGGCCGCCCTGGCCCGCGCCGACAGCGCCCGGCTGACCCACGGCGCCTGGTACTGGACGCTCGGCCTGCCGCTGCTCCTGCACATCCCGCTGGCCCGGTACGACGTGCAGACCACCGCCGTCGCCGTGCTCGCGCTGCTCGCCCTGCGGTCCCGCTCCGGACTCGCCCACCGGTTCGGCGGCGCGCTCGCCGGGCTCGGCGCGATGGTGAAGGTGTGGCCCGCGCTCACCCTGATCGGCACGCCCCGGGGCCGTACCACCCGGGAGGCGTGGACCGCCGCCGCCGTCACCGCCGCCGCCCTGCTCGCCGTCCTCGCGGCGCTGTTCGCCGCACCCCTCGGCTTCCTGCGCCAGCAGGGCGACCGGGGCGTCCAGATCGAGTCCCTCGGCGGCACCGCGCTCGCCCTCGCGAAGGCGGCGGGCGGCTGGTCCGGCTCGGTCCAGTTCCGCTACGGCGCCTTCGAGTACGTCGGACCGTACGTCTCCACGCTCGGGCACCTGGCCCTGCTGCTCACCGCCGTGGCCTTCATCTGGCTGGTGTTCTGGCGGATCAGGGCGCACCGCTGGACCGAGGCGACCCCGCAGGACGCGGCGCTCGCCGCCGTGCTCCTGTTCACCGTCACCAGCCGGGTGATCAGCCCGCAGTACCTGATCTGGCTGCTCGGTCTGGCCGCCGTCTGCCTCACCTCGCGCCGCACCCTGATGCGCCCGGTCGCGGCGCTGCTGCTGCCCGCCGCCGCCCTGAGCGCGCTGACCTACCCCGTCCTCTACAACGACGTGGTGGCCGGCACCTGGCCCGCCCTCGCCGTCCTGACGGCACGCAACCTGCTGCTGCTCGCGGCGGCGCTGCTCGCCGCCCGCCGCCTGTGGACGGCGACCGTCGCCGCGCCCCGGGAGGAGTAGCCCGGCCCGGACCCCACGGTCCTCACGCACACGAAGGGGCGCCCCCGTCGGCCCGTACGGACCGGCGGGGGCGCCCCTTCACCCGTGCACGGATCAGGTGTGGGTACGCAGCAGGGTGCGCATCGTCCGCATCGCGACCGACAGGTTCGCCAGGTCGAAGGCGTCCGAGCCCTGGATCTCCTCCAGGGTGGTGCGCGCCCGGCCGAGCAGCGCCGCGTTCTTGTCCTCCCACGCGTGGAAGCGCTCCTCCGGGGTGGAGGTGCCGTTCCCGGCGGCCAGCACGTCGGCCGTGAGGGCGGCGTGCGCGGCGAAGAGGTCCTCACGGATGGAGGCGCGGGCCATCGACTGCCAGCGGTCGGCCCGCGGCAGCTCGATGATCCGGTCCATCAGGTCGGTGATCTTCAGCCGGTCGGCCAGGTCGTAGTAGACCTCGGCGACGGCCAGCGGGTCCTTGCCCATGCGGTCGGCGACCGCGACGATGTCGAGCGTCGGGAAGGCGGACGAGAACCCGGCGACGCGCAGCGCCAGCTCCTCCGGGACGCCGACCTCGGTCAGCTCGTCCAGGATCGACTGGTACCACTCCAGGTCCGCGCCGCGCACCAGCTGCGGCAGCTTCTCCCAGACCAGCGCGACCCGCTCCGAGAAGAACTCGATGGTCTCGCTGAGCTGGAGCGGCTGCGGGCGGTTGTTGAGCAGCCAGCGGGTGCCGCGCTCGACCAGGCGGCGCGAGTGCAGCCGCATCCGGGTCTGGAACTCGGCGGGCACCTTGTTGTCGAGGTCCTCGACGGCGTCCCAGACCTCGCTGAGCCGGAAGATCGCGCGGGCGGCGGTCTGGGCGCGGACGATCTCCTCGATCGAGGCGCCGGTCTCCTCCCGCAGCCGGTGCAGGAAGGTCGAACCACCGGCGTTGACGGTGTCGTTGACCAGCACCGTGGTGATGATCTCGCGGCGCAGCGCGTGGCCGTCGACGGCCTCGGTGAACTTCTCGCGCAGCTGGGTGGGGAAGTACGCGTGGAGCAGCCCGCGCAGGTACGGGTCGTCCGGCAGGTCCGTGCCGATCAGCTCGTCGGCCACCGTGATCTTGGTGTACGCGAGGAGGACGGCGAGCTCCGGCTGGCTGAGGCCGCGGCCGTTGTTGAGCAGTTCGCGGATCTGCCGGTCGTTGGGCAGGAACTCCAGCGAGCGGTCGAGCGCCCCGTCGCGGCCGAGCCGGCGCATGAAGCGCTGGTGGGCGTGGAGCAGGGACGGCGACTGGGCGACGGCGTTGGCGAGGGCGGTGTTCTGCGCGTAGTTGTTGCGCAGCACCAGGGCGCCGACCTCGTCGGTCATCTCCGCGAGGATCTTGTTGCGCTGCTTGACGGTCATGTCGCCCTCGGCGACCAGACCGTTGAGCAGGATCTTGATGTTGACCTCGTGGTCGGAGGTGTCCACACCGGCGCTGTTGTCGATGGCGTCGGTGTTGACCTTGCCGCCCTCGCCGTCGGGACCGCCGGTGCGGGCGAACTCGATGCGGCCCAGCTGGGTCGCGCCGAGGTTGCCGCCCTCGCCGATGACCTTGGCGCGGACGTCCTGGCCGTCGACGCGGATGGCGTCGTTGGCCTTGTCGCCGACCTCGGCGTGGGTCTCGGCCGAGGACTTCACGTACGTGCCGATGCCGCCGTTCCACAGCAGGTCGACGGGCGACTGCAGGATCGCCTTCATCAGCTCGGCCGGGGTCATCTTGGTGACTCCGGCCTCGATGCCGAGGGCGGCCCGCAGGTGCGCGTTGACCGGGATCGACTTGGCGGTACGCGGGTGGATGCCGCCGCCGGGCGAGAGCAGCGCGGTGTCGTAGTCGGCCCAGGAGCTGCGGGGCAGGTCGAACAGGCGGCGGCGCTCGGCGTACGAGGTGACCGCGTCCGGGTTCGGGTCGACGAAGATGTGCCGGTGGTCGAAGGCCGCGACGAGGCGGATGTGCTCGGAGAGCAGCATGCCGTTGCCGAAGACGTCGCCGGACATGTCGCCGACGCCGACGACGGTGAAGTCCTCGGTCTGGGTGTCGTGGCCCAGCTCGCGGAAGTGCCGCTTGACGGACTCCCAGGCGCCGCGGGCGGTGATGCCCATGCCCTTGTGGTCGTATCCGGCGGAGCCGCCGGAGGCGAAGGCGTCGCCCAGCCAGAAGCCGTAGGACTCGGCGACCCCGTTGGCGATGTCGGAGAAGGTCGCGGTGCCCTTGTCGGCGGCGACGACCAGGTAGGTGTCGTCCTCGTCGTGGCGGACCACGTCGACCGGCGGCACGACCTCGCCCGCGACCAGGTTGTCGGTGATGTCGAGCAGCGCCGAGATGAAGGTCTTGTACGAGGCGATGCCCTCGGCCAGCCACGCGTCCCGGTCCACGGACGGGTCCGGGAGCTGCTTGGCGACGAAGCCGCCCTTGGCGCCGACCGGCACGATGACGGTGTTCTTCACCATCTGCGCCTTGACCAGGCCGAGGATCTCGGTACGGAAGTCCTCGCGGCGGTCGGACCAGCGCAGGCCGCCTCGGGCGACCTTGCCGAAGCGCAGGTGGACGCCCTCGACGCGCGGCGAGTACACCCAGATCTCGAAGGCCGGGCGGGGCGCCGGGAGGTCCGGGATGGCCTGCGGGTCGAACTTCATCGACACGTACGGGTGCGGGGTGCCGTCCGACGACTTCTGGAAGAAGTTGGTGCGCAGGGTGGCCTTGATGACGGTGAGGAAGGAGCGCAGGATGCGGTCCTCGTCGAGGGAGGCGACCTGGTCGAGGGCGCCGTCCAGCTCCTCCAGGAGCCCGTCGATCAGCTCGGTCCCGGCGCGCTGGCGCTCGGGCGCCATCCGGGCCTCGAAGAGGGAGACGAGCAGCCGGGTGGTGTGGACGTTGTTGCGGAGGGTGTCCTCCATGTAGTCCTGGCTGAACGTCGCACCGGCCTGCCGCAGGTACTTCGCGTACGCGCGGAGCACCAGCGCCTCGCGCCAGGTGAGCCCGGCGGACAGGACGAGCGAGTTGAAGTTGTCGTTCTCGGCCTCGCCGGTCCAGGTGGCGGCGAACGCCTCCTGGAAGCGCTCGCGGCCGTCGTCGCCGAGGTAGTCGCCGCTTCCGGCGGGCTTCGGCATCCGCAGACCGAAGTCGTAGATCCAGGCGTGGGTGCGGTCGGAGCAGCGCAGCTCGTACGGACGCTCGTCGGTGACCTCGACGCCGAGGCGGCCGAGCACCGGCAGGACGGCCGACAGGGAGATCTGGTCGCCGGTCTTGTAGATCTTGAAGCGGCGCTCGCCGGAGCCGGAGGCGACCGGCTCGTACAGGGAGAGCGCGAAGTCCTTGCCGCTGTCGGCCAGGGCCTCCAGGTGGACCAGGTCGGCGACGGCGGCGCGCGGCGAGTGGTCGGCCTTGTAGCCCTCGGGGAAGGCGGAGCCGTAGCGGCGCAGCAGCTCGGCGGCGCGCTCCTCGCCGCACTCGGCGTTGAGCGCCTCGGCGAAGCCGTCGGCCCAGGAGCGGGCGGCGTCGGCGAGCCGGGTCTCGATGCGGTCGACGTCGGCGTCGGTGAGCTTCGGCAGCGTGGTGCCGGGCTCGACCCGGATGACGAAGTGCAGCCGGGAGAGGATCGACTCGGTGTTCCAGGCGGTGAAGTCGACGGAGGCGCCGTTCAGCTCCTCCTTGAGGATGTCGATGATCCGCAGCCGGACGCGGGTGGTGTAGCGGTCCCGCGGGAGGTAGACGAGGGCCGAGTAGTAGCGGCCGTACTCGTCCTGGCGCAGGTAGAGCCGCAGCCGGCGGCGCTCCTGCAGGTACAGGACGCTGGTGACGATGGACTGCAGCTGGTCGACCGGGGTCTGGAACAGCTCGTCGCGCGGGTAGGTCTCCAGGATCTGGAGCAGGTCGCGGCCGTCGTGGCTGCTGGGCGCGAAGCCCGCGCCGTCCAGGACCTCCTGGACCTTGCGCTTGACGACCGGCACCCGGCGCACGGACTCGGTGTAGGCGGCCGAGGAGAACAGGCCGAGGAAGCGGCGCTCGCCGATGACGTTGCCGTCGGCGTCGAACTTCTTCACGCCGACGTAGTCGAGGTACGAGGGGCGGTGCACGGTCGCGCGGCTGTTGGCCTTGGTCAGGATCAGCAGCTTGTGCTCGTGGGCCTTGGCGCGGGCGTCGGCGGGCAGCCGGCTGAACGACGGGGACACCGGGTGGGCGTGGTTGTCCTCGCCGCTGTGGTGCGGGTCGGAGCGCAGGATGCCGAGTCCGGTGCCCGGGACGGCGGCCAGGGCGTCGCCGCCCACCAGCTCGTACTCGCGGAAGCCCAGGAAGGTGAAGTGGTCCTCGGCGAGCCAGCGCAGCAGCTCGCGGGCCTCCTCGACCTCGGTCGGGCGCAGGTCGGGGGCGGTGGGCTCGGCGGGCAGGCCGTCGGCGATGCGGATCGCCGCCTCCCGCATCTTCTCCCAGTCCTCGACGGCCTCGCGGACGTCGGACAGGACGCGCAGCAGGTCGCTGGTGATCTGCTTGAGGTCGGCCTTGTCGGTCTCGCGGTCGATCTCGACGTGGATCCAGGACTCGGTGAGGGCGTCGTGCGGCAGCTGGTCCTTGGGCAGCTGCTTGGCGAGCACCTCGATGAGCTTGCCGGTCACGTCACGGCGGACGAGGACCTGCGGGTGGATGACGACGTGGATGCCGCGCCCCTGGCGCGACAGCTCGTTGGTCACCGAGTCGACGAGGAAGGGCATGTCGTCGGTGACGACCTCGACGACGGAGTGGCTGCAGGTCCAGCCGTTCTCCTCCACCGTCGGCGTGTGGACGCGGACGTTCGCGGTGCCCTGGGGGCGGTTCTCCGCGAGGCGGTAGTGCGAGAGCGCGGCGCCGAAGACGTCGACGGGGTCGCGGCCCGTCAGGTCCTCGGGCGCGGTGTGCAGGTAGTAGCGCTGGAGGTAGTCGAGCACGGGCGCGTGGTCCGGAAGCTCCCCGTTGCCCGGCCCTGTCGGAAGTAGCCCCCCGACCGGGCTGTTCTCAGCTACCCGGGCGGCCCGTTCGAGCAGCTCGGCCTTGGCTTCGTCCAGCTTGGTCTGCATGTCCTCTGACTCCTGTCGCGCGCCATTGCGTGACGTCGGTGGAAGAAAGGACACAACGCCACGACGCGGTGGTACCGGTCGAAAGAGACGTTATGCCGCGATGAGAGATGTCCAGGCGCTTCTCAGCCACCCGGGGAAGAAGATCGGCGAACGCGTCGTCGGCCCGGCCGTCGATGCGGGCCGGGCGAGAGCCGGGGGCTGCGTTGCCCCCCTGGCGTATCGCGCTGATCACGGGAAAAGCCTATCGCTCATGACCCCCCGATCGTCATGAGCCTTATGTGTACAAAAGACGGCTGGGAAGTTTGACGATCTGGACAGCGACGAATGGTTCCCGGGGGCATAACGGCAACAGACGGATCGGGGAGTCGTCATGGCAAAGATCTTGATCGTGACCGGGGACGCGGCGGAGTCGCTGGAGGTGATGTACCCCTACCAGCGACTGCTCGAAGAGGGGTACGAGGTCGACATCGCGGCTCCGGCCCGCAAGCAGCTGCGGTTCGTGGTGCACGATTTCGAGCCAGGCTTCGACACGTACACCGAGAAGCCGGGCTACACCTGGCCCGCCGACCTGGCCTTCTCGGAGGTCGACCCCGGCGCCTACGTGGCCGTGGTCATCCCGGGCGGCCGGGCCCCGGAGTACCTGCGCAACGACCCGGAGCTCCGCAAGATCCTGAAGTCGTTCTTCGACGCGGACAAGCCGGTGGCCCAGATCTGTCACGGCCCGCTGCTGACCGCGGCCGTCGGCAGCCTGGAGGGCCGCCGGGTGACCGCCTACCCGGCGCTCGAACTCGACATGCAGGCGGCGGGGGCCAGCTTCCAGGACACCGAGGCCGTGGTGGACGGCCGCCTCGTCTCGTCCCGGGCCTGGCCGGACCACCCGAGCTGGATGCGCGAGTTCCTGAAGGTGCTGCGGGACGTGAAGGAGTAACCGGGGCTCGGGCCCGGTGGCGGGCCGCTCGTCAGACCAGCTCGTCGGCGACGGCGACGGCCTCGGCGAGCGAGTCCACCACCGGGACCCCGACGGACTCCAGGCTCCGCCTGCTGTGCGAGCCGCCGGTGTACAGCACGGCCCGGGCCCCCACGGACAGCGCCGCCACGGCGTCGTCCGCCGCGTCACCGATCACCACGACCCGCTCGGCGGGGACCCCGTCGAGCGCGGCGAGGTGGCGCGCCATGTTCCCGGACTTGCCGTCGGTGGAGTTGTCGGTGCGCCCGTCGACGCGCAGGAAGCGCTCGGTGATCCCGTGCCGGGCCACCAGCGGTATCAGCTCGGCGTGCGGCGCCAGCGAGAGCAGGGACTGGGTGAACCCGGACTCCTGCCGGGCGGCGAGCAGCTCGGCGGCGCCCGCGGTGAGCCCGCAGCCCTCGGCGCGCGCCCAGTAGTGCCGGTGGAAGGCGGTGTCCATGACGGCCCACTCGGCCTCGGTGGGCAGCCGCCCCATCAGCCGCTCGTAGAACTTCGGCACGGGCACCGTGTACAGCTCGCGGTACCGCTCCAGGGTGATGGCCTCGAGGCCCAGCTCGGCGAAGGCGGCGTTGGTCGCGCCGATGACCGCGCCGATGTCGTCGAGCAGTGTGCCGTTCCAGTCCCAGACCAGGTGCTTCGCGTGCGTCCCCATGGGAAAAGACGGTACCGCCCGGCTCCGACAACGGACCCCGGCGGCCCCGGACGACCTCGGGGACCGTGCGCCGCGGGCTCAGCCGAGCAGCGCGGGGATCTCCTGCACGCCGAACCACAGCAGCTCGTGGTCCTCGGCCCCGTCCACCACGAAGCGGGCGTCGTCGTCGCCCTGGTCGGAGGCGCCCAGCGCGGCCGCGGCGGCGGTGACGTCCGCTTCGGCGTCGTCGGCGTCGGCGTGCACGGCCGCGGCCTTGGCCAGCGGCACCGCGGCGGCGATCCTGACCTCGCCGAGGGCGCCCGCGTCGAGCGCGCGGTCCGGGTCGACGGCGGCGTCCTTGTCGGGCACGTCGACCGCGACGACGACCCGGCGGCGGGCGGCCCCGGGGTCACCGGCGATCAGCCGCAGCGACGCGGCGGCGGCACGGTTGAGGGCCGCGTACTCCAGCTCCTCGATGTCGTCGGAGACGTACCACTCGCGCAGGCCGGGGGTGACGGCGTACGCGGTGAGCGGGCCGGGGCCGAGCTCGCCCGCCTTGTGCGCCTGTGCGAGACCGGGAAGGGTCAGAGGTACGTACACGCGCATGGCTTGGCCGCTTTCGTAGTCGGAGACGCCCTCAGGATACGTGCGGAGTCCCCCTTCGGGGGCGTCACCCCGGGTTCCGTCCGGCCGCCCGGCGGACCCGCCGCGAGCGCCGCCGACCGCGGCTCCGGCGGCCTCTCACCCTGATAGGTGAATCGCTCTGCGTGACCGGCGGCGGGCGGGCGGCGCTTGCCCGGCCGGGCGGCAGCCCCGTACAAGATCCCCAACGAAAGTTACCGACCGGTATCCGCCGGTGACGCACCGCGACGAACGGGGACCCGCATGACCAGCTCCGCCCGACGCCCCCTCGGCTCCCGCCCCGGCGGCCCGGCCGGCAGCCACCCGCGCGGCCGCTCCGGCCCGGCACCGCACCGGACGCTCCCGCCGCACGTGATGTTCGCCGAACGGCTGCTGGCCGTCCTGAGCGGGGAGCGCCCGGTGCACTGGATGCTCGGCCACACCATCGGCGAGGGCTACGAACAGCTGGTCCAGCTCGCCCCCGGCACCCCGCTGCGCTCCCTGGGCCCCCGCCCGGTGCTCCGCCACTGCCGGGCCCACCCGCCGGGCCACGGCGACGCCGTCGAGGCGTGCGCCACCATCGCCACCGGCGACCGCGTCCGCGCGATGGCCTTCCGCCTGGAACGCGGCCAGGACCGCCGCTGGCGCTGCGCGGCGGTGGAGCTGGACGGACTGTCGTGACGACCCTCGCGAAGGCGCCGTACGGCCACGGAGAGCCCCGGCAACGGCTCCGGACGGCCGCGCCCCGGTACGACGAAGGGCCGGCCGCCCCTGAAGGCGACCGGCCCCGCGTCCCGCTACCGCTCCCGCTCCCGCGCACTCACGCGGGCGCGTACGCGCTACTTCTTGCGGCGACGCCCGCCCGCGCTCTTCTGCGCCTTGCGGCGCTCCGCGCGCGTCATGCCGTCGCTCTCGTCGGCCGCGCCGCCGTCCGCGGCGAAGTCGCCCTCGACGACCGAGCCGTCACCGTCGACCTTCGGCGCGGTGTAGTGCAGCCGGTCCGGGCGCTGCGGCGCCTCCAGGCCCTTGGCCCGGATCTCCGGGCGGCCGGCGCCCGCCGGGACGGCGTCCTTCTCCAGCGACGGGGAGTCCTGCACCGGGATCTCCTCGACCTGCTGCTCGACCTGGACCTCCAGGTTGAACAGGTAGCCGACGGACTCCTCCTTGATGCCCTCCATCATCGCGGAGAACATGTCGAAGCCCTCGCGCTGGTACTCGACCAGCGGGTCCTTCTGGGCCATCGCCCGCAGGCCGATGCCCTCCTGGAGGTAGTCCATCTCGTAGAGGTGCTCGCGCCACTTGCGGTCGAGCACCGAGAGGACCACCCGGCGCTCCAGCTCGCGCATGATGTCCGAGCCGAGCTGCTGCTCACGCGCGTCGTACTGCTCGTGGATGTCGTCCTTGACGGACTCGCCGATGAACTCGGCGGTGATGCCCGCCCGGTCCCCGGCCGCGTCCTCCAGCTCCTCGACCGTGACCTTCGCCGGGTAGAGCTGCTTGAACGCGGTCCACAGCCGGTCCAGGTCCCACTCCTCGGCGAAGCCGTCGGCGGTCTCCTGGCGGATGTAGTCGTCGATCGTGTCGTTCATGAAGTGCTGCACCTGCTCGTGCAGGTCCTCGCCCTCCAGGACGCGACGGCGCTCGCCGTAGATGACCTCACGCTGCCGGTTCAGGACCTCGTCGTACTTCAGGACGTTCTTACGGGTCTCGAAGTTCTGCGACTCGACCTGGCCCTGCGCGGACGCGATCGCACGCGTGACCATCTTGTTCTCGATCGGCACGTCGTCCGGGACGTTGGCCATGGCCATGACCCGCTCGACCATCTGCGCCTTGAACAGACGCATCAGGTCGTCGCCCAGCGACAGGTAGAAGCGGGACTCGCCCGGGTCGCCCTGACGGCCGGAACGACCGCGCAGCTGGTTGTCGATACGGCGGGACTCGTGGCGCTCGGTGCCCAGGACGTACAGTCCGCCGAGCTCCTTGACCTCCTCGAACTCCGCCTTCACGGCCTTCTCGGCGCGCTCCAGGGCGGCCGGCAGGGCCGCCGCCCACTCCTCGACGTGCTCGACCGGGTCGAGGCCCGCCTGGCGCAGCTCCGCCTCGGCGAGGTCGTCGGGGTTGCCGCCGAGCTTGATGTCGGTACCACGGCCGGCCATGTTGGTGGCGACGGTGACGGCGCCGCGGCGGCCGGCCTGGGCGACGATGATCGCCTCGCGCTCGTGGTGCTTGGCGTTCAGCACCTCGTGCGGCACACCGCGCTTGCTGAGCTGCTGCGACAGGTACTCGGACTTCTCGACCGAGGTGGTGCCGACCAGGACCGGCTGGCCCTTCTCGTGCTTCTCGGCGATGTCGTCGACGACGGCGGCGAACTTGGCGACCTCGGTCCGGTAGATCAGGTCCGGCTGGTCGTTGCGCTGCATGGGCTTGTTCGTCGGGATCGGGACGACACCCAGCTTGTAGATCTGGTGGAACTCGGCCGCCTCGGTCATGGCCGTACCGGTCATGCCGGAGAGCTTGCCGTAGAGGCGGAAGAAGTTCTGGAGGGTGATCGTGGCGAGCGTCTGGTTCTCGTCCTTGATCGCCACCCCCTCCTTGGCCTCGATCGCCTGGTGCATGCCCTCGTTGTAGCGGCGGCCGGCGAGGATACGGCCGGTGTGCTCGTCGACGATCATGACTTCGCCGTCGATGACGACGTAGTCCTTGTCCTTCTTGAACAGTTCCTTCGCCTTGATGGCGTTGTTCAGGTAACCGACGAGCGGGGTGTTCACCGACTCGTAGAGGTTGTCGATGCCGAGCCAGTCCTCGACCTTGGCGACACCGGACTCGTGGATGCCGACGGTGCGCTTCTTCTCGTCGACCTCGTAGTCGCCGGTCTCCTCGATGCCCTTGAGGGGGTTGCCCGGCTCGCCCTTGACGAGGCGGGTGACCAGCTTGGCGAAGTCGCCGTACCACTTGGTGGCCTGGTCGGCCGGGCCGGAGATGATCAGCGGCGTACGGGCCTCGTCGACGAGGATCGAGTCGACCTCGTCCACGCACGCGTAGTTGTGGCCGCGCTGGACGAGCTCCTCCTGGGACCACGCCATGTTGTCGCGCAGGTAGTCGAAGCCGAACTCGTTGTTCGTGCCGTACGTGATGTCGCAGGCGTACTGCTCACGGCGCTGGGCCGGAGTCATGTTCGCGAGGATGCAGCCGACCTCGAGACCGAGGAAGCGGTGCACCCGGCCCATCATCTCGGAGTCACGCTCGGCGAGGTAGTCGTTCACCGTGATCAGGTGGACGCCCTTGCCGGACAGCGCGTTCAGATACGCCGGGAGGGTACCCACCAGGGTCTTGCCCTCACCGGTCTTCATCTCGGCGACATAGCCGAGGTGGAGGGCGGCGCCGCCCATGATCTGCACGTCGTAGTGACGCTGACCGAGGACGCGCTTCGCGGCCTCACGGACCGTGGCGAACGCCTCGGGGAGCAGGTCGTCGAGGCTCTCGCCGTCGGCGTACCGCTGCTTGTACTCGTCCGTGAGCGCCCGCAGGTCGGCGTCGGAGAGGTTGACGAAGTCCTCTTCGATGGAGTTGACCTGGTCCGCGATGCGGTGCAGTTTGCGCAGGATCTTGCCTTCGCCTGCACGCATGAGCTTGTTGAAGACGGACACTGAGGCTGGTCTCCTTGCCGGTCGGGCCTGGCACTGGGTCTTGTCATGACTCGGGCGCGGGCACGGCAGGTGGTCCCCACCGCAACGGCCATCGTAAGCGAGACCGCCCTCGCGGAGGGAGGCCAGCTGTGCCGGAGGCCCCGCTCCCGCTCAGGACGCCGCCCTCAAGAACAACGCTCGACCCCGCCGGAAGGTGCCGCCCCGGCCCGAAAAGTGTTCGCATCGGGCCGGGCGGGTCACCACAATTCCGTCATGGAACCCATCGTGCTCACCACCGACCGGCTCCGGCTGCGCCCGTTCACGGCCGCCGACACCGACGCCGTCCACGCCGCCTGTCAGGACCCCGACATCCAGCGGTGGACCCAGGTTCCCTCGCCGTACACGCGCCAGGACGCCGCACTGTTCCTGACCCGGCTCGTGCCGGACGGCTGGCGCGACGACACGGAGTACACCTTCGCCGTCGAGCCGCTCGACGGCGGCCCGCTGATCGCCGCCGCCGGGCTGCACGCGCGCGGGCTCGGCATCCGCGAGATCGGCTTCTGGATGGTGAAGGAGCACCGGGGCAACGGCTACATGACCGAGGCCGTCGACGCCCTCGCCCGCTGGGCCTTCGGCCCGCTCGGGGTGCACCGGCTGGTGTGGCGTGCCGAGGTCGGCAACCTGCCGTCCCGCGCGGTCGCCGAGCGGGCCGGTTTCGTGATCGAGGCCGTCGAGCGGGCGGGCCTGCTCAACAAGGGCACCGTCCGTGACTCCTGGCTCGGCGCGCTGCTCCCGTCCGACCTGGGGCTGCCGTCGGCGGCGCCGTACCTGCCGTCCCGGGCGGGCGGGAACGGCTGAGCGCGGGGCGGGCCGGTGCCCGGCCGGGTTGTCCGGTCCGGCTGTCGGATCCGCCTGTCGGATGCGGTTGTCCGGTCCGGTTGTCAGTGCCGGGCCCTAGGGTCTGATCATGACGACCGCCGCCCCGCGCCCCGCCGCCGAACTGTCCGCCGACGACGCCCGCCGGATCGCCCTGCGCGCCCAGGGGTTCCTCGGCGCCCCGGACCGCCGGGGCGGGGTGCGCGGCGTGCTGCGCGCTCTCGGGCAGGTCCAGCTGGACACCATCTCGGTCCTCGCCCGCTCGCACGAGCTGATCCCGTACGCGCGCCTGGGCGCGGTCGGCCGCCGCCCCGTCGAGGACGCCTACTGGACCGAGGGCCACGCCTTCGAGTACTGGTCGCACGCCGCCTGCATCCTGCCGATCGAGGAGTGGCCGCACTTCGCCTTCCGCCGCCGCTCCTACCGCGGCCGCCCGCACTGGAACCACGAGCTGGCCGCCGGGGCGTACGAGGCGGTGATCGCCCAGCTGCGGGCCGAGGGCCCGCTGACCGCCACCGAGCTCGGCGGCGCGAAGAACAAGGGCGAGTGGTGGGACTGGTCCGACTCGAAGATCGCCGTCGAGCGGGCGCTGATGTACGGCGAGGTGGTGGTCACCGAGCGGCGCGGCTGGAAGCGGGTGTACGACCTGGCGGAGCGCGCCGTCCCGGACGCGCTGCTGCACGACGACCTGGACGACACCGAGTGCCTGCGGCGGCTGGTCCGGCAGGCGGGCGAGGCGCTGGGCGTCGGGACCCGCTCGGACCTCGCCGACTACCACCGGATCAAGGGCGAGGCGTTCGACGCGGTGGTCGCCGACTCGGGTCTGGTGCCGGTGACGGTGGCGGGCTGGGGGAAGCCCGCCTGGGCCGATCCGGCGGCGCTCGCGACCGAGCCCCGGGGGCGGCACCGTACGACGCTGCTGTCGCCGTTCGACTCGCTGATCTGGGAGCGGCCGCGCACCGAGCGCATCTTCGGCTTCACCCACCGCCTCGAGGCGTACGTGCCGAAGCCGAAGCGGGTGTACGGGTACTTCGCGATGCCGGTGCTCGCCGGCGGGCGTCTGGTGGGCCGGGTGGACCCGGCGCGGGACGGCCGGACCCTGGTCGCCCGCCAGGTCACCCTGGACGGCCCGAAGGCGGTCCCGGCGGTGGCGCGGGCGCTGCGCGAGGCGGCCGAGTGGGTGGGCTGCGACGCGGTGGCGGTGGAGCGGGTGGACGCTCCGGAGCTGGCGGCGGAGCTGGTGAAGGCCCTGGCCTGAGTTTCTTTCCGCTTTTCTTTCCGCCGTCCGTCAGGTCGTTCGTCAGGTCGTCCGTCAGGTCGGCGGGATTTCTTGGGGTCAGCGGTCAGCGGATCTCGAGGATCTTCTCCCGCATCGCGTAGACCACGGCTTCCATCCGGGAGTGCAGCTGGAGCTTCTCCAGGATGTTGCGGACGTGGTTCTTCACGGTGTTCTCGGAGATGAACAGTTCCTTGGCGATGTCCCGGTTGTTCATCCCGGTCGCGACGAGTTTCAGGACCTCCAGCTCGCGGTCGGTCAGCCGGGGCGCGGGCACCAGGCGCCGCTCGTCGGTGCGCTGGATCATCGACTTGAACTCGGTGAGCAGCTTCGACGCCATCGACGGGCTGATCTGCGACTGGCCGTCGGCGACGGCGCGGATCGCGGTGGACACCTCGTCGGTGGAGATCTCCTTGAGGAGATAGCCGGTGGCACCGGCCTTGATCGCGTCGTAGAGGTCGGCCTCCTCGTCGCTGATCGTCAGCATGATGATTTTCGCGCTGGGCGCCACTTCCTTGATGGAGGTGCATGCCTCGATGCCGCCGCGTTTGGGCATCCGGACGTCCATCAGCACGATGTCGGGCAGCAGATCGGCCGCCTTGTCGACGGCTTCCGCGCCGTCGCCCGCCTCACCGACGACCTGGATGTCCTCTTCCTGGGCGAGGACGATCTCCAGTCCGCGGCGGAAAAGGGCGTGATCGTCCACCACGAGGACCCGGATCGGCTCCGCTCGCGACGAATCGCTGGCCGAATCCATTCCTTCCGAGCCCTCCGGATGCACCGGTCCTTCGAGCCTTCGCCCGCTCTGCACCGGCCCGAAGCTGTTCGCCATCGTTCCTCCCCCTGAAGGCCATGGCCTGAAGTCGTGTGCCCAATTGCTCTGGTGGTCTCCAACCGCTGCTCGGGGAGCCGTGGTTGGTCGCTCGCCATGATTTCATGCCCGGGCGCATCCGCGGTGATCCCGTGACCGCCCGAGGTCGCACAGGGGTGCGCACCGTCGCACAGGGGTGCCCCTGGGAGCGCCCGGAAGGCGCTCCCAGGGGCACCGGTCGGATCAGCTTCCGCGGCCCGCGGCCGGGGGTTCAGCCGCCGAGCGCACCGCCCGCGCCACCGCCCTCGGCGAGCGGGTCGCTCTCCAGGTGGATGACGCCGTAGTCGTAGGCGTGGCGCCGGTAGACCACGCTGGGCTGCTTGGTGTCGGAGTCGACGAAGAGATAGAAGTCGTGGCCGACGAGCTCCATCTCGTAGAGCGCCTGGTCGAGGGTCATCGGGGCGGCCTTGTGGGTCTTCTCCCTGACCACCAGCGGGCCTTCGCCCTGGACCTCGATGGAGCCCATCATGGTGGTGGTCACGCCCTTGCCCTCGTCGGCGACGAGTTCACCGTTGGTGTCGAGCTCGGCCGCGCCGTGCACCACGTCACCGACCTCGGCCGCCGAGAGCCGGCCCGCGCCGCGGCGGGTGTAGCGCTTGTCGTGCTGCTTGCGCAGCCGGGCCTCCAGCTTGTCGCTGGCGAGGTCGAGCGCCGCGTAGGGGTCGGCCGCCGCTGCCTCCGCCCGGATCACCGGGCCTCGGGAGTGCAGGGTGATCTCCACCCGGTCCGACCTGTCTGCCTGTCGCGGATTGGGCTCCTTGGACACCTCGACGTCGAGGCTGATCACCTTGCCGTCGAGCTTCTGGATCTTCTCCGGCTTCAGCTTCTCGGCCACGTGCTTCCGGAACCGCTCGGGCACCTCGGTCTTGCGGCCCTTCACGACGATGTCCACGCAGAACTCCGTTCCCGGATCGCCCGGTCCGGCTCCTTGGCCGGCGAGCTTCTCCCTTTGCACCAGACCCCGGCGTTTACCGGAGTCTCGGACTTGGCGACTTGACCTCTGTCCTCCCCAGTCGACAAGCTCCCCACCCCACCAACAAGAGGTTAATTCGCCCTGAACTCCCGTCCTGTAGGCGCACCCGTGCAATGGGTGAGGTGCGGCTTTCGCCATTCCTCACAACCGAACATAGCTCCTTCGGACGGGTGTCGGCACCCGGTGGCGCCAGTTACCTCCGTTCGGGTGTTTTCACCTCTCACCACCTGCAACGATGCAAGATCTGCGAGAGTTCCGGTTTATTTCGAACGAAGCCGGAGAGGATGCGACTACCGCCGCCACCGGCTGTTCGAAAAGCATGTCCTCACCGTTTCGCCGCGCGCCGTCCGGAAATCCCCGCGACATGAACGGACGGTGTACAGCGATCCCGGCGTTCCCGGCCGCCTCCGCACGGCCTCCTGCCGCGGTGACGGCCCGCGCCGCCTCCGCGAGCGAGGCCCCGGTGGTCATCAGGTCGTCCACCAGCACCACCCGGCCACCCGCGCCGACGGCCCGCGCCAACACCCGCAGCCCGTCCGGGGCCACCTCCAGCGCACCCGCCAGGTTCGCGAGCCGCCCCCGCGCCCCGAGCCCCGCCTGGTCCCGCACCGCCCGCCGCTGCCGCAGCACCGGGAGCACCCGCGCCGCCCGGCCCGCCCGCCGCAGCCGCCGCGCCGCCGCCAGCGCGATCCGCCGGGTCGGATCGTGCCCACGCGCCCGCACCGCCCGCCGCGCGGACGGCACCGGCACCAGGAGCAGCAGCCGCGCCCCCGGCCCGCCACAGGCCCCTTCGGCGGCCGTCACGGCACCGGCGAGCGCCACGCCGAGCGGCCCCGCGAGCGCCAGCGCCCCGCGCTCCTTGTGGGCGATGAGAAGACCCCGTACCGCCCCCTCGTACCGCGCGGCGGCACACACCGGCGGCAGCCCCACGGGCTCCGGGTCGGGCCGCACGGGGCGCGGCCCGACAGCCGTCAGCTCGGCCTCGCACGACGGGCACAGCGCCGTGCGGGACCGCCCGCAGCCCTCGCAGCAGACCGGCAGCATCAGACCGGCGACCTCTCGCCACCACCCCCGCATGGCTCCACTGTCCTCCCACCCGGCACGCTCGGCCACCCCTGTGGAAAACCCCCTGTGGACAACCCGCCGCCCAGGTCCGGCGGAACGCGAACGGCCCCGCCCGGCACCTGCCGGACGAGGCCGTCCACCTCGTACTCACCCTGCGCCCGGCCCCGTACCCGCCGGGTGCCCACGCGTGGCTCCGCCGCTCAGCCCGGGTACACCGGCGAGCCGCCGCTCTTGACGACCGGCTGCCAGTTCGCCCCCGGCACGAGCCGCACGATCCCGTCGTTGCCGGAGTCCGCGACCACCGGGGCCTGCTCGCCGTAGGGCGCGGCCACCGCGTCGACGCCGTTGAGGCCCGGCAGCACGGACGTGGCGGAGGTCGAGCCGTCCGTCTGCACGTACCGCACCTGCTGCACCCCACCGGCCTCGGTGCCGACCACGACGAGCCTGCTCGGCCCCGCCCACGACACCGACGTCACCGACGAGAGCCGCGGCGCCGCGTTCTCCAGATCGGTGACCGCGACGGTCTGCCCGTCGTCGGTGAAGGTCCGCTCCACCCGGCCGATCTGCAGCGTCGTGTGATGGTCCTTGGTGACGAGCAGCGCGATCCGCACCCCGTCCGCCGACACCCGCAGCGACTCGACGCGCGCCCCGTCGCGCAGCCACGGCGTGCTCACCTCGATCCGCTCGCCCTGGCCGCCCGGCACCATCCACAGCCGCGGCTTCACCGGGTTGCGGTCGGCCACCCACAGGTCGCCGCGCCCGTCCCAGCTCGGCGCCGACAGCCGGTCGGCCGGCCGGACCCCGCTGCTGGTGACGACCGCGGGGGGCAGTTCCTCGTCGGCCGTGATCGAACCGACCCGCAGCTCACGGCCCTCCTGGACGACGCCCGCCGCGTGGCTCTCCTCTCGGTCCACGGCCACCGCCTTCAGCGGCACCACGCCCTTGCCGAACGGCCCCGGCACCTCGGTCGGCCGGTCCGGCTGCCGCCCGCCGACCGACAGCGTCATCAGCTTGCCGTGCTCGTCGACGAAGTACGGATTCTCGCTGTGGCCCGCGTTCCTGACCGGCGCGTACTCGTCGCGCGCCTGCGCCTTCCCGAGCAGGCACAGCCGGTCGCCCTTGCTGCCCTGGATCTCGACCTGCTCGACCCGCACCGATGTCAGGTCGCCGAGGGTGAACAGCAGCTGCGCCGCCATCCCCTTGCAGGCCACCGCGCTGACCCGGTCGGCCTTGGCGTTCAGCGGCACCTTCAGGGTCGACTGATCGTCGGTGACGAGCGTCGTGACACCCGGCGCCAGCTGCGTACCGGACGGGAATCGCGAGTCGACGGCCGGATCGAGCCAGCCCGTCGGCCCCTCCAGGAGCGCCTTCACGGTCTGCGCCACCGGATCCATCCGGGTGACCGGGTCCTGCCGCTGCCGGATGTAGACGGGGTCGGCGACCACCCAGTTCTCGCCGGACGCGAAGTAGTACTTGTTGACCGACCGGTAGTTGCGCAGGAAGTCCGCCTCACCGAGCACCAGGCCCTTGGGCAGGCTGTCGATGCGCCATTCCTTGCTCTTGCCGTCCGCCGACGGCTGCTGCACCACATGGATCGACTGGTTGTACTCGCCGGGCGCGTTCGGCTGGTACGCGTGGCTCGCGTCGACCGTCGCGATCTGCCGCCCGGACAGCGGATAGGTCCGGCCCTTGCTCTCGTCGGCCGGCCGGTCGGCCTGGTCGCGGTCCGGCGCGTTGGTGAGCACCGAAATGCTCTCCTCCGGCTTCCAGGCCCGCACGGCCTTCCGGGTCAGATACTTCCGCGCGGTCGCGAAACCGGGGTCGTCACTCGTCATCGCCTCCAGGAAACCGTCGACGATCTCGTCCGGATCCGCGTTCTCGCGGGGCGCGACCGCGTACACCCGCACCTGCGAGTCACCGGGGTTGGACGCCTTCACGGCCTGGACCTCGCCGCTGTCCGGCATGGTCGCGCACCCGGCCACCAGCAGCGAACCGCAGGCGGCGAGCACGACCCCGCGCAGCGACCGGGCCCGCCCCCGGGCCACCGGCCGCCGCCCGTCCCGAACGCCTCGAACGCCCTCGGCGCCCCGAAGGTCAGCGCTCACCCGTCCCGTCCTCCCGCTCGGCGCGCGTCGACGCCATCGCCTCTCCCGTGGCCTCGCCGTCCGCGGGCCGGGTCACCACCCGCGCGCCGCTGCCGGGCAGCGCCGTCGGGTCGGCCGTCGGCCGCGGCACCGGCGGCAGCCTCGGCGGTACGGGCAGGGCCGGGCGGTCCGCGGGCTGCACCGGCACCGCGGCGAGCCGCCCGCCCGCGCCGTTCGTCGTCGAACCGTCGCCGCCACCGGCGGCGGCCCCGCCCGCGGCGAGCGCGGCCTGCTCGCGGTTGCGCCGCGAGTCCTCCGGCTCCAGCGGTATCGGGGAGCCGCGCAGCGGCTCGTCCGCCGTACGGGGCAGGGTGAGCCGGAACTGCGAACCGCCACCGGGCTCGCCCCACGCCTGCAGCCAGCCGCCGTGCAGCCGGGCGTCCTCGACCGCGATGGACAGGCCGAGGCCCGTACCACCGGTGGTACGCGCGCGTGCCGGGTCGGCCCGCCAGAACCGGTTGAACACCCGGGTCGCCTCGCCCGGCTTCAGACCCACGCCGTAGTCGCGCACGGCGACCGCGACGGCGCCGCCCGCGGCGGCGAGCCGCACCACGACGTCCCGGCCCTCGCCGTGCTCGACGGCGTTCACCACCAGATTGCGCAGCACCCGCTCGACCCGGCGGGCGTCCGCCTCGGCCACCACGGGCTGCTCGTCGCCGATGACGACGATCCGGGTCCCCTTGCGCTCGGCCAGCGGCTCGGCGCCGCCGATCACCCGCCGGACCACCGCGCGCAGGTCTATCGGCTCGGCCTCCAGGCTCGCCGCGCCCGCGTCGAACCGGCTGATCTCCAGCAGGTCCGAGAGCAGCGACTCGAACCGGTCGAGCTGGTCGCCGAGGAGCTCGGCGGAGCGCGCGGTCACCGGATCGAAGTCGACCCGGGCCTCATGGATGACGTCGGCCGCCATCCGCACGGTGGTCAGCGGGGTGCGCAGCTCGTGCGAGACGTCCGAGACGAACCGCCGCTGCATCCGCGACAGGTCCTCCATCTGCTGGATCTTCAGCTGGAGGTTCTGCGCCATCTTGTTGAACGCCTCGCCGAGCCGCGCGATGTCGTCCTCGCCGGTGACCTTCATCCGCTCCTGAAGGGTGCCGACGGACAGCCGCTCGGCGATCCCGGCGGCCATCCGCACCGGCGTCACGACCTGCCGCACCACCAGCCACGCGATCGCCCCCAGCAGCACCACGACGAACAGCCCCGCCGTCGCCAGGGTGCCCTTGACCAGGGTGAGGGAGTCCTCCTCCTGGGCCAGCGGGAAGAGGTAGTAGAGCTCGTACGGCGTGCCGTCGGCGTCGTTGAGCCGCTTGCCGATCACCAGACCGGCCTCGGGCGCCTTGCCGCTGGTGTAGTGGATGCGGGCGAACTTCTGGTACGTCGTGGTGCCCTGCGCCACGCTGTGCCGCAGCTCCGCGGGAATGCTGGTGGTGGGGTCGACCTCGCCCGAGGCACGGGCGCCGCGGCTCGCCGTGTCCCCGGTCTCCAGGGACAGCGCGACCACGTTGTAGGCGCTCTGACCGCCACTCGCGAGCTGCTCGACGAGCGTCGAGCGCCAGTTCACGGACGCGCCGGTACGGCCACCGTCCTGGTCACCGGGCGCGGACGGCGTGGTCGCCGCCCGGTCCTGAGCCGCGGAGAACCCACCGGCGGCCTGACTCTGCGCCGCCCGCTCCTTGGCCTCCAGCAGACCGTTGCGCACCTGGCCGATGACGACGAGGCCGAGCAGCAGCACCACACCGAGCGACATCAGCAGGGTGCCCGCGACGACCCGCACCTGCAGGTTGCGCCGCCACAGCCGGACGGCGGGCAGCAACGGCCGCCGCACCCAGCGCACGACGAGCCGGAACACCGGGCCGCCCGGCGCCCCGTCCTGCAACAGACGGCCGAATCGCGAGCCCCCCCGTCCCGGTCCGGCAGCCCGCCCCGTACGGACTCCCGGATCCCCGGGCTTCGGAGCAGCACTGCCCGCAGTCATGTCAGCTCGGTCCTGCCTTGTAACCGACCCCACGGACGGTGACCACGATCTCGGGGCGCTCCGGGTCCTTCTCGACCTTCGAGCGCAGCCGCTGGACGTGCACGTTCACCAGCCGGGTGTCGGCCGCGTGCCGGTAGCCCCAGACCTGCTCCAGGAGCACCTCACGGGTGAACACCTGCCACGGCTTGCGGGCGAGCGCGACGAGCAGGTCGAACTCCAGCGGCGTCAGGGCGATCGACAGCCCGTCCCGCTTCACGGAGTGCCCGGCCACGTCGATCACCAGATCGCCGATGGTCAGCTGCTCCGGCGCCGGCTCCTCCGACCTCCGCAGCCGCGCCCGGATCCGGGCGACGAGCTCCTTCGGCTTGAACGGCTTCACGATGTAGTCGTCGGCCCCGGACTCGAGCCCGACGACCACGTCGACGGTGTCGCTCTTGGCCGTGAGCATGACGATCGGCACCCCGGACTCCGCCCGGATGAGCCGGCACACCTCGATCCCGTCCCGCCCGGGCAGCATCAGATCGAGCAGCACCAGATCCGGCTTGGCCTCCCGGAACGCCGCGAGCGCCTTGTCGCCGTCCGCGACGAACGACGGCTCGAAACCTTCACCTCGGAGCACGATGCCGAGCATCTCGGCCAGTGCCGTGTCGTCGTCGACGACAAGAACGCGTCCCTTCATATCGACATCATCCCATTTCCGTATCAGTCTCAAGGCGGCTGGTGAGATACCTCACTGACCTGCGGGGACGTCGGTGTTCGCCCGCTGTGAACCGCCGGTGCCCGTGGGTGTTGATGTCAGACATGGATGCCAGCACGTGACCCCCGTGGTCGCCCCGAACCGTACCCCGTACGCCCGACTCCGGCCCAGAGCCGAGCTGGCGCATCCCCACCGGCCCGATCGTCACCCGCACGCGGCGGCCGGAGAACCCGGCTCGCCCCGGCCGGCGCACGAGCGGACGACAGCCGCCGGACGGCCGCCGGTCCCCGCAGCGCGCGGGCCTCCCCGGTGTGCGAGGACTCCCCAAGCCCCGCCCGGGATTCTGATCCCTCGGCCCCGCCCGCAGGTGGGGCGCGCGTGGCACGATGGCTCCCGGCCCACCGCCCCGAACGGCGCACGGCCCCAGACACCGAGCCGACTCGCCGAGCCGGCCCCGCGACCAATCCTCGAGGTGGACGACCGTGAACGACACTCCGGGCTGGACCTCGCCCGGATCCGCGCCCTCCGACGGCCACGACGGCACCGGGATCCCCGGGCCCGCCGCGCCCGCCGACGCCGCGGGTCCCGACGGCTCCGCCGGTCAGTGGTCGAAGCAGCAGCCGCCGGCCGGCCAGTGGCAGCCGCCGTCCGCCGCCACGGTCCCCGCCCCGCCGCAGGCCCCGACCCCCACCTACCCCGGCCCCGGCTGGGGCGGACAGCCCCCGCAGCGCCACTGGGGCCCGCCCGCCGCGGCGAAGCCCGGCGTGATCCCGCTGCGCCCGCTGACCCTCGGCGACATCCTCGACGGCGCCGTCACGACCATGCGCCGCTACTGGCGGACCGTCCTCACCATCAGCGTGACCGTCGCCGTGTTCACGCAGATCGCGGACATCCTCTTCCAGCGCTTCCTGATGCCCGCCACCACGCCGATCGACCCGGACGCGAGCCCCGAGGAAGCACTGACCCAGAGCGTCGACAGCCTCAAGGACTCGCTGGTCGGCATGGCACCGGCGTACGTCATCATCGTCGCCGCCGGCATCCTCGTCTCCGCACTGCTCACCGTCGTGGTCAGCCGGGCCGTCCTCGGCAAGCCCGTCACCCTGGGCACCGCCTGGCAGGAAGCCCGGCCCCGGCTGCTCCAGCTCCTCGGCCTGACCCTGATCGTGCCCCTGGCCGGCGGCGTCATCATGTTCGTCGGACTGCTGCCGGGCATGCTCCTCGGCGGCGACGCGGGCGGCTTCCTCTCCTTCCTCGGCGGCGTCTGCGCCTTCGCCGCCGTGATGTGGATGACCATCAGCTTCTCGCTGGCCTCTCCCGCCCTGATGCTCGAACGCCAGGGCGTGGTCAAGGCGATGAAGCGCTCCGCCAAGCTCGTCCAGGGCTCCTGGTGGCGCATCTTCGGCATCACCCTGCTCACCCAGGTGCTGATCTTCCTGGTGCAGATGGTGGTCGCGATCCCGTTCCTCGGCATCGCGCTCGCCGCCTCCGGCGAGGGCCTCGGCGACCTCGCCAGCGGCAACGTCCCGGACACCACCTGGACCTTCCTGATCATCACGGGCATCGGTGGCGTCGTCACCAGCGCCGTGACCTACCCGTTCTCCGCCGGTGTCAGCGTCCTGCTCTACATCGACCAGCGGATCCGCCGCGAGGCCCTCGACCTCGAACTCGCCCGCGCCGCCGGCCTGCCCGGCTACGGGGGCTGATGGCGTGACGGTCACGGGGGGACCGACCGCCGACGTACCCGTGGACATCCCGCGCCTGCCCGCCCAGGAGGCGGCCGAGCGCGAACTGTCCAAGCCGATGTACCACGAGCACGAGCCCAACCTGCTCCAGCGCGGCCTCGACCGCTTCCTCGACTGGGTGGGCGGACTTTTCGACAGCGCCGCCGGGCACGCGCCCGGCGGCGTCGTCGGACTCATCGCCGTCGTCCTCGTCGCACTGGCCGTCGCCGCCGCCCTCTGGTGGCGCCTCGGCACCCCGCACCGCTCCCCCGCCGCCATAAGCGACTCCCTCTTCGACGACAGCCCCCACACCGCCGCCGAACACCGGACCGCCGCCACCCGCCACGCCACCGCGGGCCAGTGGAACCAGGCCGTCCAGGAACGGATACGGGCCATCGTCCGCGCCCTCGAAGAACGCACCCTGCTCGACCCGCGCCCCGGCCGCACCGCCGACGAAGCCGCCGCCGAGGCGGGCCGCTCACTGCCCGCCCACGCCGAGGCGCTGCGCGCCGCCGCCCGGTCCTTCGACGACGTCACATACGGCGCCCGGACCGCCGACGAAGCCGCGTACCGCCGCATCGAGCAGCTCGACGGCGCCCTCGAACGCACCAAACCGGTCCTCGCCACGGCCACCGGCGGCGGCTTCACGGAGGCGCCCCGATGAGCCGGACGCCCACCAGCACCACCTCCACCTCGCTCACCCCGCACCAGCTCTGGACCCGCTCCCGCGGCACCCTGCTGCTCCTCGCGCTGCTCCTGACCGGCGGAATCCTCGTCGCGGCCGTCCAGTCCGCCGACCACGGCGGGCGCCTCGACCCCCGCTCCGCCGACCCTGCGGGCAGCCGTGCCGTCGCCGAACTCCTCCAGGCCCAGGGCGTCACCCTCCAGGTGACCGACAGCCTCACCGAGGCCACCACCGCCACCGGAGCCGACACCACCCTCCTGGTCACCACCCCCGACCTGCTGACCCCGCGCCAGCAGTCCACCCTGTACGGGGCGATGACCCGCTCTCCGGGCCGCACCGTCCTGCTGACCCCGGGCAGCCCCTCCCTGCCGACCCTCGCCCCCGGGATCGACACCGGCCGGGCCGTCCCCGTCAGCACCCGCGAAGCGGGCTGCGCACTGCCCGCCGCCACCCGCGCGGGCAGCGCCGAACTCGGCGGCGAGCGCTACCGCACCGGCGGCACCACCGCCGACTCCTGCTACCTCGCCGACGGTCTGCCGACCCTGGTCCGACTCCCCAACACCGGCACCGGCACCGGCGACACCGTGCTCCTCGGCTCCGCCGAGCTGCTCACCAACGAGCACCTCGCCCGCGAGGGCAACGCGGCCCTCGCCCTGCATCTCCTCGGCTCCCGCCCGCATCTCGTCTGGTACCTCCCCTCCCTGGCCGACGCACCCGCCGACGCCACCGGGGCCTCCGACGACCCCACCGACTCGTTCCTCGATCTGATCCCCTCCGGCTGGCTGTGGGGCACGCTCCAACTCGCCCTCGCCGCCGTCCTCGCAGCCGTCTGGCGAGGCCGCCGCCTCGGCGCCCTCGTCCCCGAACGCCTCCCCGTCGCGATCCGCGCCTCCGAGACCACCGAAGGCCGCGCCCGCCTCTACCGGAAGACCGACGCCCGCGACCGCGCGGCGACCGTCCTGCGCACCGCGACCCGCGACCGGCTCGCCCCGCTCCTCGGCGTCCCCGGCAGGGACGCCCACTCCCCCGAACTGCTGCTGCCCGCGCTCTCCGCCCGGCTCCCCGCCAACGCCGGAGACCACCGGGACCTCCTCTTCGGCCCGGTCCCCACCAACGACGCCGCCCTCGTCCGCCTCGCGGACCAACTCGACGCCCTCGAAAGAGAGGTACGCACCTCATGAGCGCCCCGACCCCCGCGACCCCGACGAGCTCGGACAGCGCCCGCGCCTCCCTGGAGGCCCTGCGCACCGAGATCGGTAAGGCCGTGGTCGGCCAGGACCCCGCCGTCACCGGTCTCGTCGTCGCCCTGCTCTGCAAGGGCCACGTGCTCCTTGAGGGCGTCCCCGGCGTCGCCAAGACACTCCTGGTGCGGGCGCTCGCCGCCACCCTCGAACTCGACACCAAGCGCGTCCAGTTCACCCCGGACCTGATGCCGAGCGACATCACCGGCTCACTCGTCTACGACACCAGAAGCGCCGAGTTCTCCTTCCAGCCCGGCCCAGTCTTCACCAACCTGCTGCTCGCCGACGAGATCAACCGCACGCCCCCGAAGACGCAGTCCTCGCTCCTGGAGGCCATGGAGGAGCGCCAGGTCACCGTGGACGGCACACCCCGCCCACTGCCCGAGCCCTTCCTGGTCGCCGCGACCCAGAACCCCGTCGAGTACGAGGGCACCTATCCGCTGCCCGAGGCCCAACTCGACCGCTTCCTGCTGAAGCTGACGGTCCCGCTGCCCTCACGGGAGGACGAGATCAACGTCCTCACCCGCCACGCGCAGGGCTTCGACCCGCGCGATCTGAAGGCCGCCGGAGTCCGCCCCGTCGCGGGCCCCGCCGAACTCGCCGCCGCCCGTCAGGCCGTCGCCAAGATCGCCGTCTCGGCCGAGATCACCGGCTATGTCGTCGATATCTGTCGTGCCACTCGTGAATCCCCCTCGCTCACTCTCGGCGTCTCCCCCCGAGGAGCCACCGCCCTGCTCTCCACCGCCCGCGCCTGGGCCTGGCTCACCGGCCGGGACTACGTCACCCCGGATGATGTGAAGGCCCTCGCCCTGCCCACGCTGCGGCATCGCGTCCAACTGCGGCCCGAGGCCGAGATGGAGGGAGTGACCGCCGACACGGTCCTCCAGTCGATCCTCGCCCACGTCCCCGTACCCCGCTGAGAACGGCACCCCATGGCCCTCACCGGACGAACAGCCCTGCTCGCCGCCATCGGATCGCTCCCCGTCGGCATCCTGGCCCCGAGCTGGACCGGGATGCTCGCGGTGAACGCGCCGCTCACACTCGCCATTCTGTGCGACTACGCGATGGCCGCGCCAGTGCGAACACTCCAGTTCACCCGAAGTGGTGATACGTCTGTTCGACTGGGTGACGGAGCCGAAGTCCAGCTCACCGTCACCAACCCGTCGCGCCGCCGACTCCGCGCCCAACTCCGCGACGCCTGGGCCCCCAGCGCCGCCCAGCACCCGGCCCGCCAGCGGCTCACGGTGCCCGCCGGAGAGCGCCGCCGCATCACCACGGCCCTGCGTCCCACCCGCCGCGGCGACCGCAAGGCCGAACGCGTCACGGTCCGCTCCTACGGCCCCCTCGGCCTGGCGGCCCGTCAGGGCAACCACCAAGTCCCCTGGACCGTACGGGTCCTGCCGCCCTTCGCCAGCCGCAAGCACCTCCCCTCGCGCCTGGCCCGGCTCCGCGAACTCGACGGCCGCACCAGCGTCCTCACCCGCGGCGAGGGAACCGAGTTCGACAGCCTCCGCGAGTACGTCCCCGGCGACGACACCCGCTCCATCGACTGGCGGGCCACCGCCCGCCAGAACACCGTCGCCGTCCGCACCTGGCGCCCCGAACGCGACCGCCACATCCTCATCGTCCTCGACACCGGCCGCACCTCCGCGGGCCGCGTCGGCGACGTCCCCCGCCTCGACGCGGCGATGGACGCGGCCCTGCTGCTCACCGCGCTCGCCGCCCGCGCCGGGGACCGCGTCGACCTGCTGGCCTACGACCGCCGCGTCCGCGCCCACGTCCGGGGCCGCTCCGCGAACGACATCCTGCCGGCCGTCGTCGACGCGCTGGCCCCGCTCGAACCCGAACTCGTCGAGACCGACGCCCGCGGCCTCGCAGCCACCGCCCTGGCCCGCGCCCCGCGCCGCTCCCTCGTCGTCCTCCTCACCGGCCTGGACGCCGCCCCCGTCGAGGAAGGCCTGCTCCCGGTCCTCCCGCAGCTCACCCGACGCCACACGGTCGTGGTGGCCTCCCCCGCCGACCCGTACGTGGCCCGGATGGCCGGCACCCGCGGAACGATCGAGGGCGTGTACGAGGCCGCCGCCGCGACCCAGCACCAGTCCCAGCGCGTCCGCACCGCGGAACAGCTCCAGCGTCATGGCGTCACGGTCGTCGACGCCACCCCGGAGAACCTGGCCCCGGCCCTGGCCGACGCCTATCTCGCGCTGAAGGCGGCGGGCCGGCTCTGACAGATCGTTCCCTCCACGCTCGGGCGAGGAGGGAACAGAAATCTGGCCGTGAACGCAGAAAAGCCCCGCACCATAAGGTGCGGGGCTTTCCCACAATGATTGTTCGGCGGCGTCCTACTCTCCCACAGGGTCCCCCCTGCAGTAC